>JAZSFL010000044.1:0-9868 GCA_045532185.1 Ruminiclostridium sp.
GGGGAGATGGTCGCCGAACGAGCCGTGCGGCTCCGCCGAAGGGAGTGCCGCACGGACACAATTTGCTCCGCAAATTGGCGCGGCGCGCCCCCGTTATATGCCTGCACCACCCTGTAAAAGGGCATAATAAACAAGATAAAACCGCATAATCACGGCGGTTTTGTGAAATAAATCGTTTGATTTCCGCCCCTTTATATGTTATACTATTTAGTGATTGTGAAAAAAGCATAGGAAAGGATTATTCATATGATTACAGTATCGAATTTAAGCTTACAGTTCGGCGGCTCTACTCTTTTTAAGGACGTAGACCTTTTATTCACCCCCGGCAACTGCTACGGCGTTATCGGTGCAAACGGCGCAGGTAAATCTACATTCTTAAAGATTTTAAGCGGCGAGCTTGAACCCACAACAGGCAGTGTTACAATCCCCAAGGATTTGAGAATGTCCGTACTGAAGCAGGACCACTTTGAATTTGACGAATACACCGTTCAGGAAACGGTTATCATGGGCAACAAGCGCCTTTATGAAGTAATGCAGGAGAAGGAAGCCCTTTACGCAAAGGAAGACTTCACCGAAGAAGACGGCAACAAGGCAAGTGAACTTGAAGCCGAGTTCGCAGAGCTCAACGGCTGGGAAGCTGAAAGCGACGCCGCAAAGCTGATTCAGGGTCTCGGCCTTGACGAAAGCATCATGTACAGCTCCATGGCAAGCCTTTCAGGTAACGAAAAGGTTAAGGTTCTCCTAGCTCAGGCACTTTTCGGAAATCCTGACATTATCCTCATGGACGAGCCTACAAACCACCTTGATATTGACGCTATCGCATGGCTGGAAGACTTCCTTGCGGAATATTTCGGTTCCGTTATCGTTGTATCCCATGACCGTCACTTCCTTAATAATGTATGTACTCATATTGTCGACATTGACTACAACAAAATCAAGATGTACGTTGGTAACTACGAGTTCTGGTATGAATCCTCACAGCTTATCCAGCGCATGATCAAGCAGCAGAACAAGAAGAACGAGGAAAAAATCAAGGAACTCCAGATGTTCATTCAGCGATTCTCCGCCAACAAGTCCAAATCCAAGCAGGCCACCTCAAGACGTAAGCTTTTAGACAAGCTTACCGTTGAAGAAATGCCCGCTTCCAGCCGCCGTTATCCCTTTATCGGCTTCGATATGGAAAGAGAAGCCGGCAAGGATATCCTGCAGGTTTCCGGTCTTACCAAGACTGTTGACGGCGTAAAGGTGCTGGACGATGTTTCCTTTACTGTAGGTAAGGGCGACAAGATTGCGTTCCTTGGTGAAAGCGAAATCGCAATCACTACACTTTTCAAAATTATCATGGGCGAAATGGAACCCGACGCAGGTTCTTACAAGTGGGGAAGCACTATTACCACAAGCTATTTCCCCATCGACTCCGACCACTTCTTCGTTGGCTGCACAATGTCAATTCTCGACTGGATAAGACAGTATTCCACAGACGTTACCGAAACATATCTCCGCGGCTTCCTCGGCAGAATGCTTTTCTCGGGCGACGATATCTTCAAGCCTGTAAATGTCCTTTCGGGTGGTGAGAAGGTAAGATGTATGTTCTCAAGAATGATGCTGTTCCAGTCCAACTGCCTCGTACTTGACAGACCTACAAACCATCTGGACCTCGAAAGTATCACCGCTGTAAACAACGGCTTACGCGACTTCAAGGGCAACGTTCTCTTCGCTTCCCACGACCACGAAATCGTGCAGACTGTTGCAAACAGAATCATCGAAATCAACGAACACGGCTGTTTCGACAAAATCGGTACCTACGAAGAATATATCGACTGGCGCAAGGCTCAGAATATCGGTACATTTACCTTATAATAAAAAATCCCGCCGAAAGGGCGGTACTCATATAAAAGCTTTATATGTATTATCGGGGGAAATCTTTCTGTAGAAAGTTTTCCTCCGTGCCCCCTTCCAAAGACTTTTAATATAAATTTCAGTCCCATAGGGTATACCCTATGGGACTGAAATTTAAACTGAAAGTTTTAGGAAAGGAGTTTGAGGAAAAACCTTTTTCAAAAGGTTTTTCCTCAACAACATGTATAAAACTTCTATACGGGCATCCGCCTGAAGGCGGGATTTTTTATTATCTGAACTCTGTTCCCTTGGGAACTATAATCTTCATTCCGTTCTTCTTTATGGAAATTTCAGTCGTGCCTGAGGTCTTGTAGAATTCTCCGTCGATATTGCAGGTCATTTCCTTTGCGTCAATCTGACGGATTTTCATTTTCCGACCACGCACAACTATCATTCTGTCGCCCAGCTTCTCAGTATCACCGTTACAGAACGCACCTATGCAGGTCATTGCTTCTATTGTGCCCACCTTCCTGAACAATACGAAATCAAGATAGCCGTCATCCGGCTTCGCATTCTTTGCAGGAGAGATATTGCCGCCGTAGACGCAGCCGTTGAATGCACTTACCAGCAGATACCTGCCGCTGTAATCCACTCCGTCAATGTCGATTTCATATGAAATTGCATGCTTGGTCAGCACGTCAACGATTGAAGAAAACCAGTAGGGAAAGTTACGGTGGAATTTTGTGATGAAAGCGTAATTGTCAATATCGCCGATAATACGGGCGGTCATTCCGATAGACAGAGCATTGCTGAAACGTATGCCGTCAAACTCCGCCACATCTATTACAAGGGGCTCACCCATAATTATATTCTTGAGCTTGTAGAAAGGCTCTCTGTCCTTGAAGCATTTAAGAATATCATTGGTGAAGCCGCAGGGATAAACCGCCAGTTCAACATCCCTGAAGCGCTTTGCAGCCTCTATTATGCGCTGGAAAGTGCCTGAACCGCCGCAGGCATAAAGACGTATTTTTTCTCCGCGGAATGCATCGCATACCTTTTCAGTTATCTGGGCTTCGTTGCCCTCGTGCTCCACAATAAAAAACAGGCATTCATGTCCCAGCTGACCGCAGATTTCCTCTGCTTCCCTGCGTATTTCCTCGGACCTGTCCTTGCCGCCTGCTATGGGGTTTATCATGAAAATATGCTTCATTGTACCCTCCCATGGTTAAAATTCGAAAAACAGTTGTTTTTTTTATTATAATATGGTATAATTATATATACAAATATTTTGCTGTATATAGCTTACCAAAAACTGGGATTAAAGTCAAGAGATAAAGGAAATGCAGAGTATGGAAAAGAAACACAGAAGCATTTACGACTCAGATAAGGACACCGCCAGAGTCCGCCGCCACGCGGAACAAAGCACCTACTGGCTTTCTGTGGCATACCTTATTTTCATGTTCTTCATGACGAGAATCATCAACTTCCCGCTTATTGCTTCTCTCTGTTATCCCGGTGTGCTTGTCATTGGCTCTTTTCTGTTTTTCTGCAAAAAGATACCACGCAGCGTCTATCAGTACTGGTTTGCTGCTTCGTCAGCAGGATTGTGCGCCCTCTTTTCCATTTGTTCGGGCACGTTCACAATTCCGCTTCTCATTTACATAACCACTCATTGCCTTACGGCGATGTTCCGAAACGAGCGGCTTATCCTGTTTGATACAATTCTCGGTATCACCCTTTCAACAATGTGCTATTTCATAAATCTGGACAGCCCTGTGCTGGAAGAAATGGTAAAATCATTATCCGAACTTCTCCTGATTCCTGCGTGTGTCCTCTCTACTCATTTTGCACTTACAAGCCTTGTAGAGCGCGATAAGCAGCTGTTCCTGTTTGCACAGCAGAAAAACCGCAACAATACCACTCTTCTTCAGATAGTTGAAGCGAAAAGAAGCGAGGCAGAGGCTGCCGCAAAGGTAAAGACAGAGTTCCTTGCAAACACCAGCCACGAAATACGCACTCCTATGAATTCCATTATGGGCATGACGGAGCTTGCACTGAGAGAAGATGTTTCCCCTCAGGTCAGAAGCTATCTGGGCAATATACGTGACGCAGGCACAAACCTGCTGAATATCATCAATGATATTCTGGACTTTTCCAAAATCGAATCGGGTAAGGCTGAACTTAATCCTACGGATTATAATCTGCTTTCAGTCGTGAACGATATCTGCAATATCATTACCGTCCGTATGAATAACGACTCGGTGCAGCTTATAACCTGTATCGACCCATCAGTTCCCACTACTATGACAGGCGACGAACGCAGAATCAAGCAGATAGTGCTTAATCTTGCGGGAAATGCCATAAAATACACCCGCCACGGAAGTATCACCGTTTCCGTCGACGCAGAAAAAACCGCGCCCGATATGGTAATGCTCCGATTCAGCGTAAAGGATACGGGTATCGGCATCAAGCAGGCAGATATAAACCGCCTGTTCAACGAGTTTGAGCGTGCGGATACCAAGCGTAACCGCAATATCGAAGGTACAGGTCTCGGTCTTGCCATCTGTAAATCTCTTACGGAAATGATGGGCGGAACTATAAAGGTGAACAGCGTTTACGGCGCAGGCAGTATATTTACCGTTGAAATTCCCCAGCAGGTAAAAGACTTCCGCAGCTGTATCAGCATTGAAAACCGCGAAGATAAAAATGCTCTTCTTTGTATCCGCAACAAGGAACAGCTTAAAGCGGTTGCCGCAGAGCTCCGCTCTCTGGGTATCGGCTTCGGCAGCAGCGGAAGCATTGACCTTATTCCCACGGAAGAACTTGAAAACTACACTGAAATTATCATAGATTACGAAGAATACCGCGGCGCAAAGGAAAAATTATCGGATTATGCCGATAGAATTACTGTTATTACCGAGCCGGGAGAACACATCGACGACGAAAGGAGTCTTCGCAGAATTTACCGCCCTGTGACAATTATTTCGCTGCTTGTGATTTTCGGCACACCCGAGCTTTCCGCGGAAGGACAGCCTCAGAACCGCATACGACGCTTCTCTGCGCCTGAAGCAAAGATTCTTATTGTTGACGACAACAGGGCGAACCTGCTGGTTGCCCAGCGCCTCATCTCTCTTTACAATCCTCAGGTCGATACCGCAGACAGCGGTATTATGGCACTCAGAATGGTGCAGCAGACCGATTATGATATTGTTTTTATGGACCATATGATGCCCGAACTGGACGGCATCGAAACCACTCAGGCAATCCGCAGTCTCGGCGGAAAATACCGCAAGCTTGTTATCGTCGCCCTTACCGCAAATGTTATCAGCGGTGCGGCAGAAATGTTCAGAGAGTCGGGAATGGACGACTTCCTGGGCAAGCCTATTGAAATGAGCGAGCTTAACCGTATTCTTTCCCGCTTTATTCCTGCTGAAAAACGAATTTCCGAAAAATCGGATGTTTCTCCCCAGGAACAAAAACCCTCAGAGCTTCTTGTGAAGCTCTCGGAAATGGAAGAGCTTAATATTGATTTCCTGGTGTCCCAGTGCGGAGGAAAATCCGACCTGCTGGCAGACATCCTGCTCACCACAGCAAATTCACCCTCGCGCAAAAAGCTTGACAGTGCCTTTGCTTCAAAGGACTGGCACAATTATACAATCTACGTTCACGGACTCAAGGGCGCACTGAGAAATATCGGCGCGGAAAATCTGGGAATGAAGGCATACGAGCTGGAAATGGCAGGAAAAAGAGGGGACGAGGCATTCATCCTTTCCCACAACAGCGAATTTGTTGAGGAATTTGACCGCTTTGCGGCTGAAATAACGAAGCTTACCGAAAAGGTCAGCGGCAAGGCCCCCGAAATGGGCGACCTGTCCGTGCTGCTGCCTGAAATTGAAAGGATCTCCGCAGCCACCGAGGACATGGATTACAGCCTCTGCTCAGAAATCCTGAACACCCTCAGCGGCAAAAGCTACGGAAAAGACTACGACAATCTGCTGGCAGACATCGGGGCAGCAGTAAATGATTTTGATTTCGACCTGGCAGGGGATCTTGCCGCGGATCTTACCGAAGAAATCAGAAAATCCGTCGGATAAGGCAGATGTATGAATTTCTGTCCTGTTTTTGGGACTTAATCAGTGATAAAATGCAATTGTAAAAACAAACAGAAAGGAATTTTGAATAATGGCTAAATCTTCATCCAAGAAAACACTTGAAAGACCTGTAACAAGCGAAGAAAAAAGAAAAGCCCTTGACGCGGCAATCGCACAGATTGAAAAGCAGTTCGGCGCAGGCTCGGTTATGAGAATGGGCGAAAAGACAACTCTCGATGTTGAAGCGCTTCCCACAGGCTCTATCGGTCTTGATATGGCACTGGGTATCGGCGGCCTTCCCAAGGGCAGAATCATCGAAATCTTCGGACCTGAATCCGGCGGTAAGACTACCGTTACACTCCACGCAATTGCCGAAGCTCAGAAAAGAGGCGGTATTGCCGCTTTCGTGGACGTTGAACACGCACTTGACCCTGTTTATGCAAAGGCTCTGGGCGTTGACGTTGACCAGCTTATCGTATCCCAGCCCGATACAGGTGAAGAAGCTCTCGACATTATGGAAACCCTTGTACGTTCGGGCGCAATCGACATTATCGTTCTCGACTCGGTAGCCGCTATGGTAACAAAGGCGGAAATCGACGGCGATATGGGCGACAGCTTTGTAGGCGTTCAGGCAAGGCTTATGTCCTCGGCTATGAAGAAGCTTACCGCGGTTATTGCAAAATCCAACACAGTTGCAATCTTTATCAACCAGATCCGTGAAAAAATCGGTATAATGTTCGGCAACCCCGAAACAACCCCCGGCGGCCGCGCGCTCAAGTTCTATTCTTCCGTAAGAATTGAAGTAAGAAAGGGCGAAGCTATCAAGGATGACGGCGAGACTATCGGCGCACGTACCAAGTGCAAGGTTATAAAGAATAAGGTTGCTCCGCCTTTCAAGACCTGTGAATTCGATATGATTTTCGGCCACGGTATTTCGAGAATGGGCGAGCTTGTTGACTACGCAACCGAGCTTGACATCATCAAGAAGTCGGGCGCATGGTTCAGCTTCAACGACATGCGTATCGGACAGGGCAGGGAAAACACCAAGAAGTTCCTTGAAGAAAATGAGGATATCCGCCTTGAAATCGAAGAGAAGATTCTCGCAAATTCCCAGCAGATAAATAACGATATGCTGCCTGAGGGTGCAGAAGCCGAGGAAGACACTCCTGTTGCCGAAGCTCCCGCAAAGGTAGAAAAGGCAGAGGAAAAGCCTGCTCCCAAGAAGTCAAAGGCAAAGAAGAGTGTTGTCGTTGACGCGGACGATGACTTTGAAGAATTTTCAATTGACGAAATGGGTTAATAAATGGCATCCGAACTTGAAACAGCAAAAAAACGCGCAATGTATCTCCTGGGCGGCAGGGATTACAGCCGCAGGGAACTGCTTGACAAGCTGCTGAAGAATTACAGCAGAGAAACCTGCGAGGAAGCTGTCAGGCAGATGGCAGAGTACGGCTACCTTGACGACAGGAAATATGCCGAAAAGCTTGCGAAAAAGTTTGTCGAGGTGCGCAGATACGGCAAAAGCCGTGCTAAAATGATGATGATACAGAAAGGGCTTGGTCCGTCGCTGGCGGACGAGGCCCTCAGCCGCTATTCCTCCGATGATATGGTGGAGGAAATAACAGCAATCATAGAGAAAAAATATATAGATAAGCTGTCCGTTGACGGCACAGAGGGTATGAAGGAAATGCAGAAGGTCATGGCGGCACTGGCAAGGCGGGGCTATGGCTATGAGGATATAAAAACAGCGATTTCCCGTATACGGGAAATCGCTGAACCGGATGATGAATGGTGAAAGATGAATGATTATTGTGTCCGCTTTGCAGACGGATTTAAAATATTATCGCCATACGGCGATACCTTAATTATTCATCATTCGTTCTTCATTTTTCATCAATAACGAAAGGAAATGGTCAGATGGACGAAAGAATCAAAGTCGGCGTGGTTTCTCTGGGCTGTCCCAAGAACCAGTGCGACGCAGAAATGATGCTGGCAAAAATACACAAGGCAGGTTATAAAATCGTAGAAGAAGCAGGACTTGCCGATGTTGTTGTAATAAATACCTGCGGCTTTATCCAGAGCGCAAAGGAAGAGGCTATCGAAGAAATCTTCGAAGCTATCAGCCGCAAGAATGACGGTATCAACAAGAAAATCATCGTTACAGGCTGTCTCGCTCAGCGTTACCAGCAGCAGATGGATGAGGAATTCCCTGAAATTGACGGTGTTCTGGGCCTCGGCAAAAATCAGGACATTATCGAAGCTATCGAAAGAGTCTTAAAAGACGAGCGTGTTATTGATTTCGGCGAAATCGAAAATCATACAATGGACGGTGACAGACTCCAGTCCACTCTCCCTCATTACGCATACCTGAGAATTGCTGACGGCTGTGATAACTGCTGTACATACTGCGCAATTCCTCAGATAAGAGGCAGATTCAGAAGCCGTACAATGGAAAATATTGTAGCGGAAGCGGAAGGTCTTGTTAAAAACGGCGTCAAGGAGCTTATTCTCGTGGCTCAGGATACTACCCGTTACGGCGAGGACTTATACGGAAAGATTATGCTCCCCGAGCTTCTCGACAAGCTTTGCGAACTTGATGTGAAGTGGATAAGAATGCTCTACTGCTATCCTGAAAGAGTGACGGATGAGCTTCTTGATACAATGGCGAAGCAGGATAAAGTCTGCAAATATATGGACCTGCCCTTACAGCACTGCGACGGCGACATCCTGAAGGACATGAACCGCACGGGCGACAGGCAGTGGCTTACTGACCTTATAAAGAAAATCCGTGAAAATGTACCGGGAATCACTCTCAGAACCACCTTTATCACAGGTTTCCCGGGTGAAACAGAGGCACAGTTCACAGAACTTGCCGAGTTTGCACACGAGGTTAAGTTTGAACGTGTGGGATGTTTCGCGTACTCTCAGGAGGACGGAACTCCTGCGGCAGATTTCCCCAATCAGGTTGCCGACGCAGAAAAGGAACACCGTGCTGAAATCATTATGGAACAGCAGGATGTAAGAGTGGGCGACTACTGCAACGACAGAATCGGTACAGAAACCGAGGCGGTTGTTGAAGGCTATGACAGATATTCGGAGATGTTCTTCGGACGCGACGCTTCATATGCTCCCGAAATCGACGGAATGATGTACTTTACAAGCGAAAAGAAGCTTGCTCTGGGCGATTTCGTGAAAGTCAGAATTACAGATAATCTTGATAACAATTTACTGGGTGAGGTTATTTCCTGAAACATAGAAAACAATAACAGAAAGGTATGAATTTTATGAATCTGGCAAATAAACTTACAATGTTCCGAGTTATACTCGTTCCCTTTTTTGTTCTGGCAATGGCTTTTTCTCAGCATTTAATCGCACTGATTATCTTTGCTGTTGCAAGTCTTACGGATATGCTTGACGGCAAGATTGCACGAAAATACAATATGGTTACCGATTTCGGCAAATTCCTTGACCCACTGGCTGATAAGGTGCTGGTTGTGGGCGCGCTTATCTGCATGGTTGAACTTGGCTACACCGCGGCATGGCTGGTGTGGGTGATTGTGGCAAGAGAATTCATGGTTTCGGGTATCAGACTTGTAGCGGCAGGCAGTAAGGAAAAGATTGTTATTGCCGCAAATATCTGGGGTAAGCTGAAGACCGCTTCCACCATGGTTGCTATCTGTGTGATTCTTGTTTTACACGCTCTGGGCGATTTCGGAGTTGCTTTATTCACCCCTGAAATCACTCAGCTTATAAGCGATATTTTAATGTATCTCTGCACAGCACTTACGGTTATTTCTGGCGTGATTTATGTGTGGGATTACAGAAGTGTTTTAAAGGAAATGTAATAAAAACAGGCGACCTGCGGTCGCCTGTTTTTTTGCGGCGCCGCCATCGGCGGCGACATAGACGCATTTTGCGCTGCAACGCAGCGCAAAATG
>JAZSFL010000034.1:0-28636 GCA_045532185.1 Ruminiclostridium sp.
TCTTCCAAGGGCTCTCCTGACACAGGCGTTGAAGACGTAGCAGTTGTTGCTGGTCTTGCAATCGTTGCTGCTGGTGCAGTTCTCGTTTCCAAGAAGAGAAAGTAATTTCTACTTAAATAAAGGGAAATCCTCGTTTTAACGGGGATTTTCTTTTTTACCTGTTTTTGTTATTTTTTACTTTATTAGTTTAATCGAAATTACTATAATTGTGCATTATGATTTAGGCAATTTGCATATTGACGGATACAGCAAATAATGTTAAAATAATATAAAGTTATCTTGCACTATAAGATAACCAGATTTAAACGAATTTTTAGGAGGATACTCAAAATGAAGTTAAACAAGATTTTTGCAGGTATTGCAGCTTCCGCTATTGCAGCTTCCGCTTTAACAGCTACTGCTGGCGCAACACTTATGTTCCCTTCCGCTGATGAAGCACATCCCGGTGCATCCACAGCTGGTAACTGGCTCGTACAGGTTTACAACATCGGTAGCGAAGCTGAAGGTAAGCCCGCTACAGACTACGGCCTGGATGTAACAGCTATCGCACGTATCGACGTTACATTCGAAGTTGCTGAAGGCGAATCCAGAGACTGGTTCGAAGGCGGCTGCGGCGGTTCCGTAATCACATCCTGCAATGGTTCTCAGTTCACAGATGATGAATGGGCAGACTACAACTGGCCTTCTAACGAATGGTGGGGCGTTTCCGACCCTGATCTCGGTCTTGAAACACTTGCTCCTGAAAAGGAATGCCAGACTGTAAAGGTTGGCGACTACACATACATGGTTTCCAAGACACTTGCTCCCGAAGAAAGATTCCTTGCTAAGTCTGACTGCGTACAGATCGGTCTTCAGGAATGGGGCGATGCAATGAACGATTACAAGGTAATCGATTGCTCTTGCTATGACGATGCTGGCAACCTCATGATCAGCTTTGACTTCTATGGCAACCCCACACTCGGCGGTGCTGCTTCTGCTCCTGCTGATGATGCAACAGACGCTCCTGCTGCTGGTGACGTTGAAGCTTCCACAGATTCTTCCAAGGGCTCTCCTGACACAGGCGTTGAAGACGTAGCAGTTGTTGCTGGTCTTGCAATCGTTGCTGCTGGTGCAGTTCTCGTTTCCAAGAAGAGAAAGTAATTTAATTACTGTTTATATGAAAAACCTCTGCTTTGCAGGGGTTTTTCTCTTGTATAAAGCATTGAAATGTGCATATTATATTTCCGAAAGGATGATGAATATGCATGATAAGAATTCGCGGCCCGAAGTTCCCATCGGGCTTGGATACGCTCTTGCAATGAACAGCAGTGCTCTGGAAAAATTCGCACAGCTTTCATCGGAGCACAGAAGCAAGGTCATTGAGGAAAGCCGTAGCATAACGACAAAACAGGAAATGCGGCAATTCGTAGATAATCTTAATTCACGAAATTGGTAAAACAGGCTGAAAAGGCTCTACAGAGCCTTTTCAGCCATATTTTTTACATTTTGGCAAACTTACCGAACATTATATTACAAATTGTATAAAATCCTTTAAAATAGCGGAAAAATCGGGTTTTTAAGGGCTGAAAAAGTAGAAAAAGCAATCTCTGTTGTGCAAAGTCAACAAGTTTCAACAATAAAATTTATTTGACATAACAAGGAAATATGGTTATAATAACCCAAGCATGACAATACTAATGGAAGATGGAGGTGCGAAATGAAAAAATTGTTCAGAAACTTATTTCAGAAAATGATTTCAGAAACAAAAAAATACAGATTTATAAAAAGAACAAGAGCTTCTGCTGCTGTAACCATGAGCGTTTTCATTGCCGCCGAAATGCTTCTTACGGGAATGACTCCTGCTCATAATGTAACGATTCACACAGACGGCATAACAATTGAAACAACAGCATCAGGAATTACTGTAGCTGAATTGCTCAATGCCGAGGGAATCACTGTAGGCGAAAATGACGAGATAAATATCCCTTTTGATACGGCTGTCGAGAGCGACATGGAAATTGTAATCGACCGTGTTATCTATATGGAAACTACGAGGGTAACACCCATCGGATACAACACAGTTTATGAGGAAAGCACGCTTTATGAAATAGGCCATGAATTCATTTCCCGGGAGGGAGAGCCTGGTTCGGTTTCCACTACTTATTACGAGAAGCTTGTAAACGGCGAGGTTGTGTCAAGTGTTGTGACAGATACAACTACCATTAATCCCGTAGATGAAGTGATAACCGTAGGTACAGCTACAAGCGTACCCTATAGCAAGCGTATCGGAAGCTTCCGCCTTGAAAACGGCATACCTACTGACTATGCTTATATGGTAAGCGGAAAGGTAACTGCGTATACAGCCCCCGAAGGCGCAGGAACATACAGCGGAAGAACGTTGGGTGTCGGCACGGTTGCGGTAAACCCTGATGTCATCCCCTTTGGTTCTGAGCTTTATATCTGCTCCAAGGACGGCAAGCGTGTTTACGGCTACGCAATTGCGGCGGATACAGGCGACCTTACTGAGGTTGTAGCCGATGTATTTATGGGCGTAACTTCAGAATATTATGATGAAGCATGTCGCTGGGGTGCACAGTTCTGTGATGTATACGTTCTGACTATAGGCGACAACAGCGTATCATGGATGTAGCGGCGAAGCGCCGCCCCAAGTTCCTGCCTTTTGCAAAGTTCTGCTGACCGTAACAGGTGAAACGGCAGGGTAGATAAAGGTGCGGATAGATACACAGAGCGGCGAAGCGCCGCCTCAGGCTCCTGCCTTTTGCAAAGTTCTGATAAGCTGTAACAGGTGAAATATATATTTTATAATAATGAAATAATCCCTCGGAGTAAAAACCGCGGGATTATTTTTTCGCACAACTTGTCATTATATCGGAACAAGCCGCATATAATCAATCAGAAATCCCGAAAGGAAAAGATTGATATGGTAGTGTATACAATGACGAAAAAACAGATTCTGAGGGTTATATCGGTTATTTTATTCGGTTTACTTGTGGTTGCGATAATTATCTTTGCTGTATTCAATGCAGTAACGGCAAGTGCAGACGAGGTAAAGCTTCCCATATACTGTGTTGACAGAGGGGATAATAAAATCGCGCTGACCTTTGACTGCGCCTGGGGTAATTCCAACACGGATGAATTGCTCTCAATCCTTGAAAAGGCGAATGCGAAGGCGACATTCTTTGTTACAGGCGAATTCTGCGATAAATACCCCGAGGACGTAAAGAAATTCTATGATGCGGGCCATTCCGTCCAGAACCATTCCGATGTCCACCCCCACGTTGAAGGAATGAACATAAACAGTCTCATTGAGGATACACGGGAATGCTCGCGGAAGATAAAGATGATTACAGGAGAAGAACCGACGCTCTATCGTTCACCTTACGGCGAGTACGACGATAATGTTATGACTACAATCGAGGGCATGGGTCTGAAGGTGATACAGTGGTCAGTGGACAGCATAGACTGGGAGGACCCTGACCCATATACAATTTACGAGCGTATTACTTCAAAAACCGAATCAGGCTCTATTCTTCTTTTCCATAATGACCTTGAGAATACAACCGAGGCGCTTCCTGAGATTCTTACGGAACTCCTGCAGAGCGGCTTTGAGTTTGCGGCAGTCGAGGAAATGATTTATTTTGAGGATTACTACATCGACAACACAGGCAAGCAGATTTATGAACCCAAGACCTCGGCGGTAACTCCTGTAGTGCTTTATGCAGAAGACCCCTATGCGAACTCAGCTTTTGAAAAAATGAGACAGAACCTCACCCTTGAGGAAATCTACAATCTCTCTGTTTACGGTGAGCTTAAGCTTGATGTTATAGAAAAGAACAGCACATATCTTACCAAAGCGGAGATTGCCGCCCTTTATGAAATGAGCTACGAGGAACTGTATGCGGCGTATATTGCCCTTGTGTATGCGGCTGAGACATACGGTGCGTCAGGCGGCGAAACCACAGGCACCACTACTGCGGAAACAACGCCTGAACAAACGCCTGTGGAAACTACTGCGATTACAACCGTAGCTGATAAGACAGAGATCATATACGATAAGACCGATATTACAACAATGCCGGATAAAACAGATGTGGTTACTACTTATTCGGATAAGACCGAAATTGCCACAGGGGATAAAACCGAAATTGTTACAGGGGATAAGACTAATGTTGTTACAACAACCATCACCTCTCCTGAAGCCGCAGAGACCACTACAACAGTTATAACAAGCACAACCACCACAACACCACCTGCCACAACTTTTACAGGTGAGGTTGACGGTGATATGATAATCGTTACAACTGACCCGAAATAATCTGAAGAAAACCGAGGGGAACCTCGGTTTTTCTATTGCAATTGCACAGCGGGTGTGTTATAATACTGGTAATACCGGATCAGTTTATTTTTTAATAATGGTCATACCAGTATATCGGACGGGAGGAACACCATGAAACGCAGTAAAACCCTTTACGAAGAGGTTTATGAAGAAATAAAGAGAGATATACTTTCGGGAAAAATCAAAAAGGGTGAGCGGCTTGTATCAAAGCGCAGTATTGCTGAGCAGTTCGGGGTGAGCGTTGTCACAGCGGAGAATGCAATTGCCCAGCTTATAGCGGAAGGGTATATTACCGCAGTACAGCGAAGCGGATATTTTATTCAGTACAGCGGCGGCGGTGAATCCGAAATACTGCCTGAAATCCCGAAAAACAATCCTGTACCCCAGAATAATACTCCCCTTTCTGGCGCGGCGGCATTGTTCCCTTTTTCTGTCTGGGCAAAGCTTATGCGTACAGTTATTGCCGAGCAGGATACGCGGCTTTTAAAGCCTGTGGGAAGTCAGGGTGTATATGATTTAAGAGTGGCAATATCCGACTACCTTTATCGTTGCCGCAATATGCGTGTATCCCCTGAAAATATAGTAATCGGTGCAGGCTCTGAGTATCTTTACAATCTTATAATCCAGCTTTCAGGCAGGGAGCTTCGTTACGGGGTTGAAAATCCCTGCTATGACAAGCCTGTTAAGATTTACCGCCTCAACGGAGTAAGCGTCTGCGGAATTGATATGGACGAACAGGGTGTTTCCGTTGAAAAGCTCCGTGAAAGCGGTGTGGATGTGGCGCATATTTCGCCTGCGCATCATTTCCCCTCTGGAGCGGTCATGCCTATTGCAAGACGAAGTGAACTTATGAAATGGGCAGAGGAAAAGGACGGTCGGTATATAATCGAGGACGATTACGACAGCGAATTCCGCCGTACAGGGCTTCCTGTCCCTGCAATTTTCAGCATGGAGACAAACGGACGGGTAATTTACATAAACACATTTTCCCAGACTCTTGCGCCTTCTGTGCGTATCAGCTATATGTGTCTGCCCGACAGCCTTATGAGGCTATGGCAGAAGAAAATGAGTTTTTACAGCTGTCCTGTTCCTGCATTTGAGCAGTACACTCTTGCGAAATTTATAAGTGAGGGTTATTTTGAACGTCATGTCAACCGAATCAAGAAATATGTATACAGAAGCCTTGAGGAGATTACCTCCGCCATAGCTTCAGACAATATAAAAATACACGAAGTCGGCGACGGTCTGCATTTTACGGTGACAGTAAAGGAAAATGCGGAGCAATTTATAAACAAAGCCGAAAGCTGCGGTATGAAAATACGCAGACTCAGGGATTATTATATAAACGGCGGAGAAAACTGTGAAAACGACTATGTGGTAACCTTCGCCAACGCAGATGAAGAAAAGGTTTCCGAAATTTTCGGAGGAAAGTGAGCATATTATGAATGATTTTAAAGCGCGTGCAAAGAAAATGGTATCCGAAATGACAATCGAGGAGAAGTGCAGTCAGCTGCGCTTTGACTCCCCTGCAATTGAAAGACTGGGTATTCCTGCCTATAACTGGTGGAATGAGGGTCTTCACGGTCTTGCGAGAGCAGGCACAGCCACAATGTTCCCGCAGGCTATCGGTCTTGCGGCGGCCTTTGACACAGAGCTTACCGAGCGTATCGCTGAAATCATAGCCATCGAAGCAAGAGCAAAATACAACGCATACTCTGCGCACAATGACAGGGATATTTACAAGGGACTTACCATCTGGTCACCCAATATCAATATTTTCCGTGACCCCCGCTGGGGCAGAGGCCACGAAACCTTCGGCGAGGACCCTTATCTTACCGCGCTTATGGGCGTCGCATACGTGAAGGGTTTACAGGGTGACGGGGAGTATATGACTGCCGCCGCCTGTGCAAAGCATTTTGCCGTTCATAGCGGTCCTGAGGACCTTCGCCACGAATTTGACGCAGAGGTAAGCGACGAAGATTTATATGAAACATATCTCTACGCCTTTGAAAAGCTGGTTAAAGCGGGTGTTCAGGGCGTAATGGGTGCATATAACCGCGTAAACGGCGAGCCTGCCTGTGCAAATACTGAACTTATGCGTATTCTCCGTGAGGAATGGGGCTTTGACGGCTATTTCGTTTCCGACTGCTGGGCAATCCAGGATTTCCATTTGCATCATAAAGTGACTTCAGACTTTATAGAATCTGCGGCGCTGGCGCTTACAAAGGGTTGTGATGTGAACTGCGGCTGTTCATATGCCTATATTCTGCAGGCTTACAACGAGGGCAAGGTTACCGAAGCGGAAATCAACCGTTCGGTTGAAAAGCTCTTTGAAACAAGACTTAAGCTGGGACTTTTTGATAAAACATATCTCGATAATATCCCGTACGATGTGGTGGACTGCGCCGAGCATAACGCAGTTTCTCTTGAAGCGGCGGAAAAATCAATGGTGCTTCTTAAAAATGACGGAATACTGCCTCTCGATAAGAGCAGCATAAAGTCAGTTGCGGTTATCGGCTGCAGTGCCGACAGCAGAGAAGCCTTAAAGGGCAACTACTACGGCACAGCTTCCTGCTATACCACATTCTTACAGGGTATAAAGGAAGCCTGCGGTGATGAAATCCGCGTGCATTACTCTGAGGGCTGTGATTTTATAAAGGACAAGTGCGAAGGGCTGGCATGGACAGATGACCGCATTTCCGAGGCAATAATCTGCGCGGAGCAGAGCGATGTCACAATCCTCTGCGTCGGTCTTAACGAGCATATTGAGGGCGAAGAGGGCGATACAGGCAACGAATACGCATCAGGCGACAAGAAGTCCCTTAAGCTTCCTGAAAGTCAGTTAAGACTCATAAAGGCTGTTCTGGATACAGGAAAGCCTACCATAATTGTTCTTGCGGCAGGAAGCTCGGTTACTATCGGTGATGACAGAGAAAATGCCCTTATCTGCGCGTGGTATGCAGGTCCTCACGGGGGTACAGCTCTTGCGGAAATTATTTTCGGGGAAATATCCCCCAGCGGCAAGCTCCCTGTTACTTTCTACAAGGATACGGACGAGCTTCCTGAATTTACCGATTATTCCATGAAAAACCGTACCTACCGCTATATTGAAAATAACGACAATGTTCTTTATCCTTTCGGTTACGGCCTTACCTACTCGGAATTTGAATGCCGTATTACAGCTGTAAACGGTGATACTGTCACTGTTGAAGCGGAAAATACCGGAAGCTATGACAGCGGTGAGGTTATTCAGCTGTATAAAGCTGTAAAAAATGGCAATCCTCAGCTTTGCGGCATAAAGAGAATATATCTTTTAAAGGGCGAAAAAGCGCAGTTTGAAATAAAAGCGGACATCCTGGACGGCGACACTCTTTACTGCGGCTTCGGACAGCCTGAAAAGGACTGAACTATGAAAAAAATTCTTATTATAACCACGGGCGGTACAATAGCCTGTGAGACTACGGAAAACGGTCTTACTCCCGTTCACGGGGGTAAGTGGCTTACAGCGGGTCTGACAGGCTGTGAAACGGAAATATGCGACCTTTTCTCCTGCGACAGCACCGATATCACCCCCGCCCACTGGCGCAGACTTTATGATAAAGTGAGAGAGTCAGAGGGTTATGACGGAATCGTAATCCTTCACGGCACCGACACTCTCGAATACACAGCGGCAATGCTTTATTTTACTGTTTCTGATATGGGTATTCCTGTAATTCTGACAGGTGCAATGATTCCTATGAGCGAGCCTTTCAGCGACGGCGCAAGAAATATATGCGATGCAGTAACTGCCGCCTGTGACAACAGACTTTCAGGCGTGTATGTGGTATTTTCCGGAAGAATTATAAGCGGCGGAAATGTCATCAAGCGTTACAGCATAGAAACCGATGCGTTCAGGGCATTCTGCGGCGGTGATAATGGTGTTGTAAGGGACGGGGCGGTTGCTGATTTCTGCGGCGCTGTTAAGCCTGAAATAATGAAACTGCCCGAAACGGATAAAAAAATATCCGTAATAAAGCTTTCGCCTTTTACGGATACTCTTTATGTGCCTGAAAATTACAGCGGTGCAGTTATTGAAAGCTACGGTGCGGGCGGAATCCCCTCTCATCTTTCAGATTCACTTGCCGGACTCTGCGCGCGTATGCCTGTCGTGGTGACAACCTCATGCAGCGGCGGCGCAGACCTTCACGAATATGAAGTGGGTCAGCGCGCCCTTTCTCAGGGAGCGATTGACGGCGGGAATATGTCAACTTCCTGTGCGGCGGTAAAACTGTGGTTAAGTAAATGAAAAAAGCATCGGAAACTTTAGTTTCCGGGGCTTTTGTTTACTTCTTCTTTTTTGAAATAATGCCAAGTACCACACAAGCGGCGATAAGAATTACTGCAACAACTGCAATGACAATCATTACAGGATTGATTGCTACGCCTGTGGCAACTGCGGCGGAAAGTAATGTGTTCATAAAAATCCTCCGTGGATTACTTTTTCTTCTTGATCGCAATTAATATGAATGCAACTATTACGGCTAAAATTATAACACCGGCAACAGCTGCGAAAATCATAAGAGAACTGTTTCTTGAAGCAAAGTTGTCAGAAGCTACCGCCTGCTGCACAGCTGCTGTTGTTGTAGCGGGTGCGGCAGTTGTGGTTTCTTCGATTGTTGTTGTTTCAGCGGCAGTTGTTGTAGTTGTGGTTGTTGTAGTTGTTGTAGCCGCTGTTGTGGTTGTTACTTCTGTCTCTTCAGAAGCTTCTGTTTCTTCGGTAACAGTTGTTGTTTCCTCTGTTGTAGTGGTTGTAGCTTCTGTAGTGGTAGTAGTTGTAGTTGCTTCGGTTGTAGTAGTTGTTGTGGTTGTAGTGGTAGCTGCTGTTGTTGTGGTTGTTGTAGTAGTTTCTTCTACGGGAGCTTCTGTAGCAGCTGTTGTTACTACAGGAGGCTCAACAGTAGGATAACCGCTTCCGTTATAGGTCAGCATAGCATTGCCTGATGAATCGATAAGAGAGATTGAATCAAGACGAAGCACA
Organism: Ruminiclostridium sp.; assembly: GCA_045532185.1. Lineage (GTDB taxonomy): Bacteria > Bacillota > Clostridia > Oscillospirales > Ruminococcaceae > Ruminiclostridium_E. Next base: position 9,354 of record JAZSFL010000034.1, read on the forward strand.
TAGTCGGGAGAAACGTTACCCCATGATGCAAATACAACGGTGCATCTGCCTGCAATCGCTGCAACCTGTGAAGCGGAAAGATAACCGGTTATAACGAATGAACCGCCGCCGAGGGAAGTGAGTGTAGCGTCTGAGCCGCCGCCGGCAGCGTCTTCAAGAGAGCTGAAGCCGAAAGCAATATATTCAGCGGAAGAACCGAAGGCTAAGTTGCCTGCGAATTCAGCGAAAGCAGTTACTCCGTCACTGTAAAAGCCGGCGGCCTTATCAGCTTCATACTGTGCAGGATTTGTAAGTGTGAAATAAGCCTGAACTGCATTGAGTCTGCTGTAGTCGATATCATATGACGAACTGATCATCATATTCCAGGATTCGGAATTTGCGGAAAGAAGTGATGCCTTTTCGGAAGGAACTTCCAGATATGCGGATACAGGGGACGCAAGGGATACAGCAGCAAAAACAACAGAAAGTGCTACAGTAAGAATTTTACCGAGTTTCATATATATCTTCTCCTTATGTAGTATGAATTATCAGCATTATAATATCATATTTTATCGCTCTGTGTCAATCTTTTGAGGCTTTTTATTTGATTTAATCAGGATTTTCTAAAATTATGTTAATTTATTAATGGTTTTCAGGCGATATTATGGTAAAAAATAAAACGTTTTCATGAAATATACACGAAAACGTTTGTGATTATTCTGCTAAAGGAATTACCAAAGGCGGCCCGCCATAACATGGGCACGGCGAAGAAGTGCTGTAAACCCTGCCGTTTCACTGCCTTCGATAAAGCAGGACTTTAAAAAAGGCAGGAATCGCCCGAGGCGGCTCGCCTTAGTGTTCGCGTTCGTACATGATACGCTCATCGGCAGACATGCCGTCCAGTTCGTTCCTTGTAGCAGGTGTAAACGGCACATCGTTATGCCTCATAAGGCTCGTGTCAAAATGAGGATAGCCGTCAAGCATGCTCATGCGGTCATCTTCTGCAAAAAGCTTCTTATTCCATATGGAAAGGGGTATTGCAATAACCGCAAGAAGAGCATATATGAGTAGCGGAATATAGTCTGTAACAAACATAAGCAACAGCAATGCAAAAGCTGCGGAAGAGTATATAAGCACTGCCTTTGCGACGACAAATTCTGTCCTGAAGATCGTAAGGCAGACAGCGAAAAATGCCATTGCAGCAGTGATTATGAGGTCAAGCAGAGTAAGAATTGACGGGCCGTTGCTGTCATAAACGCCGTAAAGGCCAACGCCTGTCGCAAGCACTGCCGCGTCGCCCAGCATGGACATAACAACGCTACCCGCTATTGAGATAAAAAGAAGAAGGGGCGGAACAATAAGTATTGCCCTTATGACCGCCATTTTCTTGTCCAGATTTTTCTTCCGCATACGGCAGTTGAAATACATTTCTTCACGTTTCTTGTCTATCAGCATAGCGATACCTCATTTTGTTCTGAAATATTTCTTAAGAAGAGCAAATGCGTTTTTTAATTCATTTTTCAAACCATAAAGAGCAAAAATTATAACCGCCGTATAGTAACCGATAATTCCAAGAGCAGCTTCGGGCGGTAAATCACCTACAAATGCACAGTAAAGTCCACAGGGTATTTCGAGTATTCCTACGGACATCACGATTATAAGAATACTTGTGATTATTCGCTTGTTAATACCTGAGCCGAGTATAAAAGGAAGTCCGACGGCGAGTATTATGGGCGGTAAGAAAGCGTATAATACGTTGTTTTCAGCTGTGAACGCATAACCAAAATCGTATGTGTGAACGAAATAATATATTATACCTGAGATAAGTGTGAGAACAAAGGAAATAATTCCCAAGGGTGTGTGTCGTTTATCAAGATAGGAGAAAAAACCTTCAATGTTTTTACTCATAACTTTTTCCTCTCCTTAATCTCACAATACCGCCGTGGGTTACACGGCGGTACGGAGCAGTTATTTTTGAATTATACCTGCGCAGGAGTTTCGGGAGCAACGGGAGCATCCGCATTTACAACGGGAGCTTCGATTTCCTTGCCTAAATATTCGGGCATATTGAGTCCTGCCTGCTTGAATAATTCATTCATAGGGGGAATGGACTTCATAAGGCCGCTTACGAAATCAGCAGTGGAGTTCTTGCCGTCTGCACCTGAACCGCTGTCCCATACAGTGATCTTATCAATCTTGATGTTCTTGATAGCATCAACCTGAATACGCATGAGTTCTTCCATCTTGTCAGCCATGAGGAGCTTAACAGCATCGTCAGCAGAGCCTGCGGAATTAACGAGGGACTGCATACCTTCTGCCTGCTTCTGGAGGATTTCACGTGCACCGTTAGCCTGAGCTTCGAGCTTTGCGAAGATAGCGTCAGCTTCACCCTTTGCCTTGCGGCGGAGAACTTCAGCTTCTGCTTCAGCGGCGATTTCAGCCTGCTGCTTTGCAATCTGAGCCTTAACGATTACGTCTGCGGTCTGTGTAGCCATTTCCAGCTCAGCTCTCTGGTTTTCAGCTTCCTTCTGAGCAGCGTAAGCTTCTTCCTTAGCCTTTGCAGCCTGAACAGCTTCGGCAGCCATAGCGATCTTTAATGCTTCAGCTTCCTTTTCACGTCTTGCAGCATCGGACTGAGCGATAGCAACTCTGGAGCTGTTTTCGCCCTCAACGGCAGCAGCGTTTGCAGCAGCAACCTGGATTCTCTGGTCTCTTAAAGCGTCAGCTTCACCGATAGCACCGTCTCTGCCTGTCTGAGCGATAGCAATCTTAGCGTCGTTAGCAGCCTTTGTATCAGCTTCTGCTTCCTTGAATCTACGGTTAGCTTCAGACTGAGCAACTTCAACCTTAGCAGCGTTTTCACCTTCGATGGCACTTGCGTTTGCAGCAGCAACCTGTACACGCTGGTCACGCTTAGCGTTAGCTTCACCGATAGCACCGTCTCTGTCCTTTTCAGCAACAGATTTCTTAGCATCGTTGATAGCCTTAGCAGCAGCTTCCTTACCGAGAGCCTCGATATATCCGGATTCGTCACGGATATCGGTTACGTTTACGTTGATAAGGCGGAGACCGATTTTACGGAGTTCGATTTCTACGTTGTTGGAAACGGCGATAAGGAACTTATCACGGTCTGTGTTGATTTCTTCGATATCCATTGTAGCGATTACAAGACGGAGCTGACCGAAGATGATATCCTTTGCAAGTTCCTGAATCTGCTGGAGTCTGAGTCCTAAAAGACGTTCAGCGGCATTCTGCATAACACCTGCTTCTGTGGAGATACCTACTGTAAAGCTTGAAGGTACGTCAACACGGATGTTCTGCTTGGAAAGTGCGTTACGTAAGTCTACGTTGATGGAGATAGGGGTTAAGTCCATGTACTGATAGGACTGGATAATGGGCCAGATAAATGCGGCGCCACCGTGGATACAGCGTGCACTTCTTGCCTGACCTGTCTTGTCGCTGCCTACTTTACCGTAGATAACGAGGATTTTGTCCGAAGGACATTTGCGATAACGGGATAAGATACCTGCGAAAAGCGCAAAGAGTATCACAACCGCTACGCATATTACAATAATAATTTCTTCTGGCATGGTTTGATTTCCTCCTGATTGTTTTTTTGCCGCAGAATTGCCGTTCTGCGGTGGTTTTATTTATGAAGGCACGAAGGCCTTTCATCCGTTTATTCAGCTGATTTTACAGCTGTGATTTTCAGCGTAGGGGGACAATATAAATCGTATCCGTAGCGCTGAAGCTTTGAAATGATGTTTTCTCTGAAGCTTTCCTTCAGAGTGTCGGGATTTTCACCTTTGTAATCTCTCAGAAGACTCTCCAGAACAGAGTTCAGTTCTTCTGTAAGAAGGTTGCAGATATTTTCCTGCTTTATATCTTCCATTATGCTGTAAAGATAATCGGCAGAATCCTGTGCCGCAGTTTCGGGAAGATACAGAAGCGCAACCGAAACCGCATTGTATACCGTACCGTCGGCTGCCTTACCGCTGTCTATAAAACTGCTTATTTCGAAAGGTCCTTTTTCGATATATATGGGTTTCTTTCCGATGTTTTCAAAAAGGCTTGCCTTTCCGCTTAAGATAAGTCGTCCGTCGCGGAGTATAAAACGGTAGCAGTTCTTTTTTTCTTCCTTGAGCCTGTTTTCCTTGGGGCAGAGAATAATGATTGCAATAATACCGCCTATAATTACAAGTACGATAAAGGCAAAGTAAATTATATCAAGGGTTGTAAAATCCATAGCTGACATATTTTCTGTCCTTTCGTTCAATCTGCAATTTCCGTAATGCTGAAGTCTGTGATTCCTGTGGCTGCATGACCTGCCGCCATCGCACAGATCATTGCCTGACCCAGAAATTTCTTTCTGATTTCTTCATCAGAGAGAATACCGCCCTGTTCGGTTATGAGCTTTTTAAGAGCAGCTGAATAAGAAACGATAAGCTCCATATTAATTTCTGCGTCGCAGGTTGTTTTTTTCTGACTGCGGACGCTGTTGTCGGCAGTATGCGTTTTGCCTGACAGAATCTGTTGCAGCATTTCATCCGAACCCGGCTTTTTATTCTGCGTCTGCCCTGCCATTATATCCGCAACAGAGGCTGTACTATTACTGCGGCTCATTATCGCCGTCATAACCCCCGCATCGTAGGAACCGTTGCTGTTTCCGTTGAGATACCGCCTGCACACGTAATCGACCCTGTTCTCGGGAAGAACCGTTGTAACTACGGCGCGTGCATGGTATTTCCTGCCGTTGTCTGCCTGTATATCCTCAACACACACTTCGATGCTGAAAGGGTCTTTCCTCAAATAATAGAAAGTGCCGAGAGTTCTGAAAAAATTCCCCTGATCGGTAATTGCATACCCTGTGGGTGTAAGGGCTATTTTGTGATAGCCGTCATAGTCCAGCAGGTCGGGAGAATTGTCTTTACGTGTATGCTTTCTGTAAAGCCACACGCCGCCGATTACTACGGCAATCAGAATCAGACCGAATATGAATGAAAGCGGGTCTTTTTCAAACAGACGTCTGAGCATTGAAAAAAGTGTGCTCATTTATATTCTTTCAACTACAAGGATAGTTTCTGAGCGTACATCGGTAACTCTTATGGATTCGCCGCTTCTGAGTTCTGTGGATTCATCGGTGATTGCTTCAAATTCCACATATCTTTCGCCGAGAGCAATGTTTACTTTACCTGTGCCCTTGCCGTTTGCGGGAATCGGGATATATACAGTGCCTGTTTCGCCGAGATACTTCTTTGCAACGATATTACCGCTTTCGGCAAGTCTGCCCATAAGCTGGATAATCTTTGCAACGCCGAACATTGCGCCTGCGCCGAGGACAAAGCCGACGATAAGAGCAACGGGAATAAGACCGCAGCCCATGTAGGTAAGGATACCTGCCCAGGCGAATACGCAGAGGAAAGTAACAATACCCTGGAAAGTGAAGAGATGCAGAGCACCAGCATCCGCAGGGTTCACAATGTCAGTGCCGCCTGTTGAATCAAGCGCTTCCGTAGGGTCGCAGCCTGCACAATCACAGCCGGCAACGTCAAGCCCCGATGTGTCGGAAACGTTGATATCGGGTGCGCCGTCGCCGAGACCTACTATAATAAGTACCGACTGAATAACAAGTATAAGAGTGGACGGGATAGCTACGCAGTATAAAGCCTGCGTAAATATGTCAAGACTTCCCCACCATGTTGATAACCATTCCATATAAATACCACCTTTCGGATATATAAATTGTTTTCCGTGATGTTAAATTATTTCTGAAATGCGTTCTTGTAAATATCATTTACTAAAATTATAACATATTTTCGCCAGTTGTCAATACGTTTTCGCATTATTTCTGAAAATTGTAAATTTCGCTTATTTTAGGCTTTTCCGTTTGTGCAAAACGACAAAAACAAGATTTTTTCAATATTTTTATGCCAAACCTATTGATTTTTATTTCAAATCGTGGTAAACTAAATGTAAATTAAATTTACATACGAAATGCAGACTTAAATATCATTTAAACAACATGCAAAACGCTATACCTTTATTATATAGAAAGGAGAGTATGAAACTATGAATTCGGTTGAACTCGGAAAAAGAATAAAGGAAGCCAGACTTGCCCGTAAAATGACTCAGTCGGACGTTGTAGGCGACTTTATTACAAGAAATATGTTAAGCCAGATTGAAAGCGGAACTGCAAACCCATCGGTAAAAACCCTGACCTATCTTGCAAAGGTGCTGCAGCTACCTGTGAATTACCTGCTTCCTGACGAGCTGGAAACCTATGATACCAGCGAGGAAACTGTGAATGTGGATTTTGAAGCACTTATAAAAATGAAGAACGCATACAAGCGGGAGGAATATCTCGCGGCGGCAAAGCTTGCGGAAGAGCACCTTGAAAAGGACAGTGTAATTTATGACGAAGCAAATGCAATTCTTGCCCGTTCATATCTTGAGGCAGCTAAGAACTGTGAAAGCCCCCGTGAGGCTCTGGTTTATCTCAGAAAGGCTCAGGAAGCTGCTGACAAGGGTGTTTTCAAGAGCCGCGAAATAAGAACAGCGGTACTGGTGCTGACAGATGAACTGTCCGAAAAATTGTAATTTTTCGGGATGAATGATGAAAGATGAAGAATGAATGATTGAGGTGCCGCCTGAGGCCGGCGGATTTAAAATTATCGCAGGGGCGGATATTTTCCGCCCGAAAATTTAACAAAACAATATACAGGGAGTATAATTATGGGAATATTCAACAGAGCAGAAAAGAAACCTGACCGCTTCAAGGAAAAATATGTACAGGGTTATCAGCTTGGTGCGGTATCGGTTATGGTAGATACCGAAACGGGTGTAAACTATATATTTGGTTATACAGGTATGGACGGCGGTTTTACAATTACGCCTCTTCTCGGACCTGACGGTAAGGTTGTAGTTGATGACGTCAGTGAATATAAGGGTTGATTATAAGGAGAAGAATTATGGGTTTATTCAGCAAGGAAGAAAAAGCACCTGACAGATTCAGGGTAAAAAGTGAACAGTATATAACAGGTATGGGCATGTATTATATGGCTGTTGTGGTTGATACTGAAACAGGTGTGAATTATGCTCTCATGGGTGGAGACAGCCCGTCGTTAACACCTCTTATCGGTGCAGACGGTAAGATTATAGTTGACGAAATCAGTGAAAATCTCGGCGAAAAGATTTACTGAACGTAAAAACAAAATAAGATTATACGAAATGTTGTAGAAAAACACGTATTTTGTGCACGAATTAAAAAAAAGAGGAACAAAATGACAAAGAAAAAAACAGTTACTATTACAATAATAGTTGCGTCGGTGCTACTCGTGGGGTATCTTGTGGTGGCGGTTATTGTGCCGAGGGTTATGCTTCATAATCTGATAAAGGAAAATCTGAGCGATATAGGCGACGGTGCGGAGTATTTTACGGAATATTCTGTCGCACATACAGAAGCAACCTTTTCTGCGGATAACGGATATATAGCTGTTGATATTCCTAAGGTTTACAAAAAGCAGGATGAATTTTCAATATCACAGCTTTACAGAAAAAATGATACAAATTCGATCAGCATCCTGGAATATGATGATTTTTCAGAATTTAACCTGCTTGATCCCCGGAACTATGAAAATTACGATTTTGAAGTTGAAATCGGAATTAAAGAGTTCGTGTCAGGCGTTGAGGGCTTTGGTAACGGACTGCCTGATTCAGCTTACGGTACTTATAAATGTATCTATATGATGGACGAGGAGGATTATAACCCTTTCAATTTTAATAATCAGGTAGCTTATTACGCTATGGGCGTGTTAAAGACTATTGTTGGTACATGGGGAGATGTAACCGTTTATGAAAACGACAATATATGCGGATTTGTTCATGTAAGTGAAAGAACTTATATTGAGGAGGGCGCAAAATATTTCGGACTTCTCGAAATCTACAGCAAGGATAATCTGAACGAACTGACTACAATTATGATTCACACCGATAATCTTCAGGAAATCTACGCAATTATGAACTCCGCAAGACCTGCGGTTTAAAAGTGGGAAAAATTACCACCGAAAATGCCGTCGGAATATGCCAGACCCAAGATGTTGTGGTTTGTGGCCTAAGATGCCGCAACATCTTGTGAAAATCAATATATTTTTTGACAGAACTCTCAATTTGAGAGTTCTTTTTTTGTTTATTGTCCACAAAAAACGGTTGAAAATTTTTCTGTTTTTTCCTGCCCGAAAAATAAAAACGCACTTGATTTTTGATTTGACGTGTAGTATAATAATCATAAAGTGGTTTTTTGTCCACTTTTTTGGTAAAAAGTTCACTTTTTAACCTTTTCCACAGAGTTTTCCACCGTTTTCTGAATGAAAACGGAAAAACTGAAGCCGGAAATGTTGAAAGTGTTGAAAACTAACCTTGAAACATTCGCAAAGGAGGGATAAAGCTTGAGAGGCGAATTCAAAAGTACACTTGACGCAAAAGGCAGAATGAACTTTCCGATAAAGCTCCGTGAAGAATTCGGTGCAAGCTTTATCATTTCAAAAACAATCGGCGCAGAATGTATAAAGGTATACTCCATGAGCGACTGGGAAGTACTTGTTCAGAAGATCAAGGATATGCCCCAGACTCAGACAGCTGCAATCCAGCGTTTCCTGTTCGGTTCCGCCTTTGAAATCGAACCCGACAAGCAGGGACGTGTTCTTATTCCCGCGCCTCTGCGTGAATATGCAGGACTTTCCACGGACATAGTAATAGTAGGTCTTGAGGGCCGTGCGGAAATCTGGGATAAGGTCAAGTGGGACGAGCTGAACGCAGGTCAGGATACAATGAACCTTGCGGAAATTGCTATGGAGCTTGGTATCTGATATGGAATTTGTGCATAAATCGGTGCTGCTTACCCAGACGGTTGACGGACTGGGCATAAAGCCGAATGGAATTTACGTTGACTGCACCGCAGGCGGCGGCGGTCACAGCTTAGAAGCGGCAAAGCGCATGGACAGCAGCAATAAGCTTATCTGTTTTGACCAGGACAAAGAGGCTATTGCGGCGGCAACAAAGCGTCTTGAGGGGTACAATCCCATATTCATAAACAGAAATTTCTGTACTATCCGCGAGTCACTTGCGGAAATAGGAATTGAACATATAGACGGCGCAATGCTGGATCTGGGAGTTTCTTCCTACCAGCTGGATAATGCCGAGCGCGGTTTTTCATTCCACGAGGACGCGCCCCTTGATATGCGTATGAGCGGCGAGGGTATGAGCGCTTACGATGTGGTGAATGATTACAGTGCAGAAGAGCTTGAACATATTCTTTTCAATTACGGCGAGGAAAAATTCGCCCGCGGTATTGTAAAGGGTATCGAAAAGGCAAGAGCTGTCTCTCCTATAAAGACGACAGGCGAGCTTGCGGAAATCATAAGAAACAATGTGCCGCTTAAGGTGCGCAGGGAGAAGAACCCCTGCCGGAAGACATTCCAGGCTATAAGGATTGAAGTAAACCATGAGCTGGATGTTCTGAAAACGGCGCTTGATGATATTTTTGAAATGCTGAACCCGGGAGGAAGGGTTTCGGTAATAACCTTCCATTCTCTTGAGGACAGAATTGTGAAGCAGCGCTTCAGGGAACTGACCGAAGGGTGCACCTGCCCCAAGGATTTCCCTGTATGTGTTTGCGGAAACACACCTAAGGCGGCTCTTGTAAACCGTAAGCCCATTGTGGCGGACGAAGCTGAGCTTGCCGATAATGTAAGAAGCAGAAGTGCAAAATTAAGGGTTATAGAAAAAATCTAAGAGGAAGTATCTGAATGTATAACGGAAATTCAAACTTAGCTTATGACCTTTCTCTTTTCGATGTTGATGAAGAATACGAAAAGAAAAAGGAACAAAAGCGTGAAGAGAAGAGCCATATACGGATGACCGAAAAGAAGGCTGTCGCCCGAAACGGCAGTATCTTTGCAACGGTTGTCTCTGCCGTGTTATGCATTGCGGTTGCCTTTTCCATTCTTTACAGCAAGGTTGAACTTGCAGAATATACCGCTATGATAAGCGAGGTAAAGACTCAGCTTGAAACCGAGCAGAGGGAAAATGCCAGACTCAATGCAGAACTTGACAGCATGGTTACTCTTGATAACGTAGAAAGTATAGCTGCAACAGAACTGGGACTCCAGAAAACCCAGAACTCGCAGATTAACTTCATTACGCTCAATACTGAAAAAATGACCGAAGTTGCCCAGACGGACACCAATATCTTTGTATCTATCAAGGACTGGTTCTATGATGTTCTGGAATATCTCGGCTTCTGATCTAATATATTTAATTACGGGCGTGTCCTGCGTATGGATGATCGCCCGTATCGTTGTATTCACCCCACGGCAGAATTTCAATGAAAAAGAAAGGAAATGCAGATGGCACATAAGAAAATGCCCGACAGTTTTGACAGCACACCTATGCTTGCGCCTACAAATATGATGAAAAAGCGTATGTTTTTCGGCGTATTTGCGGCAATTCTCCTTTGTGCTGCCTACATAATATTTGTGCTTTACGATGTTGCCATAAACAAGTCGGAATATTACCGCGCAAAGGCAAACGACCAGCAGATTGAAGAGTTTACAATCAATGCCAACCGCGGTACAATCTACGACCGTAACGGCAAAATTCTTGCCCAGAGCACTACCGTATGGGATGTTATTGTAAATCCCTATCAGATAAAGAATGTTGACGCCCTTGATGATAACGGCACCGAGGACAACAAAGAGGACGACAAGGTAGACGAGGATAAGGTTGAGGATATTGCAAACGGCCTTGCGGGAATCCTTGATATAGACGCTGAAGCTCTGCTTGACAAGATAATGAACAGCGACCAGCGTTATTACATCGCAAAGAAGAAGATTGACCGTGAAACACAGGATAAGGTTGAAGCCTTTATCCTTGAAAACAAGATAAATGGCTACTCCATATACCTTATGGAGAACAGCAAGCGTTACTACCCCAACGATTCCCTGGCTTCCAGCGTTATCGGCTTTACAAACTACGATAATGACGGTGTTTACGGAATCGAAGCCTATTATGATGATTATCTGAAGGGCGTTGACGGCCTTGTGGAAATCGCTACCGACTCCAGCGGCGGCGCGATGCCCTACGACTATGAAAAGAGATATGAGGCAAGCGACGGTAACAGCCTTATTCTTACCATTGACGAAGTAGTACAGCATTATCTTGAAAAGAATCTTGAAACAACCCTTTCCCAGCACAAGGTTGCAAACCGCGCTACGGGAATTATCATGCACGCAAAAACGGGCGCAATTGTAGCAATGGCTACCGCTCCCGGTTATGACCTGAATAACCCCTCCGAATTATCGGATTATGACAAGCAGCAGCTTATCGACCTTGAGCAGGACCTTATCATGGACTATGCGGCGGGCAGCATGACCGACCAGGACGCAATCAATAAGCTGATTCAGGAGGAGCTTGAAGCTACCGAAGCGGCAATGCGCGAAACCCAGTGGAAGAACAAGGCGGTTTCAGAGCTTTACTTCCCCGGCTCGGTTTTCAAGGTAATTACCTGTGCTTCCGCTCTTGAAGAAGAGGCAATCAGTCTTGAATCCACCTTTGAATGTTATTACAAGGTTACTGTTGCGGATACCGACTTCCACTGCTGGAGCGATATCGGTCACGGCACAGTAAATTTACAGAGCGCAATCACGGCTTCCTGTAACCCTGCGTTTATTGATGTAGGCATGCGTCTCGGAAAAGAGCTTTTCTGCAGTTATTTTGAGGCTTTCGGTTTTACCCAGAAGACAGGTATCGACCTGCCGGGCGAGGCGGCGCCCTTATATATGCCCAGAGAAAGAATGGGTATAGTAGAGCTTGCGTCCTCCTCCTTCGGTCAGACAAATAAGATTACCCCCATTCAGATGATATGCGCTTACGCGGCGGCAATCAACGGCGGTTATCTTGTAACACCCCACGTTGTTGATAAAATTGTTGACAGCGACGGAAACGTAATAAAGACAACCGACACCACCGTAAAGCGTCAGGTAATAAGCGAGGAAACATCCGCGCTTATGCGTTCTATTACGGAAAATATCGTTACAACCAACGGCGGTACGAACGCCTATATCCCCGGTTATCATATCGGCGGAAAATCGGGAACATCCCAGAAGCTGGACGAATACGGCGAGCATAGTATGCGCTATGTAGGTTCGTTCTGCGCGTTTACACCTGCCGATGACCCCGAATATATCATGCTGGTATGTATCGACGAGCCTCTGGGCGGTTCTTACTACGGCTCTGCGGTTGCGGCGCCTGTTGTATCTGCCGTATTCAGTGAATGTCTCGAATACCTGGGCGTTTATCCCCAGTATACAGCGGAAGAGCTTGCACAGCAGGATACGGTAGTGCCTTACGTTTATGATTTTGCTCTTCTTGATGCAATCGCTAAGCTCAACGAAAAGGGTCTCAAATACGAAATCGTAGGTGATGAATCGGTAGGTATCGTTGACTACACCGTTCCTGCCGCGTCTCTCAGCATTCCGAGAGACGGTACGGTTATCGTCTATATGATGGGTGCGGAGGAAGAAAAGGTAACTGTTCCCGATGTTACGGGACTTACCGTAGAACAGGCAAATCTCAGACTTGTAAACGCAGGTCTCAATATATCCCTTGACGGCGGTGCTGTAAACAATGCGACAGCTACTGCGTCCTATCAGTCAATTGAACCCGGCACAGAGGTAAACAGGGGTACGGTAGTAAGCGTAACCTTCCTTGTATCGGGAGATATCGGATAAAATTTTATCCGAATGAATGATGAAAAATGAATGATGAAGAATTAAGGAGTCCGCTTTGCGGACGGATAAAAATATCGCCATAGGCGATACCACAATCATTCATCAAAAAGAAAGGCGGTGAGTTCCGTGAATTTATTTGACATTGTATATGAAGATGAGCGAAACGGGCTTGCCGACTGTGAAATCGGCAAGGTGACAGATGATAACCGCCTTGTGGAAAAGGGCGATGTATTTGTTGCCATCGCAGGCAGGAATTTTGACGGACATGATTCCTGCGCCGACCTGCTTGAAAAGGGTGCGGCGGCAGTAGTTGTGGAACGCGATTTAGGCTTGCCACAGCAGATTATCGTAAAGAACAGCCGTGAGTATTTCAGCGTTTTAGCTTCACGCTATTACGGCAATCCCACAAAAAGGCTGAAGCTTATAGCGGCAACAGGCACTAACGGAAAAACCACCACAGCGAATCTCATAAAGGAGATTCTTAATCTTTCGGGCCACACCTGCGGTTACATCGGCACATCAGGCTATGATGTGTGCGGTACGGTCTATGAAGCGCGGCTCACAACTCCCCGTCAGATGGATTTATACCGTTATTTCAAGGAAATGGCTGACAACGGCGCAGAATACTGCGTTATGGAGGCTTCTTCCCAGGCGTTGTCACAGCATCGTTTTGCGGGAGAGCGTTTTATCTGCGGAATTTTCATGAACCTGACCCAGGACCATCTTGACTGGCACGGGACAATGGAGAATTACTACAAGGCGAAAAAATCATTGTTTAAATTCTGCGACAATGCAGTTATAAATATTGATGACAAGTACGGAAAACGGCTTTATGACGAGCTTTCAAAGGGAAAGGAGCAGATAAACCTGATATCGGTTTCCTCGTCTGATGTGGCGGATTTCTTTGCGGTGAACATAAAGCTCCGTGCAGGGGGAGTTTCCTACTGGCTTTCCTCGAAGGCTGACGAAAAATCCTTCCCTGTGTCATTTTCAATGCCCGGACGGTTCAATGTGGAGAATTCACTTTGCGCGGCGGCGGCCTGCTGTCAGGCGGGACTTGACATAAAGACGGTGTGTGATAATCTTGAGCAGGTCAAGGGCGTATGCGGCAGAGCCGAGGTGCTGTATGATGGAAAATTTACTGTTATCTGCGACTATGCACATACGGAGGACGGACTGAAAAAGATACTTTCTACCGTCAAGGAGTTTGCAAAAAAACGGCTTATCGTTGTTTTCGGTGCGGCAGGAGAACGTGATGCGGGAAAGCGAAAGGCAATGGGTGAATGTGTGGCAAGGTACGCGGATATTGCCGTTGTCACCTCTGATAATCCCCGTTTTGAAGACCCTCAGCTTATAATTGACATGGTGCTTGAGGGATTTTCGGATTGCTTCTGTCGGGTTGAAAGCTATATCGACAGGCTTGAAGCGATTAAATTCGCAGTAAATGAGGCTGCTGATGGTGATGTTATCGTGCTCTGCGGAAAGGGTCACGAAAAATATCAGGTAATCGGTGACGATTATCAACCCTTCAGCGAACACGATATAATAAAAGAGCTTACTGAAAGCATTTCGTAAGAAAGGAATTTACAAATATGCTCTGGACAATTCTTATAACAGCGGCGATTGCCATTGCAATAACCGCACTTATGGGCTTCTGGGCAATCCCCGTGCTCAGAAAGCTGAAATTCGGTCAGACAATTCTTGATATAGGTCCTATCTGGCACAAAAAAGATAAGCAGGGTACCCCCACAATGGGCGGTATCATGTTCATTGCAGGTATTGCGGTTGCCTTTGCGGCAGGGTTCGCTATGGCTCACGGGGCAGGGCTCATAAGCTTTGAACAGTCGGAACAGATGAATATCATCCACGCTGTTTCAGGTTTTATAATGGCACTTCTGTTCGGATTTATCGGTTTCCTTGATGATTTTATCAAGGTTAAGAAAAAGCAGAACGAAGGTCTTACCGCTATGCAGAAGATAGTGCTTCAGGTGCTGGTTATTGCCGCATATTTTACTGTAAGAGTTCTTGCGGGGGATTCTTCTAAGGATATAAATATCCCCTTTTTCGGAAGTCTTGATCTTGGATTTTTCTACTATATCATCATGGGTCTTGCAATCCTGTATCTTGTAAACGCGGTAAATCTTACGGACGGTGTTGACGGACTCTGCTCCTCGGTTACATTTGTTTATTCCGCTGTATTCATTGTGATTACAGCTATGCTTCAGGCATACGGACTTACCGTTCTTGCGGCGGCAACCGCAGGCGGCTGCCTCGGATTTTTAATCTGGAATTTTCACCCTGCAAAGGTGTTTATGGGCGATACAGGCTCCATGTTCTTTGGTGGAATCGTGGTTGCACTGGGTATCGGTGCGAACGCAGAGGTGCTTATGATTATTGCTTCTGCGGTTTATATCTGGGAAGCGCTTACAGTGCTTATCCAGACCACATATTTCAAGCTTACCCACGGCAAGCGTCTTTTCAAGATGACTCCCATTCATCATAGTTTTGAAATAAGAGGCTGGAAGGAAGTAAAAATCGTAGTTGTATTCTCACTTATCGCCGCTGCGGCAGGTATTGCGGCGATACTTCTTGAAAGCGGCCTATAACTTATATCTCTGAAAGGAGAAGCTATGGATTATTATAACGGACAACAGAATAATCGTCCCCGTCAGCAGGGCGGCAGACCTGTAAACGGACAGGGCGGCTCTCCTCAGAGAATGAACAGTCAGGGACAGAGGACAGGTGCACCTGCGCGTCAGACAAGTGCTCCCCGCAGACAGCAGAACAATTCTGCACCCGTAAGACAGGCGAAACCCGTAAAGGCAAGCGATATGCAGCGTCCCAAGCTGGGAAGCTTCGTAGAGCTTCTGAATCCTCAGCGATTCGACTTTACAATGTTCCTCATAGTAATTATTCTTCTGGCGTTCGGGCTGGTCATGCTGTTTTCGGCAAGCTATGCCTCGGCAAAGGATATGTACGGTGACAGCTTTTACTATATAAATCGTCAGCTTGTCTTTGCGATAGCCGGATTTGCGGCAATGATTTTCGTTTCGTTCATTGATTACAGACTCTACTGCCAGAAATTCATCGTATTTTTAGCGGTAGTAGTTTCAGTTTCCCTCATGGTGCTGGTATTCGTCATGGGTAAAACTGTCGGCGGTGCCCAGCGATGGCTGGAGGTTGCGGGTAACACGTTCCAGCCCTCGGAAATTCTCAAGCTTGCC
Source organism: Ruminiclostridium sp. (assembly GCA_045532185.1). Lineage (GTDB taxonomy): Bacteria > Bacillota > Clostridia > Oscillospirales > Ruminococcaceae > Ruminiclostridium_E. Next base: position 25,342 of record JAZSFL010000034.1, read on the forward strand.
ACCATTATTGTAATAGCCGACTATATGCAGAGAAATTATGACAAGCGTGATGATTTCAAGGGCAGTTTTCTTCCCCTGGCGGTAAGAATAGTAATTTCCTGCGGTCTGGTGCTTATTCAGCCTCACCTTTCCTGTACGGTTATCATCTTTGTTACATCATACTGCATGCTTGCCATCGGCGGCACCAATTTCAAGCATCTTGCGCTGATAGCGGTTGCGGTTGCGCTTGGACTTTTCGCAATTATCAAGATATTCCCGATGCTGGGCTTTGACTATGTAACTGACCGACTGCTGAGCTGGCAGGACCCTGAGGCGGATATCCAGAACGCTACATATCAGACCTATCAATCTCTTGTAACTATCGGATCGGGTGGAATGTTCGGACTTGGACTGGGCAACAGCCGTCAGAAATACGGATATCTCCCTGTAACGCAGAATGACTTTATCTTCTCGGTTATCTGTGAGGAACTGGGATTTGTAGGTGCAATAGTTGTTATACTTCTGTTCATTGTATTCCTGTTCAGAGGTTTCTACATTGCTTCCGCCGCACCCGACAAGTTCGGTATGCTGCTTTGTTCGGGAATTGTTATTCACCTTACGGTACAGGCATTCCTTAATATTGCGGTAGTAACCAACGCCATGCCTAATACGGGCGTATCGCTTCCCTTTATAAGCTACGGCGGTACTGCTCTGCTGATGCAGATGGCGGAAATGGGAATTGTACTTAATATTTCAAGAAAGGCGGCAATGGATTAATGCGCGTTATTCTTGCGGCAGGCGGCACGGCAGGTCATATAAATCCTGCTCTTGCCATTGCGGATAAAATAAAATACGTTTTTCCCGACAGCGAGATTCTGTTTGTCGGTGCTCCCGACGGTATGGAAGCTACCCTTGTAAAAAAGGCAGGGTACAATTTCCGTGCTTTTAAAATGGCAGGTTTACAACGGAAGATTTCTGTAAATAACCTTATAAGAAACGCAAAGGCGGCGTATTATTATATAACCGCCAGAAGCAATGCAAAAAAGCTTTTAAAGGAATATAAGCCCGATGTTGTAATCGGTACGGGCGGATATGTCTCCGCACCCGTACTGCTCAGCGCGGCGAAACTCGGAATAAAGACTGTCACCCATGAGAGCAATTCCCTTCCCGGAATGACAACAAAGCTGCTGTCAAAGAATGTGGATAAGGTTTTCGTGGTGGACGAGGCGGCAATTGCGCACCTTCCCGTAAAGGAAAATGCTGTGGTGACAGGAAATCCTCTCCGCAACAATATTCCCATAGAAGACAGAGCGGCGGCCAGAAAAAAACTGGGACTGCCCGACGGGCTTACAATTCTCTCTTTCGGTGGCTCTCTCGGTGCAAACAAGATAACCGAGGCGGTTGTTGAGCTTTTGAAATGGGAAAATGAGGTCGGCGGAATCAACCATATCCACGGCTACGGCGGAAACGGCAGGGATATGTTCAATGGCCTTATGGAAAGTGAGGGCGTTAAGTCCTCAAGTCGTATGATTTTAAAGGAATACATCGACAATATGTATACCTGTATGTGCGCGGCGGATATTATCGTTTCCCGCGCGGGGGCGATGACCCTTACGGAAATAAAGGCAATAGGCAGAGCTTCTGTTCTTATACCTTTCCCTCAGGCGGCGGAAAATCACCAGTATTATAACGCTTTATCAATGGCTGACGCAGGAGCGGCAGTTCTGATTGAGGACAAGGACCTGGAAAAAACAAAGCTTAAAGAGCTTATATCTGAGCTTTCGGAAAATCCCGGTAAGCTCCCGCAGATGGAAAAGAATGCTGCGGCACTTGGCACAACCAATGCGGCAGACGTGATAGTAGGTCATATTATAGATTTACTGAAATAAATTATTTATAGCAAAAATTCCCTTTCCTGCATAATCTGTAAAGAAAAAAGCAGGAAAGGGTGATAATATGTCATTGAAGCAAGGGATTGCAGTGCGCGGCGGAAAACAACTCGAAGGCGAAATCAGGGTTCAGGGTGCAAAGAACAGCGCGCTTCCCATTCTTGCGGCGGCAGTGCTTTGCAGAACTCAGGTAACACTTTACAATTGTCCCCGTCTTACAGACTGTGACGCGGCTATGCGGATACTGACAACTCTCGGCTGTACCTGTAAGCGTGAGGGCAACTGCGTGACAATAAATCCATCGGTGATTTCAGGGACGGATATTCCTGTCGCCCTTATGCGCGAGATGCGTTCATCGGTGATTTTTTCGGGCGCACTGCTCGGAAGAGAAAAAGTCTGCCGTCTCAGCTTCCCGGGAGGCTGTGAAATCGGGGCACGGCCCATTGATTTCCACCTTGACGCATTCAGGAAAATGGGTGCGTTAATTACCGAGGAGCACGGTTATCTTACCTGCCGCAGTGATAAGCTGTGCGGTGCGGTTATAAGACTGCCGCTTCCGTCTGTGGGTGCAACGGAAAATGTCATGCTTGCGGCAGTGCTTGCAGAGGGCGTTACCGAGATACATAATGCGGCAAGAGAGCCTGAAATCGTTGACCTTGCACAGTTTCTCAGACGATGCGGTGCAAGAATAAAAGGCGAAGGCACGGGTCTTATTGCAATTGAAGGTGTAAAGGAACTTTACGGCTGTGAATACAGTATAATGCCCGACAGAATTGCGGCGGCAACCTACCTCTGCTGCGGAGCGATAACCCGCGGCGAACTGATACTGACAAAGGCGGATTTCCGTTCATGCGAACCATTTTTATCTGTTCTTGAACAGATGGGGTGCAGTGTTTACAGCTTCGGCGAGGATTCTATTTACCTCAATGCCAGAAAAAGGCTGAAAGCTCCCTCCACAATAAGAACGGCGGTTCACCCCGGATTCCCTACCGACGCACAGCCTGTATTCATGGCACTGTGTTCAGCGGTAAAAGGTACGACAATCTTCGTGGAAACAATCTTCGAGAACCGGTACCGGCACGCAGGTGAACTTACAAGGCTGGGCGCAAGGATAAATGTCGAGGGCAGGGTTGCTGTGATTGAGGGTACGGAAAGGCTTTCGGGGGCAGAACTTATGGCAACTGACCTTCGGGGCGGCGCGGCAATGGTGGTTTCCGGGCTTTATGCCGACGGAACAACGAAAATAGGAAATGCGGGATATATTTACCGCGGTTATGAAGATATAGAAGTCTGCCTCAGAAGTGTGGGTGCAGATATAAAGGCTGTTTGATTATATGCCTTCAGGGTGGGATTAATGCCTGAAGGGCGGATGAAAATATACGGTGTGGGGCGCGGCGCGCGGCGGTTTGCGGAGCAAACCGCATGCC
>JAZSFL010000006.1:0-53073 GCA_045532185.1 Ruminiclostridium sp.
TAAGAGGGAGGAGCGAAGCTAAATGGAAAGAAATCTTAGAAAAACCAGAGTCGGCACAGTTGTAAGCGACAAGATGGATAAAACAATCGTTGTTGCTATCAAGGATAACGTTCGCCACCCTTTATACAAGAAAATCGTTAAGAGAACAATCAAGTTAAAGGCTCACGACGAAGCAAACACCTGCAAGATTGGCGATACGGTTGAAATTATGGAAACAAGACCGTTATCCAAGGATAAGAGATGGCGTTTAGTGAACGTAATCGAAAGAGCTAAGTAATAACGGAAGGAGAATATAGACATGATTCAGATGCAGACACGTCTTAAGGTTGCTGATAACACAGGCGCTAAGGAGCTTATGTGCATCAGAGTCCTCGGCGGTACTCGTAGAAAATATGCTAACATCGGTGACGTTATCATAGCTTCCGTTAAGAAAGCAAGCCCCGGTGGTACAGTTAAGAAGGGCGACGTAGTTAAGTGTGTTGTAGTTCGTTCCGCTTCCGGTTTAAGACGTGAAGACGGCACATACATCAGATTTGATGAAAACGCTGCTGTAATTATTAAGGAAGACAAAAACCCCAGAGGCACCCGTATCTTTGGACCGGTTGCCAGAGAGCTCCGTGAAAAGGACTTCATGAAGATCCTTTCACTCGCTCCTGAAGTATTATAAGGGAGGACGTCTGATATGAACAATTTACACGTAAAAACAGGCGATGAAGTAAAGGTTATCTCCGGTAAGGACAAGGGTAAGACAGGTAAGGTTTTACAGGTTTCCCCTTCCGAAGGCAAGGTAATCGTTGAAGGCTGCAACATGGTTACAAAGCATGTTAAGGCTAAGCGTCAGGGTCAGCTCAGCGGTATCGTTAAGGCTGAAGGCGCTCTTTATGCCTGCAAGGTTATGCCTATCTGCCCTAAGTGCAAGAAGGCTACAAGAGTAGGCAACGAAATCAAGAACGACAAGAAAGTAAGAGTATGCAAGCACTGCGGTGCAGAACTCTAATCAGGCTTGACAGTGGGTCGGATAAAGTAACTTCCGGCTGCTGTCGGTAAGGAGTAAAATAAAATGGCTAGAATGAAAACCTATTACAAGGAAACCGTAGCTCCTGCTCTTTTCAAGAAGTTCGGTTACAAGAGCGTAATGCAGGTACCGAAGCTTGACAAGATCGTTATCAACGTAGGCTGCGGCGAAGCTAAGGATGACCAGAAGAAGATCGACGCAATCATGGGCGATTTAGCTCAGATCACAGGTCAGAAGCCGATCGTTTGCCGTGCTAAGAAGGCTATCGCAAACTTCAAGCTCAGAGAAGGCAACATCATCGGCGTTAAGGTTACTCTTAGAGGCGATACAATGTATGAATTCCTCGACAGATTCTTCAACGTAGCTCTCCCCCGTGTAAGAGACTTCCGTGGTATTAACCCCAACTCTTTCGACGGCAGAGGCAACTACAGCGTTGGTATCAAGGAACAGCTCATTTTCCCTGAAATTGAGTATGAAAAGATTGATGCAATCCGCGGTATGGACATCAACTTTGTAACAACAGCTAAGACAGACGAAGAAGCAAAAGAGCTGCTCGCACTCATGGGCGCTCCGTTCGCTAAATAAGAAAGGTTAAGGAAATAAAATATGGCAAAGAAATCAATGGTTGCTAAACAGCAGCGTCCTGCAAAGTTTTCCACCCGTTCTTACAACAGATGCAAAATATGCGGCAGACCTCATGCATACCTCCGTAAGTTTGGTATTTGCAGAATTTGTTTCAGAGAGTTAGCTTATAAGGGACAGATTCCCGGAGTTAAGAAGGCAAGCTGGTAATTTTTCATCAAATTCATAAGGAGGAAGAAATAATGCAGATCACTGATACTATCGCAGATATGCTTACAAGAATTCGCAACGCTAATTCAGCGAAGCACCCCTCTGTTGATATTCCTTGTTCAAACATCAAGAAGCAGATTGCTCAGATTCTCGTTGACGAAGGTTATATCAAGAACTTCAGAGTTATTGAAGACAACAAGCAGGGTATCATCAGAATTACTTTAAAGTATACTGAGAATAAGTCACAGGTTATCACAGGCTTACGCAGAGTAAGTAAGCCCGGTTTAAGAATTTATTCCAATTGCAAGGATATGCCTAAGGTTATGAAGGGCCTCGGCATCGCAATCGTGTCCACTTCCAAGGGCCTTATGACAGACCGTAAGGCAAGAGAAGAACACGTTGGCGGCGAAGTTCTTGCTTTTGTATGGTAATTAAGGAGGAACAGATATGTCAAGAATTGGTAAGAACCCGATTACTGTTCCTGCCGGAGTTGAAGTCAAGGTTGACGGCTCAACAGTTACAGTAAAGGGACCCAAGGGCACTCTCTCCAAGGAGTTCAAGCCCTCTATGAAGATCACAGTTGACGGCGCTGTTATTACAGTAGAACGTCCTGACGATGAAGCAGCTAACCGCTCTCTTCACGGTCTCACAAGAACACTCATCAACAATATGATCATCGGTGTTACCGAAGGATATCAGAAGGTACTCGAAATCAACGGCGTTGGTTACAGATGCCAGAAGACAGGTAAGGATGTTAACTTAAACGTTGGCTTCTCTCACCCCACAATCGTTTCTGACACAGAGGACTGCACTCTTGAAGTTCCTCAGCCCAACCAGATTATCGTAAAGGGTATCGACAAGCAGAAGGTTGGACAGTACGCTGCTGAAATCAGAAGCATCCGTCCTCCCGAGCCTTATAAGGGCAAGGGCATCAAGTATGCTGATGAAGTTATCCGCCGCAAGGAAGGTAAAGCCGGCAAGGGTAAGAAGTAAAACATAAGGAGTGATAAGAAATGATTAAAACAATCGATAGTAATAAGAACAGAATCAAGCGTCACCAGAGAATCCGCAACAAGATTTCCGGTACAGCTTCTTGTCCTCGCCTTAATGTTTTCCGTTCCGCTAAGAACATCTATGCACAGCCCATCGACGATGAAGCAGGCAAGACACTTTGCTCCGCTTCCACAAACGACAAGAGCTTCACAGAATACGGCGGCAACTGCGAAGCAGCCAAGAAGGTTGGACTTGCACTTGCAGAAAAGGCAAAGGAACAGGGCATTGTTGACGTGGTATTTGACCGTTCCGGTTATGTATATCACGGCAGAGTAGCTGCTCTGGCAGAGGGTGCGCGTGAAGGCGGACTCAATTTCTAATCATAATAGGAGGATAAAGCTTTGGCACTTTTAGATGCATCAAAATATGAGCTTGCTGAAAAAGTAGTAGCTATCAACCGTGTATCCAAGACTGTTAAGGGCGGACGTATCATGAAGTTCTCCGCACTTGTAGTTGTAGGCGACGGTAACGGCGTAGTAGGCTTCGGCCTCGGCAAGTCCAACGAAGTTCCGGACGCTATCCGTAAGGGTATCGACGACGCAAAGAAGAACCTCGTTAAGATTTCGTTAAAGGGTACAACAATTCCCCACGAAGTAGTTGGTAAGTTCGGCGCAGGCGCAGTTCTCATGAAGCCCGCTCCCGAAGGTACCGGTGTTATCGCAGGTGGTCCCGTTCGTTCCGTAGTTGAAATGGCTGGTATCAAGAACATCCGTACCAAGTCCCTTCGCTCCAACAACCCCTGCAACGTAGTTCGTGCTACAATCGCTGGTTTAGCTTCTCTCAGAGATGCTGAACAGGTAGCAGCACTCAGAGGTAAGACTGTTAAGGAAATTTTAGGCTAAGAGAAAGGATTGGTTTGTCTTATGGCACTCAAAATCAAGTTAGTAAAGTCTCTCATCGCCCGCAAGGACAGTCACATCGCTACTGCTCACTCTTTAGGTCTCAAGAAGATTGACGACGTGACAGTACAGCCTGATAATGCGGCTACAAGAGGCAAAATCAAGGAAATTCACTATTTAGTTGAAGTTACCGAAGAATAATCTCACTCATAGGAGGTGTAAACAATGAAGCTTCACGAATTATCTCCTGCAATCGGCGCAACTAAGGAAGTTAAGCGTATCGGCCGTGGTCACGGTTCCGGACACGGTAAGACAGCAGGTAAGGGTCATAAAGGTCAGTGGGCTCGTTCCGGCGGCGGTGTAAGACCCGGATTTGAAGGTGGTCAGACCGCTCTCGCAAGACGTATGCCTAAGCGCGGATTCAACAACATCTTCGCTACCGAATATGCAATCGTAAATGTTTCTGATTTAGAAGCACGTTTTGAAAACGGCGCAGTTATCGATGAAGTTGCTTTAGTAGAAAGCGGCTTAATCAAGAAGACACTTGATGGTATCAAGGTTCTCGGTAACGGCGACATTACCAAGAGCTTTACAGTCAAGGCTGCAAAGTTCACTGCAGCAGCTGCTGAAAAAATTGAAAAAGCAGGTGGAAAGGCAGAGGTGATCTAATGTTTGAAGTTTTTCGAAATGCGTGGAAAGTCGCAGATTTAAGAAGAAAGATTTTATACACATTATTCATCATTGTCATCTTCCGTCTCGGTTCGGCTGTATTTGTACCTTTTCTTGATACCGAAGCAGTTGGTTCGATGCTCGAAGGAGCTTCGCTCCTCACCTATCTCGATATAATGACAGGTGGCGCTCTCGGTCAGGGTACATTATTCGCAATGTCGATTACCCCGTATATCAACTCTTCAATCATTATTCAGCTTCTCACAGTTGCTATTCCTGCTCTTGAACGTCTCAGCAAAGAAGGCGACGAGGGTAGAAAGAAACTCAACAAAATTACCAAATTAACAACACTCGGTCTTGCATTATTCCAGGCAATAGCGTTCTATTTCGCTTTAAGAAACAGCTACGCAGTTGCTTACAGGGATGGATTCGCAGGTGTTCTCTCCGCTATCACAATCGTTGCGTGTCTCGTTGCAGGTGCCTGCTTAATCGTATGGCTCGGCGACCAGATCAATGAAAAGGGTATTGGTAACGGTATCTCCATGATCCTCTTCGCAGGTATTGTAGCAAGAGGTCCTGAAGCTATCTTATCACTCTTTGAAATCACAAAGAATGACCCCGCAAAAATAATCGTTGCAATCGCAGTCGTTGCTGTTTTTGTACTCATGATCGGTCTTGTAGTACTTATGACAAATGCGGAAAGAAGAATCCCCGTTCAGTATGCCAAGAGAGTTGTAGGCAGAAAGATGTATGGCGGCCAGTCAACACACATCCCGATCAAGGTTGCTATGGCAGGCGTTATGCCCATCATCTTCGCTATGTCTGTTATGAGCTTACCCCAGACAATCTGTTATTTCTTCGGAATTGACGGTAAGGGCGACAGCTTCTGGGATGGTTTCGTAAGACTCTTCAGCCAGGGTAGCATTGTATATGCGGTTCTGTACTTTATTCTTATTATTGCATTCAACTACTTCTATATTGCAATCCAGTATAACCCTGTAGAAATTGCCAATAATCTCAAGAAGAACAACGGTGCAGTTCCCGGTATCAGACCCGGCAGACCTACATCCGATTTCATTCAGAATTCACTTTCAAAGATTTCGCTCATCGGTGCGTTATTCTTAGCATTCATCGCGATTTTCCCCATCATTTTATCAATGATATTCTCTCGTGTAAGTGCACTTCAGGAATTCGCAGCAATCGGTCTCTCCCTCGGCGGTACAACACTGCTCATCGTTGTTGGTGTAGCACTTGAAACTGTACGTCAGCTGGAAAGCCAGATGATGATGCGTCATCACAAAGGATTTTTGGAATAAGCATGATTTTGGGACAGGAACAGCAGTTAATCTGCTGATTCCTCGAACCAATTTCACAACTCAAAGGAGTTATTATGAATTTAATTTTTTTAGGCGCTCCCGGTGCAGGAAAGGGTACACAGGCTGAAATCGTATGTGAAAAGCTCGGTATCCCCGCTATTTCCACAGGTAATATGTTAAGAGAAGCGGTCAAGAACCAGACAGCGGCAGGTCTTGCAGCCAAGGAATACATGGACAGAGGCGACCTGGTTCCCGATGATGTCGTTGTAGGCATTTTAAAGGACAGAATCGCTATGGACGATGCCAAGAAGGGATTTATCCTTGACGGCTTCCCCAGAACTGTTCCTCAGGCTGAGACACTTGACGCTATGGGCGTTCAGATTGACAAGGTTATTGAAATCTACGTTCCCGACGAAAAGATCTGTGCAAGACTTTCCGGCAGACGCGTATGCGAAGGCTGCGGAAATTCCTACCACGTTGACTTCAAGCCTACAAAGGTTGAAGGCGTATGCGACGCTTGTGGCGCTGCAGTGGTACAGAGAATTGACGACAAGCCCGAAACAGTACTTTCCAGACTTGAAACCTATAAGGAAAAGACAGCTCCTCTCAAGGACTTCTATGCCGCAAAGGGCAAGCTTGTAACTGTTGAAGGTCAGGAAGAAATCTCTGAAACAGCTAAGCTTACAATGGCTGCCATCGAAGGTTAATCAGATGATTCAGGTTAAATCGGCAGACGAAATCACACGTATGATGAAGGCTGGTGAGATTGCGGCGCAGGCATTAAGCCACGCAGGACGTTCAATCAGACCCGGCATGAGTACGTGGGAGCTCGACAAAATAATTCACGACTTTATCGTTTCAAAAGGGGCACGCCCCTCTTCCCTCGGATACTGCGGATTTACAGGCAGTGCCTGCATCTCCATAAACGAGGAGCTTATCCACGGTATTCCTTCCAAGAAGAAAATCATCAAGGAAGGCGATATCGTTTCCGTGGACCTTACAGTTGAGTATGAAGGCTGGAACGGTGACAACGCACGTACCTTTGCGGTAGGCGAGGTCAGCGACGAAGCAAAGAGACTCATGAAGATTACGGAAGAAGCTCTTTACGAGGGTATTAAAATGGCTGTGGCAGGAAACCGAATCGGCGATATTTCAAACGCTGTGCAGACTTACTGCGAAAAGAACGGCTACTATGTTGTCAGAAAGTACATCGGTCACGGTATCGGCAGAGATATGCATGAGGACCCCGAGGTTCCCAATTTCGGCAAGCCCGGAAGAGGTCCTAGACTTGTCCCCGGCATGACAATCTGCATCGAGCCCATGATAAATTCAAGTACAGCTGATGTAAAGGTGCTTCCCGACAAGTGGACAGTTGTTGAAGCAAACGGAAATTTATCCGCACACTTTGAACATACAGTCTGCATCACAAACGGTGAACCCATTATTATGACGCTGGAAAAGCACTGACAGGTGAATGATATGGACTTTACAAAGGGTATGGTGGTTATAAGCCGTGCGGGCCGCGACAGCGGTTATCCCATGGCGGTAGTTGACGTCAAGGACGGATTCGTGTTCGTCTGCGACGGAAAGGAAAGACCCCTCGAACGCCCCAAGAAGAAGAATCCACTGCATCTGGCGGCAACAAAGAAAACGATACAGCTCGACAATATCACAAACAGGAAATTACGAACGGTTCTAAGAGAACACATCGCCGAGGAGAGTGAGTAACTTGTCTAAAGAAGATGTAATTGAAGTAGAAGGTACTATACTCGAAGCATTACCCAATGCAACATTCAGAGTAGAGTTACCAAACGGTCACAAAATACTGGCTCATGTAAGCGGTAAGCTGAGAATGAACTTCATCAGAATACTGCCCGGTGATAAGGTAACAGTTGAAATGTCCCCCTACGATCTCGAAAAGGGACGTATCACCTGGAGAGCCAAGTAAATTAACCTATAAGGAGGGTTATCACAATGAAAGTAAGACCTTCAGTAAAGCCTATGTGCGATAAGTGCAAGGTAATCAAGCGTAAGGGTAAGATAATGGTTATCTGTCAGGACCCTAAGCATAAGCAGAGACAGGGCTAATAGCTCTGAATTAAACAGGAGGAACACAATTATGGCAAGAATTGCTGGTGTGGATTTACCGAAAGAAAAGCGTGTTGAAATCGGTTTAACATACGTTTACGGTATCGGTAGAAAGTCCGCAATTGATATTCTCGCAAAGGCAGGCGTTAATCCCGATACACGTGTAAAGGATTTAACAGACGACGAAGAAGCAAAGATCCGTGAAGTTATCGACGCTGAATACGTAGTTGAAGGTGACTTAAGACGTAACGTTGCTCTTAACATCAAGCGTCTTGTTGAAATCAACTGCTATCGCGGCACTCGTCACAGAAAGGGTCTCCCCTGCCGTGGTCAGAGAACAAAGACAAACGCAAGAACACGCAAGGGTCCCAAGAAGACAATTGCAAACAAGAAGAAGTAATTAAGGAGGTAACGAAATGGCACAGGCTAAGAACGGCAAGAAGCCCGTTATCCGCAGACGTCGTGAACGTAAGAACATCGAAAACGGTTCTGCACATATCCAGTCTACATTTAACAATACAATCGTTACAATCACAGACCTCCAGGGCAACGCTTTATCATGGGCAAGTGCAGGCGGCTTAGGTTTCAGAGGCTCCAGAAAGTCCACTCCTTTCGCAGCACAGTCCGCAGCTGAAACAGCAGCTAAGGCAGCTATGGAACACGGTCTCAAGACTGTTGAAGTATACGTAAAGGGACCCGGTGCAGGTCGTGAAGCTGCTATCAGAGCACTTCAGGCAGCTGGTCTCGAAGTAAGAATGATCAAGGATGTTACACCTATCCCCCACAACGGATGCCGTCCCCCCAAGAGACGTCGCGTGTAACCGCATAAACTGAGTTCAAGTTTACTCAGAGTCGAAATAATAATCGATATTGATTTAAAAACGGAGGTAAATATGGCAGTAGATAAGACACCTGTCCTCAAGAGATGCAAGGCTCTTGGTATCAGCCCTATGGTAATGGGTTACAGCAAGGAAACTACAAGAAACAAGAACGCTAACATGAGAAAGAAGACTTCTGAATACGGTCTCCAGTTAAAGGAAAAGCAGAAGCTCAAGTTCATCTACGGCGTACTTGAAAAGCAGTTCTATCACTACTACGAAATCGCAGTTAAGGAAGATGGTATCGCAGGTCAGAACCTTCTCAGAATCCTCGAAACAAGACTTGATAACGTAGTATTCAGAATGGGTCTCGCTATCACAAGACGTGAAGCTAGACAGCTCGTAGGTCACGGTCACTTCACAGTAAATGGTAAGAAGGTAGACATCCCCTCTTACAGAATCAAGGTTGGTGACGTAATCGCATTATCCGACAAGAGCAAGAAGAGCGCTAAATTTGCACAGGTTGAGGAAGCTACTAACGGCAGACTCATTCCGTTATGGCTGGACATGAACAAGGAAGCTAAGTCCGCTAAGATTGCAAGAATGCCTCAGCGTGACGAATTAGACTACGAAATCGAAGAACATCTCATCATCGAATTGTATTCTAAATAATAGCTTTTTAGCATATAATGCTAATGGTGCAGTTATTTTTAATTTACAATGCAACCAAATTACTGTGATATATTCAGTCACAGAATATCGTAATTTAAAATTAACTGGGGTGCTTTGTTCAGTAATAGTGTCTGTCATTTTTATTGAATTAAATTACCCTTTATTCGAGGGAGAAATCCCACAACCAACAGATTTAGCAGGAGGGTTAAAGGAATGCTTGAAAAAATCGAAAAGCCTGAAATAGAGACAGTTAAGCTCAAGCCGGACGGAAAATATGGTATGTTCGTACTTGAACCCCTTGAAGCAGGCTACGGCAACACTTTAGGTAACAGCCTCAGACGTGTTTTGCTCTCCTCATTACCCGGTGTTGCAGTAACATCCGTGAAGATTGACGGAATTCAGCACGAATTTTCCACAATCCCCGGCGTTAAGGAAGATGTTACTGAAATTATCCTGAATGTTAAGGGTCTTATTGCTAAGATGTATGGCGAATGCCCCAAGACAGTTTACATCGAAGCAGAAGGTGAGGGCGTTGTAACTGCCGGTGATATCAAGACCGACAGCGAAATCGAAATCCTCGACCCCGGCATGCATATCGCTACTTTAAGCGCAGGTGCAAAGCTCTTTATGGAGCTCACCTTCGACAGAGGCAGAGGTTATGTATCCGCTGAAAAGAACAAGTCCCTTATGCAGCCCGCAATCGGCGTAATTGCTGTTGACAGCATCTATACACCTGTATTAAAGGTTAACTATACTGTTGAAAACACACGTGTAGGTCAGAGAACAGACTACGATAAGCTTATTATCGAAGTTTGGACCGACGGTACAATCTCCGCTAAGGAAGCAGTTTCCTATGCAGCAAAGGTTCTTTGCGAGCACCTCGCACTCTTTGTTGATTTATCCGATGAACTTACACAGCCCGAGCTCATGGTTGAAAAGGATGACAAGAGCAAGGACAAGATTCTCGAAATGACAATCGAAGACCTTGACTTATCCGTTCGTTCCTTCAACTGCTTAAAGCGTGCAGGAATCAACACTGTTGACGACCTTATCAACAAGTCTCAGGAAGACATGATGAAGGTAAGAAACTTAGGTAAGAAGTCCTTCGAAGAAGTCAGAGCAAAACTTCAGTCTCTCGGTTTTGATCTTGCTTCGAGCGAAGAATAATGAATTGACATATCATATTGTCAGAAAGGAGAAACCATTATGGCAATGAGAAAGTTAGGTAGAACCAGCGACCATAGAAAGGCAATGCTCAGAGCAATGGTTACATTCTTACTCGAAAACGGTAAGATTGAAACAACTGTTTCAAGAGCAAAGGAAGTTCGCAGCGAAGCTGAGAAGATGATTACTCTCGGTAAGAAGAGCGACCTTCACTCCAAGCGCCAGGTTTTCGCATACGTTACAAAGGAAGATGTCTGCAAGAAGCTCTTCGACGAAATCTCCCCCAAGTATGCTGACAAGAACGGCGGTTACACAAGAATCATCAAGATTGGTCCCAGACGCGGCGATGCTGCTGAAATGGCAATCATTGAACTTGTTTAATTAACATGATTAAAAGCCTGTCCTTAACGGACAGGCTTTTCTGTATACGATTGTATATCTAGAGGTATAAATTATGAAATTCACAAAGAAAATTGCCGCACTGCTGCTGGCGGGAATAATGGCTTTATCGGCCTGCAACGCCTCTGACGCTGTTACAACTACAGGTACAGAAGCTCCTACGGTTGAAGCAACAACCACAACAACTGCCACAGAGACAACTACTCAGGCAGAGGAAACAAAAGATGCAACTAATGCTGAGGCTGATGCTTCTTTTCCGGGAAAAGGCTTCAATATCAGCGGTACAAAACTCTATGACGCAAACGGAAATGAGTTTATAATGCGCGGCGTCAATCATGCCCACACATGGTTCAAGGACGAGCTGAACACAGCAATTCCCGCAATCGCAGAAACAGGCGCAAACACTGTAAGAATTGTCCTGTCAAACGGTTATCAGTGGAACAAGGACAGCCTCGACAGTATCCTTGAAATCATTGACTTGTGCAAGGAATACAAGCTTGTTGCGATTCTGGAAGTACATGACGGTACAGGCAAGAATGAAACTTCCGTACTTGAAGGAATTGTTGATTACTGGCTTGAAATGAAGGATGCCCTTATCGGTAACGAAGCATATGTCATTCTTAATATTGCCAACGAGTGGTATGGCGACTGGGGCGTTGATGAATGGGCGGAGGCTTATATCAGCCAGATCCCCAGAATCAGAGAAGCGGGCATTGAAAATCTCATCATGGTTGACAGCGCAGGCTGGGGACAGTACCCTATGAGTATTGCCAAGCGCGGCGCAGATGTGCTTGCGGCTGACCCTCTGAAGAACACAATGTTCTCAATTCATATGTACGGTACGGCAGGTAAAACCGATAAGGTTATCCAGCGCAATATCGACAACGTACAGAAGCAGGGTCTCTGCGTATGTATCGGTGAATTCGGTTACAATCATTCCGATGGTGACGTCAAGGAAGAATTCATCATGCAGTACTGCACCGAAATCGGCGTAGGTTATCTGGGCTGGTCCTGGAAGGGCAACGGCGGCGGTGTTGAATACCTTGACATTGCCAATGCGTGGGATGGTTCGGTACTTTCCGCCGACTGGGGCGAGAATCTTATAAACGGCGAGTACGGCATTAAGAACACATCTGAGATTTGTTCGGTGTTTGAATAATTACAGAACAAAAAAGCGGTATCTTACGATACCGCTTCTTGTTTTATATTTTACTTATTCTTAAGTAAATCCCTGATTTCGGTAAGAAGTTCAAGCTGAGGGTCGGGTGCAGGTGCGGGTGCTTCTTCAACTGCTTTTTCTTCTTCCTTCTTCTTTAATGCTTCAGCCTTGTTTCTGATGGTGTTGATAACCTTTACCATTAAGAAAACACAGACAGCAATAAGGAAGAAATTGATAAGAGCGTCAAGGAACACGCCGTAACGGATAGCAAGCTCTTCCTTTACAACGGTTTCGCCGTCCATAACAGCTTCGGAAAGTACAACCTTAAGGTCAGCAAAGTCGATATTGCCTGTGAGAAGACCAAGTGCAGGTGTAATAATATCGGAAACGACGCTGTTTACGATTTTTGTAAATGCACCACCGATGATAACACCGACTGCCATGTCCATAACATTGCCTCTGGAGATGAATTCCTTGAATTCAGCGATAATTGATTTCTTTTCTGCCATGATTTATATTTCCTTTCAAATTTAATACATTATTCACAATAGCCGAAGCCCATAATTCCGAAGTAACACTTCTGCCCTTCGGGGATTACAATTTCAACAACGTGCTCAGCACTTTCGTCATTGTCGATAAGATATTCTGCAACAGGATTATTCCAGCCGTCGGAGCGGTTGGAGTTCACCTTG
The DNA here is from genome assembly GCA_045532185.1 of Ruminiclostridium sp. GTDB lineage: Bacteria > Bacillota > Clostridia > Oscillospirales > Ruminococcaceae > Ruminiclostridium_E. The sequence continues at coordinate 12,677 of JAZSFL010000006.1, forward strand.
CCTGTAAGTTCGCCGTCAACGTAGATTTCCGCTTCGCCGAAGGTCTTGGCATTGTTTACTTTGATAACCATTGCAAGCTTCTTGCAGTTTACGGTAAATTTAAGGGAAGCACCTGTATCAGCACGGAACTGCCAGCCGTCCTTGAACCAGTGGTGACCGTTATCGGAAGGTGTAAAGCCTGTTGCTTCAACTTCAAGAGTTGTATTGTCAACAAAGACCATATCTGCGTAATCACCGCTGAAAACAGGGGCGGGAAGATTCTTGTCAACATCACCTGTATTGCTTTCGTAGTCAGCCATTACCTTTTCAAAATAGTTGATTACGAAGTCGCGTATCATAATGCTGCCTTCAATGTTGGGATGTGACTGGTCAGCAGAGTAGTCGCTCCAGCTCATTCTGCCTTCCTGCATTTCAACCCATACGGAATCAGGCAGGCTTATCATGGGAAGACCATAATTTTCACCTATCTGGCTCATATGGGGCTGACAGGTGTGACCGTTTTCAACGATAGTAAACAGGAGAACAACTGCAATATCCTTATCCTGTGTAAGCAGAGTTCTTACGAGGGATTCGTATGCGTTCTTGTAAATTGTTTCTCCGCCGTCGTTTACGGCAAATTCAACAAATACGATATCGGGGTCGTACTGTAAAACGTCACGCTGGAGACGGACATTGCCCAGAACGGAGGGTGTACCGCTGAGTCCGGCGTTTACATATGTAATATCGGATTCGGGGAACTGTTCGTTCAGCCATTTTGTGGACATATCCACCCATTTTTCTTCGGTTTTGAGGGTGATATTGTCGCTGTAACCCTCGGTGATTGAACCGCCGATGTATGCGGCCTTTATGTCCTCACCGTCTGCGGCACGCTTGAAAACATTGGCCATACGGGTCATATCACCTGTGGTCATAAGAGAACGTTCAACCATAAGTCCGTATATTTCCTCCTCGGAAAGAGAACTGTAATCAATCTCTTCCGTTTCTGCTGTGGTTTCTTCTGTCGCAGCTGCAGTTTCAGCCGTAGTGGTATCATTATCCGCGGAAGTCACGGCAGGTTCGGTTGTATCACCGGAAATATCCTCAGTCTGTGCAGGAGCGGCAGCGCATCCTGCAAGCATGGATAATGCCGTAAAAAGCGATACGAGCTTTATTAAATTTTTATTCATGCAATAATCCTTTCTTAATGTCTGATTACTTAAATTTTAACAAATATCCGCACAAATGTCAACAAAAATTAATAAAATATATCGGGCGGTGCCCGTATTCTGAATAAATCCGCAGCCGCGGTTAAAAATATGAATGAAAGAGGCAATCGGCAACAAGAAAGGAATAATATTATGAACAACATAAAAAGAGGAGAAATATATTATGCAGATTTAAGTCCCGTTGTCGGCTCTGAGCAGGGCGGAGTCCGTCCCGTACTTATCGTTCAGAACGACATCGGCAATAAGCACAGTCCTACTGTAATTGCCGCCGCTATTACAAGTCAGCGCGAAAAGACAAAACTTCCCACCCATATATCGCTTAATGCGGTAAGCTGCGGTCTGGCAAAGGACTCGGTGGTACTGCTGGAGCAGGTCCGTACCCTTGATAAAAAGCGGCTCAAGGAGCGTATGGGAGAGCTGGGAACCAGCGATATGCACAAGGTTGACAACGCTCTTTCCGTAAGTTTCGGACTGGGAAATATCACATAACGGAAATTAACTGAATCTTTACTGCCCTGTAAATGGATTACAGGGCAGTTTTTTGCTTTGTTGTTGTCATTTTAACTAAAAAACGAGGGCAGAATTAGTTAGTTTTGCCCTTGAAAAAGAGAGGCTAAAAGAGTAATATATATAATGTATGATTTTTTCAGAAAGGTTGCTTATTTATCATGAATAATACAATCCAGACCATAATCGAAATGGACAAGGCGGCAAGAGAAAGAATAAGGAGAGCAGAATCCGAAGCTGAAAGAATTGAAGCGGATGCAAAGAAGAAGCTTTCCAATCTTGAAAAGTCAGCAGCAGTCCAGTCTGAGACGGAAATAAAGAAAAGCTGCAGCGAAACAGAAAAGGCCTCGGAGAAAGAAATTGAAAGAATTGTTTCCGAAGCTGATGAAAAATGCCGCAGACTTGAGTCAGTCATGAAGAGCAGGTCGGACGAAATGTGCCGCGAGATTGTGGACAGGATTTTCGGAGGAAATACTGATAATGGCTGACAGTGGCATTTCCGCAAAGGCAAAAGCAGTTTACGGGACCTTTCTTAAAAAATCAGATTACGATACACTTATTCAGCGCACTTCCGTAAGCGCTGTTACAGCTTACCTGAAAACAGTTCCCGCCTTCAGGGAAATTTTTGCAGATGTCAACGAGGCTGTAATTCACAGAGGTGAGCTTGAAAATATACTTAACGAGTACATTTTCCGTACATATATGAGAATCAGGAAATTCAGCCCTGACAGAAAAAAGGGAATTCTGGATTTCTACATCATGAAGACTCAGGCGGAGCAGATTATCAAGCTTATAACTGCAATCGCTTCAGGGAATCAGCAGAGTTTTTTTCTGAGCTTCCCTGCATATCTGATGGATTATTTCAGCTTTGACGCGGCCGAGGCTATCAATGTATCAGGATTTAAGGAACTTGCAAGGGTTTTATCCGCCGTGAAGTTTTACAAACCTCTTGTTCCGTATCTTGAAGATGAAAAACCTGATATAAACAAATGTATAACGGTGGTTAACAGTTGTTATCTCAGCTGGGTGTTCGGGGTTATCAACCACGACTTCAGAGGCGAGAAGCGCGAACAGCTGAAGCAGTTCTTCTTACGCAAAACCGATATGGATAATGTACTTTTGTGTTTCCGCTTAAAGAAGTTCTTTGACGAGGATGAAGAACGTATAAAGGAACTTATACTCCCGTTCCATTATCGCGTAAAGCCTGCGGATATTGACAATGCGCTGCGCAGTCAGTATCCTACCGATGCACTTATAAAACTCATGTGTGACAGGTGCATTCCGCAGAACATAAGTGTTGACGACAGCTTTCCCGAGCTTGCGGCAGCGCGTTCTCACTATGAATTCTTCCGCCACAGGCTTGCACTTACCTGCGATGAAACAGAATCGCTGGTTGCGCTGGTTGTGCTGCTTGAAACCCAGCGGACGAATCTCCAGAAGATAATAGAGGGCATACGCTACGGCGAATCCCCTTCAGAAATAGAAAAGCTTGTAATTATCTGAGCTTAAAATCAAGAAAAGGAACATCAAAAAATGGCGATAGAAAAACTTACGCTTGTCAATGTTGAAGGTCCTTTGAAAAAGGTGAACAAGACTCTTGTCCGATGCTGTGAAAGCGGGTATTTCCATATGAGTCCCGCTCCTGATGTATCAGGCACGTATCTTGAAGCCAAAAGCCTTCGTGACAAGGGACAATATGAGCGAATGATAAAGCGCTGCCGTTCAATTGCACAGCAGATGCAGATTACCCTTGATGAAAACGCTTCATATGACAGCATTGAATATAATGTCAGCATAGATTTCAAACGTTATCTTGATGAAATCGAGAAGAAAACCTCGGAATTATATGAAGAGAGAAATGTTATAGAAAAATCCGTAAGAGAACATGGTGCTATCTATAATAATCTTCTTCAGCTTGAAAATTTCGATGTTGACTTTGCGGAGCTGTTTGCCTGCCAGTATATCAAGATACGCTTCGGTCGTATGCCTGAGAACAATATCAGAAAACTGGATTATTATAAGGACAGACCCTATTTCTTCTACCGTTTCAGAAATGAAAATGACTATGCATGGTGCATGTATATCGTTGCGAAGAATCAGCGTGACGAGGCGGACTATCTTTTCAACGGTCTTGGCTTCCAGCGTGTAATGCTTCCCGCGTACCTCTCCGGTACCAGTGAAGCGGCAACTGAACGCCTTGTGGGCACAATCCGCACCGAAACGGAAAAAATGGAGGCAATTGACGCAGAAATCAGGCGGCTTGCCGAAAAGGAAAAGGAAAAGCTTTCCCAGGTTTATGCAAAGCTTGTGGTACTGGACAACAGTTACGAGCTTCGTTCAAATGTTCTTATTTTCGGTTCAAGATTCCATTTTTCAGGATATATCCCCGAGCGTAAAAAAGAGCAGTTCGAAAGTCTGCTGAACAGGAAGGGCGATATTGAGGTTACTCCTGTTCCCACCGAGGGCAGGGATACTCCCGTAAAGCTTAAGAACAACTGGTTTGTGCGGCCCTTTGAAATGTTCGTGAAGATGTACGGACTTCCTGCGGCGGACGGAATGGACCCCACTCCCATAGTTGCTATAACATATATGCTGGTTTACGGCATAATGTTCGGCGATGTGGGTCAGGGTCTCTGTATTACCCTGCTGGGTCTGCTGATGTCAAGATTCACAAAGGTAAAGCTTGCGCCCATTATGACAAGAATCGGTATTTCCAGCGCACTGTTCGGTGTGCTTTACGGTTCGGTTTTCGGAAACGAGCATATCATAACCCCGTTCTTCCATATTCCTGAAATCCATACGCTTCTGGGATATGAAACACCACCCGAAAATATTTTCGGCATCTCCGCAGTACTGTTGATTGCGGCACTTCTGGTAGGTGTATCTCTTGTTGTAATGTCCATGATTGTCAATATGATAATCTGTATAAAGACGCATGATATAGAAAACGGGCTTTTCGGCGCAAGCGGACTTACAGGTTTTATATTCTATGTTGCGCTGCTTCTTGGTGTAGGAGGTTCGTTTATCGGACTTCAGCTCATGCAGCCCTGGTATATTGCACTGTTTATTGTTCTGCCTCTTGTGCTTATGTTCTTCAAGGAGCCTATCCTTCACAGAATTGCAAAGAGAAGCAAAAGAAAGGGCGGCAAGGGCAATATTGATACAGGTCTCAGAAAAAAGCTTGATAAGATGTTCCGCAAAAAGAGCGGAGAAAAGAAATCTGTGGGCAACTTCATTATCGAAGGTGTAATTGAGCTTTTTGAAACCTGCCTTACCTATCTTACAAACACAATGTCCTTCCTGCGTATCGGCGGCTTTATTTTAAGCCATGCAGGACTTATGCTTGTTGTAAACGTGCTTGCGGATATGACAGGCGGTGGTGTGGGTTATATTCTGGTACAGATTCTCGGAAATGCCTTTGTAACAGGCGTTGAAGGCTTCCTTGTAGGAATTCAGGTACTGAGACTTGAATTCTATGAGCTGTTCAGCCGTTTCTTCAAGGGCGGTGGAAAGCCTTTCAACCCCGCAACGATCAGAAGACAGACACAAGCTTAAATTCAATATTCGGAGGAAAACAAAATGTTATTATTCTTATTACCTTTAATCGCGGTTGCGCTTATTATCATTCCCCTTGCCGTTGCGGTAAGAAAGCAGAAGCTCGGAATTTCTTTTGACAGAAAAAAGACTGTTCTTTTGAATGCAGGTACTTTTGTAGGCACAATGCTCCTTATGACAATTTTCATGCCTGTGCTTGCAAGCGCAGAGGGTGCTGAGGTTGTAGCCGAAGCAGGCACAACAATAGGCGACGGCATCAAGGCTCTCGCTGCAGCACTTTCAACAGGTATGGCTACAATCGGTACAGGTATTGCCGTAGGTAATGCCGCAACAGCCGCTATCGGCGCTACCAGCGAAGACGAAAAGAACTTTACAAAGTCCCTCATCTTCGTAGCCCTCGGTGAAGGTGTTGCTATTTACGGTCTTTTAATCTCAATTCTTATCCTCTTCAGTTAAGTATTATGAGATGTTTTCTTATAAGTGATAATATTGATACCCAGATGGGGATGAAGCTTGCGGGAATTGACGGAGTTGTTGTGCACCAGCGTGACGAGGTCATTTCAGCTCTCGATACGGCAGTGAATGACGAGACCGTGGCGATTGTGCTTATGACAAAGAAGCTTACCGACCTGTGCAGTGATGAAATTTATGATTTCAAGCTGAACAGGAGCAGGCCTCTTATTGTGGAAATACCCGACAGACACGGAGATTCGGGAATTTCCGATACAATCTCGGGCTATGTAAGCGAAGCAATAGGTCTGAAAATATAAGCCGTGACACATAGGCCGGCTTCGCCGGTCCTTGCCTCGTTGGACAACGCGGCAAACTACTTATTGAACCGTATAGCTTTAAAAGAAAGGTCATTATTATGAGTGAAAATGCAGCGAAGCTGAATAAGCTCCGCAAGGAAATAGAGAGCTGCACCGCAAATGAGGCGGCAGCAATCATTGAAGCGGCACAGAAATCCGCAGATGAAGCGATTGCCGCGGCAGAAAAGGAAATACGCAGAGAGCACAAGGACAAAACCCGTCAGACTGTTGAAAAACACAAGGCAGACCAGCGCAAAAGAGTTTCTGAGATGCGTTTTTCTGAGGGAAAGCGCGTCCTTCTGTACCGTGCTGAGCTTGTTGACGAATTTTTCGCCCGTGTGGAAGCCGCACTTAAGGCAGAGACAGAGAAGGAAAGCTACAAGGATTATCTTGCACGCAGTATTTCAGAAGCTCGGGGACGTTTTTCCCTTGAAAATGCACAGATTTACTGCCGTGAACAGGATATTGCCGCAGTAGGCGGTCTTGTATCGGAAAATGGTGTTCGGGTGCTTGCCTCAGATAGTATTGCAATCGGCGGGATTATTGTAAAAATCTCCGAAAAGGGTATAATTATGGATTTATCTCTTGATGCCGCTCTTGAAAATGAGCGTGAAAAATTCTCTGCGTCAGAGGAAATGCAGCTTTAAGCACAGGAAAGGAATGTACTTATGAATACTGTATATGCAATAAACGGTCCTGTCATAAAGCTGCAGAAAACAAAGGAATTCGCAATGCGCGAGATGGTCTACGTAGGCGAAAAGAAGCTTATCGGCGAGGTTATCGGCGTAAACGACGAATTTACAATCATTCAGGTTTATGAAAATACCGCAGGACTTAAAATAGGCGAAAAGGTTGAGGGTACAGGCGGTCCTATGAGCGTAACCCTCGGCCCCGGTATAATTTCAGATATATTTGACGGTATCGCAAGACCCTTAAAGAAGATGGTGGAGACGGACGGCTGCTTCGTTACCGAGGGCAGCAGTATCCCTACCGTTGATTTTTCAAGGGAATTTGACGTAACCGTTACCGTAAAGGCGGGCGATATTCTTGAAGCAGGCATGGTGTATGCTACCTGCCCCGAAAGCCCTCTTATCGTTAATAAGGCGATGATACCCCCTGATTTCGGCAAATGTGAGGTAGTCTGGACAGCGGAAAACGGCACATATCACCCCAACGACACTATTATAAAAGTAAAATGCGGCGGAGAGGAAATTGCTCTGGATTTATGCCAGAAGTGGCCTATCAGAACTCCCCGTCCCGTAAAGAACCGTATCCCGATCAATACCCCCTTGCTTACAGGTCAGCGTGTACTTGATACAATTGCACCTATTGCAAAGGGCGGCACAGCGGCAATCCCCGGTGGCTTCGGCACAGGAAAGACCATGACCCAGCACCAGATTGCAAAGTGGTGTGACGCGGATATTATCGTATATATAGGCTGCGGCGAGCGTGGCAACGAAATGACTCAGGTACTTGAGGAATTTTCCGAGCTTATCGACCCGAAATCGGGCAAGCACCTTACCGACCGTACCGTACTTATCGCCAATACCTCGAATATGCCTGTTGCGGCGCGTGAAGCTTCTATCTACACAGGTATCACCATTGCGGAATATTACCGTGATATGGGTTATGATATCGCTATTATGGCGGACTCTACCTCAAGATGGGCAGAGGCACTCCGTGAAATTTCGGGACGACTTGAAGAAATGCCTGCGGAAGAAGGCTTCCCTGCATATCTGCCTTCCCGTCTTTCGGAATTCTATGAAAGAGCCGCAAACGCCATAACACTTTCAGGCGAAAGAGGAAGCGTAACCATTATCGGTGCGGTTTCCCCTCAGGGTTCGGATTTCTCCGAACCTGTAACACAGAATACAAAGCGATTTGTACGCTGTTTCTTAGCTCTCGATAAGTCCCTTGCCTATGCAAGACACTATCCCGCTATCAACTGGATTACCAGTTATTCTGAATATATTGATGACTTTGAGGATTATTACCGCGAAAACGTGGGCGAGGACTTTTTAGCCTGCCGCCGCGAGATAAACAATCTCCTGCTTGAAGAAAACAAGCTTATGGAAATTGTAAAGCTCATCGGTGCGGATGTACTCCCCGACGACCAGAAGCTTGTAATTGAATCCGCAAAGCTTATCAGAGTCGGGTTCCTGCAGCAGAATGCATTCCATAAGGACGACACATATGTTCCGCTGTCAAAACAGCTTCTTATGATGAAGGCAATTCTGAAGCTTCATAAAAAATCCCTTGAAACAATCGGAAGGGGTAAGACCTTCCGTGAAATCAGCGGCACAGGACTTTTTGAAAAGCTTATAAAGATGAAATATGATATTCCCAACGACAAGCCTGAGCTGTTTGTCGTTTATGAGCGTGAAATTGAAGAAACGCTAAGCAGAATTTAAGGAGAATACTACAGAAATGAAAATTCAGTATTCAGGTTTAACAGATATAAACGGACCTCTCGTCTGCCTTGAGGGTGTAAGCGGCGTCGCATATGATGAAATCGCGTCATTGCAGCTTGCGGACGGTTCAAAGAGACTGGGCAGAGTTGTCCAGATGGAGGGCGACAAGGTTATTCTCCAGGTTTTCGAAGGTACAGCAGGCCTTTCTCTTGAAAACACACGTACCGAGTTCCACGGCAAGCCTCTTGAAATTCCTCTCAGTACCGAAATGCTGGGCAGAGTGTTCAACGGCGCAGGTAAGCCTGTTGACGGTCTCGGTCCCGTGTTCGCGGAAAAGACGGGCGATATAAACGGCCGTGCACTGAATCCCGTGGCGCGTACCTATCCCAGAAACTATATCCATACAGGCATATCTTCTATCGACTGCCTTATGACTCTTATCCGCGGTCAGAAGCTTCCCATTTTCTCAGGCTCGGGTCTTTCCCATAACAAGCTTGCAGTGCAGATTGTAAAGCAGGCTAAGATTGCCGAGGAAAAGGGACAGGAATTTGCCGTTGTGTTTGCGGCAATGGGCGTTCAGAATGACGTTGCGGACTATTTCCGCCGCTCCTTTGAGCAGGCGGGTGCAAGCGAACGTGTAGTAATGTTCCTTAACCTCTCCAACGACCCTATCATCGAACGTATTTTAACACCCAGATGTGCTCTTACCGCGGCGGAATATCTCGCTTACGAAAAGAATATGCATATTCTCGTAATTATGACCGATATTACCTCCTACTGCGAGGCGCTCCGTGAATTCTCCTCCTCAAAGGGTGAAATTCCCGGACGTAAGGGCTATCCCGGATATCTTTACTCCGACCTTGCTTCAATGTACGAGCGCGCGGGCGTAATTGAGGGAAGTATGGGCTCCGTAACGCAGATTCCGATTCTGACAATGCCCAACGACGATATTACCCATCCTATCCCCGACCTTACCGCATACATCACAGAGGGTCAGATAGTTTTCGACAGAGAGCTTGACTCCACAGGTATCTATCCGGGACTTTCGGTACTTCTGTCGCTGTCCCGTCTTATGAAGGACGGTATCGGTGCGGAATATACAAGAGCCGACCACAGCGATGTGGCGAATCAGCTTTTTGCATCTTATGCAAAGGTACAGGACGCACGTTCCTTAGCTTCGGTAATCGGCGAGGACGAACTTTCCGAAATAGACAAGAGATATATGAAGTTCGGTTCTGAATTTGAAAAGAGATTTTTGAATCAGGGGCATGACGAAAACCGAAGCATGGACTACACTCTGGAGCTTGCATGGGATTTACTCTCACTGCTTCCCAAGAGTGAACTTGACCGAATGAATTCGGAGCTTATCGAAAAGCATTACAGAAACTGATAAAAAGGAGGTTTTCCTATGGCGGGACAGGTTTTTGCCACAAAAGGCAATCTTATTGCCGCGCGCCGTTCACTCAGACAGGCACAGCTGGGCTATGAGCTGATGGACAGGAAGCGCAATATTCTCATACGCGAGATGGTAAGTCTTTCCGATGCGGCGGCAGAGCTTAAGGAAAGCCTTGAAAACACCTTCTCCGAAGCCTATGCCGCCCTGAGGACAGCGAATATTGTCTGCGGTGTAATTTCAGACGACGTTCAGCGTATTCCTGAGGATAATGGAGTAGAACTCAGCTTCAGAAGTGTAATGGGAGTAGAGCTTCCTACGGTTACACACCAGAAGGGAAAGCCGAAGCTCCGTTACAGCCTTACCGAGACAAACAGTCAGTTTGACAAGGCATATATTTCCTTTGCCAGAGCAAAGGAAATGAGCATAAAGCTTGCGGAAATCGAGAACAGCATTTACCGTCTCTCGGTGGCAATCCGCAAGACCCAGAAAAGAGCAAATGCCCTTAAAAATATTGTGATTCCCACATACAGGGAGCAGGTGAAATTCATCACTTCTGCCCTTGAGGAAAAGGAACGTGAGGAATTCTCACGCCAGAAGATAATCAAGGCAACTAAATATAAATAATAATTAACACGCCGTTTTACCGAAATATGTAAAACGGCGACTTTATTTTAGGTAATTATACACAAAAAACGTTGACAGATAAAGGAAAAGGGTGTATAATTAATCTGTATAGGTGTACATATATTTACAGGGTCGGAGGAAATATGAAATTCAGATGGAATAAACAGTATCTCGGCTGGGGACTTACAGCATTTTTTGTAATCGCCGCTTCCATACTGCTTTTTGTTGCAATCACGAATTACAAGGACATTGCTGGCGGAATACAGAATCTTATAAATGCAGTAATGCCTATAATATACGGTTTTGTTTTTGCATATCTTTTCTGCCCCATTGTCATATTCTTTGAGACAAGGGTATTCGGCAGGATATTTCCCGTAAAAAAGAAATCCGCTGTACAATCGGACGACGGACTCAGCATTTTTGTCAAGAACAAGCCTGCAAGGGTGCTGAGTATCATAGTTGCAATACTTATATTCCTGACTCTTCTTGTGGGAATCATAAGCGCCATTGCGCCTCAGCTTGATATAACGATAAAGACTCTTATTGCAAATATCCCGACTTATGTTGATACGGTAACAGGCTGGGTGAACAATATTTTTGACTCCTATCCTGAAATCGGTGCTGAAATCACGGCACTTGTAAACGAAGCGGCTTCGGGAATCAGAAATTTCCTTTCTCTTGATATCCTTCCCCAGGTGGGAGATTATCTGGGCTTCCTTACAAACGGGATTATGAGCCTTGTAGGCACGCTTATGAATATAGTCCTTGGACTTGTGGTGAGCGCTTACTGCCTTTACAGTAAGGAACTGTTTGCGGCTCAAGCGAAGAAGGTAATCTATTCCGTTGCTACCGTGAAGCACGCGAATAATTTTATCGGTGCAGTCAGAAAAATACACAACTCCTTCGGTAATTTCATTACCGGCACGCTTATAGATTCCTTTATCGTAGGCTGCATAACCTTTGTGGCACTTACGATTTTTGATATTCCCTTTACACTTCTGGTTTCCGTGATCATGGGACTTACGAATATAATCCCTTATTTCGGTCCCTTTATCGGTGCAATCCCCAGTGCATTCCTCATTCTTATGGAGGATCCGCTGAAGAGCCTTATTTTCATTATCATCGTGCTTATAATCCAGAACGTGAATGGTAATGTGATAAGTCCCAAGATTCTCGGTGAAAGTATGGGCCTGTCCAGCTTCTGGGTAATTTTCGCAATTCTCGCGGGACAGGGGCTTCTGGGCTTCTGGGGAATGATAATCGGCATTCCTGTTTTTGCGGTAGTATACAGCGCCGCAAAGACATTTATAGCGTCAAAGCTTAAGAAAAAGGCATTGCCTTATGATTCGGAGTGTTATACCGACATCAAGTGTTTTGACGAGGAAAGCAAAGTTCCTGTTTCTCTCAGCCGTGATCTGGCCGAAAAGCAGAAAAGGCAGGAAGAGGCGGAAGAGAAACAAAGACAGGAAAAAAAGCGCCGCCGCGAAGAAAGGGCAGCGCAGAACAATAAAAAACCACAGTAAAGAAAGGGTGTTATTATGAACATGGAAAAACTTCGTCGTGATTACGGCAATGTGCTCTGGACAGGTAAAAAATGTATACTCGGTATGCCCATATCCTTCACAAGATATATCATAACGGATACATCCCTCTATACCAAGGTCGGACTTTTCAATATCAAGGAAGACGAGATTGAGCTTTACAGAGTGTATGACAAGCAGATGACATTTACTCTTTTCCAGAGAATTGTAAGATGCGGTACAATAACTATCATATCCAAAGATAAGGATACACCTGATAAAAAGCTTATTTCCGTAAGAAAACCCAGAGAGGTAAAGCGTATTCTTGATGAAGCTGTAAAGACCCAGCGCGACAAGTACTATGTACGCGGACGCGATATGATAGGAAACGATCTGGGCAACGATGTGGAAATGAATGACGGATTCGTAGAATAAGCGTTTCTGTTTTTGTGCAAATCTACAAAAAACAACATATTTTCAAAAAAAGTGAAAAAATCATGTCACTTTTTGCTTTGAAAAGTTGTTTATAAATTAGAAGGCAGAATTCTGCCCTGATGAGGAAAGGAATGTTTTATTATGAATTTAAAAAGGAAAATCGCAGCGGTTCTTCTTGCGGCAACAGTCGGTATAACAGCTATGCCTCTGACTTCTTTTGCTGAAGCGTTCAGCACAGAGACAGTCGCAGTTGAATACAATGCCACTGTAGCAAAGCCCTCATATCTCATAAAGGGCTCAAAGGGCGTGAGAAAGGTAAAGCTTTCATGCTCTACCAGCGGCGCAACAATCTACTACACAACCAACGGCAAGAAGCCTACTACCAGCAGCAAGAGATACAGCGGCGGACTTATCGTTGTAAAGAAGGATACAACTATCAGGGCTATTGCTGTAAAGAACGGTTCAACCAGTGCAGTTATGACAAAGAAGATTGACATTGATACAATCCTCGGCGACGTAACAGGTAACGGTACGGTTGACAATTCTGACTACACACGTTTTGTAAAGTACAAGAATGGTGGCACAACCTATGTCTGCAAGGATAACTGTGACATGAACAGTGACGGCAAGGTTACCACAAAGGATATCACACTTCTCAAGTCTTACCTTGAAGGCGATGACGAGGCTGAATACGAAGAGGACGATACTTCCTCCACAATTGAAAAGCCTGATATGACCGTTTACAAGGTTTACGGCGGTAAGAGCGTAAAGCTCAGTTGTGATACATCAGGTGCAACTATTTACTATACAACAAACGGCACAAAGCCTGACAAGAATGACACCAAGTACACAGGCAAGTTCGTGGTTGCCGCGAACTCTACAGTAAAGGCTGTGGCTTATAAGAATGGTGAATACAGTCCTGTAAAGAGCAGAGATATTACTGTTGATACATGTGCTGCTCCCACAGCGGACAAGCCTATGGATACAGAATACAAGGAATCCGTAAAGGTTACTCTCAAGTGTGCAACTGCTTCTTCAAGAATCTGCTACACAACAGACGGTTCTGACCCTGTAAAGTACGGCAAAATTTATTCTGAACCCATTGAGCTTACAGAAAACACAACACTCAGATTCTATGCTGAATGCAAGGGTTATGCAAACAGCAAGGTAGTTACCTGCATCTACAAGGTAAAGTCTTCCAATTATACAATCAGCGGACGCGTATGGGATGACTCTATTGTTTCCGAACCCAACGGAATTCTTCAGTCCGGCGAGACAGGCATCAACGGCATTACCGTTATGCTTCTCAACACAGCAACAAACAAGTACGACCAGACTGTAATGACATCTACAATCAACGGTGTTGCAGGATGTTATGAACTTACAAAGGCAAAGCCTGACACCAAGTACAAGGTTGTATTCCAGTTCAATGGTCAGAAGTACCGTGCATATGATTCTGTGGTTTCCGGCGGAAATCAGGCAGTATCCTCTGCATTCCCCGCTATTACAATTAAGAATGACGGTGCGTATTCACAGACAGGCGCACTTCTTGTAAAAGCAAGCAGCTATGCAGCGGCAATTACAAACAGCTACTTCAATTCATACGCAACAACAAACAATACATATACTCAGGCAGCAACAAATGTAAACCTTGCGCTCAGAAGTAATGTATTCGGCGTTTCCGAACTCAAGTTTACTGAAGCAGATGTTACATCCGCATCCACAGGTAAAACAGCTGCAGCAGCAGACGGCGGAAAGATTTACTCCAATGATGTTATTTCCTACGTACTCAGACTCAGCAATAAGTCTGCCAACCAGACACTCAACAGCAGCCAGATCCGTGTTTACATTCCTGATACTCTTGAAGTCATAGATGTTGCTGCTCTTGACGGAACAACAATCACAGCTACACACGAAGGCACTCACAGCACCTTCGGTCTCAGCACATACCTCATCACATGCCCCAAGCTTGTTATCGGCGATTTCCTTGAAATCGAAATTCTCACAAAGGTAAAGGCAGGCATCAAGAACGGAACAGGTACAACTTGTTATGCAGAAATTGTTTCCTACGCATACAGCAGTTCCTGCTATGACAAGAACAGCATTCCCGGAAACTTCACAGGCTCCGTAAAGGAAGCAGATGAAGCAGCTTCCGTAAGACTTACAGCCTACACAGATGCCACAGCTTCCCAGACAATTTCCTGGTTGAGCGGCAACGACTATTCCCCCATTCCTGTAAAGACCTCCCGTGTTCTCAAGTTCAAAATTGCAAACGGAACATCGCTGAGCGATTTCAATGTTTACATTTCTGACAAGAACGTTGTAGCAGGTGAAGCAACCTTCAAGACAACCTCCACAGGCATTGAATGTATGCTGATACTCACAGGCAAGGCTGCAGGTACATCGAATATCGTTATTACCCTTTCCAAGGATTCTTCAAAGTATATTGATGCAAAGATAACGGTAGCTTAAAAGCAGCGCCGCAGAACATAAGTTCTGCGGCGTTTTTATATTTTCAGGGCTTCAGTGAATGATTCCGAAGCGGTCTATATCTATATCCGTGGATATAAAGAACTGTGCTTCTTTCAGTATTTCTCCGAAATTATCTGAGATAACGAGCCAGTTTCTGTAGTCTGAAGAGGAGATTACATATTTCAGCGAACACGGGTCACAGCCGTATTTCTTCACAACATTTTCCATAACTTTTTCAATACGCTTGTTTATCGTGTCGGCACACAGGTTCTCTATCTCCGTACTGAAGGACAGGTCTTTGTTCTGAAGCTGGCTGTCCGTATATTTTCCGTCGGCATGAACAGTTATATCAAAGCGCAGTTTTCCTTCGTGGAAGCTGTGCTTTACTTTTGTATCAATATCATAAATAGTCACATTTACCTTTTCATCATCATGTGACGCGGTAATAAGAGTGTTTTCGGGCTTTTCACCTATCATCTGCAGTCCTGACATTTCCTCCAGAGAAAGGTCAGCAGTATAGGTTCTGTCTGAAATAAGAATTCCGTCCGAGATAACAACGGTTTTTCCGTCGTCGGTGGTCTGGGTGCCGCTGTCTACGGCGGAAAGGACAGGCAGGGCTGTCCCTGCGTACTCTCTGCGCTGTTCGCTCAGCAGTTCCAGTATCCTGATGTTTTCTCCCATGCCGAAATGTTGGGAATTGTCAAGAAGATTTTTCAGATGTTCAACAGATATGAGTCCGTCCTTGAATCTGACTTCCAGAATATCGGACGCTTTTTCATCCGCAGCGGCTATAAGCACGGAAGGATTACTCTGATAGTAGGATTCCGCAAAACTCATGGTCTTCAGGATATCGTTGCGGAGTGCATCCCTGCCCAGAATGACGATACCTGTTATTCCGTACATAAAGCTTTTGCCGCATTTGAGAGAGGCGCTTTCAAGGGCGGCACTGACGGATTCGCCTTTGCCCGAAACATTCACCACGTTTGCCTTTGAGCTGTCCACAGGTGCATTTCCGCCTGTGCCTTCCATATTGAAATACTGCACGGTAACTTCATATTTTTCTTCTGAGTAGTCAATGCCTATGGCTTCAACGATAGCCTGTTTGTCAAGTTCTGAGTGGGACAGGCATCCCGAAAGGGTGCAGACCGAAAGCAGGCAGATCAGCAGGATTTTAAGCTGTTTCAACGGTTTTCTCCTTTCGTTTCTTTATATAAAAAGAGGCGACAGACAACACGGGTGCAATCAGTCCCGCCGCAAGAAGAGGCAGGGATGTTTCCAGTATTCCCGCAAAAACCAGGAAATCATTTGTGTTGATGCTGAAATAAAGGCTTACACCTGCTGTAAGGGCAAGTGCCAGTGAAGCTGTTATGCGGGCGGCCTTTCTGCTGCCGAAGCTGTTGCGGCAGACGGTTTCAGCCGCCAGCGCAAGCAGTGATATTTTTATTACTGCGGACATCACCCACACAACTACATCAATACCGTCAAGACGCTGTAAAAGTGAAATGTCCGACAAAGACGAGAGCATATAGAAGGGAAAGTTGGCAACATTCAGGTATTCACCCAGAACGGTATTATACAGGAATGTCATAAGAAGCTGAGCTGTAAGAGTAACGGGGATATATACGAAAATACTTCTGAAGGAGTCCTTTCTTACATTGGTGCAAAGCGCGGTAAGAATCACAAGCTCGCCGTTTTTTGAAAATTCGCTGATGACATCCCTGAAAAGGGTTGAAGGGTTGTCCGATATGGCAGGATAAAGATAATGGAGCTTAATATTATCGGATATGCCGACAATGACCGCTCCCAGCAGAAGCAGGAAAAATACGGATATTATCACCCCCGACCTTGCCACAGTGGGCAGCCCCCTGAAAAGTCCATAAAGGCATACTGCTGATACAAAAAGTATGAGAAGCCATGGCGGAGCAGCATCAAATATAGTGCTAGAGGTATAAAACTGCAATCTTGTCATGGTGGAGATTCCCGCCATTATGAGATAGATTATCATAATTACCGCAGCAGGTCTGCTGTTATGAAGTGTTACAGCCGTATCATAGCCGCAGCTGCGCTTTGTTACAACATACAAGGGAATAATAACAATTCCAAGGAGAATATAAGAAAGGACTATAACAGTAAATCTCTGCATGCCATAGTTGATATCGTCAGACGGGAAATTTGCAGCCTCTGCAAAAATTCTTGACAGGGCAAGCACTATCCCCAGCTGTCCCCAGCCTATTTTATTCATTGCTGCTCCTTTCTTCCGTCCTGACTCCGTTTAGGTCGCGGGGTACGGGGTTTCTTTCTGCCATTCTTCGCCAGCCGATCCGTATGAAGGTATCGCGCATTGCCCGGAACGAAAAGGGCGAAACGGGTGCTGTGAAAGGTATTCCGTAGGAATCCATCGAGCATATCCTGTAAAGATAAAGAAGCCCCACGATTGTAATTCCGAAAAGTCCCCATATGCCGCCTGCAATAATGAACGAGAACCGCATTATCACAATGCTGTTGTATAAATCGGGGACTATAAAGCTTGTGATTGACGATACAGCGACAATCAGTATGACAGGCGCTCCCACAAGTCCTGCGGAAACAAGAATATCCCCGATTACAATACCGCCGACAATACTTACGGCATGGCCTAAATCCGTCGGCATGCGCAGTCCGGCTTCACGGAGTATTTCATAGAACACGTGGACGATAAGACATTCCGCCATAAGATTATAGGGGGTTATCTGAATTGAAGCCGCAAGATTCAGAAGCAGGTTATCGGGTATCAGTTCGGGGTGGAAATTTGCGATTGCGACATAGAATCCCGGGAGAAGCACCGCCGTAAGAAAAGCCACATAGCGGAGAATACGCATAAGGGAGGTATAGATCGGTTTCTGGGTATAGTCGTCAAGGGTCTGAAAATTTTCCGTGAATAATCTCGGCAGAATAAGACAGAAGGGCGTGCCGTCCACAATGATTCCTACCTTGCCTTCCCATAGCTTTGCGGCAAAGGTATCGGGACGCTCGGTGGTACCTGCTTCGGAGAACAGAAAATTGCCCTTTTCTTCTAAAAACGGCTGGATATATCCGCCCTCAAGAACCATGTCCAGCGGCACTTCGGACAACCGTTTTTCTATGTCTTCCACCAGCCGTTTATCAGCTTTGCCGTCAATGTAGCAGAGGCATATATCCGTTGCTGAAACCTTTCCGACCTTACTTATCTTCATAACAAGACGGGAAGATTTTATGCGCCGCCTTACCATTGACATATTTATTCGGATTGCTTCAACGAAGCCCTCCCTTGAACCGCGGAGATTAATGCTTGTGGAGGGCTCCTTTACAGAACGCCTGTCAAAGCCGTGCATGCCTATGGCAAAGCCGTAGTCCACGCCATCCGCAAGAATTACGGTAAAACCGCTCATAATAAACATTATAAGAGTGTCATAGTCGCTGACCTGTTTCTGTTCGCCTGCAATAAGCAGTTCGTCCTGTATCATATCCATAACCCGCTGACAGGACAGTTTATTCCTGTTGCCTATATCGTTAAGAGGGCGGAACACAAGGTTCGCCATCTGGTTTATGTTTATCTGTCCTTCGCAGAACAATATGGCAACAGGAACCTGTCCCACCTTTGCGTATTTTATGGTCAGGTCGACGGTATTGCGCATCAGGGAACGTATATTCACAATATTATGTTCGAGACTTTTTTCCATTTTATCATTCCTTTCTCCCGTAGTATTTCCTTTTTGCATAAATTAATACTTTTACGGAAAAATACTTGTGACATGAAAAACGAAAGGATATAATATGCTTACAATTATCATACGTTCCGTTATTCTTTTTATACTCGTCATAGCTGCACTGAGGCTCATGGGCAAAAAACAGCTGGGAGAGCTGCAGCCGAGTGAGCTGGTAACCACGATTCTTATTTCAAATATTGCAACCCTCTCTCTTGAAGACCCGTCAATGCCTATGATTCTTGGAATTGTGCCGATACTTATGATAGTCTGTATTGACGTTCTCATGTCAGGAATCATGATGAAAAGCGTAAAATTCCGCAAGCTTGTAACAGGCAGTCCCAGAGTCATAATTACAGACGGAAAAATTGACCAGAAGGAAATGCGCAATTTAAGATATACTATTGACGATGTACTGGAAGCTATGCGGGATTCGGATATTTTTGATATAAATCATGTGCGGTACGCTATCGTTGAAACTACGGGAAAAATCAACTTTTTCCGCAAGGACGAGGGAAAGTCCGACCCGCCGGGAGTTATAATCAAGGATGGGCTGCTTATCGAGGAGGGTCTTGTCAAGGCGGGACTGGGAAAACAGTGGCTTGATGACATTCTCAGAAGGCGCAACGCCCAGCTTAAATCGGTATTCCTGCTGACTGCCTGCGGTGACGGAAGTTATACAATGATTCTCAAGGAGGGAAAGCGGAAATGAAGCGTATAATAATATGTGCTTTTATTATGCTGGTGGTGATTATTGTAGGAATAGCCAGCTACATCTGCACCGACAGTACCCTGAACGAAGCTGAACAGGCTGTGAGCGACATTTCCCTCAGCTTTGAAAAGGGGGATATGGAACTTACAAAGGCGCTTTCGGAAAAACTTTCCGAGGAGTGGGAAGACGACTGCGAGAGTTATATGTTTATCATCGACAAGGACTATATGGTGGAAATCACCCTCGCTGTATCAAGAATAGCGGCTTTCGCCCGTGATGAAAACCCTGAGGTACTGGTAGAATGCGAAACGGTGATGGGGCTTATGGAGCTTTGCAGGGAAAAAGAAAATATTGAACTTCGGAATATTTTCTGATTTGTGCAACAACTACAAAAAAGCGAATGAAAGTTTGTCTAAATTACCGCCCTTGTTTTGAAAACGATTTACTGGTATAATGAAGGTATGTGATAGTTCATTATCCGTATAACAATTATTTTCACAGGAGGATTTTTCCCATGAACTACGGTTTTTTTGACGAAAAAAACAAGGAATATGTCATCACCCGTCCCGACACACCCTCTGCGTGGGCTAACTACTTGGGCTCACCCGAATACGGTGCAATTATTTCCAACAATGCGGGCGGTTACAGCTTCGTAAAATCCGGTGCAAACGGACGTGTTATCCGTTACCGTTTCAACTCTGTTGCAATGGACCAGCCCGGACGTTACATCTACATCAAGGACGCTGAAACAGGCGATTTCTGGTCTGCTTCCTGGTCCCCCGTATGCAAGCCCCTTGACAGCTTCAAGAGCGAATGCCGTCACGGTACAGCATACACAGTAATCACATCCGAATACACAGGTATCAAGTCTGAAACACTTTACTATGTCCCCAAGGACGCTACATATGAAGTGTGGAACGCAAAGATTACAAACACATCCGATAAGCCCCGTAAGCTTTCCGTTACAGGCTACTGTGAATTTGTAAACGACCCCAACTACGAACAGGACCAGGTTAACCTCCAGTACACACTGTTCATTACTCACACATACTTCAAGGGTAGCTACATCCACCAGATGCAGAACGAGGTTTACAATCCCGACAACGGACGATTCCTTGCTCTTGCAGGCGCAAAGGTTGACGCATACTGCGGCGACAGAGACTCCTTCGTAGGTGCATACAGAGGCTATGCTAACCCCAAGGGTATCGAAGAAGGCTTAAAGGGCGACCTTAACTACAACACAAACTCCTGTGGCGCTTTACAGTCCGATATCACACTTGCTCCCGGAGAGACAAAGGAATTCACCTACATCATCGGCGGTCCCAGAACTGAAGCTGAAATCACAGCTCTTGTTGACAAGTACAATGTGGCAGGCACAGTTGACAAGGAACTTGCAGAACTCAAGGAATTCTGGCACTCCAAGCTCGGAAATCTCCAGGTTCACACACCTGACGAGGATTTCAACAACATGGTAAACGTATGGAATGCATACAACTGCTTCATTACATTTATCTGGTCCAGAGCTGCATCCTTCCAGTACTGCGGTCTCAGAAACGGCTTCGGCTACCGTGATACTGTACAGGATATCCAGGGTATTATCCACCTTGCTCCCGAAATGGCCAAGAAGCAGATTGTATTCATGCTTTCCGCTCAGGTTACAAACGGTGCAGGCTTACCTCTCGTTAAGTATACTCATCAGGCAGGACAGGAAAACCACCCTGACGAAAATGATGAAAATACAGCATATGCAAAGGAAACAGGCCACCCCAGCTACCGTGCAGACGACGCTCTCTGGCTGTTCCCCACAATCTACAAGTACATCTCCGAAAGCGGCGACAGCGCATTCCTCGATGAAGAAATTCTCTACGCTAACGATGGCGAAAAGGGCACTGTATACGACCACTTAAAGAGAGCTATCGACTTCTCCATGAACCACCTCGGCAACCACGGTATGCCTGCTGGCTTACACGCTGACTGGAACGACTGCTTACGTCTCGGTAAGAAGGGTGAATCCACATTCGTTGCATTCCAGCTTGTATACGCTGTAAAGATTCTCCGCACATACGCAGAAGAAAAGAACGATACAGAATACATTGCTTACCTCGATGAAATCAAGGCTAAGCTGGATACAATCCTCTCCGCTTGCTGGAACGAGGACAGATGGATCCGCGGCTACAAGGAAGACGGCACTGTTATCGGTCAGAGAACAGACCCCGAAGCAAATATGTGGCTTAACCCTCAGTCATGGGCAGTTATCTCCGGCTTTGCTTCCAAGGAACAGGCTGAAAAGTCCATGGACAGCGTAGAAAGAGAACTCAACACTCCCTACGGTGCAATGGTTATGTATCCTCCTTACATCAAGCACGGCTTCAACGGCGCATTAATGCAGTGCTTCAACCCCTGCACAAAGGAAAATGCAGGTATCTTCTCACAGCCTCAGGGTTGGTTAATCCTCGCTGAATCCAAGCTCGGCCACGGTAACAGAGCATACAAGTACTGGAAGGAAGCTTCCCCCGCAACCTACAACAACAACGCTGAACTCAGAGTTCTCGAGCCCTACGTATTCGGTCAGTTCGTTGAAGGTAAGGACAGCCCCTTCGCAGGCCGTGCACACGTTCACTGGCTTACAGGTACAGCTTCCACTGTTATGGTTGGTACAACAGAAGGTATCCTCGGTCTTAACCCTGAAACAAAGGGTCTCGTAATTGACCCCTCTATCCCCTCCGAATGGAAGGAATACACAATGGAAAAGACCTTCAGAGGCAAGAAGCTCAACGTTACAGTAAAGAACCCCAACGGTTCCGAACACGGCGTTAAGTCTGTAACCGTAAACGGTGAAAAGATTGAAGGCAAGCTTATCCTTGACGAAATCTTAAAGGACGTAAACGAAGTTATTATCGAACTTTAAGCCGCAAGCTGCGGCTGGCAGTTCCGCCTTTTGCAAGGCAGAATAAACCATAGATAAAGAATAACGGCGGATTTCGTGTAAGTGCGGTTTCCGCCGTTTTGTTTTATTATGGTTTATACAAGCCTTTTAAAAGGCGGCTATGGGACAAGCGGCACGCTTGCGGCGGATTCCGTGTAAGTGCGGTTTTCCGCTGTTTTCAATTATTCATAAAAAACAACAAGTCCTGCCTTTATAACAGCAGAACTTGTTGTTTTTTATGGAGAGTATATTTATTTAATAATTGTGTCAATCCATTTCATGGCATCGTCTTCTGTCTTGAAGGTGCCTTCCTGAATGGCTGTATTGGACTTTTTCTGGTGTTCCTTGGCCTGCGCGCCTGTAATGAACGCAGCAAAGTTTACAAAAGCCATAGCCTTACAGCCTGCCGCAGAGAGCTTCTTGTGCAGGTCCACGAGTTCTTCGCTTACATCAGGAGTAACAGGCGACATCTTACTGATATCAACAATATATGCCCAACCCTGAGTCTTCCAGGCAGCTGAAAGAGAAACCAGCTTATCGGTAAGCCACTTTACCTCTTCTGCATTGGTTGAGCCGACTGCTCCTGATTTGATAACTCTTTTTCCGGGGTATGTGTCAATAGTCTGAGCACCATGTGTAAAGGTCATATTAACTTCCTCCTTTGGTATTAAAAAGTTGTTTCTGTAACTTTATTGTAACATACGGTGTCGAAAAAAGCAATGGCAAAATCTAAAAATAACAAAAATTTGTACAATTATGCCAAAATAGCTTGCGGTGATATAGCGAAAACGATAATTGCAAACAGCTGTTTCATAAAATATTTCATTTGGCGAATCTGCTATTGTAATTTATTTCAGAAAATGATATAATAAAATGTAATAATTCTATAAAAAGGTTTGATTTATATATGAAAAAATGGCAGGTTAAAACCGCCCCGAAAGAGATAGTCGATTCCCTTATACAGGAAACGGGTCTTTCTCCCTTTATATGCAGGATTCTTGCAGGAAGGGGAATACTTTCCCGTGCTGACGCAGAGCTTTTCTTCAACAGTGAAGAATTAACCGACCCCTTTCTCCTTGCGGACATGCAGAAGGCGGTTGATACCATAAATGAATTTATCGAAAGCGGTGAAAAAATCACAGTCTACGGCGACTATGACTGCGACGGAGTAACCTCTACATATATGCTTTTCAATTATCTGGAGGCACAGGGCGCAGAGGTGGACTGGTACATTCCCTCCCGTGACGAGGGTTACGGTCTCAACAATGATGCAATCGACCTGCTCCACAAGCGGGGCACAAAGCTGATTGTCACGGTAGATAACGGCATTTCCGCCGTAGAAGAGGCCAGGCATATCGCAGAACTCGGTATGACCCTTGTAATCACCGACCACCATCAGGTGCCTGAAATTCTGCCAGAAGCGGCGGCAATTGTCAATCCTCACAGAAAGGACGATATGTCCCCGTTCAGTAAGATTGCAGGCTGCGGTGTTGTGCTGAAGCTTATCGCGGCTATGGAGGGCGGAGACAGTACCATGGCTATAGAGGAGTATTCCTCCTTTGCGGCAGTTGGAACCGTAGCGGATATCGTGCCCCTGACAGATGAAAACAGACTTATAGTGCGCCGGGGTCTTGACGCTCTTTACTGTACGGACAATACGGGCCTGCGAGCTCTTGCCCGACAGTGCGGAATTGAGGATGACGAGGAGATTATCTCTTCTGACCTTGCTTTCAGGATTTGCCCCCGTATCAACGCCGCAGGCAGATATGCCCACCCCAAGGCGGCAATGGAACTGCTTTTAGCGGAAAATCCTGTAACGGCTAAATCAAAGGCGGAAGCACTTTCCGAAATGAACAATATGCGTAAGCAGATTGAAGAGGACATTATCCGCGAAGCGGAAGAGCAGATAAAAAACAATCCCGGGCTTCTGAACCGCAGAATACTTATTGTGTGCGGAGAGGGGTGGAGCCACGGAATTATCGGCATTGCAAGTGCGAGACTGCTCCATAAATACGGCAAACCCAATATCGTTATCACTATAGAGGGCGATACCGCAAGAGGCAGTGCAAGAAGCTTTGACGGGCTGTCCCTTTATGAAATGCTGGACAGCTGCAAGCACCTGCTGACACGCTTCGGAGGTCACACCAAGGCGGCAGGTCTTACCCTTGAAACAACGAAAATTGACGAATTCAAAAACGCAGTTTACGCTTATTGTTCAGAAAAAGAGCCTGCCTTTGAGGTGCTTACGGCGGATATGGAAATTACGCCGAGTGAACTTACAGAACAGAATATTGAACTTCTGGACAAGCTTGAACCCTTCGGTGAAGAGAATCCGTCGCCTCTTTTCCTGTTCAGGAATTGTCTTATAAAGTCGAAAAAGAGCCTGAAGGACGGCAAGTATGTTTCTTTCGTATTTGTTTTCGGCGGCAGGGAATACCGTGCCGTGCATTTCGGCTCAACCTTTGACGCTTTTCCCTATGAAACAGGAGAAAGCGTGGATATAATTGCGGCGGCAGAGCTTAACAAGTACAACGACAGAGTATCCATAAGCGTAAGGGTAAGCGATGTACGTTATTCAGATTTTCAGCAGGACAGGTTTTTCGCGGCAAAGTCGGCTTATGAAGATTACCGCTGCGGCAGAGTTGACAAACGGCTTTTATGCCGTATGGCCCCCACAATGGACGAACTGAAAAAATGCTATGACATATTCAGAAAGACTCATTGTATTTCCAAGGCGGCAATGCTTGCCGCAAAGGCGGATATGAATTACTGCAAGTTCCGGATTGCTCTTGATGTATTCGAGGAGGCAGGACTTGTGACAGTGGATTTAACCTGTGATAAGGCGGAAATTGTGCCCTCCGCACCCAGGGCTGATTTATCAAAATCTGCAATTCTTGCTAATTTAAAATAATTTTTCAAAAAAGTGGCATTTTTATGTCACTTTTTTGTTTTCTGAAACGTTATATATATAGAAGATCAAAAATATACAGGAAAGGAAATTATGTTATGAAAAAATTAAAATTAATCTCAGTCTTTTTAACCGCGGTAACCATGGCTTCAACGCTTTCCGTAACCGCTTCGGCAGGTTACATACCCGAAGGGTATGCTCCTGTTTGTGATATTACTCCCACGGTGGAGGGAAGTATTGAGGAAAAGCGCATTGACCTGGGCGGTGGATTCGGAAGAGTAGAGTACTATTATCTTGATAAAAACGGTGAGGCTGTAACAGGCAGAAACCTTTTATACTGCGACCGCAACAATGAAAAAGAACTGGGTGTGGATATGCGGATGAGGACTGTTGACAAGGAAACAGGAAAAATCACAGGCTATCATACAGGCTTCACAAAAAGCAAGGCAGGCAGACGATATTATGTCAGCGGCGAGCGCGTTTACGGCTGGTACAAGGTGGGAAATTACTGGTATCACTTTGATGACAACGGCTATGCCGATACCGGTAGGACAAAAATCTGCGGAGCGTACTACACCTTTGATGAAAAGGGAAGATGGACGGGTAAGGTGAGCAGAAACGGCATTGCCCCCGAGGATTTTGAGTTTTCTTTTACAACATGGGGAAGTGCATTTGATACGGACGGATATATATATTACGGAAAAGGCACAGAGGATGAAGAAAACGCGGATTTCAAACGTTATGAAGCCCAGGTGAAGTTCTCTGCCCGTGACAGGCAGATATTCTACTGTATGCTGCTTGAAAGCGGTTTTGCCGATGGAAAGGACTACGATTTCGGCAGTGCTTATCTCAGTAAAAAGGAAGATGAAATCATAGAAAAAAGCAACGGCAGGGAAATATATATGTCCGCTACCGAGCCTGAAACGGTCTATACTCTGAAATATACTCTTAATGGCAAAAGCGGCTCAGTGAAATTCGGTTATGACAGTGTGCAGATTACTCATATTGATGAAGATTGCTTCAGAGCCTACCGCTTTGCTGACGGTATCGGAGATTACAGCAACAATTATCTTTACAAAAAATTTCCTCAGCCTGAGGGTGTTGACTGGATAACGCTCTGCTGAGAATAAAGGAGGAATTATCATGAAAAAAACAAGAATCACAGCCGCACTTTTATCCGCCCTGACCGCCGCCTCAATGCTGAGTGTTTCTGCTTCGGCCTTGTGGTCAACCGAATACAAAAATCCTGACAAGGCGATTATTGACGCAGATGCCAGCGTTGCGGGAGAGGTTATAAAGATTTCACAGGGTCTTAACGGAATAAACGGCGACTTTTTCGTGAATGAAGACGGCGAAGCGGTAACAGGCAGAAAACTTGTCTACACCGACCTCAGCGGAGAGTATTCAGTCGGCTTCAGAATGCGTATGCTGAGACTGGATACAAAAACAGGCAGAGTTACGGAGCTGTTCACAGGCTTTGTAAAGAACAAAACAGGCAGACGCTATTATTATGAAGGCCGCCGTATCTACGGCTGGTACAAGGTAGGCGAATACTGGTATCATTTTGATGAAAACGGCTATGCCGACACAGGCAGGACAAAAATCTGCGGCGCATACTACACCTTTGACAAAAAGGGAAGATGGACAGGAAAGGTCAGCAAATCAGGGGCTGCACCCAAGGATTTCAGACTGGAATTCATTTCAGGCGATTCACGCGGATTTGCAACCGACGGCAACATCACCTACAACAGTAATTCCGCAGGAATCAGGCGCACTGTAAAAGAAAAGTTCTCTGCCCGTGACAGACAGGTTATGTATTGTATGTTCCTTGAAAGCGGAATGACACCCGGGGAAAAATATGAATCACATGACGGAAGCAATTTTACGGCTTCAGATATAGCCATAGGCATATACAGCGATAAAACAGCCGCTGACGATGTTCTTACGGTCAGAATTACAACAGGCGGAAAAACAACAGAGATAGTTTATTCTCCCGATGATGAGGGCAACGCATATTTTGACGAAAAATGCCTGGAAGCGTATATTATTTCAGAAAATCTCAGCGATTATATGACCAACTGGCTTTTAAGAAAATATCCCGGAAGATAAAAAATACTCTCTGTTCTGATTCTTCTGCGGAATTCACGGAAATACATAAAACAAACCCCGCAGTTAAACTGCGGGGTTTGATATTGCTCATAAAATGTGGTAAAAGCCTGAAGCGGCACGCTGACTGCGAGTGCAGGGCATAAGCATTGTGAACCCTGCCGTTTTGCCTGCTTTGATAAAAAACTTGACGGAAAAAGGCAGGAAATGCCTGAAGCGGTACGCTTCTTATTCGAAGGAATCCTCTTCGTCACGTGCGTTGAAAAGCTCGATGAGTGCTTCCATTTCTTCCTCAGTGAGGGATACACCCTTACCCATCTTTTCGTGGTCGGGTGCCCAGTCACGGATATCATACTTGGGAGCCTTATCGTTCCAGCTTACTAAGTTCAGCTCCTTTGTCCAGCCTCTTGCGCCTTCGGAGATGACGCCCAGCTCCTTTACGATTTCATACTTGAATTCTGCCATTTTCTTCATTGTCCTTTCATATTTATTTTAACGCTTCCGCATCTATAACAGTATCAAAAACTGCCGTAAACCGAGTGGGAATACGCTTTGTTACATGGTATTTGCCGAAAAACCAGTGTGTGAACTGAAGAGAGTTCTTCTTTTCCTCAAGATATGCGCCGATTTTGTCGGCCTGTGCTTCGTTTCCTGTGAGAAACTCGCCCAGTGTTACGGGCGGTTCATAGCTTATCACATAATCCACCTGATTGTTATGCTCCGTCAGGTGCCTGTCCGATTCGGCAAGTTCATTTTCACAGGGCACTTCATATTTCATTTTGAGTTCATCGTTTGTATCGTCGGATTTGCCGCCGCCGAATGCAAACACGGTCTTTCCTGCGATTTCGTAAACATTTCCGCGGATAAGCTGACGCAGATTTCCGCTTATTTTACGGGTCATGCCGCCGCACCATTCCTCGGTTTCGTACTTTTCAAGCTCCTCAAAGTTTTCGTGGGAGCCTTCAACAAACAGGATGTTGTATCTGCGTCTGCCGAGGCGCTTTAAAATACGCTTTTCCCTGCGGCTTCCGTCCCAGATGAAGCCGAAATCACCGCAGATAATGAGCGCGTCGCTTTTTCTGAGCTTTTTCAGCCTTTTATCCTTGAAACGGGTGAAATCCCCGTGTATATCGCCTGTAATGAGTATCATTTCAAATTATTCTCCGTTATTTCAAAAGTTTTTTCTGAAAATTTCAAATACCTGCAAAAAAAGTCTTTTTTTTTCGGAAAAAGTATGATATAATATAATAGTATAGTTATAATTACAACAACTGCAATTATGCTTTAAAATACATTATATACGAAAAAGGTGGATTTGTCTATATGCGAAATATAAAAATTACCGCTGTTCTTTCAGCTTTTCTTTTCACATTTGCTGTATTTTTTACGGATATTGCCGATATAAGGGCGGAAGCCGCATTCACTCCCGACGTGGAAGTTGAAAGCACGGGCTACTACATGGTGAATCTTGACCTTGATACGGTAATTGCCGCTAAGAATGAACATGAAAAATGCTATCCCGCTTCCATAACAAAGGTCATGACTGCTATCGTAACCCTCGAAAACTGCTCCGATCTTGAGCGCGAGGTTGCGGTAACATACGATGCTACCAACGAATTCTGGGAGGGCGACCCCAATTATGAGGGCGCAGGCACCTGCGGTATTGCAGTTGGTCAGTCGGGTCTTACCGTAAAGGATGTTCTTCATGGTCTTCTTGTAAAATCAGGCTGTGAGGCGGGTAACGTTTTAGCTTGCAATATCGGTGGAGATATTCCCACATTCATAGATATGATGAACAAAAAGGCAAAGGAACTGGGTATGAACAACACCCATTTCAGCAATACCCACGGCTTATGGCACAAGGACAACTACTCCACTCCCTATGACCTTTACCTGATGTGCCGTTACGCTTACGAAAAGCATCCCGAGCTTATCGAAATCTCCAACACGCTGGAATATGTTCTTCCTGCAAACGCATATCACACCGATTCCTACACAATCTACAACGTAAACTCCATGATACAGAATGTTGATGACAAT
This sequence comes from Ruminiclostridium sp., assembly GCA_045532185.1. GTDB lineage: Bacteria > Bacillota > Clostridia > Oscillospirales > Ruminococcaceae > Ruminiclostridium_E. The sequence continues at coordinate 42,025 of JAZSFL010000006.1, forward strand.
CCTTATTATTACGAGTATGCAAGCAACATAAAGACAGGCTCCATCGACGTATACTGGGACGAGGCAGGGGTTGAACATCCGGGTATGATGAACATGGCGTCTGTAGCTACCCAGAACGGCTTCAACTATATTCTTGTAACCACAGGCGCACCCTACTATAACGCTGACGGAAGCAAGACAAACGCTCATTTCTCCGACCACATCGCCATGTATAAATGGGCCTTTCGCACATTCGATATTATGGAAGTCCTTAACGAACATACCGCTATCGCCGCTGTGGATGTGGATATGGGCGAAAATGCAGATACAGTGGTTCTGAAATCCTCTTCTGCATTCTCTACTCTCCTCCCCACAAATCTTGACACCTCTATTATCACACAGAAGGTAACTATTACCGCAGACATGAACGACAACAACAAGGTTGTTGCCCCCATTGAAAAGGGTCAGGTAATGGGTACGCTGGAGCTTATACTTGACGGCGAGGTTATCGCTACACGTAATCTTATCGCTTCACAGAGTATTGCACTTTCCCAGTTTGAATATACTATGCGTATGATAAACAGTATCTTTGAAAAGGACTGGTTCAAGCTGTGCATCGGTTCTCTTGCGGTCCTTATTATTGCAGACGTAGTTCTCAACGGTATCCAGAAGAGCAGAATCGCAAAGCTTGAAGCAAGACAGAAGCGCAGAAACAACGTAAGCCGCAAGTGGTAATTCTATGAATGTTCAGATAATTGCATTAGGAAAATTAAAGGAAAAATACCTTACCGACGCGGTAAAGGAATACGAAAAGCGCATTTCCGCTTTTGCGAAATTCTCTGTTACGGAGCTTGAGCCCGAGCGCATTTCCGATAATCCTTCGGAAGCGGAGATTTCTGCAGTGCTTGACGCTGAGGCAGAGAAGATAACTGCGAAAATACCCCAGAACAGCATGGTTATTGCCATGTGTATCGAGGGTAAGCAGTTTTCCAGTGAAAGCTTCGCCAAGAAGATAGACGGAGCAGGCATAAACGGAAAAAGCAATATCGTTTTCGTCATCGGCAGTTCCCACGGCCTTTCGGAAAAGATAAAAAAGCAGGCGGCACTTCGTATGAGCATGTCGGAAATGACCTTTCCTCATCAGCTGGCGCGGGTAATGCTGGCTGAACAGATTTATCGCGCATTTACTATTATCCACAACAGAAAGTATCACAAATAAATGTATAAAATCTACCTCTATAAGGCGGCACTTTTAGTTTACGGACTGATACAGGTTGCCGCCGGCATAATTTTCATAATACAGCGTGAAAGGTTGCTGATTCCTCTTTCTATAATCGGCGGTGCAGTGCTTACGCTTCACGGTTTTATGAGCATTATCAACTTCATAACAAAACAGGGTCATGTCAGCAAAAGGCGCCGCAAGAGCTTTCTTTTCATAGGCGTGGTGAGTATTGTACTGGGGGTTATCGCCCTTGCAAATCCCGATGCCACATTCCGTATCGCAACTCTTGTGTTCGCTCTCTATATCCTGCTTAACGGTGCTTCAAAGCTGGCGGATTTCATTGTTATGAAGATAAACAGACAGCCGGGCGGCTGGACGCTTCTTATTGCATTTGCATTCTTTCTCACCTTTGGCATTATCCTTATTGCTTCAAACAGGAGCGCAAGCGCATTTTTACTTGCAGCAGGCATCTATTTCATTATGTACGGGGCTTCAACCCTGTCGGATTTTGCGGGACGAATGGTTCCCCAGAAGGCAAAGAACAGTCTTAAGCGCAGAATCAGAATTTCTGCACCTGTGTTTGTATCAACCTTTATGCCGCTCAGTACCCTGCGGTATATCAACGAATATATTTCGGTAAACGATGAGCTTCCTGCACCTGCCATTCCTGAAAAAACAGGAGGTTCTCCCGATATTGAGGTTATGGTGCATGTTTCAAACAACGGCTCGGGAAAAATCGGACATCTTGACATCTGTGTTGACGGCGAGGTGATTTCCTACGGAAATCACGACTGGAGCTCCCATAAGCTGTTCTCAGCGTTCGGAGACGGAATACTGTTTACGGCGGAAAAGGAAAGATATATTGATTTTTCTGTTACTCACGACAGAAAAATGGTATTCAGCTACGGCCTTAAACTTACTCCAGAGCAGCTGGCTGCAGTAAAGCAGGAGATAGCGAAACTGAAAAGCCTTACAGTGCCGTGGAAAGCACCCTTTGAGGTTGCCAGCGAGGAGGAGCCGAAGACGGCAAAGCTTTCTGATTATCACGATTACTGCAGTAAGCTGTGGTTCGGCACAAGAGCAAAGTTCTATAAATTCAGGAAAGGCAAATTCAAGACCTATTCGATACTCAGTACGAACTGCGTTCTGCTTACTGATACTATTTTAGGCAAGGCCGGTGCTGATATCGTGTTTATAAACGGTATTGCATCCCCGGGAATTTACTATGACTATCTGGAAAAGCTGTATATGTCTCCCGACAGCATGGTTATTTCAAAAACCATATACAGCCGTAAAAATATAAGAAAACACAAGACAGAAAGGAAAAATAAAAATGAGTGAGGTTTATCTTGACGACAAATTTCAGGGAGTAATGGTAGGTCTTGCACTGGGCGATGCGTTCGGTTATCCTATTGAACTTATGGACTATGATTCCATCTGCGAACGCTTTGAGAAGCTGGGCTGCCTTGACCTTGCGGTAAGCAAGAGAACAGGCACCGCACTTTTCACTGATGATACCCAGCTCTCCCTTTTTACAGCCGACGGTCTTCTCTGGGCGCACAGCGCAGGCGCTGACGACGGCAGAGTAAATTACGAGGACTATATTTTCCTTGCATATCAGGTGTGGCTCTACACACAGACAAAGACCGTTGCAGGTAAGGAATATGCATGGCTCTTTGATCCCGGCCAGAATCCTTACAAATTAAGACTCCTGAAGGCAAAGGGACTTTACAAGAAGCGCACAGCCGATACAAAGAATATAGACGCGCTTTTAAAAATTCGTAACATGGCTTACGGAACACCCGAAAACCGCCTCAACGACAACAAGGACAACGGTGCGGTAAAGCGCGTTGCGCCCATTGGTCTTTATTTCTACAACGATACAGCAAAGGCTTTTGATATGGGCTGCCGTGCAGCGGCAATCACCCACGGAAGTCCCGTAGGTTATATTGCGGCAGGCTGCTATGCGGCTATTATTGCAGAAATCGTAAGCGGTGCGGAAATCGAAGACGCAGTACGCGCGGTTATCGAACTGCTTAACGGCGTTGCCGACGGCGATATTCTCAAGAAGACCCTTGGTTATGCTCTCGAGCTTGTAAACAACGAGAGCGTTGAACCCCGTGACGCAGTAAAGAAGATGGGTTACGGCTTTGAAGCATACGAGGCTCTCGCAATCGCAGTATACTGTGCGGTACTTCACTACGAAAGCCCCAGATATGCAATCCAGCTAGCTGCCAACCACGATGGCGCAAGCGACACCTGTGCTTCCATGACAGCAGCAATGATGGGTGCATACTACGGAATCCAGGGCTTCCCCAAGGGCTGGGCTGACAAGGTGCAGTACAAGAACCTTATCTCCTCCATGGCGGAAAAGCTTTTAAAGGCAGTAGCAACAACAGAAGACTACAACGTTGACGACGGCGAGGAAGAATAATGCCAAGAAGTTCAAATCAGAAGCAGAAGCTTCTTTTACTTGCAGATATATTCCGTATGGAAACAAGCGAGGAGCATCCCATAACTCTTGCGAGACTTATCGAAATTCTCGCAAACAACGGTATTGAAGCAGAAAGAAAGAGCCTTTATGATGATATAGAGGTGCTGTGTCAGTACGGAATGGAAATTGAAAAGACAGGTGCGTCAAGAAATACCGCATATTATTATGCGGGCGGAACCTTCGGTGTCCATGAGCTGAAGCTTCTTGCCGATGCAGTTGCCTGTTCAAAGTTCATTACCGAAAAGAAGTCAAAGGAGCTTGTTTCAAAGCTTTCTTCATTGGCTAACCGTCATGACGCAGACGAGCTCAAGCGTAATATCATTGTTTCGGATCGTGTAAAGAATGCCAACGAGCAGATCTACTACACTATCGACGCTATCCAGCAGGCTATCCGTGAAAAGAAGAAGATACGCTTCCTGTATTTTGACTATGACCGTAAGAAAACGAAAAAATACCACAACGGCGGAGCATACTCCGAGGTTTCTCCCTATGCACTGTGCTGGCGCGAGGAAAATTACTATCTCGTGGGTTATTACGGAAAATATGACGGCGTTACAAATTTCAGAGCTGATAAGATAGAAAAGGTGGAAATTCTTGACGAAAAGAGAATTGAACCGCCTAAGGATTTCAATCTTAACGAATATACCAAAAAACGCTTCGGTATGTTCTCAGGCAGTGATTTAAGAGTAACCCTGAGGGTACATAATTCCCTTTCGGGAGTGATTTTTGACCGCTTCGGAAAAAGTATCACTGTATATAACGACGATGACGACGAAAATTATTTCGTAATCAATCAGCCCGTTACAGCAAGTCCCATTTTCTACGGCTGGATTTCCCAGTTCGGAGAGAAAATGGAAATACTTGCTCCCGATAATATCCGCAGGGATTTCAGGGACTATATAAAGAAAATATATAATTTATACAAATGAAAGGAGCGCTGAGAGTGCTCTACACATTAGACGTTTTACTTGAAAAAATAAAGCAGAGCGATAAGCAGTACGATGTAAACAAGATTATTGCCGCTTATGAAATTGCGGACCAGGCACATTCCGACGTAAAGCGAAGCTCGGGCGAGCCTTATATCACACATCCTGTGGCAGTTGCCTGCATACTGCTGGAATTCTGTATGGATACGGATACTCTGGTGGCGGCGCTTCTTCACGATGTGGTGGAGGATACCGACACTTCTCTCGAATTCATCAGAAAGAAATTCGGGGAGGATGTGGCAAATCTTGTTGACGGCGTTACAAAAATCGGTCAGGTTCCCCTTAATACAAAGGAAGAACAGCAGGCTGAGAATATCCGCAAAATCCTTATGGCTATGTCAAAGGATATCCGAGTTATTATCATAAAGCTTGCCGACCGTCTTCACAATATGCGTACAATTATGTACCGTCCCCCCGAGAAACAGCGCAAGAAGGCTCTGGAAACCATGAATTTCTATGCGCCTATTGCTCACCGTCTCGGTATGAGTGCGGTCAAGGAAGAAATGGAGGATATCTCAATCCGAATCCTTGACCCCTACGGCACAAAGGCAATTGAAGATATGCTGGACACCCACAAGGAACAGCGTAATACCTTTATCGACACAATCACAGGCAGAATCCGTGAGCGTATCAGCGATATCGAGCCGCCTCCCGTGATTGAAGGCCGTGTAAAGAGCGTATACAGCATTTACAAGAAGGTTTATATCAAGGGCAAGGGCTTTGATGAAATATATGATGTATATGCGGTAAGAGTAATTGTGCAGTCGGTTATCGAGTGCTATAATGTACTTGGTATCATTCACGATATGTTCAAGCCGATTCCTTATCGCTTCAAGGACTATATCGCAACACCCAAGCCCAACCGTTATCAGTCCCTTCACACTACCGTAATCGGCAGAGAGGGCATACCCTTTGAGGTACAGATAAGAACGGTTGAAATGCACAATACCGCACAGTACGGTGTTGCCGCCCACTGGAAATACAAGGCAGGTCTTACAGGCAAGGTTGCAGGCGAGCAGCGTTTTGACTGGATAAGACAGATTCTTGACCAGCAGCAGGAGGGCGACGACGTTGAGCAGATTGCCGACGCTATCAAGGTTGACCTTGCTCCTGATGAAGTGTATGTATTTACTCCCAAAGGCGATGTTATTGTACTTCCTCTGGGCGCAACAATCATAGATTTCGCTTATGCAATCCACACTCAGGTTGGACACCGTATGACGGGTGCAAAGGTAAGCGGACGAATGATACGCTTTGACTATGAGCTTAAGACAGGCGATATTGTAGAAGTCATCACCACCCAGTCCCAGACCTTCGGACCCAACAGAAACTGGCTTGAAATTGCAAAGACCAGCGAGGCACGCGGTAAAATCCGCGCGTGGTTCAAGAAGGAATGCCGCGAGGAGAATATCACCGAGGGTATGAATGCCCTTGAGGTTGAACTTCACCGCAATAATATCACATCTACTCCCGAATTCCTTAAAGAGGTTGCGGCGGCGCAGAAATTTGCAAATGTCGAAGATTTCTATGCAGCTATCGGTTACGGCGGTGTCAAGTTGTCCAAGATAATGCAGCGTATCAAGGATATGTACGCTAACCGCATGGCGGCAGAAAAGCCCCAGACCGTTGACGGCAACGAGGCAATGAACCGCAACATTGAGAAAAAGCAGCGTGGCGGTGTAATTGTTGAGGGAATAGACAACTGCCTTATCAAGTTCGCCAAGTGCTGTAATCCTCTGCCGGGTGATAAGATAGTCGGCTTTATTACAAGAGGTTACGGTGTTTCCGTTCACAAGCAGGATTGCACAAATGTAGTCAATGCAAGCCCTCAGGATAAGGAACGCTGGATAAATGTAAGCTGGGCGGCGGCAGGAGCTTCGGATTATTACAATGCTACCATTGATATTATTTCCGAAAATATGGATGCTCTTGCGGAAATCACAACCACAATTGCTTCCAGCAGATTTGCTATCAGCAATATTATGGCGCACCCCCTTAAAAACGGAAACGGCAATATTATCGTTACCGTCGAGGTTGCCAGCGTTGAACAGCTTAATGCTCTTATTCAGCGTATTCACAAGATAAGCGGCGTAATATCGGCGGAAAGAACAGGTATATTATGATGAAAAGGCGATAACTCACAAAAAGAGTTATCGCCTTATTTATTTCACTTGCAAAACCTTACAAAATGTGATATACTATTTATAATTACGCGATTATTACGGAAGGAGGCGCTTTTTATGGGATATAAGCTGGATCTTGGCGCATGGAACAGTATTTTTGCCGTTCCTTCAAGTGTTGTTGACGAGTATATAAAAATAGCTGACAGCGACCATATAAAGGTGCTTCTTTATGTTATCAGGAATGCAGGAAAAAACCTTTCCGTATCTGACATTGCTTCAGCTACGGGTGTCGGCACGGAAACTGCCGAGGATGCGCTTATTTTCTGGGAAAATGTTGGAATTATCGGAAATAACGGTGGTGAATCTGTACCGAAAACAAGCGGAACGACAGTTCAGACTGCAGCTACAGAACCCGACAGCAGGGTTGTTGCAAGAGCAAAGCTAACCTCGGATATTCAGTTTCCGCCAAGGGAAATTGCACGCAGCATAAACGGGGATGACGCTTTCCGCTGTCTCTGCAGTACCTTTGAACGGCTTGCAGGCAGACCCACCAAGCATTCCGAACGCAACACCCTTATGGTAATTACCGATGAAATCGGGCTTGCGTCGGAGGTTGCCCTTATGCTGTTGGAATATTGCTTTTCAATAGATAAGGCAACTCCCGCATATATGAAAGCGGTTGCTCTTGACTGGGTGGAATGCGGAATTGATAACATCATAAAGGCGGAAGAAAGGATAACGGTCCTTACCGCAAGAAATACCCTTGAGGGCAAGCTTCGCTCAAAGTTCCGCATGACCAGCGCATTCTCACAGAAGCAGAAGGAAATCATTGCTTCCTGGGCGGAAGCGGGATATTCCGACGAGCTTATTGATGAGGCATACGAAAAGACACTTAACGGCACGGGAAAACTAAGCTTCCCGTATATGGATTCAATATTGAAATCCTGGAAGGAGAAGGGTATTACCTCTCCTGAACGTATAAATGAAGAAAAACGCGCAAACAGCAATGAATCAAGCTTTGACGTAAACGACCTTGAAGAAGCTTCTTACGAAAGGTACAGGAAAAAGGTATGAGTTTTGACAGCAGATATTTTCAGATAGCTGAAGATGAAATTGACCAGCGCAAGGCGCGCAATCAGCGCATTCTTGAACGCAATGAACGGGAAATTGCCGAAAAATGTCCCGAAGTATATGCTATAAGCCGCGAACTGAGTCTTACAAGTGCAAAGCTTATTTCCCTGATATTGAATCACGAAGAGGATTTTGAAAGAAAACTCTGCGAGCTTGAAACAAATAACGAACTGCTTCAGAAAAGACTTGCAGAAAGCCTTGCAAGAAACGGTTATCCTGCGGATTATCTCGAAAAGCCCTGCATCTGCAGAAAGTGCAGAGATACGGGAGTTTACGAGGGCAGGCGCTGTGACTGCTTTATGGAAATTGTAAAAAAGGCGGCGGCGGATGATATCAATAATTCTTCTCCTCTTGCTCTTTCGGAATTCGGTGACTTTCAGCTTTCATACTATGACGATTCCCAGCCTACACGTGTGGGCTGTACCGAACGGGAAATAATGAAGGATAACCTTGATTTCTGCAAAAAGTATGCCGAGGAGTTTCATCTTCCCTGCAACGGTATTCTGATGAGAGGTGCTACAGGTCTCGGAAAAACTCATCTCTCCCTGAGTATTGCAAACGAAGTACTGAAAAAGGGATACAGTGTAATATACGGTTCGGCTCCCGACCTGTTCAGAAAATGCGAGCAGGAACATTTCGGACGCAGCGGAGAGGCTACAATAGAAACTCTTCTTGCGGCAGACCTGCTTATTCTTGATGATGTGGGAGCGGAATTTGAAAGTAAATTCTACAGCTCTGTGCTGTATAATATTGTAAATAACCGTATGAATGCGGCAAAACCTGTTATAATAAGCACAAATCTTGACCTTAAGGAGCTTGCTGAAAGATACGGGAACAGAACGGTTTCCCGTATAAAGACAATGGATGACCTTATTTTTCTTGGCTCCGACGTACGCATTCAGCGCGCAAAAAACAGATAACAAAAGAAAAGGACTGATAAAATGAATAAACTAATAGCAATCGTAGGACGACCCAACGTAGGAAAATCCACCTTGTTCAATAAGCTTATCGGACAGAGACTTTCCATCGTTGAAGATACTCCCGGCGTAACACGTGACCGTATTTACGGTCAGGCAGAATGGCTTAACAAGAAGTTCATGCTGGTTGATACGGGCGGCATCGAGCCTGATACAAAGGATGTCATTCTTTCACAGATGAGAGAACAGGCTCAGCTTGCCATTGACAGCGCAAACGTAATTATTTTCGTGGTTGATATCACCACAGGCGTTACAGCAAACGATCAGAGTGTAGCAGATATGCTTTTAAAGAGCGGTAAGCCCGTTGTTCTCTGCGTGAACAAGTGTGATACAATCGGTGAGCCGCCTGCGGAAATCTATGAATTCTACAATCTTGGTTTAGGAGAACCTATTGCGGTTTCTTCTGTTCACGGCCACGGTACGGGCGACCTTCTCGACGCGGCATTCGAGTATATGCCCGAGGATGATGAGGAAGAATATGAAGAGGGTATCATCAAGGTTGCCGTTATCGGTAAGCCCAATGCAGGCAAGTCCTCCCTCATCAACAAGATTGCAGGGGAACAGCGTGTTATCGTTTCGGATATTGCAGGTACTACCCGTGATGCTATTGATACGGTGATTGAGCGCGACGGTGAAAAGTATGTATTCATCGATACCGCAGGTATCAGACGTAAGTCCAAGATTACCGAAAGCATTGAAAAATACAGTGTTCTGCGTGCCTATATGGCAATCGACAGGGCCGATGTATGCGTTATCATGATTGATGCCAACGAAGGCTATACCGAACAGGACAGCAAGGTGGCAGGCTATGCCCACGAACAGGGTAAGGCATGCGTTATTGCCATAAACAAGTGGGATTCCATAGAGAAGAACGATAAGACAATGAACGAGTTCAGAAAGAAGCTTGAAGTGGACTTCTCCTTTATGTCATATGCACCCTTTGTGTTCATTTCCGCACTTACAGGTCAGCGTATAGACAAGCTTTTTGAGATGATAAAGTACACAGCCGAGCAGAACTCAAGACGTATCACAACAGGTATGCTGAATGACTTACTCAGCTATGCTACTGCGCGTGTTCAGCCCCCCTCCGATAAGGGCAAGCGTCTGAAACTCTACTACATGACCCAGGCTTCCACAAAGCCCCCTGCATTTGTTGTTTTCTGCAACAAGAAGGAGCTTTTCCACTACTCGTATCAGAGATATATTGAAAATCAGATAAGAGAGGCCTTCAGCCTTGACGCAACGCCGATCCGTATCGTAGTAAGAGAAAGAGGCGAATGATTAGGATGAAAGATGAATAATGAAAAACGCGCCATAAGGCGTACCACAATCATTCATCATTCATTTTTAATCTTTTATCCGACGGATAAAAATAAAAAAAGGAGACCATATAAATGGGTGACAATATTTTACTGACAATACTTTGCTTTGTAATAATGGTGGCTGCACCGTATCTCATTTCGGGAATAAATTCTGCAATCATTGTTACAAAAATCAGGACAGGCGAGGATATCCGTACAATAGGAAGCGGCAATGCCGGGCTTACAAATACGCTCCGCACACAGGGCAAGCTTGCGGCTTTATTCGTACTGCTGGGTGATATCTTAAAGGGTGTTCTGTCCATTCTTCTGGTGCACTTCTGCTTCAAGCTGATTTTAGGCGTTGATACCTACGCCAATGACGGCTATGCGTGGATTAATTATTGTGCAGGTGTATTTGCGGTTATCGGCCATATTTTCCCCATATACTACGGCTTCAAGGGCGGAAAGGGCATCCTGGTCACATTCTCCACAATGCTTGCAATCAACTGGATTCCCGCTTTGATTCTTCTGGGAATTTTCGGAATTTTTGTGGCAATCACACGCTACGTTTCGGTAGGTTCAATCATCGCGGCAAGCTGTTATCCCTTTGCGGTGCTGTTGTTTTCGTACATGAACGGCGACCCGAATATGTGGTTCAATTTCATCCCTGCGGCAGTAATCGGCTTCTTCCTGGTATTCATGCACAGAGCGAATATAGTGAGACTTAAGAATCACTGCGAAAAGAAGCTGGGTGAAAAGAGCAAGTAAAAACAGGTGCGGGGCGGCCGCAGGCGGGGCCCTATATGCATTCGGGGGGGGGGCGGCGCCCCGCCGCT
>JAZSFL010000026.1:0-27418 GCA_045532185.1 Ruminiclostridium sp.
CGAGGTTGATAGGCTCAATGTGTAAGTGCAGTGATGCATTTAGCTTGCGAGTACTAATCGGTCGAGGGCTTAAACCTAAATTCAGGTTAATGTCAAATCGTGTTTCGTTATTCAATTTTGAGAGTTCTCTCTCATACAGTCGGTGTCGATGGCGGTGAGGGTCCACCTGTTCCCATTCCGAACACAGTAGTTAAGCTCACTTGCGTCGAAAATACTTAGCTGGTAACGGCTCGGGAAGATAGATAGACGCCGACACATATGCACCTTTAGCTCAGTTGGTAGAGCAACTGACTCTTAATCAGTGGGTCCTGGGTTCGAGTCCCTGAAGGTGTACCAAATATACTAAAAAGAATAGGCCCTGCCTATTCTTTTTACGTATTATGGCTCGTTGGTCAAGCGGTTAAGACTCCGGCCTCTCACGCCGGCGACGGGGGTTCGATTCCCCCACGAGTCACCAACCGTTTGAAAACAAGCGCCAATAGCTCAGTTGGTTAGAGCAACCGGCTCATAACCGGTCGGTCCGGGGTTCGAGTCCCTGTTGGCGCACCAAAATTAAATAGGGGTGTGGTTCAATGGCAGAATAGGGGTCTCCAAAACCTTTGACGTGGGTTCGATTCCTACCACCCCTGCCAAATCAAAACTTCGGTGCAACAGTGCCGGAGTTTTTGTTTTATAAAAAAATATATTTTGCATGAGGATTGTTATGGAAAAACTCGTCCCTTTAAATGATATGCCAAATGTTGAACATATTACTTCTGCTTCGGTTTTACAAGGCGAAGCCAAAATCCACTTTGAGAATTTTGATAAAATCTGTTACGAACTCCATTTTCCTATTGTTTATGATTTCAGACAGTGCGTTGAAGTAGCTTTTATCGCACGAAAATTTGAGGGAAACACAGAAGACCGAAGGAAGTATTCGGTTTTTCTTGTTGAAAACTCAGAATGGATTAAAAGCTTTATAAGCAGTTCAGATGGCGTTTATGGTTATAATGAAGGCGAATACCTGCATTATATAATTTATGATGCCATCGATACTATAATTGAAATTATAGCTACAAAACCTCCATTGTTCTCGATGCATCCTTGAATTGTGGAAAAATATTGCACTTTTTAAAAAATCCCCCTGCGTAACCTATTGCTTGTGACGTAACGTAATGCATTATAATAGCATTAAAGGAGGTCGGAACTATGTCGAAATACACAACAGGAGAAATGGCTAAGCTCTGCGGCGTCACTGTCCGCACAGTTCAGTACTATGACACCAGAGGTATTCTCATTCCAAGTGAGCTTACCGAGGGTGGAAGGCGTCTCTATTCAGAGGAAGATCTGCAGAAAATGAAAATAATCTGCTTTCTCAGAGGGCTTGACTTTTCCATTGACAGCATCTCCACGCTTTTCAAAGAAGAGAACCCCGATAAGGTTATTTCTCTCCTTATAGAGCAGCAAGAGGAAGCGTTGTCACAGGAAATCAAGGAGCGCCAGGAAAAACTGTCATCAATAATCGAGCTGAAAACTAGTCTTAAAGATTTTGAAAAATTCTCCGTTGAATCCATCGGCGACATAGTACGAATTATGGAAAACAAGAAAAAACTCAGAAAAATGCGGATAATTATGTTAGCCACAGGCATTCCGCTGGAGATTGCCGAAGTCGTCACTTTAATAATAGGTGTGTCGCATGGAATGTGGTTCCCTTTTATAATTGCGCTGGCATTGCAGATAATTTTTGCAGTTATGGGCTCAAAGTATTATTATGATAATATTGCCTACATCTGTCCAGAATGTCACAAGGTATTAAGAGCAAGCTTTAAGGAAATGTTTTTTGCAAATCATACTCCCAACACACGTAAGCTTACCTGTCCTCACTGTGGCAAAAAGAGCTTCTGCGTAGAAACTTATAACAAGGGGGACGAGGTCAGTGCTTAAAAAGTTCAGAAAGCCCCTTATTTTCCCTCTCGTATTATTGCCCATAGCCTTAATCGGCGGATTATTCACCAGCCTTTATCTAGAGGAAACCTATGATCCCGCGGCACTTTCCGAAATGCTGGCACAGGCTGGGATTACTGACATAAATCTTCTGCATATTCTTACTGCTGCCCAGACGGCAGGGCAGATGCTGCTGATGGGATTTTTCGGTTATATCCTTGCTGAGAAAATCGGTCTTCTGAAAAGCTTCAAAATCAGCAAACCGGGTCTTATTCCCACAATTGTCCTGACCGTAATCGGCAGTATCATCTTTATCGCCCTTGAATACGGCGTGTTTGCAAATCTCATCCCTGAGGTTGCCGCAACGTATGACGCAAAGCCCACAATCACCTATATGATTTCCTGCCTTACCTACGGCGGAGTCCTTGAAGAAATTATGATGAGATGGTTTTTAATGTCTCTGCTTAGCTTTATAACATGGAAGCTGTTTTTCAAAAAGGAGCAGGCTGTTCCCAAGGGCGTTATGATTGGTGTAAATATTGTTGTTGCACTTTTATTTGCGGCGGGGCATCTCCCTACAACCGCAGCGACAATGGGAATAACACCCCTTATTCTTGTGCGTTGTTTCTCTCTTAACAGCCTCGCAGGTCTTATCTGCGGTCATCTCTACATAAAGCACGGAATCCAGTACGCAATGCTTTCCCACGCAGGCTTTCACATTCTCTGGAAGATTTTCTGGATACTATTTATATAAAAAGCGCTGTTCATCGCTTTAATGCTTTTATGCACTATTACAAAGTCAAGGGATTTCCCTTGACTTTTTTCTTTATTTTTGCTATAATGTAACGTGTAGTATTGTTAAATACTGTAAATCAAATTACGGGTGAAGCGACGGACGCTTCAATTATAAGGAGGTATAATCAGAATGAAAATCAGTTTTTCCACATTAGCATGCCCTGATTTTTCATGGATTGATATCTATTCTATGGCCAAGGACTTAGGTTTCAATGGCATTGAAGTGAGAGGTATCGGTGAAGAAACAAACGCATTAAAGGCAAAGCCCTTTGCAGAAGACAAGGTAGACGCAACAGCAGAAAAGCTTCAGAAGCTTGGTCTCGAAATTCCCTGTCTGTCCACAGGCTGCTGCCTTAAGTTCTCCGACAAGCGTGAAGAAAATTTAGCAGAAATCTCCGCACACGCTGACCTCGCAGCAAAGCTAAACACTCCTTATATCCGTATTCTGGCTGACCTTACACCTGCTCCCGAAGGTGAGGTTGACGACGACTTTATCGCAGAAGTATTAAAAGAGGCTGCAGCCGTTGCTGAAAACAAGAATGTTATGCTTCTTGTTGAAACAAACGGTGTTTACTCTGACACCAAGCGTTTAAGAAAGCTTCTGGACACAGTAAACAGTCCTGCAATAGGCGCACTCTGGGATATGCATCACCCCTACCGCTACATGGGTGAAACAGGCGCACAGACTGTTTCAAACTTAGGCGATTACATAAAGTTTATACATGTCAAGGATTCTCAGATTACAGACGGAAAGCTCACATATAAGCTTATGGGCGAAGGCGATATGCCTCTGCACGAGATGTTCTCAGCTCTCCAGAAAATCGGTTACGACGGCTTTATTTCCCTTGAATGGGTAAAGCGCTGGTCCCGTGATTTATATGCGGCAGGTATTGTATTCCCTCAGTTTGCACGTTATATGAAGCCTTATCTCATTGCGAAGAAGAACAAGCTTCAGATTGACAACAGAGGCACAGGCTACTATCCCTGGCCCAAGGAAACAATAATCGACGAAACTTTCCCTGATGTACTGGACAGAATCTGCGAAGAATTCCCCAACCAGTACGCTTTCAGATACACTGAACTCGACTATACAAGAACCTACCCCGAATTCCGCGAGGATGTTCTCCGCTTTGCGCGTGCCCTTATTGCAATGGGTGTAAAGAAGGATGACCACGTTGCTATCTGGGCAACAAACGTACCTGCATGGTACATCACCTTCTGGGCTTGCACCTATATCGGTGCAGTTCTTGTAACTGTAAACACAGCTTATAAAATCCACGAGGCAGAATACCTCTTACACCAGTCCGACACACATACTCTCGTTATGATTGACGGCTACAAGGATTCCGACTATGTAGGCATTATGAAGGAGCTCTGCCCTGAGCTTCAGACCTGCAAGCCCGGCGAACTGAAGTCCGACAGACTTCCTTTCTTAAAGAACATCATCACAACCGATTCCAGGCAGGACGGCTGCTTCACATGGGACGAAGCTATGGCTCTCGGCGATACCATTTCTATGGCTGAAGTTGAGGAAATGCGTTCCAAGATTGACAAGGACGATGTTGTAAACATGCAGTACACATCGGGAACAACAGGCTTCCCCAAGGGTGTAATGCTTACACATTATAACGTTGTAAACAATGGTAAGGCAATTGGCGACTGTATGGACCTTTCCACACACGACAGAATGATGATTCAGGTGCCTATGTTCCACTGCTTCGGTATGGTACTTGCCATGACAGCAAGCGTTACCCACGGTGCTACAATGAGCCCGATTTCCGCATTCTCCCCCAGAAAGGGTCTCGCCTGCATCAACAAGGAAAAGATTACAGCTTTCCATGGCGTTCCCACAATGTTTATTGCCATGCTGGGACACGAGGATTTTGACAAGACCGATTTCTCACACATGAGAACAGGTATTATGGCTGGCTCCCCCTGTCCTATCAAGACAATGCAGGAAGTTATCGAAAAGATGCACATGCCTGAAATCTGCATCACCTATGGTCAGACCGAGGCAAGCCCTGCAACCACCATGTCCAAGACCACCGACAGCATTGAAGTCCGTGTAAATACGGTAGGTGCGTCCCTGTTCGGCGTTGAAACCAAAATTGTAGACCCCGAAACAGGTGAAGATTTAGGCGACAACATGGACGGCGAATTCTGCGCACGCGGCTACAATATCATGAAGGGCTACTATAAGATGCCCGAAGCTACCGCTGCGGCAATCGACAGCGACGGCTGGCTCCATTCAGGTGACCTTGCAAGACGTACTCCCGACGGATACTACAAGATTACAGGCCGTATCAAGGATATGATTATCCGCGGCGGCGAGAACATCTACCCCAAGGAAATCGAAGAATTCTTCTACACACATCCCAAGGTAAAGGACGTTCAGGTTATCGGTGTTCCCGATAAGGCTTACGGCGAAGAAATCATGGCCTGTATCGTTCTGAAGCCCGGCGAAGAGGCCACCGAAGAGGAAATGAAGCAGTATGCTCTCGAAAGACTTGCAAAGCACAAGGTTCCGAGATATGTTGCTTTCGTTGAAAACTTCCCCATGAATGCGGCAGGCAAGATTCTTAAGTACAAGATGCGTGAATGGGCGGTTGAATACCTCAACTTACAGGACGCAAGCAAGATTGTCACCGCTTAAGCCGTGAGCCACGGCGGGCAGTTCCGCCTTGCGGCGAAGCGCCGCACCAAAATCCGCCTTTTGAGGCGTGCCGCCTCGGGCTGTTCCGCCTTTTACAAGGCTGGATGAAATTATAATAAAGATTAACGGCGGAGTCGTAAGTTTCTACGATTCCGCCGTTTTGCTATATTTTGAATTTTGCTGCCTTTAAAAAGGCGGTTAATGGTCAAGCGGTACGCTTGTTATTTCAACCGAAACGCTGTCATAATTCTGCATACCTGCGCTGCAATTTATTATGTAAAAGCGATAGCTTCCTGCCTTTTCGGGGGTGAAATCCACGGACAGGCTTTCGCCGTCTGTTTTCCCCGAAAAGATATCGTATGCAACATCATCATAGATATATCCTACCGCAACATATTCGCCATTCTGGTCAGTATGGTATTCTGCGGTAAAATCAGCGTCGATTGTTATTGTTACCCCTTGATTTTCCGCAAGCTCAAAGCCGCCCTCCGACACTATTGTCTGACCGTTGCTGTAAGCGATTTTTTCGGCTGTGAATTTATTTTCGTCAGTTTCCTTAAACGGCACAGACCACAGCTCGGTGGCAATCTCCTGCTTTATTGTGCCTTCTGCTATGGGCGTTCCCATATCCTCAATAAGTGAAAAGCCGTCAATGGGCTTTTGTGGAATCGGCGTCGCATAAACTATCTTATCGGGGTCGATAATAAATCCTGTTGTTGTGTAAATAAACTGGTTGAACTCGGGAGATTCAGCCGCCGCAGTTACGCCCAGTACCATCACCGCCAATGCGGCAACCGCAATAACAACAGGCTTTTTTATGCTTATTTTCTTCTTATTTTCCATTTTTTCCGTCCTTTCCAAAACGCTTTTTAAAAGCTCGTCATTGTTTTTTACAGGGGAAACATGGTCAAAAGAGTCCTGAAACATTTTATCTAAATTCATCATAGCCCTCCTTAAAAAGTATATCCTTCAACTGCTTTCTGCCACGGGAAAGACGGGACAGCACCGTGTTTTCCTTGCTGCCTGTGATTCTGGCAATCTCCTTTGCCGTGTAGCCCTCATAGTAGTGCATATAAAGAGCAATGCGGTAATCGGGCTTAAGTCGAAACAGGTATGTAATAAAGCTGTCCTGCGGTGTTTCTTCGGTTTTTATATCCATTGCCGACTCAAGTGGCAGGATTTTTTTGCACCAGAAGGAACGTAGCTTATCCTTGCAGAGATTTGCGGTAACTTTTAGCAGCCACGCCTTTATATGCTCGTCGGAATCAAAGCTTTTACCGCTGAGATACAGCTTTATAAAGGCTTCCTCCCGTATATCCTCGGCGTCGGCGTGATTTTTCATATAGCAGAATGCAGTCTGGAAAACATTTTTTCCGAACAGCTGAATTATTCTCTTCAACTCGTTTTCAGTCATTATGTTTCCTCCTTTTTGAAGGCCCTTCACTTATAATACGAATGAAAAAAGCAAATCATTGCTTTTTTCAAGTGAATGATTAATAATGAATAATGAAAAATGAAGGAGCGCCTTATGGCGCAGATTTAAAAATTCGTCGGCACAGCCGACACCATAATCATTCATCTTTCATTATTCATCAAAAAAGCCGCCCAATGGGCGGCTTTTTGTTATCTGTACGTACTTACAATATTATCCATCTTTTCCGCATCAGCAGCAATACGCATACTTTAATTTGCAGTATTGGTGTTATAGAAGATAACCTGGGAGATATTGTCAATATGGTTCTTGATAACACCGAAAATTGCACATACCGCAATTACAATAATAGCGTGTACCCTGATAATTTTCTTGTTTACAGAGCCGGATAAGTCAAAAGTCTGAGCCATAGCAGAATCTATCCTTTCGCAATTCACAGCGTGAATGTTGATATTATATAAATTTTAGCATAAATCTGATGATTTGTCAATCATATTCAACGAAAACGGCGGAAACCGCACAACTGCGATTTCCGCCGCAAATTTATATTGTTTTATGCCGACAGCTTATTTTTCAAGCTTGTCAATTGTATAACGCTTGATAGCTGCTGCGTTTTCAGTAAGAGCAAAATCTGCACCCTTTGTGCTGAGAGTAGCCTTGAATTCGTCGTTCTTCATGCCGTAAAGAGCAGTAGCGGAGTATTCCTCCATAACAGCCTCATCAGCGGAAATATCAAGCTTCTGAACAACATAGTAGGACACAGCAGTAGAAACAGTGCCGTCAGTTGCTGTTGTATCTTTGGAAACGGTGATAAGCTTGTTTTCACCGGCAGCCATAGCAAAAACATCAGCTACAAAGCTTTCGGAAGGATAGGTTTCGTCAACCTTGAGAACAGACTTGATGCTTTCGAGTTCGGGAACTGCAACTTCAACGTCTTCGGGAAGAGTGCCTGTGTATTCTTCGCCTGCTTCTTCCGCTTTCTTCATAGCTGCTTCAATTTCCGCAACAGCCTCAGCCTTATCGTAAGCCTGCATTACTTCGGGGAAGGACATGCCGCTATTGAGCATATCAACATAATCCTGAGCCTTTCCGTATTCGGGGTCAACCATGAAATAAAGAACCAGTGAATAATCGCTTACAATCTTTGCGTCGATTTCAGCGGCAGAAACTTCAAGAGAGCCGCCTTCACCGTAAAGGTGAGTGAAAACAGCTTCCTGTTTGTAGCTGTTTGTGTAGATTTCCTTGAAGGATTTCTCGCTTACGCCGAGGGATTCGTAGTATTCGCCGATGATATCAACACCGTAGATGTACTGTGCATAGAAGTTTTCTTCTGTCCATGTAGATGTGACATACTTGTTGATTTCAGCATTCTGTTCAGCTGTAAGGGAAAGACCGTATTCATCAAAAAGTCTGTTTGTAGCCACATAGCTTCTGCACAGTTCGATAGTCTTGTCCTTTACCCATTCTTCGGCGTTCTTGCCTTCGATTGTGTGAGCCTTGATATCAAAACCTTCAGCGGTCATATCAAGGTCAGGCTGTTCTTCTGCGAGAACTGTCTGAGCCTCGCCGAGAGCATCCATCTGATAGCAGATATAGACACCTGCGGGGATTTCTGTACCGTCAATGGTAAGAGCGGTGGTTGTGTTGCTGCCGCAGGAGCAGGCTGTAAGAGCGATTGCACCGCAGAGAACAGCAGCCATAGCTCTTTTAGTCATCTTGTTCATTGTGTTTTTCCTTTCTTTTGCTTTATAAATCAGCGGAGAACTGCGCCGATTTCGGAAAGTGCCTTCAGCACCTTTTCAACAATCTTGTCTGCTTCTTCTGTTTCCATTGTCTTATCCGCTCTGCGGAGTACAAGCTTGTAGGAAACGCTCTTCTTGCCTTCGGGAACGCCTGCGCCCTCGTAAAGGTCGAAGAGTGTAACCTGTTCAAGGTTCTTTGCGCTCTTTTCGATTGTTTCGATAATGTCGCCGGAAGCTAAAGTCTTGTCGCATACAAGGCTTAAGTCACGGGAGATAGCAGGGAACTTGGGTAAAGACCTGTACTTTACGTCAAGCTGAGCGTTACTGAACATGGGTTCGATTGCGAAAGTAGCAATGTAGATACGTTCCTTTACGCCGTAGTTAGCGGCAACCTCAGGATGGATTTCACCGATTTTACCGATTTCTGTATCACCGATTGTCATAACTGCGCATCTTCCGGGGTGGAAAGTGGCGTCATCCTTGCACTTTGCGAACTTAACCTTAAGACCTGTCTTTGCGAATAATTCTTCTGCAATACCCTTGATTGTGAAGAAGCTTTCGTCTGCGCCGTAAAGACCTACGCAGAGAATGTCCTTTTCAACGGGAAGGTCGTTGACACTTGCTTCGGGGTAGTATTCACGTCCGATTTCAAAGAATCTTCCGCTCATGTTGCGGTTGTTTATATTACGGACAACAAGCTCCATCATGGAGGGAATCATTGTTGTACGCATAACGCTTGTATCCTCGCCCAGAGGGTTTGTAAGAACAACGCTTCTTCTCTTATCTTCTGCAAGACGGGTTTTTTCATACCACTTAGGAGAAATAAAGCTGAAGGTCATTGTTTCGAGACAGCCCTGTGTAAGCATGATGTTGATAAGCTTGTCCTCGAACTTCTGTTCTGCGGTAATCTTTGCCTGAGAGGAAAGTGCGGGAACAGTGGAGGGGATGTTGTTGTAGCCGTAGATTCTTGCGATTTCCTCGGCAATATCACAGGGAAGCTCCATATCGATACGGACACTGGGAACAGTGATTTCGTTTGTGCTTCTGTCGTAGATGTAACCGAGTCTTTCGAGAATACCGATCTGTTCTTCTTCGGAAATATCAGAGCCTAAGAACTCGTTTACCCACTTCCAGTCGTGCTTTAACTTATGGGGAACCTTATTGGAGTTGTCAACGTCGATAACGTTGCTTACAACCTCGCCGCAGCCAAGCATTTCAACCAGCTGTAATGCACGGTAGAGAGCGTCCTTTGCGTTGATGGGGTCTATACCCTTTTCAAAACGGGAACTTGCTTCAGTTCTTTCGCCGATCTTCTTTGCTGTACGTCTTACGGAAACGCCGTCGAAGCATGCGGATTCAAAGATAACCTCTGTTGTGTCGTCCCAGATACCGCTGTGCTCGCCGCCCATAACACCTGCAACTGCAACAGGCTTTTCAGCGTCGCAGATAACCAGCATTTCTTCGGAAAGCGCGATAGGCTCCTTGCCTTCGTCCAGAAGCTTGAGGGTTTCGCCGTTCTTTGCATTTCTTACGATAATCTTATTATCCTTGATGTATCTTGCGTCGAATGCGTGCATGGGGTGACCATATTCAAGCATTACGAAGTTTGTAATGTCAACGTAGTTGTTGATGGAGCGTACGCCGCAGGCGCGGAGTCTTTCAACCATCCAGCGGGGCGAGGGGCCGATCTTTACATTCTTTACCTTTGCAGCCATATATCTGGAGCAGAGCTTTGTGTTTTCAACGGAAACGGAAAGCTCGCTGTTGATGTCGCCGCCGATACCCTTGAAGGAGGGTGTTTCAACATTAAGGGGAGTATTGAAGGTTGCGCTTGCTTCACGGGCAAGACCGATAACGGAGAGACAGTCGGGACGGTTGTTTGTAATTTCAAATTCAACGCTGATGTCGTCAAGACCTACTGCCTTGCATACATCGTCGCCGGGCTTCATCTTGTCGAAATCGGGGTCATCGTTCAGAACGAGAACGCCGTCGGGAGAAGAGTAGGGGAAATCGCTGTTGTCCATGCCCAGTTCGTCGAAAGAACAGAACATACCGCAGCTTACTTCGCCGCGGAGCTTACCCTTCTTGATTTTCATAACTGTGTGGTTGTGTCTGTCGATAACAGTACCGCCGTCAAGAACAACAGGGATATATGCACCCTCGAAAACGTTCTGTGCAGCTGTTACAATCTGGATAGGCTCGCCCTGTCCCACATCAACCTGGCATATCCACAGCTTTTCGCTGTCTTCATGCTTTCTTATTTCAACAACCTTGCCGACAACTACCTTGTCAACAGGGCCTTTTGTATACTCATAGGTTTCAACCTTTGAGCCGCTCATTGTCATATCGGCAACGAAATCTTTTATAGGCATATCGGCTTTAACATAGTCGTTAAGCCATTTCATTGATAAATTCACTTTATTTTTCCTCCGTAAATCAGAACTGTGTCAGGAATCTTGAGTCGTTTTCGTAAAGAAGTCTCATATCGTCGATGTTGTATCTCATCATAGCGATACGTTCAAGACCAATACCGAAAGCGAAACCGCTGTATTCTTCGGGGTCGATTCCGCAGTTGATAAGAACCTGGGGATGAACCATACCCGAGCCAAGCATTTCAATCCAGCCTTCACCCTTGCAGAGGGGGCAGCCTGTACCGCCGCACTTGAAGCACTGTAAGTCAACCTCTGCGGAGGGTTCTGTATACGGGAAGTGGTGAGGACGGAAGCGCAGCTTTATATCCTCGCCGTAAAGGCGCTTTGCCCAGATTTCCAGAGTGCCCTTGAGGTCGGAGAAGCGTACCTTCTTGTCGATTACGAGACCTTCGCACTGGTGGAAAATGGGGGAATGTGTAGCGTCAACAGCATCGGAACGGTATACGCGTCCGGGGCTGATAATAGCGATAGGGGGCTTTTCCTTCAGCATTGTTCTTATCTGAACGGAAGAAGTCTGTGTACGAAGCAGAATCTTGTCTGTTATGTAGAAGGTGTCCTGAGGGTCGCGGGCAGGGTGGCCTTCGTCAGTGTTGAGCATATCGAAAACATACTTTGTTTCTTCAACCTCGGGACCATCTACAACAGTGTAGCCCATGCCTCTGAAAATGGATTTCAGATCCTCTAGTACGATATTGAGGGGGTGGCGCTTACCTGCTTCAAAGCGAACGCCGGGCATTGTAACGTCAACCGATTCACTCTTCAGCTGCTCAGCAAGCTGTGCAGACTTGAGCGCAGTCTGCTTGTCCGCCAGAGCTTTTTCGATTTCTGTGCGCACTTCGTTGGCAAGCTGACCGATAACGGGTCTTTCCTCAGCGGAAAGTCCGCCCATCTGCTTTAATATAGCAGTGAGCTCGCCTTTTTTACCTAAAACCTTGACTCTTAAATCTTCAAGGGCCTTTGCGTCGCTTATTGAAGCGATTTCCGCAAGGGTTGTCTCCTTGATGTTCTGAAGCTGTTCCTTCATAAGGACCTCCGTATTTTTTATTTTTACCGTTTTAATCGGATTTTTTATTGTGTAATTCTTCCAGTTTCTTCAAGAAGATTATTTTTCTTTCTCTCTTGGGAGTGCCGATGCTTTCCAGCCATTTTTCATCCTTTGTGCGTTCTGCGTCGGTGTACTCGTAGCCGTCAACGTACTTGTCCAGATCGTCGCGGTTGTAAAGCTGACCTTCGCTGGGCAGACTCTTCTTTTCAAGTTGGTTGCCCAGGAATTCCTTGATGAGAATGTAAAGCACTGAGAACACAGGCACGCCTAAAAGCATACCGGGAAGACCGAACAGGTTTCCGCCCAGGATAATGGATACCAGCACCCAGATAGCGGGAAGTCCCATTGTCTCGCCGTAGAGGAGAGGCTTGATGATATTTCCGTCACACTGCTGGAGAATAATTATGAAAATACCGAACCACAAGGCTTTCATGGGGTCTACAAGCAGAATGAGAAAGAAGCTGGGGATTCCGCCCAGAAACGGGCCGAAGAAAGGAATGATATTTGTCGCAGCAATGATTACTGTAATTACAAGGGGATAAGGAGTTGCTGTAACGGACGTAAAGACAAATGTAGTGCAGCCGATAATGAATGCATCAATAAGGACACTGGTCACATAGTGGCTGAAGATATCGTTTGTCCTGCGTGTAACGTGGAGAATACGGTTGGTTGTACTGTTTTTGAAGAATGCGAAGAAGATTCTCTTCACCTGGGATTTCAGCATATCCTTTGAAATAAGAATGTAAACCGCAAAGATAATACCGATGATGAAATCCTTTAAACCCACAAGCAGTCCCAGTACGTTTCCGCCTAAGGTTGTACCCAGGTCAACCAGCGATTTCGAGATATCTGTCCATGAATCTGTCAGATACTGTTCAATCTGTGCCAGCGGGTTGCTGAGAACAGCCATAAACTGGGAATTTTCGCCGAAGAAGCTGTTGAACCATACCATGAAATTATCAACATACACGTCAAACTTGTCAATAAGGCCCTTCACACTTGTGCTGAGCTGAGGAACGATCAGGAAAACAAGTCCCGTAACAACACCAATGGCAAGCAGAAATACAATAAGAACCGAAATATTCCGTATAAAGTTCTGCTTTTTCACCGTATCAGCCTTGGAACTGTATTTCCTGAAAACCTTGAAGCGGAAGAAATCCACTCCCGGGTTCAGGAGATATGCAATAACACAGCCCCACACAACAGGCGCAAATGCCGAGGCAACCTTACTGAAAATCTGGCTCAGGTTCGGCAGCACGTTCATCGACATAAGCAGAAAACCGCTCAGTACAATAACGATCACCGCATATATTGCAATCTGCGTGTACTTCCGATTAAATCTGAATTTCATAGCTTTTCCTCTTTTTTATGTTTGTTTAGTGGCACCCCCTGCGAGAATCGAACTCACAACTAACCCTTAGGAGGGGTTTGTTATATCCATTTAACTAAGGAGGCATGTTCTTATCTACGATAAAATTCCTTATGCTTCGTCATTGCAGGCTCGCCGTATCTGCATACGGCTTCACCTTTATTCCTCGCCTAAGAAAATTTCTCTTGCTAATAACTTTATTGCGATAAATGTCTTTATACTTCGTCAATAACAGTTCAGCGTATCGGTATACGGCTTCATCGTGTTCCGGGGACATATTCCCAAAAACACACATTATATTATACTACTATTTTAAAGAAAAAACAAGGGGTAGTGTGAAAAATATGTGGGAATCGGCCAAAAAAATTAGCAAAAAGCCTGTAGAAATGCTGTTTTCGCCCTTGACAAAAGGTGTTTTTCGTGATATAATGCACTTGTAATATTAAAGAAAGGTCAGGTTGACAAAACCTGACCTTAATTATTTGCTGAAAACGAAAGGACTGATGATTACGGGAAAGAGCAGTAAAAAGCCTCAGAACGGAAAAATCGAAGACCGCGCCTATGAGCTTGTAAAGCCTGTCATTGAAGAAAAAGGTTACAACTTATGGGATGTATGCTTTGAAAAAGAGGGTGCAATGTGGTATCTTCGTATCCTGTTCGACAAGGAAGGCGGAATGGACAGTGACGAGTGCGAGGAAATCTCCCGTCCGCTGAATGAGCTCATCGACAAGCAGGATTTTATCGGCAACATTGATATGCTGGAAATCGGAACACCGGGACTTTCAAAGAAGCTGAGAAAGCCCGAACATTTTGAAACCTGCACAGGAGAAAAAATCCGTGTGACGGTACGTGATGAAAAGGGCAAGGAAGTAAGCGTATTCGGCATACTTAGCGCTTATGACCGAGAAAAGAACGAAATCACTCTTGAAACTGACGGAGAAAGCAGGGTTATGTGCGTATCCGACTGCGTCAAGATAAACTCAGATTTATAATTTTAAGGAGGAATACGAAAAATGGCTAAAGGAACAGCGGAGCTTTTTGAAGCGCTGACATTACTGGCAAAGGAGAAGGGTATCGAACCCGATATGCTGATTGAAAAGATTCAGACAGCACTTGTCATTGCAATCAAAAAGGACTATCCCCGCAGCGAAAACACACAGTTCGACATCGACATTGTAAAGGGCAAGTTCGATGTTGCTATCATGAAGAACGTAGTTGAAGAAGTTGAGGACGACGCAAACGAAATCAGCCTCGAAGCTGCAAGAAACATAAACAAGCGCCTTAACATCGGTGATGTTGCAAAGGTAAAGCTTGACACAAAGAATTTCGGAAGAATCGCAGCACAGACTGCAAAGCAGGTTATCAAGCAGGGCATCAAGGAATTTGAAAGAAGCCAGCTGGTTGAACAGTGGGGCGGCTTACAGAGCGAAGCGGTTTCCGCTACAGTTGTAAAGGTTGAACCCACAACAGGCAACGCAGTTGTAAACATCAACGGCACAGAGGTTACACTCTTCAAGAGTGACCAGCTCCCCGGCGACGAGCTTTCCACAGGCGACATCGTAAAGGTATTCGTTTACGGCGTTTCCTCCAGCGACAGACGTCCCACACTCCGTATTTCAAGAACACAGCGCGACCTTATCAAGCGTCTCTTTGAACTTGAAGTTCCCGAAATCAGCGATGGTACAGTTGAAATCAAGTCTATCAGCCGTGAAGCAGGTTCAAGAAGCAAGATTGCGGTAATGAGCAACAACGAAAACGTTGACGCTCTCGGCGCATGCATCGGACCTCAGAGAAGCAGAATCTCCAGAATCTGCGACGAGCTCAGAGGCGAAAAGATTGACGTCGTAAAGTACAGCGACGACCCCAAGGAATTCATCAAGCAGGCGCTCAAGCCCGCAGACGTTATCAGCGTAGACATTCCCGACGAGGAAGTAAGAGCCTGCTCTGTTGTCGTTCCTGATAATCAGCTTTCTCTCGCTATCGGCAACAAGGGTCAGAACGCAAAGCTTGCAGCAAGACTTACAGGCTTCAAGATTGACATAAAGCCCGAAAGCGGCTTCTTTGAGGGTTAATCGCTCTGAAAGGAGAACAATATGGGAAAGAACATACCGCTCCGTAAATGTCTAGGCTGTGACGAGATGATAGGCAAAAAGGGACTTCTCCGTGTGGTGAAAACCAAGGAAGGGGAAATTTCCATTGACGAAACAGGAAAGAAGAACGGCAGAGGCGCATATATCTGCCGCGACATGGAGTGTTTCAACAAGGCCCGTAAGAAGCACAGCCTGGAGCGCTCGCTCAAATGCAGCATTTCGGAGGAAATATACGAAAAGCTCAGACAGGAAATCGAGGAATTATGAAAAAAGCATTGGGAACAATCGGGCTCTGCCGCAGGGCAGGAAAGCTGATTTTCGGATTTGACGCCGTAAAGGACGAGGTTTCAGCAGTGAAATCAAAGGCAAGCGGCGTGGTAATTGCAGACGACCTTTCGGAAAAAACCAAAAAGGAAGTAAATTTTATCTGCACGAAGCATAATATACCTGTATGTGCGCCCGGAATAACAATGGACGAAATCAAAGGTGTTATCGGTAAATTTACAGGAATTCTCGGAATACTTGACGAGGGACTTTTCAATTCAATTAACAAGCAAACGATTGACAGACAGGGGGATATCGAATGATAAAAGAAAACAAGTACAAGGTTAAAGAGGTTTCCAAGGACCTCGGACTAACCGCAAATGAAATTGTAGATATGGTCAAGGAACTTGCAGGCACCGAAAGAAAGCCCGCAGGCAGCATGACTGAAAGCGAACTCAATCTGGTTCTCGAAAAGGTATCTCAGGGCAACCAGGTAAAGGATTTTGAAGCTTATTTTGCGGCTACCGAAAAGAAGGCAGCGCCTAAGGCTGAAGAAAAGAAGCCCGAAGCCGCTCCCAAGGCTGAAAAGCCTGCTGCAAAGAAGCCTGCAAAGGCAGAAGCACCTGTAAAGGAAGAAAAGAAGGCGGAAGCTCCCAAGGCTGAAGCACCTGCAAAGGAAGCTCCCGGAGCAGAAGAAAAGAAGCCCGAAGCTCCCAGAGGGGAAGAAAAGAAGTCAGAAGCTGCCCCCAGACCTGCACAGGATAAGTTCCAGAAGAGCGACCGTCCTTCCCAGACAGACCGCTTCAATCAGCGTCAGAACGGCGACCGTCCCCAGCAGAACAGATTTGACAAGGGTGATAAGCCTAAGTTTGAAAAGAATGACCGCTTCAACAAGGATGGCAAGCCCGGCGACCGCAGAAATGACAGACCGGGACAGGACAGAAAGCCCGTTCAGCCTGTGAAGCAGCCTGAAATCAAGGTTGATATCAACAATGTAAAGACCAACGAGCCTCCCAAGGCAAAGGTAAAGGGTGAAGCTGTAAAGCGCGGCGAGCAGGTCACAAAGTACGTTGACACAAGGGGCAGCTATGTTGACCTCGACAAGTACAACGAGAGATACGAAACAATCGCTCCTCAGGGCAGAAACGGCAAGGGACATGATGAAGGCTTCACAAAGAAGCAGAAAATCAACCAGAAGTCCCAGAACAAGAAGCCCTTCGGCAGCAAGAACAACCGTGAAACAGAAGCTCAGAAGCTCAAGCGTCTCGAACTGGAAAGAGCAAGAAAGCAGCAGCTCAAGGTTCTTATTCCCGATGAAATCGTGGTTTCCGAACTTGCACAGCGCTTAAAGGTTACAGCATCTGAAGTTATCAAGAAGCTTATGCTCCTTGGTGAAATGTGCACAATCAACCAGACAATCGACTTTGATACAGCTTCTCTTGTAGCAGAAGAGCTTGGTGCAAAGGTTGAAAAGGAAGTTATCGTTACAATCGAAGAACGACTCTTTGAAGAGGTTGAGGACACCGAAGAAAATCTCCAGCCCCGTTCACCTGTCGTTGTTGTTATGGGTCACGTTGACCACGGTAAGACATCCTTACTTGACAGAATCAGAAACGCAAGCGTTGCCAGCGGCGAAGCAGGCGGTATCACACAGCACATCGGTGCTTACAAGGTGAATGCAGGCGGCAAGGAAATCACATTCCTCGACACTCCCGGTCACGAAGCGTTCACATCAATGCGTGCAAGAGGTGCAAGCATTACTGATATTGCAATTATCGTAGTTGCTGCCGACGACGGCATAATGCCCCAGACAGTTGAAGCAATCAACCATGCAAAGGCAGCCGAAGTAAGCATTATCGTAGCTATAAACAAGATGGATAAGCCCACAGCTAACCCCGACAGAGTAAAGCAGGAGCTTACCGAACACGGCCTTGTAGTAGAAGAATGGGGCGGCGACATTATCTGCGTTCCCGTTTCCGCCAAGACAGGCGAGGGTATTGACGACCTTCTGGAAATGGTTAACCTTTCCGCCGAAGTTCTCGAACTGAAGGCAAACCCCGACCGTCTCGCACAGGGTACCGTTATCGAAGCAAAGCTTGACAAGGGCAGAGGTCCTGTTGCAACAATGCTGGTACAGAAGGGTACTTTAAGACAGGGTGATGTTATCATCGCTGGCACATCCGTAGGCCGTGTAAGAGTTATGAGAAACGACAGAGGCAGAACTGTAAAGGAAGCAGGCCCTTCCACTCCTGTTGAAATCATGGGTCTCGGCGAAGTTCCCAGCGCAGGTGATACATTTGCGGTTGTTGAAAACGAAAAGCTTGCACGTGAACTTGTTGAAAAGAGAAAGTTCGACGCCAAGGAAGAACAGTTCAAGCTCTATCAGAAGGTAACTCTCGACAACCTGTTCTCTCAGATTGAAGAGGGCGAAATGAAGACCTTACCGCTTATCGTAAAGGCAGACGTACAGGGTTCTGTTGAAGCAGTGCGCCAGTCTCTCGAAAAGCTTTCCAACGAGGAAGTACGCGTAAGAGTAATCCACGGTGCAGTAGGCGCTATCAGCGAAAGCGACGTTATGCTGGCTTCCGCGTCCAACGCTATCATCATCGGCTTCAACGTAAGACCTCATCCCGCTGCTGCCGACAACGCAAAGCGTGACGGCGTTGATGTAAGACTTTACAGAATCATCTATGACGCAATCGAAGAGGTACAGACAGCTATCAAGGGTATGCTTGCTCCCAAGTTCAGAGAAGTTGACCTTGCAAGAGTTGAAGTACGTCAGGTTTACAAGATCACAAACGTTGGTATCGTTGCAGGCTGTTATGTACTTTCAGGCAAGGTAGAAAGAAAGTGCAGCATCAGAATCGTACGTGACGGTATTATCGTAGGCGACGACAAGATTGACGGTTTAAGACGTTTCAAGGACGACGTAAAGGAAGTTGCTGAAGGCTACGAATGTGGTATCAGCCTTGAAAAGTTCACAGACATCAAGGAAGGCGACATCTTTGAAGCATATATGATTGAAGAATACAGGGACTGATCCGCGGAGCGGATTAGTCCGATGAAAGATTAATGATGAAAGATGAAAGATCAGGGAGTCGGCTTTGCCGGCAGATTTAAAAATCCGCCGCAAAGCGGCGCACCAAAATCATTCATCATTCATTCTTCATCATTCATCAAAAAAGGAGGGTAATATGGCAAATCATAACATTGACAGACTTACCGAGGACGTAAAGAGAGAAATCTCAGTTGCTATGCACGAGGTAAAGGACTCCAGAATTTCAGGCGAAATCGTGTCCGTATCCCGTGTGGAGCTTACAAACGACCTTTCCTACTGCAAGGTTTATATTTCCGTGCTGGGCGCGCCCGAAAAGGGCGAAGCGGCAGTGGAATGCCTCAAAAAGGCGGCAGGCTTCTTCAAGCGCCGTATAAATTCACGCATCAAGATGCGCAAGATGCCTGAGCTTATATTCCTTGTGGACAAATCGCTGGACTATTACGACAAAATGAGCAGAATGCTTGATAATCTGCCGAAACCGACAACGGAGGAAACAGATGACAGCGAAGAAAATTGACATAGAAGCGGCGGCGGAGTTTCTCCTCGCCCACGACAATTATACAATTCTTTCCCACGCAAATCCTGACGGTGACACTGCGGGCTGTGCCTACGGTCTCTGCCGTGCACTGCGCAAAACGGGCAAAAAGGCAAGAGTTCTATGTGCTGACCCTTTTTCACGCAGATTTTCCTTTATGTGGGAAAATCTGCCCGAGCAGGATTTTGCCGAGGAAACAGTAATTTCCGTAGACGTTGCGGACGCAAGGCTTTTAGGAGCTAACCGTGAAATATACGAGGGAAAAATAAAGCTGGCTATTGACCATCACATTTCCCATGTTGATTTTGCGGAAAGCTTATGTCTTGAGCCTTATGCGGCTGCCTGCGGACAGACAATCTTCAAGATTGTAAAGGCAATGGGAGTTCCCATGGATAAGGACATTGCCGCCTGCATCTACACGGCGATTGCCACCGATTCAGGCTGCTTCAAGTTCTCATCCGTAACCCCCGAAACCCATATGATTGCGGCGGAGCTGCTGGCGTACGACTTCGGTTTCTCCGACCTCAACTACATTCTTTTCGATCTGAAGACAAAGGAAAGAATTTCTCTTGAAGAGAACATTTACAGCAATATGAAATACTACCTTGACGGGCAGTGTGCGGTTGTTATACTGCCGAAAGCATTGCTTGACGCGGTTGACCCTGAGGATTCCAACGGTATTTCCGCAATCCCCCGTCAGATTGAAGGAGTAGAGATAGGCGTTGTGCTGAAGGAAAAGAAGGATGGTAGCTGGAAGGCGTCCCTCCGCGCAAACAGCCGTGCAGATGTGCAGAAAATCTGCTCACAGTTCGGCGGCGGCGGCCACGCAAAGGCGGCAGGCTGTACCTTTACGGACTGCACACCCGAACAGGCCATTGAAAGACTCATTCCCGCAATCAAGGAAGCATTAGAGGTAAAATGAACGGAATAATCTGTATTTATAAGGAAAAGGGATATACGTCCTTTGACGTTGTGGCAATACTCAGAAAGCTTTGCGGCACAAAGAAAATCGGTCACGGCGGCACTCTCGACCCTATGGCGGAGGGTGTTCTCCCCGTATTTATCGGCTATGCCACAAAGGCGGTGGATTATTGCCCCGACACAAGCAAGGAATACCGCGCGGAAATGCGCTTCGGCGTTACCACTGATACACAGGATATCACGGGAAAGGTGCTTACCACTTCGGATATGCAGGTGGGAAGAAATGCCCAGTATGTCCTTGAACAGCGGTTCAAGGGCGAGCAGCAGCAGGTTCCGCCCATGTACAGTGCCGTTCAGGTGAACGGCCAGCGTCTTTACGACCTTGCAAGACAGGGTGTTGAGGTGGAGAGAAAGCCCCGCCCCATCACCGTACATTCCATAAAATTCGAGCAGTTCGGAGATAATACCGCAACGGCGGTCATTTCCTGCTCAAAAGGCACTTATATAAGAACACTTATTCACGATATGGGCCAGGTTACGGGTGCAGGTGCAGTTATGACCGCCCTGACAAGAACCCGTTCAGGCAATTTCACCCTGAAGGACTGCTACAGGCTTTCCGAGGTAAGGGAAGCCTATGAAAAGGGCGGCTCTGCGGCAGTGGAAAAAATGCTGATGCCTATTGAATGGATTTACAAGAGCTTTCCCCGCGCTCTTCTGGACGAGGAGCAGACAAGACTTTTCAGCAACGGTGTTGTGCTTGACGCAAACAGGGTTGCATTCGAGGTTGACGGTGCGGAAAAATACCGTATCGTAAGCCCCGGCGGAGAGCTTCTGGCTCTGGGAGAAATCGGGGAAAACAAGGAACTTAATGTAATCCAGCGCTTCAAGGTTTTCCGCGAACAGATACAGAAGGCAAGCGAAGATCCGCTGGTTGAGCCGAAAAGCGGCCTGCGCGACATTTCCGACTTAAAAGGAGTAACATTATCTTGACAGTTAATAACAGACCGTCGGCAGTTGCTCTGGGCTTCTTCGACGGACTTCATCTGGGACATATCGAGGTCATAAAGCGTGCGCTCCTGAAGGACGGGATGCGCTCTGTGGTTTTCACCTTCAACGATAAGACCAGTCTCCCCAAATTCAACGGAAAGAAGGGCCAGTGCATCATTACCCACGAGCAGAAGACCCGTATTTTCGAGGGTCTCGGGGTTGAGAAGGTATATGCTCCCGATTTCTCCGATGTAAAGGACTTTTCCGCGGCGCAGTTCGTGGAAAGGATACTTAAGGATGAGCTTTCGGCGGCTTATGTTGTCTGCGGTTATGACTTCCGTTTCGGAAAGGGCGGCGAGGGCAATCCCGAAACCCTGAAGCGTCTCTGTATCGAAAACGGCATGGAGTGCGAGGTAGTTCCTGCGGTTGCGGTAGACGGCGTAACGGTAAGCTCCACCGTAATCAGGAAAATGATACGGGGCGGTGATATCGAATCTGCAAATCGCTATCTCGGCTATGAATTGTCCTACGACCTTCCTGTGAAGGAGGGCGGCAGGATAGGCAGAACCATCGGTTTTCCCACCATAAATCAGGAAATACCCGACTATATGGTAAAGCCGAGGAACGGCGTATACAAAAGCTGGACAATCGTGGACGGAAAAACCTACCGCAGTATTACAAACATAGGAATAAAGCCCACCGTTGACTACACCGGTGACAGTCTTATGGAAACCCATATAACCGGCTTTGACGGAGACCTTTACGGACAGACCGTAAGAGTCGCATTGCGGGAATTTATCCGCGACGAGGTGAAATTCGACAGTCTTGAGGAGCTGAAAAAGCAGCTTGACCTTGATAAAATGAAATTATAAATTTTACAGATATATTCATAAGGAATTCACCCGTTTTTCACGGGAGGAATGTAAAATTTATCTTTGGTAAAAATAACACTTAAACAATCCTCACAGAAAGGGGATAGATTTCAGAAAATGATAGAAGTTAAGAATCTTACGAAAAGTTACGGCAGCAAGAAGGCCGTAAACAACATTTCGTTCACAGCGGAGGGCGGACAGGTGCTGGGCTTCCTCGGCCCCAACGGCGCGGGAAAATCCACCACCATGAATATTCTTACGGGATATCTCTCCTCCACCGAGGGACAGGCTTTCATCGACGGAATTGACATTCTTGAAGACCCTATAAAAGCAAAGAAGCTTATAGGCTATCTTCCCGAACAGCCGCCCCTCTATTTCGACATGACAGTAGACGAGTACCTGAATTTCGTATACGGACTCAAGGGCTGTAAGCTCCCGAAGAAGTCCCACCTTGACGAAATCTGCGAAATCGTCAAGATAAAGGACGTGAGAAAGCGTCTTATCAAGAACCTTTCCAAGGGTTACAAGCAGCGTGTGGGCTTTGCCCAGGCTCTTGTAGGTAATCCCAAGGTACTTATCCTTGACGAGCCTACCGTAGGTCTTGACCCCAAGCAGATTATCGAAATCCGTACTCTTATAAAGAGACTGGGCAAGAACCATACCGTTATCCTCTCCTCCCACATTCTCCCCGAGGTTCAGGCGGTATGCGACAGAATCGTAGTTATCAACAAGGGCAGAATTGTTGCCAACGATAACACCGATACCCTTGCAAAGAACCTTTCTTCCGACCATAAGCTTGTACTCCACGCAGAGGGCAGCCCTGATGAAATCAAGAAAATCCTCGATTCCATTCCTGCAATGGAGAGAGTTTTTGTTGCAAGACAGGTTGAAGACAAGGTGAATGAGTATCATCTTGAAGCAAAAGAGGGTGCAGATGTCCGCAGAGAGGTTTTCAAGAAGCTTGCTGCGAGAAACTACCCCATTTTAATGATGCGCTCCAACGAGCTTACCCTTGAAGAGGTATTCCTGAAGCTTACCACAGGGGATGTTTACGGTGGTGCAGAAAAAATCGAACAGAAGTTCGACAGAATGAGTAAGGGAGGTAACATCTGATGCTGGCAGTTTTAAAGCGTGAGCTTTCAGCTTACTTCAAATCTCCCATAGGCTATGTATTCATAGCGGCAACATTCCTGTTCTCAGGCTTCTTTTTCTGGAGCTTCTCCTTAAGCGTGGGCAGTACTGATGTTGCAGGCGTTTTCCAGGGCATGTTCTATGTCTATATGGTTTTCGTGCCCCTGCTTACAATGCGTCTTATCGCAGAGGACAACCGCCAGAAGACAGACCAGCTTCTGCTTACAGCTCCTGTAAGCCTTTTCGGACTGGTATTCGGAAAATTCCTTTCCGCTTACATCATTTTCCTTTTAGGCGACCTTATCATGCTTATCTATGGCGTGGTAATGAGCTTCTATGCCACAGTAAACTGGGCGCTTATCTTCGGCAACTTCATTGCCCTTGCCCTTGCAGGCGGCGTGTTTGTTTCAGTGGGACTCTTCGTTTCGTCCCTTACGGAAAGCCAGATGATTGCGGCAATCGGCTCTTTCGGCGCAAACCTTGTGCTTATGCTTATCACAACAATTGCGTCGGTTATTCCTGTAAAGTTCATCTCCGATATTATCAGCAGTCTTTCGGTTTTTGAACGTTACTATGAATTCACAACAGGTATTTTCAGCCTTTCAAATGCGTTTTTCTTCCTCAGCGTTATCGTCATTTTCCTTTTCCTGACGGTAAGAGTGCTTGAAAAGCGCAGATGGGCGTAAGAAGGAGGTATTGAAATGTCAGAAGAATTAAAGAACAATACCCCCGAAACTGCGGAGACTCCCAAAAAGGAAAAGAAGCCCCGCAGGAATATCTTTACAAGCAAGAAGTTCAAGCACGGCTCATTATCCGTACTGTTTACAGTAATTTTCGTTGTGGCAATCGTGCTTGTAAACGTGATTTTAAACCTTGTCCTTGACCGTTTTGACGTAGAGGTTGACCTTACCGAGGGCGGAATCTACACAATCGGCGAGGAAATGGAATCCTTTATAAAGGATTCAGACAGCACTGTGAACATCTATTTTGCTACCGATGAGGAAACCCTTGAAAATGCAGGCTCCGTATACAAGCAGACCCTTGAATTTGCGAAGAAGGTAACAGAAATGAACAGCGGCTACAGCTTACAGCACGTAGACCTGCTTACAAACCCCACCTTTGCGGAAAAATACGGAACCGTAACCGAGGGCAGCATAATTATCGAGTGCGAGGAAACAGGCAGATACAGAACCTTCGATATCGGCAACGATTTCTTACGTTATACAATGTCCGACGGCAACAGCTATTCCTACTCGGAAGCACAGATGATGAGCTATTACGGCTATACTCCCACCGCGGAAACAAGTATTGCGGAGCAGGAAATCCTTTCTGGACTCATGTCCATTACAAAGGTAAACCCCGTTAAAATCGGTGTTCTTTCGGGATTCGGCGAAACAGCCTGCACCGACCTTACAACCCTTCTCGAAAAGAACTCCTATGTTATCGAAACACTGGATATCGACCTTGCGGAATCCGTTTCCGGGGATTTTGACGTTCTTATCCTGAACGGCCCCTCCATGGATTACAGCACAGAAGCTATCGACAAGCTTGACGCATGGCTCAGCAACGGTGGTATGTACGGAAAAAACCTTGTTTACTTTGCGGCAACCTCCAATACCGCTTCTACTCCCAACCTGAACCAGTTCTTAGCTGAATGGGGTCTTGAAGTAAGCGAGGGTATCATCTATCAGACAGATTCGGATTATTTCTACTATCCCTATATGTACTACTACCGTGCATCCATTGTGGAAGATACGGATTATTACAATGCAATGCAGCTTGACGCGGCGTCCACCTTCCGCGTTACAGGTTCAAGACCCGTAAAGCTTCTCTGGGAAGAAAAGTCCAACTTCGTAAACAGACCTCTTGTCCAGACCTACGGTGAAAACAGCGTAATCTGTCCCTTCGGCGCAACCGAGGACTGGCAGCTTACTGACGCTACCGATGTAGGTCAGTTCAACCTTATCGTTGAATCCTCAAAGGTGCGTTACGACGGCACAACTCCCTACTACAGCAGAATTATTGCCTGCGGCAGCGAAAACTTCTTTATAGATTATTTCCTTTCCGCTACAAACTACAGCAATGCAGAGGTTGCGGTTGCAATCTTCAATACAATTTCAGGCAATGCAGGTGAAAGCATCAAGATCACTCCCAAGTCCTTCACAGCTACAACCTATGAAATTGACGCTTCACAGCAGAGCGGTATTGCAATAACATTCGTGGTTATCATACCTGTAATCATTATTGTAACAGGTATTGTGGTATGGATCCGCAGAAAGAGATTATAATATGAGCAAAAACAAGCAGATTTTAATATTTTCGGGTATCGGACTTCTGGTTCTGGGCGGCGTGACAGCGGCATTGATGCTGACCGCCCCCGAAAAGGAGCCTGAGGGAACCGAAACAGAGATAGTCGAGGAAGAAATCGACGAAAGATGTTATCTTACCGATAAGACGATTGATGATATTCTTTCAGTGAATGTTGTGAACAGCCTGGGCGAATACGACATTATAAAGGAAGACGACCTCTGGACAATCGACGGACTCCAGACAGCGGCAATTTCCAATGATGCAGTCAAAACTCTTGCCACAAACGTTGCGGCAATGACCGCAAGCGATTTTGTTGAGGAGAACGCAGAAGACCTTGCAAAATACGGCCTTGACAAGCCTACGGCAATTGTTACGGTGAACTATACCGACGGTACTGAGTTTTCCTTCAGTATGGGCAACGAGGTTGCGGCAGACACCACAAAGATTTATTTCTGTGAGACGGGCAAAACCACCGTCTACACCTATAAGGCGTCCTCTTTATCTCTTTTCAACGAGGAAAAGTTCGCTTTTATCAGCGTAGCGGCAATGCCACAGTATGACCAGTCCTCAGGGGAAGAGATAAAGAAGCTTACAATCGAACGCTTCGACCTTCCCGAGCCTATCGTGATTGAAACACTGCCCACTCCCGACGATGGAAGCCTTGCAGTTTTCACTTACGAGATGACAAGCCCCTATACAGCCTATGTCGACCTTACAAATGCCCCCAACTTCATGTACAGCATTTTCGGTCTTACAGCGGAAAAGGCGGCATGGTACGGCATGACGGAAGATGACTATGTAATTTCGGGACTCAGCGAGCCCAGCTGTGTATTTACCGTTGAAACAAACGTAAAGAACTACACAATCACCTTCGGCAATGCACTTTCCGAAGAGGTTGCGGATGAAAACGGAAATGTGACCACCCAGATTGTGGGATTTTACGGAATGTCCAGCGAAGTGCCTGAAACATTATTCGTGTTCAGCCTTGAATCGGTTGACGCAATGGTAATCCAGCCTGACGACCTTATTTCAAGACTTTTCCTTATGCCCTATATTTACTCCCTTGATTCGGTTGAGTACGAGGACAGCCAGGGAACAAGCTTTGAACTGAGCTTTGAGGAATCAGGCACAGACGAGAACGGAAATGCTGCATATAAGCACCTTCTCAACGGCGAAGAATACGACGAAGAAAAGCTCAAGGGCATGTATCAGTACCTGATTTCCGCTTCGGGCGAGGAAACCTATTTTGAAGAGGCAAAGGGCGAGCTCCTGGCTCAGGTTACCTACAATTACAAAAAGGCAGGGGAACAGCCTCATGTGGTACAGTTCTACAGCAGTGACGAGGACCGCAGCGTTATTATCAACGTAAACGGCGAGAACCTGTTCAAGACCACCCAGAGCTACATCACCCAGCTTTACAGCAATGCACAGAATTTCCTGAACGGCGGAGAAATTGTTCTCACCTATTGATTTATTTCATAATATATGCTATTATAGTTTATGAAAATTGTATTATATGGAGAAAGGATTGGTTACAGATGGCAGATAAATTTTTAATGTATAAGGGATTTCCGCTTGTAAGAAGGAACAAGGAAATCTATTACGGCAATATGAGCGACGAATTCGTTGCAAACATCAGAATCATGTCCACACATAAGGAAAACGACCTTGACGTAGCAGACAAGCTCAAGGTAACACTTATGCGTACAGCGAAGGATATCGACGCCAAGGATATGATTGTCAAGACAAGCGACAGAAACAGCCTTTTCGAGGCTCTTGACGTTGCAAATGTATGGCTTACACGCTGAATAACAAAAAAAGACAAACGCCATACGAGTCGGGGGGCGGTCTTTGTGTTT
>JAZSFL010000028.1:0-12335 GCA_045532185.1 Ruminiclostridium sp.
ATTGTCCTCCTTTTCATAGTGATGTGGTTGCCAAACCCACTTTCATTATATCACAGGAGGACTTTCTTGTATCTGAAGATTTTTACTCTCACCGCTTCAAGCGGTGGTTAACTTGCGCTTAAGCGAACAAAATAAGCCTTACAGAAATTTTATCTGCAAGGCTTTAATAATATAAATTTATTTTCCCGCTCTGATATTTTTTACAGTAATTTTCTGAATACTGAGGTTTTCGTATACTCTGATACCGCCATCGCCCACAGGTGCCTGTGCTAAAAGTCCAACCTTTACAACAGGCTCAACAGGAAGATGGAAATATCTCATCATATAAAAATCTTCGCCATTCATAGAGTAATGGAATGCAAAATTATTTCCAACTCTTGAAACCTGAAGCCATGCTGTGTTGCCTTCTAAATTACAGCCGTTGGCATCGTCAGAATCCCCTTTTGTTACCACGCTCACAGCAGCGTGTGTGCCGAAATCTGTCAACTCAAAGCAGCATTTAGCCCAGCAGGTATTATCCTTCATTACCATTACCGATGCGGAATCGTAAGTATCCTTGAAATCATGGGAAACCTTTACTTTAAGTACAAAATCTCCTTCAACCTCTGTATAATAATACGGTGCATTGCAAAGTGACTCGGGGAGAATTCCCTCCTCACATTCGTCAATACTTCCGCAGAAAAAGTCTGTCTGTCCGGGTGCTTTGATTTCAATTCTGCCGTCTGTTATTTTAATCTCGCTTTCGTTTAACCATTTGAATTCCATAATAATATCCTCCGTTTCGGTATTTATATTTAAACTTATTGTATCATCAAATAACCTTAACCGCAAGGTATAAAAACGTCAGATATAAGCACTATTTACCCAATATTACTTTTTACTTGGAGCATAGCCGTAATGTGCACGAAATCTGCGGCTGAAATAATTTACGGAATTAAAACCGCAGGCAGAGCTTATTTCCTTCAAGGAAAGAGTTGTTTCATCAAGCAATCTGTGGGCCACTTGAAGTCTGTAACGAATAAGTGCATCAACGGGAGAACAGTACATATATGATTTGAAACACCTTCCAGCCTCACTTCGGCTGATATTTGCGGCACCTGCAATATCTTCAAGCGTTACCGTTTCAGCGTAATGCTCATAAATATATGACAGCATTTTCTGAATACGAATACCCGTAATAATCTGTATCCGTGCCATTTCCAATTTTGGCAGAGTATCAAAATTGCTATATATGTGTTCAAATATTTCATTAAGCTTACGTTGAATAATAAGCTCATAACACTCATCTTGTTCACGGAACTGGTGATATATCTCGTTTATAAGAATATTTACTTTGCTCTGCCAGTCACCACCCTGTCTGAACAGAATATACGGCAAGGAATCACAAGCGGAAACGGCGTTGACATATTTTTTATATATCACACTTGTTTCAGGTGCAATTACAGCACCCGAAAAGACAATGTTCGGCATCGGGTCAGGCTCACCCTCTGATAACTGTCTGATAGAGTGAAGAATATTTCCGTTAATAAATATACTGTCGCCCTTGTTTAGTGTAATATGTTCCTGACCTATCTGAAAATACAGAGTGCCGCTTTGTGCTGTTGCAATTTCAAATTCAGGGTGCCAGTGCAATGGCCCTTCATAATTCGGAAGCGAAGCAAGCTCATCGTAAAAAAATGTAATTGGAAATACTGCGTTGTCATGTGACATCTGTTCCCTCAGCTGATGGTCAGTATTTATAGACATAATTTCACCTTGCTTTTCTGTTCTTTATTCCAGTATATTATACATCATAAATCAGATGTTTGCAATATGATTCAAAAAATCTATTTTGACCACTATTTACATGTTATTCGGACAAACCTGTTCACTTTTGTGAGCAGGTTTATTATATTTATATTGACATTCTATGAAATAAAGCATAAAATAATATGCGATATAGCAACATATTCTGGTCTTGTAAATGTATATTGATTTATGGTATAATTACAGATACAGGAAATCACAAATACAAACGTCGGCTGTGTATATATGCGAAACAGCTCTCGCATATATACACGTTGAAAATGTCACCTGTATGGACGAAAATGCCAAATATAAATACACATCAATGAAGCGTTATGGAGGTAAAGTTATGACTGAAAAAATGAAACTTGTTAAAAATGCAATGCTGGCAGTTCAGCGTTATCCCTGGGAGCAGGGAGTCTGCGCTCAGGCTGTATGGGAGACGGGTGATGCCCTGACTGCAGTAGCTATGGCGCATGACGCTGTTCTCCGTCAGACCGAGGAAGGCAGACTTGCCGTAATAACAAATAACATTGCTGTTACAGATCCTGCCGCTAACGGTGAAGTTGTCTGGCGCGCATACGAACTGACGGGAAAAGAGACATATAAAATTGCGGCTGAAAGGATGCTTTCATATTTAATGAAACTAGCGCCGAGAACTGATAAAAACGTTATCTGCCACAATGAAATCAGCTTTTATGAAGGCTTTTCCGAAAAACAGATATGGGTTGATGCTATCTATATGGCGCCTCCTTTTCTTGCGTTAATGGGCGAGCTTGATGAGGCTCTGTTCCAGATTGAAGGTTGTATTTATTATCTTAAAGACGATAATACAGGCCTGTTGAATCATATTTATGATGCAGGCACCAATAGCTTTGTCCGTCAGAAATTGTGGGCAACCGGAAACGGCTGGGCTTTGCTGGGTATGGCAAGGACGATAGAAATTGCACAGAAAGAAAACCGCAATGATATTGCCGAAAAGCTTATAGGACATTCAAAAAGTCTTCTTGATTCGATGCTTGAATATCAGTTGGAAGACGGTCGCTTTTATGATATTCTTGACGACAATACCAGCTTTATCGAAGGCACAGCCGCAATGATGCTGGCTGCATATATATATCGTGGTATTATCGGGGGATGGTTAAGCAGAAATTATATCGGTTATGCCGATAAAGTTCGTTGCACTATGGATAAATATATTGATGAATTTGGAATAATACACGAAGTATGCGGCTGTCCTCATTTTCTGGAAGCAGGCACTTCGGCTGAATCAATGGCAAGTTATCTTATGATGAATGCTCATTATGACAAGTTGCAAAAATAACAATAACGGAACTCGATACAGGGCAGCCAATCCGAACAAAACTTTGGATTGGCTGCTTTTTTATAAAAAAGCTGTCGGTAACCCGATCGGGGTTTACCGACAGCTTTATAATTATTGTTCTCCGGCGAGTGAATCACAGAACGGTTGAATCATGGCTTCAATCACATTGTAGTATTCATCTCTTGCTACGGTGTAAGATGTGCCCGCATATACAGGACCGTCAAAAAGCGCATCTTCAACACCTGCCGCACGGGTGAAATACGCCTTCATATCATCGCCCATACCGAAAGCGGCATCATAAACAAGCTCAAACTTTTCAGGATTCTTGAAATCATCAATCAGGTTAAAAAGACGCTGAGTGTAGAGTTCCTTGTACTTGCGTTTTCTTGCGGTGTTGCATTCGGGACATGTATCCAATTTGTCCTGATTGTTTTCAACGAAATTATACTTACATTCAGGGCATTTTGCAAAATATCCCGGACTTGTATCCAGCTTTTCGGCACGGTATTCCGCAATTATATCGGGATCGGTTGCGTGGATTCTGCTGCAGAGTATGTACTGCACTCCACCCTGTATGTTCTTAGCGCCTGATGGAACGAGATATCCCACAGAATAACCGCTGTGATAATATTTATCCGACTGAGGATCCTTAGGAATAGGTGCAAAAGCAAAATCCTGGTCGAGATTGTTCTGGAATGCGCCCTGCTGTGCACTTGTGAAGCCCCATTCATAGTACATCGCCATAAATAAAACCTTACGGTCAATAAACACCTTATTGGGATCTACCCATTCATTCTTGG
This sequence comes from Ruminiclostridium sp., assembly GCA_045532185.1. Classification (GTDB taxonomy): domain Bacteria; phylum Bacillota; class Clostridia; order Oscillospirales; family Ruminococcaceae; genus Ruminiclostridium_E. The sequence goes on from JAZSFL010000028.1 coordinate 3,910, forward strand.
TATAGCCACGCTTGCCGAATTCCTGAAGCCATTCCATTGTACGCTGGATATTGGAATCCTTAAGATTATTGATAAACTGGTTATCCTTAATGTCAAATGCCTTTGTACCTGTTGTATGTACGAACATAAGCCCCGGCCATTCACTGCCTGCAAGAGCTTTGTATTCTTCGCCCTGAGCGCACCATTTTTCGCACATATCATTAAAAGCATTCCAGTCCCACTTGCCTTCATCGTAAAGGTCGAGAGGATTGGGCAGACCTACTTCTTCCAGTATGTTCTGGTCGTAGATAAGGCAGTAGTTCGGAAGTATTTCTTCGGGCCAGTAGTAGTGCTTTCCGCCCCATGCAAACTGCTCGATAACATTTGCTTCATCTGCCCAGAGAGGGGACTCTATATCCAGCCAGTCATCAAGGGGAGTGTAGAGATGCTTGGAGATTGCCCAGGGGAAAGATTCCCAGTCATAGCGTACGAGGTCGGGAGAATCACCTGCCGCAACCAGCATTCCGAGCTTTTCAAAATAGGCACTGCCGCTTGTTGTGATTTCGGTTTCGATATATCCGCCGAAACGTTCCGCAAGCATATCGGAAAGAGCAGGAGTTTCATTGTTCAGGTCGTAATAGCACAAAGCCTTCACGAGACCTGCTTTCTGTCCGGGAACGTACAGCTTGCCTGTACCCTCCTCATTCTTCACGTCGATCTCTTCAATGTCCGCTTCTGCCTCGTAATCGATCTGATGATCAAGCTCATTGGATATAGTGGTTGTTACCGCCGCCGCTGTGGTTGTTTCAGCGGTGTTTTCGGTGCGTCCTCCGCTGTTGCAGGCACCCGTACCAGCAACAAGCATAAATGCAAGTGCACCGCTTATTACCTTCTTTAATCTTTTCATCCTCTTTCTCCTTATATATTTTTGTGAAAAATGTCATAACTTTGCACACGTTATATGTACAAAGTATACATATTATACCCTGTAATTGTTTTTTTGTCAAGATCTTGTTTGATATAGGGTAGCTAATCCTCACCTATGCATAACAAAAACCAGTGATTTTATATAAGTTTTGTATCTGTTTTCACACTTTAGTATTGACAACGATATTGCTAAATGATATATTTACTTTATAATACAGCTTACGGAGGAACGCATATGAAATACAGAAAATTCGGTAACACAGGCATAGAAATATCACAGCTGGGATTCGGCTGTATGAGACTTCCCGAATACAAGGACGAAAACGACAAGTGGCAGATTGATGAGGAAAAGGCTATCCCTATGATAGTAAAGGCTTATGAAAACGGTGTAAACTATTTTGATACTGCTCCTTTGTATTGCAACAAGAACAGCGAGATTACCGTCGGAAAGGCCGTCAAGCCCTTCCGTGACAAGATTTACCTCTCAACTAAAATTGATCTTGGTCAGGTTAAAAACCCGAGCGATTACAGACGCTGTCTTGAAACCAGCCTTAAGAAAATGGATACCGACTACATAGATTTTTATCATTTCTGGGGTATAAACAAGAGCTGCTTCGACGATTGTATCATGAAGCATGATCTTCTTAATGAAGCACAGAAATGCAAGGAAGAAGGACTTATCCGCCATATCTCCTTTTCTTTCCATGATGACCCCTCCTCGATCAAGCATATAAGCGACAAATCCGAAGAACGGGGAATACCTATGGAATCCATGCTTGTTCAGTATAATCTCCTCGACCGTGCCAACGAAGAAATGATGGCTTATGCGGCTTCTAAGGGACTGGGCATAGTAGCCATGGGACCGGTAGGCGGCGGAAGACTTGCTGCTCCTACAGAACTTTACACAAAGCTTACAGGTAAACCCTCTATGGCTACATATGAACTTGCATTTAAATTTGTTCTCGGTAATCCTGACCTCTGCTGTGCTTTATCAGGCATGGCAACTATGGATATGGTTGAAAAGAACCTCTTGCTTGGAGATGACGACAACCCTCTTACCGAGGAAGAATGGAAGAATATAGGAACGGCGATAGAAAATCTCCGAAAGTTCTCCGATCTCTATTGTACAGGCTGCCGCTATTGTCAACCCTGCCCTGCAGGCATAGATATTCCTAAAATTTTCAGCATCTATACCAATTATAACGTATACGGACTTACCGACCACGCACGCTGGGAATTCAAGCACTATACTCAGGACGAAAACAAGCCCACACTCAAGGACTGCAGAAACTGCGGTTTCTGTGAAAACAAATGTCCCCAGCGCCTTAAGATCAGAGATGAATTAAAGCGTGTTGAAGAAATTCTTTCAAAGATATAGGCTGATATACAAATCTGTTTCAACCACAACTTACAAAAAAGATGAACAGACAAAAGTCTGTTCAGCTTTTTGCTTTGATTACCTATTGTCCTTAAAAGGTTTTATACAGTAATCGTATAACCAGATACCAACCCCGACAGCAACAAGCAATATCGCTATAATATCCCCGGCTTCATCCGAAATCATATTCCCCGTAACAATTTCATACAAACAGCCTGCTATCAGAACAACGGATAAAAGTGTCATGATTTTGTTTATAGCATTTATCTTGATTTCGTTACCGTTTTTTCGTATGAGATTTATATGTTAAACAGTTTCAATAAGTATGATTATCGCCAGAATTGCTCCGATTATCGGTGTATCATCTCGAAAATTCAGCAAAAGACTCAATGAACAGACTATAATACAATTAACAACCGGCAATATGTATTTTATCACGTAATCTCATACTCCTTTTCTGTCATTATACCACGCCGTCCTTTTAAAGCAGAGAAAAATCTATCCCTATATGCGCCAGCCGATCGAAACCCCGGTTGCAAATCCCGGATTTCTGTGATATAATCGACATAGCAGATTACAACATAATAAAAAACAACCGGAAAAGGAGAATATTATGAAAAATATCACAGAGCTTATCCGCAGCAGAAGAAGCGTCCGAACCTTTGATGGCAAGGAAATCGGTGAAGCGGAAAAAGAAAAGCTTTGTTCATTTATGGCGGATATACAGAATCCGTATAATATACCTGTAAAGTTCAGGCTGCTCAGTGCAAAGGAAAACGGTCTTAATTGTCCCGTAGTCAGCGGTACAGATTTGTATACAGCAGGAAAAATCAGGCGGGAGACCTACGCAAATGAAGCATTCGGATATTCATTTGAAATGCTTGTATTATATGCTCAGTCTCTGGGTATCGGCACTGTATGGCTGGGCGGAACCATGAACCGCGGGGCGTTTGAAAAGGCAATGGAGCTTGAAACTGATGAAATGATGCCCTGCGCAAGCCCTCTGGGATATACCGCAAAGAAAATGTCCATAAAGGAAAGCATGATGCGCATGGCAATCAAAGCGGACGAAAGACACCCCTTTGAAGAACTTTTCTTTGACGGAAGCTCTGACCGTCCTCTTACAGAAGAAAAGGCAGGCAGACTGGCACATCCTCTGGAAATGGTGCGACTGGCGCCCTCGGCCGTCAATAAGCAGCCCTGGCGTGCAGTTGTAACGGAAAATGCAGTACATTTTTATTTAAAAAGAAGCAAAGGATTTTCCGCCAATGAAAAGATTGATATACAAAAGGTCGATATAGGCATCGCTCTTTGTCATTTTGCCCTTGCCGCAGAGGAAAGCGGACTTGACATAACCTTTGATATAAACGTTCCCGCAATTGATGTAAGCTCCGACATGGAATATATTGCATCCTATTTAATCAGATAATAACGCATTGAAAACGAAAGGTCGTGGTTGATATGGCAGGCATGGGAGGACCCAGAAGACAAGTTTTTTTAACTGAAGAAGAAAAAAAGAACCGCCCTAAGGTTACAAAGAAACTGCTGGCGCGTATTTTTTCTTATCTGAAGCCATACTGGAAGCAAATGCTCGTAGTGCTGGTTGCAATTATAATCTCTTCAATTCTCAACCTTATGCCGTCTGTGCTTACAGGTAAGATTATTGATGAGGGATTAATCGGCAGAAGCATGGAAAAGCTTATCCTGTTTATTGTGCTTTCCCTGGCGGTAACTCTTGGTGCAAACCTTATCGGTGTGCTGGAAAGCTATATGAACACCTGGATAGCCCAGCATATCACCTATGATATGCGGAACAAAATGTATTCACATCTTCAGAAAATGTCCCAGCGCTTCTTTACATCAAATAATCAGGGCGATATAATCACCCGAATGACAAGTGATATTTCAGGAGTACAACAGATTATTACAAGTACGCTTACAAGTATCCTTTCCAATTCCATTACCCTGATTGTAGCTCTGGTGGTTATGTTTCAGCAAAGCTGGGTGCTGGCGCTTGTGGGAATTGCGGTAATTCCTCTGTTTATAATCCCTACCCGAAGCGCAGGCAAAACACGCTGGTCAATTACTGCCGAATCACAGGCTTGCAGCGATGAAATCAACGGAATACTCAACGAAACGATGTCGGTAAGCGGACAGCTTCTTGTAAAGCTGTTCGGAAGAGAACAGGCCGAATATGAAAAGTATGAAGCTGCCAACAAGCGTATGGTTCATCTCAATATCCGCGAGGGGATGGCGGGACGATGGTTCCGTGTGGCACTCAGTACTTTTTCAGGCATAGGTCCTATGCTCCTGTATCTTGCGGGCGGTGTTCTTATGATGCAGTTTGACAGCACGCTTACCGTGGGTGATATTACCGTACTGGTAGCCCTGCTGGGAAAAATGTACGGACCTGTAAATCAGCTCCTTAACATTCAGGTGGACTGGATACGCTCTATGGCTATGTTTACCTGTATTTTTGAATATTATGATATGCCTGTGGAAATTGAATCCGCACCCGATGCTATCCATCCCGAAACCAGAGCAAAAGGTGAAGTGGAATTTAAAAACGTCGGCTTTTACTATGAAAAGGACCGCCAGATACTGTCAGATATAAACTTTACCCTGGAAAGCGGAAAGTGCATTGCGGTGGTCGGCCCCTCAGGTTCAGGCAAAAGCACCCTGGTTAATCTTATACCCAGACTGTGGGATGTTACTGCAGGAACGGTAACCTTTGACGATGTGGATGTACGTAAACTTGACCTTGCATACCTGCGTGAAAATATCGGCATCGTAAGCCAGGAAACCTACCTTTTCAACGGCACAATACGGCAGAACCTTTTATATGCAAAGCCTGATGCCACTGAAGAAGAGCTTATTGAGGCCTGCAAGAAGGCTAACATCTACGATTTCATAGAAAAGCAGGACACAGGACTTGATACAGTGGTGGGCAACCGCGGTCTCAAGCTTTCAGGCGGTGAAAAACAGCGTATTTCAATCGCAAGAGTACTGCTTAAAGACCCTGCACTTATGATTTTCGATGAAGCTACCTCTGCCCTTGACTCCATTTCGGAACAGAAGATTCAGGACGCTATTGAACCACTGATTACGTCACGTACCAGCATTCTTATTGCACACCGACTCTCTACAATTCTTGCTGCCGATGAGATTTTAGTCATAAACGGCGGTGTAATTGCGGAACGCGGCACTCATAATGAGCTTATTTCACTGGGCGGTGTATATGCACAGCTTTATGAAACACAATTCTGCAAAGTGCCTCATGAAAATTGATATAGAGCAGCCAATCCAAAAACCAGGGCGCTTACAGGATGTTCCGGAAATATATGATTGCTGCCGTTGTCACTACAGAATATCAGTCCCTTTTAAGGTTTTCGTGTTTCAAAGACTTTTTCAGTTATCTTTGTAATATGCGTATTGAAAATCCAAATCAGATATGATATACTTACCTTACAAGTAATTTTTTCGCAACTGACTATCACCTTCAGGAGGATTATCATGTTTATTAAAGGTTTTACATATGGGTTTGACGGAAAACGCGGCGACTACCGCACCGAAGAAGCGGCTGCTTCAATGGAACGACTTGCGACACTGGGCGGTGACTGGGCAGCTCTTGCCTTTGTGGTAAGGCAGGACAGCTTCAGCTCTACCGTTATCCGCCCTGATTATCGCTATACTGTTACCGATAAGGATGTTGCGGCTGCGGCAGACAAACTACACTCTCTCGGATTGAAAGTATGCATGAAACCTATGGTCAACTGCGCCGACGGCGTATGGAGAGCACACATCCGTTTCCCTGAAGTTGAGATAGGAGATAAGAATTACTGGAAGGAATGGTTCTCCTCATATACTGCTTTTCTCTGCCATTATGCGGAAATAGCCGAAGAAACAGGCTGCGAGATGTTCTGTGTCGGCTGTGAAATGCTGGGCACAGAGCATAAAGAGGATTATTGGCGCAAGGCTATCGAAGAGGTCAGAAAAATATATCACGGTCCTATTACCTACAACACTAACCACGGTAAGGAGTTCGGCGTAAAATGGTGGGATGCGGTGGATTATATCGGCACCTCGGCGTATTACGGAGTTGGTAAAATCCCAGGTGACAGTCTTGAAAACATGACTGCTGTCTGGAATGAACAGAAGGAACGTCTTGCGGAATTATCCCGCATAAACGGCGGAAAGCAGATTATCTTTATGGAGATAGGCTGCCGCAGTGCAAAGGGATGCGCTATGATGCCCTATGATTTCAGCCACAGAGAGTTCCCCTACGATGAAGATGAACAGGCGAATTTCTATGAATCCTGTATGCAGGCTATGTGGAACGAACCGTGGTTTGCAGGTTTCTTCTGGTGGGACTGGTACACAAAGATTCCTACAAGAACTCCGGAAATGGGTTTCTCAATCGTGGGTAAGAAAACTGAACAGGTTGTAAAAGAATGGTACGCGAAATAATGCGTCACCAAAAAAAACTTATGAGAGGACAGCTTATGAAACGTACAGATTACATATCATGGGATGAATATTTTATGGGGATTGCCCTTTTCTCCGCACAGCGAAGCAAGGATAATTCCACTCAGGTGGGAGCTTGTATCGTAAACAGCGACAAGAAAATTGTTTCTGTGGGTTATAACGGTATGCCTACGGGGTGTATCGATGATGAAATGCCCTGGGAAAGAACGGGCGATACATCTCTCGATACAAAGTACCCGTTTGTATGCCACGCAGAGCTTAACGCTATTCTCAACAGCAGTATGCAGGGCGTAAACGGCGCAACTCTCTACGTCACTCTCTTCCCCTGCAACGAGTGTGCAAAGGCTATTATCCAGTGCGGTATAAAGCGTGTGGTTTACCTGGAAAACAAGTACGCAGATACCGAAAGCGTCAGGGCATCGTCTTTCATGCTGGAGAAATGCGGTGTCAAGGTGGAAGCGTATGAGAAAAGCGGAAGAGATGTGACTATAAGTTTATAAAAATAAAACAGGTCAGTTCAAATAAACTGACCTGTTTTATTTATACCTTAAATTACTTACCAAGAGCTGCCTTTGTAACATTAACAATATTTTCTGCACAGAGGCCGAATTCCTTGAGAAGAGCAACCGCAGGGCCGCTGTGACCGAAGCAGTCGTTTACGCCGATTTTGATTACGGGAACGGGGCATTCCTCAGTTACAACGTTTGCAACAGCAGAGCCGAGGCCGCCGATTACGCTGTGTTCTTCAACAGTGATAATCTTGCCTGTTTCCTTAGCAGCCTTGATGATGATATCGCGGTCGATAGGCTTGATTGTGTGGATGTTGATGATTCGAGCGTCAATACCCTGTTCAGCGAGAGCCTTGCCTGCTTCCATTGCTTCAGCAACCATAAGACCTGTTGCGATAATTGTGATGTCCTTACCGTCCTTTAACTGGATACCCTTGCCTACTTCAAACTTGTAGGTTGCGGCATCGTTGAATACAGGCACAGCAAGTCTGCCGAATCTCATATAGGTAGGACCTACATAGTCAGCCATTGCAAGCACAGCTGCCTTTGCTTCAACATCATCAGCAGGGTTGATAACAGTCATATTGGGAAGCGCTGTCATAAGTGCGATATCCTCATTACACTGGTGGGAAGCGCCGTCCTCACCTACGGAGATACCTGCGTGGGTTGCGCCGATTTTTACGTTCAGCTTAGGATAGCAGATGCTGTTTCGTACGATTTCAAATGCACGGCCAGCCGCAAACATTGCGAAAGAGCTTGCGAATACAAGCTTGCCTGTTGAAGCAATACCTGCCGCAACACCCATCATGTTTGCTTCTGCGATACCGCAGTCGAAATGCTTGTCGGGGCAAGCTTTCTTGAAAATACCTGTCTTTGTAGCGGCAGCAAGGTCAGCGTCAAGAACAACTAAGTCAGGGCGCTTTTCAGCAAGGAGTACAAGACCTTCGCCGTAGCTTTCACGAGTAGCTTTCTTTTCCATATATATTAAATCCTTTCTGTTTACTTCTGTAATTCGTCAAGGTGAGCCTGAAGCTCGCCCATAGCGATGTTGTACTGTTCCTCGTTGGGAGCTGCGCCGTGCCATGCAACGTTGTTTTCCATGAAAGAAACGCGCTTGCCCTTTACGGACTTCTGGATAATTACTGTAG
>JAZSFL010000001.1:0-43946 GCA_045532185.1 Ruminiclostridium sp.
AGGAGGGGGGGGGAAAAGAGCAAGTAAAACCGGGGGCGCCCCCGCCGCAGGCGCCCCCTTATCCGCATTCGGCGGCGGCAACCCCCCCGCTGAATGCGAAATGCGGTCGCAGCAACGCTGCGACCGCATTTTTTACTGCAACCTGAGTCCCTGCCGTTTTTCCGCTTACGTAAAATGAGGCATTGAAAAAGGCAGGAGCTGTCACAGGCGGTTCGCCTGTTTATTTTTCACAATGTTATCATTGACTTTTTTAGCGAAAAATGATATAATTGTTAGAGTTCTAACAGTTAGGAGGCGAACAAATGGACGGACCAAAGCATATAAGCTACGTGATACGGCACCTGTACCATATAATGGACCGTAATTTCGGATCGGGATGCTGCCGCAGCGACGGCACCACAGCTTATCACGGCAGAATAATCGGTTATCTTTACGCTCACAGGGACACCGACGTTTTCCAGCGTGATATCGAAAACCATTTCGGTATACGTCGTTCCACAGTGACAAAAGTGCTTCAGGCAATGGAAAGCAACGGACTTATAATTCGCACAGCGGTTCTTTCCGATGCGCGTCTGAAAAAGCTGTCCCTTACCGAAAAGGCAATGGATATGCACGGTCATTTCCGTGAGGAAATTGACAATTTCGAAGAACTGCTCAGCTCGGGTCTTACTACTGAAGAGCTGGAAAGCTTTTTCGCTGTTACAGAAAAAATATATAATAATCTTATGAAAAAAGAAAGGAATGACGGCAAGAAATGTTAAAAACCCTTTTATCAAGAGTAAGAGAATACAAAAAGGCGTCAATACTTACCCCTATCTGTATGATAGGTGAAGTATTCATGGAAGTTCTTATCCCCCTTTTAATGGCTTCTCTTATCGACAACGGCATTGAGGGCAACAACGGACAGGGCGACCTCAACCATATCTATCTTATGGCAGGTCTTATTGTCGTTGCCTGCGTATTGTCGTTCTTATCAGGCTTTGGCGGCGGAAAATACGGCGCTATCGCTGCCACAGGCTTTGCACGGAATTTAAGAAAGGATATGTTCCACAAGGTTCAGGAATATTCCTTCGAGAATATTGACAAGTTCTCCACGGCCAGCCTTGTAACCCGTCTTACATCGGATATTACCCGTGTGCAGGATGCTTATCAGATGGTGCTGAGAATTGCAGTTCGTTCACCTATCACTCTGATTTTCTCCCTTATCATGGCATTTTCCATTAATGCGGATATTTCGCTGGTATTCTTAGCGGCAATCCCGGTTTTAGCTATCGGTCTTCTTCTTATTATGACCCATGCACACCCCATTTTCGAGCGTGTATTCAAGCGCTACGACAAGCTTAACAGCGTTGTTCAGGAAAACGTGGCAGGTATGCGTGTTGTAAAGGCATTCGTAAGAGAAGAACATGAAACTGAAAAGTTCAAGGGTGTATCAAAGTCCATTTACGACGATTTCTGCAAGGCAGAAAAGCTTCTTGCATTCAACGGTCCTTTAATGCAGCTTTGTATGTACGGCGGTATGATTGCAATTTCCTGGATAGGCGCACAGCTTATCGTAGTTGATAACGCGCTTACAACAGGTGAGCTTATGGGTATTATGACCTATGCAATGCAGATTCTCATGAGCCTTATGATGCTTTCTATGATTTTCGTAATGCTTACTATGGCGAGAGCTTCTATGGAGCGTATCTGCGAGGTGCTTAACGAGGAAAGCGCCCTTCAGAATCCCGAAAACCCTGTTGCAGAAGTAAAGGACGGCTCAATCAGCTTTAAAAAGGTTGACTTCGCGTACAGAAAGGGTGGTAGCCTCGCTCTTACAGATGTTGATCTGTATATAAAATCAGGCGAAACTGTCGGAATTATCGGCGGTACAGGCTCGTCAAAATCCACTCTCGTTCAGCTTATTCCCCGTCTTTATGATGTAACTGACGGTGTTGTTGAGGTAGGCGGAAGAGATGTACGTGAATATGATATCGAGGCGCTCAGAAACGAGGTTGCAATGGTGCTCCAGAAGAACACGCTCTTTTCAGGCACTATCAAGGATAATCTCCGCTGGGGCAACGCACAGGCTTCTGATGAAGAGCTGGAAAGAGTGTGCAGACTTGCCTGCGCACATGACTTTGTTGCGGCTTTCCCTGACGGATACGATACATATATCGAGCAGGGCGGTACAAACGTTTCAGGCGGACAGAAGCAGAGACTCTGTATTGCGCGTGCGCTTCTGAAAAAGCCGAAAATCCTCATTCTCGACGACTCAACAAGTGCGGTCGATACAGCAACCGACGCTCAGATACGTAAGGCTTTCCGTGAGGAAATCCCTGATACCACAAAGCTTATCATTGCTCAGAGAATTTCATCTGTTCAGGACGCTGACAAGATAATTGTCATTGACGGCGGTAAGATAAATGCAGTGGGAACACATGAAGAGCTTCTCTCTTCCAATGAAATCTACAAGGAAGTATATTATTCACAGCAGAAGGGAGGAGACGACAATGGCTGAACAGGTTAAAAAGGAACAGGCGCCCCCTATTGCGATGAAGGGCGGCGGAATGAGAGGCGGCCCCCGTGTCGTAGGCAAGGTGGGAAAGCCCGATAAGGCCACCGTCAAACGCCTTCTCGGCTATATCTTCAAGGATTATAAGATTCATATCCTGTTTGTAATTATCTGTATTCTTTGCAGCGCTCTTGCCGGCGTTGCAGGATCTCTGTTCTTACAGACCCTTATTGATGACTATATCACTCCATTAATCGGTACGGAAAGTCCCGATTTCACTCCTCTTTTAAAGACCCTGTGTGTTATGGGTGTAATCTATCTTGTGGGTATGGCGTCCACATTCTTCTATAACCGTATCATGGTTACGGTTTCTCAGGGTGTTCAGAAGAAAATCCGTGACGAGATGTTTGGAAATATGCAGAATCTTCCCATAAAGTATTTTGACCAGCGCACCCACGGCGAAATCATGAGCCATTACACAAACGATATTGATACGCTCCGTCAGATGCTGTCCCAGAGTATTCCTCAGGCGTTCTCGTCGGTAATTACAATCGTTTCCGTATTTATCGCCATGGTTACTACAAGCATTTACCTCACAATCTTTGTTGTCATCACGATTGCTCTTATGATGCTTGTAACAGGTAAGATAGCAGGTCACAGCGGAAAGTTCTTTATCGGTCAGCAGAAATCCATTGCGGAAGTAAACGGATATATTGAAGAGATGATAAACGGTCAGAAGGTTGTCAAGGTATTCTGTCACGAGGAGACAACCAAGGCTGATTTTGACAAGCTTAATGACGAGCTTTGCTACAATGCCCGTGAAGCAAATATTTTCGCCAATATCTTAGGCCCTGTAAATGGAAATATGGGTCACTTACAGTACGGTCTTATTGCAGTGCTGGGCGGTATTCTTGCGGTAAACGGCATAGGCAATCTGAGTCTCGGCGGAATAGCCGCATTCTTACAGCTTTCCAAGAGCTTCACAATGCCTGTAAATCAGATAAGCCAGCAGATAAATTATATCGTTATGGCTCTTGCGGGCGCAAAGCGAATCTTTGCACTTATTGACGAAAAGCACGAGGAAGATAACGGCTATGTAACTCTTGTAAATGCCAAGCGCAATCTTAACGGTGAAATCGAAGAAACTGAAGAACATACAGGTCTGTGGGCATGGAAGCACCCTCACGAGAATGGCACAACCACCTACACCGAGCTTCAGGGACGGGTTGTTCTCGATATGGTTGATTTCGGCTATACCGAAGAAAAAATGGTGCTCCATGACATTTCTATTTTGGCAGAGCCGGGTCAGAAGATTGCCTTTGTAGGCTCAACGGGTGCAGGTAAGACCACTATCACAAATCTTATCAACCGTTTCTATGATATTGCCGACGGTAAAATCCGTTACGACGGCATAAACATCAATAAAATCAAAAAAGCGGACTTACGCCGTTCTCTTGGTATGGTTCTTCAGGAAACCTGCCTTTTCACAGGCACGGTTATGGAGAATATCCGCTACGGCAACCTTTCTGCTACAGACGAAGAGGTTTACGCAGCGGCAAGACTTGCCAACGCGGATGACTTTATCCGCCGTCTGCCTCAGGGATATGACACAATGCTCACTGAAAACGGAGCACAGCTTTCCCAGGGACAGAGACAGCTTATCGCTATCGCCCGTGCGGCGGTTGCAGACCCGCCTGTAATGATTCTTGACGAAGCTACTTCAAGTATCGACACAAGAACAGAGGCTATAGTTTCCAAGGGTATGGACAGTCTTATGAAGGGCAGAACGGTATTCGTTATTGCGCACAGACTTTCTACTGTTCAGAATTCCGATGTGATTATGGTTCTTGAAAAGGGCAGAATTATTGAGCGCGGCAATCACGAAAAGCTTATCGAAGAAAAAGGCAAGTACTACCAGTTATATACAGGTATGTTTGAGCTTGATTAAAACAAAAATGCGGCATCGGATTTATCCGGTGCCGCATAAGCTTTTATAATATCTTTTCCATTCCTATCTTCTGAGGCACAAGCCCCATCTTTTCATAGAATTTCATTGCACCTTTGTTGCAGGTCCAGACATTAAGCGTAACGTTATAACAGTCGTTTTCTTTTGCAAAATCAAGCACAGCGTTATAGAGTAAGCTTCCGATATGCTGCCCCCTGATATTTTCATCAACGCACAGGTCGTCTATATAGAGGGTTTTTATATCGGTCAGGATATTACTGTCCGTATGCTGCTGAAAAACGCAGAAGGCATAGCCCGCGACATTGTCATCTTCGTCAGCGGCAATAAGCACAGGGGTCTTATCGTTTCCTATAATTTCAAGTATCTGTTCATCTGTGTATTTGCGGCAGTTGTCCTTGAAAATATCGGGTCTGCCATTATGATGAACGGTAAGCACCTGTAAAAGTAGTGATTTGATTCCTTCCAGGTCTGAGGATTCCGCCTTTCTTATTGTCATTTTATTCATCCTCATACATAAAGTCCTTGCGCTTCTTATCGTCGAATCCGAACTTATAGCCTATCTGGGCGGCAATGGGTGAGCACACAACATAAACTCCGATAAAGGCTATACACAGCCATAAGGGGTAATCCACAGGTGCAGAAGCCTGCATTTCTGCCGCATACAGAAGAGGTGTTACAGTACCGTTTGCAAATCGGAATGCAAGCATGAACTCCTGGCTTACCGCAAGTGCACCGAATTTTGCCGCAAGGAGTATATATCCGGGAATTGCCATAATCAGTCCGATAATAAGACCGTAGATTATCCAGCGGTATCGGGGCGTACTTTCAACTCTGTGGTTTGTAATAAGCTTGTTTTCACGCTGTCCGTCGCGGTAACCTGCGGTAAACAGAAGCGAACCGTAGATGAAAAGCGTAAAGATAAACGCAATCACGGTAAGAAACCATATATTAATCACGGGAGCAATGGAAATCACCATGATTCCGCTTAGTATGTTGCCGAAAAATGCATAGCCGAGACCTTTGACAAATATTTTCAGAAAATGCTCTCTTTGCATATCCTTGTCCTTTCTGCAAATAATTCTATTACAATAAAAAGAAAGTGATGGTATTATTATGCTTCATCAACATGATATTGATATTTTAAACTGTATCTATAAAAACAGCCGCATGGCTTCCGACTGTATAAAGCAGGTAGAAGAAAAGTGCGATGACAACGAATTCAAAAGCTATATTCACCGCCAGCAGGAGCACTATGAAGCTACCTGCAAGGAACTGAAAACCGAGATTGAAAACTCGGGCGCCGAAGTAGCTCAGATACCGAAAATGGAGACAGCTATGGCACACATGGGTATCAACATGAAAGCCTTTGTCGACGACAGCCGCAACAATCTTGCAAAAATGATGTATAACGGCACTAATATGGGTATTATCGACATTGCCGAAACGGTAAACCACAGCCACAGCGCAGGTGATGAAACCCTCAGAAAAGCAGAGCAGTTGCTCAGCCGTGAAGAACAATACGCAGACGGATTAAAGAAATTCCTTTAATCAGATAGTGGGAACGAGTACAGTTTCTCCTTCGTCATAGATTCCGTAGACTCTGCCGTCGTCATCCTCCCAACCGGCCATTTTGCCGTTTATGATATTGTCAAGGACTTCCAGCGCCTTTTCCTGTGCGGCTTCGGCCCTGTCCTTATTGGCGGTGACGTCGGTAGTTCTGCGGACAACTATGAATAAATCCTCGGGGCAGGCTTCAACATAGTTTGCCATATATGCAAATTCACTGCCTTTGAGCCTGTAGAAAACTCCGTCGACCTGTTCACAGTCGGGGTATAACTCCTCAAGATCAACAAAGCCCGAGGTGTCGCCTTCGGTAATGATACTTTCCAGCGCAGGTGTATCCATAATATACAACTGTGCTTCCCCGTAGGAAATTTCACCTGTAAGCTTTGTAACAGCAGCCAGCATATAGTTTGCGTCAATATTATCGCTTAAATCTATATTGTAGGTATCAACATGGACATAGCCGCTGTCGTCAAAGTCGGGGCAGTATTTCTCGAATGCAAGTTCAAAATCCTTGGTTTTATAATTAACCTGCTTCGCAAGCTCGGTTTCTTTTGTAACAACAAGCACGCGGATATCGCCATGTTCCTTCTTGACAAGATCATAAATGAAAAATCCCGCAACTGTAATAAAGAATGCGGCTACGATAACGTGCCATTTATAGTGATAGAAGAAGTTTGAAACCTTTTTCCAGCCGTGAAGCTCTTCGGTTTCATGCTTTTCTTCCTGAATAGTCTCGCTTTCTTCGATAAGTCCCTGTTTAAGCTTTAAAAGTTCTCTTTTATCGTCCTGATATGACATATGTGCACTTTCTTTCTGTTTGGAATAATACATATATTATACCGCAAAACCCCGTTTCAGTCAATAGAAACGGGGTGAGATTTATTTCATATGGATTTCACAAAAAATCCCGCTGTAACCAGCGGGATTTTAATTTTAACTATTCAGTAAGTTCTTTAATTTTTGCATCGTATTCATCTTTAGTTATGAGTTTCATATCATACTGTTTTTCAACTCTTCTTATTTCTTCAAAATTATCAACCTTTTTCTTTGCAACAGCTAACTTGGTATCGTAATCAGCCTGTGAAATAACATCCATAGCAAGGGCGTGGTCAAGTTTTGATTTAACCTGTAAAAATTCTTCCTCGGCAGCCTGTTTTTCACGGAGTACGGCATTATCCTTTATCTTCTTTTCAAGAGCAATTATTTTTGCATCAAGGTCATTTTTCTGTTCTATTTTAGGCTCCATAAGTTTAAGAATATCAGAAACATCTATACCGGGCATTTCACCTGACGCAACAACATAATCAACATATTTTCTACCAATCTGAGCATATGATGCAGATAATTCCTGTTCTAAAACATTGACCTGCATTTTTAAGCCTGCAAGTTCACTCTGATCCTGTGCTGCAACGCCTACTTTTGAACCTGCTGAGGCTGCGGTGGAAATTGCACTTTTTCCTAAATTTGTAGCTGTTTTTGTTACCTTGTCAAAAAGTCCCATACTTTAATACTCCCTTTTCAAAAATTATGCAGTTTGAATAATTTCTGCATTTTCAGTATATCACATTTAGTAAACTTTGTCAACTACTTAAATACAAAATCAACCGATAGAAAACAAATATTGTAGTATAATAAGAAAAAAGGAGGTTTTGATATGGTTGATTTTGGAAACAGATTGAGGACGCTTCGGTTAAAGGCGAATATGACTCAAGGACAGCTTGCGAAGAAACTGAATCTCACAAAATCTGTGATAAGCGCTTATGAAACCGACCTGAGATTACCTTCTTATGACGTGCTTATCGGTATTTCAAAAATATATAATGTAAGCACAGATTTTCTTTTAGGAGTAGAGAAAAAGCAGGAAATAGACCTTTCGGGACTTACTCAGGAGGAAACAGACGCACTTTTAAATCTGATTAAAGCAATGAGAGGCAATTAAATACACAAAACCCCGTCACTTTTGTGACGGGGTAAATTTATATGTTGTTTTGTTATCCGCCGTTTTACAATTGACAAAATTCTGCAAACATTTTAAAAGGCGGGATATGGTGCGGCGCTTCGCCGCTTACTTCTTCTCAGGCTTCATTGTGGGGAACAGTAATACATCACGGATAGACGCGCTGTCTGTGAGAAGCATTACAAATCTGTCAAGACCCATGCCGAGGCCGCCTGTGGGAGGGAGACCGTATTCGAGAGCTGTAAGGAAGTCCTCGTCGATTTCGGCGTTAGCGCCCTGTGCACGCTTTTCTTCAACCTGCTTTGTGAATCTTGCACGCTGGTCGATAGGGTCGTTGAGCTCGGAGAATGCGTTGCCGAATTCACAGCCATTGATGAAGTATTCAAAACGCTCTGTAAATGCGGGGTCGGAAGGCTTTCTCTTTGCTAAAGGAGAGTTTTCAACAGGATAATCATAAATGATAGTAGGCTGAATAAGTTCGTCTTCAACGAAAGCTTCAAAGAATGCAATAAGAACATCGCCCTTTGTTGCGTCCTTCTTTTCAAGCTCAACATTCTTTGCCTTTGCAGCTGCTCTTGCGTCTTCGTCGGTCGCCCAGTCTGCAAAGTCAACGCCTGCGTACTTCTTTACAGCTTCAATCATTGTAAGTCTTTCCCAGGGCTTACCTACTGCGATTTCCTTGCCCTGATAGCTTACTGTGTCTGTGCCGCAGATTTTGAGAGTTACTGTGCGGTACATGTTTTCGATTAAATCCATCATTCCGTAGTAATCGGTGTAAGCCTGATACATTTCAATGGAGGTGAATTCGGGGTTATGTGTAGCATCCATACCTTCGTTTCTGAAGATACGGCCTACTTCGTAAACTCTGTCAAAGCCGCCTACGATAAGTCTCTTTAAGTAAAGCTCTGTTTCGATACGTAAATACATATCAATATCAAGAGCGTTATGGTGAGTTACAAAGGGTCTTGCAGCTGCGCCGATTTCAAGAGTGTGAAGAACGGGTGTATCAACCTCAAGATAGCCTAAGTTGTCAAGATAGTTTCTGATTTCACGGAGAATAAGGGAACGTGTTACAAAGGTGTTCTTTACATCGGGGTTAGCGATTAAATCAAGGTAACGCTTTCTGTAACGTTCTTCCTTGTCCTTTAAGCCGTGCCACTTTTCGGGGAGGGGTAAAAGGGACTTGGAGAGGAGTGTGATTTCCTTGCAGTGTACGGAAATTTCGCCTCTTCTTGTCTTGAATACAAAGCCTGTGATACCAACGATATCGCCAAGATCCCAGGTCTTGAATTCCTTGAAATTCTCTTCGCCGATTTCGTCAATCTTAACGTAAACCTGCATTCTGTCGCTGCCGTCGCGGATATCGATAAAGTTGGCCTTGCCCATATCTCTCCAGCTTGTGATACGACCTGCAATCTGAACAGTCTGATTTTCAAGTTCTTCAAAACGTTCTCTGATTTCGCTTGCCAGAATGGAAACAGGGAACTTTGTGATTTCATAGGGGTTCTTTCCGCTTTCCTTTAAAGCTGCAAGCTTTTCAAGGCGGATTCTGTGCTGTTCGGAGAGCTTTTCGGCAAGCTCTTCCTCGGTTAATTCTTCTTCAATGATTTCGTCTGCCATTTTACTTTTGTCCTTTCGATTTTACTTGCCGATGTCGATGATTTCAAACTTGAATGAGCCTGCGGGAGCTTCAACATCAACGATTTCACCCTTTGTGTGTCCCATAAGTGCTCTGCCAATAGGGGATTCATCGGAAATCTTGTTCTTTTCAACGTCAACTTCCTTGGAACCTACGATATGGAGAACGAGAACTTCGTCCTCTTCGATATCCTTTACGGTAACTGTGTTACCAAGCTGAACGTGTTCTGTGGAAAGGTTATCCTCGTCGATGATCTTAACGTTCTTGAGCGTCGCTTCGATTTCTGCGATTCGAGCTTCGATAAGACCCTGCTCGTTCTTTGCTTCGTCATATTCGGAGTTTTCGGATAAGTCGCCGTAACCGAGGGCAATCTTGATTTTTTCAGCTACCTCACGTCTTTTGACGCTTTTGAGTTCGTCAAGTTCTTCCTCCAGCTTCTTAAGACCTTCACTTGTTAATACTGTCTGCTTTGCCATTTTAATAATGTCCTTTCTGTATTTGTTTATTCCGACGCCGAAGCGTTTGTATCGGAGATTATTACCTCAACAGCCTTCTTGTACTGTTCGTCATAGGTGTCTGCATATCCTTCAGGGTCAGATTCGGGAAGTCCCGCATATTCAACCGCAAACTCAGGTTTGACCCCGTCTTCATTGTATATACTTTCGGATTTTGCGGGGATTATCGTTGCAACGGAAATTTCAACCGCTGTACCGTCGCTGAAGGCTCTTGCCTCCTGTAATGTACCGTATCCCATTGTTGCCGCACCTACAATCTTGGCGCCGTTTGCGTCACGGAGAGTGACTGCGATAAGTTCTGCCGCGCCGCCTGTCTTTTCATTTGTTATGATGCTTATGGGAAGTGTTGTAAAAGTTTCGGCGGATGTTTCGCCGATAACCGTTGTTGAATTGTTGCGGTAAAGAGCAGTCGCAACCGTCATCTGTGTTACAAAGGGATCGAGAATTGCCGCAACAGCGGTGTAATTACCGCTTTGCAGATTTCTCAGGTCCAGAATGTAGCCTGTGATGTTATCATCCTTGTGACTGTCGATGATTGCAACGGTCTGATTGCCTGTAAGGCTGTGGATTGTTGAAAATTCCAGATAAAGAATACCGTTGTCCAGGAGTGTGCCGTTTACCGATGTTATCTCGAAAGCTTTTCTTGCAAGATTGTGAGTGGTTTCTTCACCGCCCTTGCGGACAGTAACCGAGGTTTTTGTACCCTCGTCGCCGAAACGTATCTGAGTTGAAGCGGCAGCATAACCGATTTCCAGCACATTTTCGTTTCCTACGGCGGAAATTACATCGCCCACTTCAATTCCTGCTTCTGCAGCAGAGGAGTTTTCATAAACGGTTGTAACCTTCAGGTATCCTCCGTCATTGACGGTTTCTATACCAAGTCCTGTCAGTGTGCCGCTGTCAAGCATATTCTTGTAATAGTATTCATCGGTGGTATAGTAGCCCGAATATTTATCTGCAATACCGTCCAGGAAGCCTTCGTAGATACCTGTCTTTATGCTTGTATCGTCAATGGTATAAAGTGAGTAGTTTCTTACAAACGAGTCAATTTCCTGAATACGGGTATTGATTTCTTCGCGCTGCTGAACGCCTGCAATCTTGTCGTTATACAGATTCAGCGACACGGTCATTGTCACTACAAATGTCACCGCACAGGCAATTGCAATAAGGCTTATGGCAATGCCCAGCGAAATTTTCTTGTTCATTTTCTGTCTGTCCTCCGTTATTTTTTACGGAACTGCCACGTATTCCAGCGGGTCAACTCTCGTACCGTCCTTACGGATTTCAAAATGGAGATGCGGGCCTGTTGACCAGCCTGTTGAACCTACGGAAGCAATAACGTCGCCCTGATTTACCATCTGACCTACAGTTACATAAATTGCACTGCAGTGAGCGTAAAGGGACTGATATCCGTTACCGTGGTCGATAACCACATACATGCCGTAGTCATAGCCGGGAGTGTAGGTTGTCTTTGCGACGATGACTTCGCCGCCCTTCATTGCATAGATGTTCGCACCGTTGATACCGCCGTTGCCTACGTCGATAGCGCCGTGATTTCCGCCGCGCCATGGGTCGTAACCGAAATAGGTGGTGATGAGTGTGAATCTGGCATCGAGAGGCCATATCCATGCGCCGTTATCGTATACAACTGTATTACTTGCTGCAAGCTGAGCTCTGCGGATAATTTCGTCGATTTCCTTTTCGTAGGCTTCGATTTCTTCCTTGCTGACTGCAATCTGATAGTTGTACTGGTCCTTAAGGCTTTCAAGGTCGGAAATATGTGCGGTTACATCGTTATATTCGGATGTATACTGGTTTGCCAGCTGGTTAGCGTAAGCCTTTTCCTCGTCAAGCTCTGTCCATTCAGCCTGAAGGTCGGATTTTTCCGTTTCAAGGTCAGCCTTATCCTTCTGGAGCTGTGCCATATCCTCTTCAAGCTGAAGCTTGTCGTCTTCAAGCTTATGTATATCGTCAAGAAGCTGGTTCATGAATTCTTCGTTCTGTTCGCCTACATTTTCCATAATTTCGCTTTTGACAAATATATCATAGAAGTCCGAAGAGCCTGCAATGACATTGAGGACGTCCTCTGTGTTATTCATATACATTGTACGCATAATCTGGCCGAACTGGTAGAGGTTATCCGAATTTTCCTGTTCAAGTCTTGTGATTTCGATTTTCTTGTCTTCGATTTTGCGTTCGGTTTCTACGATTTCGATTTCCTTTGCGGCAATTTCTTCTTCCTTTGCAGCAATTTCCTGTTCCTTTGCGTAAAGCTTGTTGTTCAGAAGGTCAATACCCTCCTGCTGGAGAAGAAGCTTGCTGTAATAGTAGCCCTGAAGCTCTTCGCTTTCGCTGATTTCGCCGTCTGTTGCGGTGATTTTATCTTCAAGCTTTGCAATTTCCTGCTTGTTCTTTTCGATTTCCGCTTCAAGTTCCGCCTGAGTTGATGAAGCGTTCAGGGTGATTGCCGATTCATTACCGATTATACCACAAAGCAGACAGAACATACACGCAAAAGCTGTCGAACGCAGTATTCTTGTAAATGTTTTTTTCTTCAAATTATTTTCCTTTCCATAGGGGCTTGTGCTGCAGTACGGGTGCCGTTTCAGATGTCGGAACACACCCTGCTGTCGGCAGGTGTTTTACACCTTTAAGTATTTAGCTGTGCTGATAACGGTACCGATTGCACCGAGGAGTGCGCCGAGAACGCAGTTGGCAGCAAGTACATACCATGTCACATCGCTGAAGGGCATAATATCCACCATTCCGAAAATCTGCCAGATTTCAAAATTGCTGTGGAAAAGGCCGATAACCGATTCATATGTAATTTTTGTTATAAACCATGATGCAACGCCTGCCGCAATACCGATAAACATACCTTCTATAAAGAAAGGAATCTTTACAAAGGCATTGGTAGCGCCGACAACCTTCATGATGTTGAGTTCCTTCTGGCGTGTGAAAACACTGCTTCTGATGGAGTTGTAGATAATGATAATGCTTGTAAGAACAAGAACTGCAAGCAGGGTTATTCCGATAGCTGTAAGAGTTGAACGGATATCTACCAGCGCGGAAGCAAAGTCATAGGGTGCAGCAACGCTTTCGACACCCTGAATTGTTGCAAATTCGTCCGCAGTCTGGGAGATAATTGAAATATCCTTTACCGTTACACGGAAGGTATGAGGCATAGGGTTGTCGTGAAGAGCATTGAAATTGCTGAAAGCTTCAGTAAATTCGGGGTTTGAAGCCTCCTGGTCAGCCCATGCTTCTTCCTTTGAATAGAAAACAGAGCGTTCTGTGTTTGTATTTATGTTGATAGCGTCAGTAATGTGGGTAAGCTGTTCCTGTGTTACCTCGCCGCTTACGAAAACGTCGATTTCGTTCTTTTCTTCGATGTTTGAAAAGACAACGTTCATATCCAGGGCAATGAGGCAGGAGAGGCTTACAAGGAAAAGGCTTACCAGCAATACGCAGAAGCTGGCAAAGGACATCATGGCATTTCTGAAAACGGAGCCTACACCGCGTTTTACCAGATAGCTGAAGTTACTCATTCTCATAATCAGCGGCCTCCTTCCATATAGTCGTCGTAGTCAACGGAGCCGTCCTTGAGATTTATGACTCTTCCGCCGAAATGACGCACGATTTCGTGGTCGTGGGTTACCATGATTACGGTAGTGCCGCATTCGTTGATATCCATAAGGAGTTCAACGATTTCATAGGAGAGCGCGGGGTCGATATTACCCGTGGGCTCGTCCGCAATAATAATCTGAGGGTCGCAGGCGAAGGCTCTTGCAATAGCCACACGCTGCTGCTCACCGCCTGAAAGCTGGCTGGGGTAGCACTTAGCCTTGTCTCCCAGCTTTACAAGGTTTAAAACATAGGGAACCCTCTGGCGGATATATCTTTTGGATTTATCAATAACTCTCAGCACAAAAGCTACATTTTCATACACCGTTAAGTTAGGAATAAGACGGAAGTCCTGGAAAATCATACCCAGTGAACGGCGGAAATAGGGAAGCTTGCGGTTCTTGAGCTTGGAGAGGTTATAGTCGTTTACAAATACGCGGCCTTTGGTAGGCTGGATTTCTCTGGTGAGAAGCTTTAAGAGAGTACTTTTGCCTGCACCGGAGCTGCCGACGATGAATACGAATTCGCCGTCGTTGATACGGATATTAACATCGTTGAGGGCGTCTATACCGCCCTTTATGCCGTCGTTGTAATGAACGTCAACATTCTTTAATTCTACCATATATGTAAAAATCTCCTTTCGTTACTTGCAGTATCCTATAAAACGACAAAAAACGGGTATAATAATTCTATAATATAAGACCGGAGATACTGCCAAAAAGTTGCGGATAAAGGAAGAAAAATTCACCTTAAAAAACATTCTGCGAGGCGACAAGAAATTATGCCGCCTCGTGATGTCGTAATTTTGAAATCTGAAATCAGAACTTAACAGGGTCTGCGGAGAGGTACTTTCTTACCATAAGCGCAATCTTGAAGATGATAGCGTGGTCGAATTCTCTTAAATCAAGACCTGTAAGCTTCTTTATCTTGTCAAGTCTGTAAACAAGTGTGTTTCTGTGTACGAAAAGCTTTCTGGATGTTTCGGAAACATTCAGGTTGTTTTCAAAGAAACGCTGGATTGTGAATAATGTTTCGTGGTCGAGGGAATCGATGGAGCCCTTCTTGAACACTTCCTTTAAGAAGGTTTCGCAGAGAGTTGTGGGGAGGTGGTAGATAAGTCTTGCAATACCGAGGTTATCGTAGCTTACGATATTCTTTTCTGTATCAAATACCTTACCTACTTCAATAGCAATCTGCGCTTCCTTGAAGGAACGCGCAAGGTCCTTTACGCCCATAACGGGAGTACCGATACCAACATTGACACGTGTGAAGAATTCTGTCTGGAGCGTATCGGAAATGGAGCGTGCAAGCTTTTCCAGATCCTTTACGTCGATGTTGTTCTTGATTTCCTTTACGAGAACGATATCTGTTTCAGTGATGTTGAAAACGAAGTCCTTGTTCTTATCGGGGAACAGGTTCTGGATAACATCGTAAGCGGAAACATCGTTTGTGGAAACGATATTGATAAGGAAAACAACTCTGCTGATGTCAGCGTTGAAGTGCAGTTCTCTGGACTTGATGCTGATATCGCCGGGGAGAACGTTATCAAGGATAATGTTCTTGATGAAGTTGTTGCGGTCGTATTTTTCATCGTAATACTGCTTGATGCTGGAAAGGGAGATGGCAAGAATGGACGCATACTTGCCTGCGATTTCGTCTGTGCCTTCTACGAATACAGCATAGTCGGGCTTTACATGAACGCCGAAAGGCTTGTATGTATAGCCGTCACGGATAAAGATGTCGTGGGATTCACCCAGCTCAATGGAGAAGAAGTCATTGCTTGTACCGATTCTTGCAAGTTCGCTGCAAGCAACTACGGTAGCATTTTCGTCGATAACACCGATAACGCGACCGATGGTATCTCTCATCTGATGTACTACGCCCTGAAATAATCTGTTTGACATGATAAAATTCCTTTCCGGGCTTCAGCCCGCCTTGACGTACGCACTTTGTCGCTCTTTGCAATATGCAACGCATGGGGTGCGGTTCGTCAGTTTTGTTTATGGTTATACCCCTCTCGCCGGGGCATAAAAATACCTAAGATATATTTTAATAGAAAATTGAAAAAAAATCAAGTCTTTTATGTGAAAAATGTAAATTTTTCTTATAAATTTTTTTACATATTGCCAAAAACGGCTTTTTATGGTATAATAAATTCAATTTCTGAGCCTGAAAAGGCTAAAATCATTGATGAATGATAAAAAATGAATGGTCAAAGATTATGGAGCCGGCATATGCCGACGGATTTTGAATCATCGCCGCAGGCGATACCATAATTTTTCATTCTTCATCATTAATCCTTCATCTGTAACGAAAAGAGGTACAAACATGAGTGAAAAGTTCTATATAACCACCCCGATTTATTACCCTTCGGGCAATCCTCATATCGGCCACTGCTATACAACCGTAGCCTGTGATACAATCGCACGCTTCAAGAGAATGCAGGGCTATGATGTAATGTTCCTTACAGGTACCGACGAGCACGGTCAGAAGATTGAGCTCAAGGCAAAGGAACAGGGAGTTACTCCCAAGGAATATGTAGACCCTATCGTTGACAACTTCAAGCGTCTGTGGGAAACCATGAACGTAAGCTATGACAGATACATCAGAACAACCGACGATTACCATATCGAAACAGTACAGAAGATTTTCCGTGAGCTTTACGACAGAGGCTACATCTACAAGGGCAAGTACACAGGCAAGTACTGCACACCCTGCGAAAGCTTCTGGACAGAATCCCAGCTGGTGGACGGCAAGTGCCCCGACTGCGGACGCGATGTAATCGAAGCTGACGAAGAAGCTTACTTCTTAAAGCTTTCCCTCTTTGAGGACAAAATCAGAAAGTTCCTTACAGAAACAGATTATCTCCAGCCTGCTACCCGTGTAAACGAAATGGTAAACAACTTCATCAACGCTGGTCTTGAGGATTTATGCGTATCACGTACAACCTTCACATGGGGCGTGCCTGTTGATTTTGACGAGGGTCACGTTGTATACGTATGGGTTGACGCTCTTACAAACTATATCTCTGCTCTTGGCTATCAGAACAGTGCATACAACGATTATGACAAGTACTGGCCTGCTGATATGCACATGACCGCAAAGGAAATCGTGCGTTTCCACTCAATTGTATGGCCCATTATCCTTATGATGCTGGATTTACCTCTTCCCAAGCGCCTTTACGGTCACGGCTGGATCAATTTCAACGGACAGAAGATGAGTAAGTCTCTGGGCAACGTTATCGACCCCTTTGTTCTCGCTGAACGTTACGGCGTTGACTCTGTGCGTTACCAGATTCTCCGTGATATGCCCTACGGCTCAGACTGCAACTTCTCCAACGAGATTATGATAGGCAGAATCAACACCGACCTTGCAAACGACCTCGGTAACCTTGTTTCCCGTACTGTTGCAATGGTTGACAAGTATTTCGGCGGTACACTTCCTGCTGACCGTGTTGCTGACGACCTTGACAAGGAGCTTATCGGAATGGCTGAAGCTCTCAAGACTCCCGTTTCCAACCTTATCGGCGAAGCTCAGCTCTCCAAGGCTCTCGAAGAAATTTTCAAGGTAATTTCCAGAGCAAACAAGTACATTGATGAGACTGCTCCCTGGGTTCTTGCAAAGGACGAATCAAATAAGGCAAGACTTGCAACAGTTCTCTACAATCTCCTTGAAACAATCCGTCTCTGTTCTTCTCTCCTGTTCCCCTTCATGCCCACAGCTATGCCCAAGGTATGGGAGCAGATCGGCGCAGATGAAGCAATGGTAACCTACGAACAGTCCGGTACATTCGGTGTTCTTCCTGCAACAGTTACAGTAAAGAAGGGCGAGGTTCTCTTCCCCAGAATTGATATGGAAAAGGAAATCGAAGAGCTCAATGCACTTCTTGGTCCCAAGAAGGAATACAAGGAAGATGAAGACCTGGACAAGGCAAATATCATCACTATTGATAAGTTTGCTGAAGTCAAGCTCAGAACAGGTGAAATCGTTGCCTGCGAGAAGATGAAGAAGGCGAAGAAGCTTCTCAAAATCCAGGTTGACGACGGACGCGACGGCAGACAGATAGTTTCCGGTATTGCGAACTACTACACACCCGAAGAATTAATCGGAAAGAAGATTATTTTCGTGGCTAACCTTGCTCCCGCCAAGCTTTGCGGAGAGGAAAGCCAGGGTATGCTTCTTGCCTGTGATGCAGGCGACAGCGTTAAGGTGGTATTCCTTGACGGGGATATACCCAACGGAAGTACAGTAAGATAATTGAAAACTCTCAGCTTTTAAAGCTGAGAGTTTTTTGATGAAAGATGAAAAATGAACGATGAAGGATTGAGGTGTGCCCTTCGGGCATGGATTTTGAAGTAATGAGGTACAGTGTGCCTGCTTTATAAAGCTTATTTTATACTATTAATTTTTTGAAAAAATTGCCGATATTACTTTTATAAGGGAAATTTCTATGCCGAAAAGGGGGAAATGTAATGCGGATACTTACGAATTTATCCAAAGCGGAACTCAATCAGCTTACAAGTCAGCCTACTGCAAAGGCAATGATTTCAAAAGTCAAATCAGAGGGCATATATATACCTGAGGGGGATGCAAAAGCAGCGGCGGAATTTGTGGCTGAACGTCAAAGGGAAAAACGAGGCGACAGTTTTGAGATTTCTGATAAAGGCCTTACAGCTCTGAAAAACTCATCTATGCTGAAGCAGCAGCCCGGGATATCACAGGACGAAAAATATGATATGACTGATTTACTGGAAATGCTTCTTGATAACAAAAACGCAGAGAAATGATTCTCTGCGTTTTTCGTTGTTTATGCGCTCTGAGGATAAAGGCTTTCCAGTGTTTCTATCGCCTTATCGTGAAGTCTTGTAATGTGGCGGCGGCTGTAGCCGATTTTTTCGCTGATTTTTTCCCAGGATTCATTAAGAATATAGTGACGTTCAATTATGGTTCTATGAATCCCGTTGGGGAGCGCTGATACAAGTTCCCTTATGCGTAGTTTTACCTCCACCAGCCTGTCTATTTCATCGTTTATCTCGTTTTCAAGGTCGATAATCCTTGCGGTTGTCCGTCCGACGCGGTCGGTATATGTACCCTGTGAATGGCTTTCTGTAAAGGGTGAGACGGTAACCTTTGCCGCAAGGCTGCGTAGTTCGGCAATCTGCTCGAGCTTCATATCAATAAGGTTATTGATGATGCTGTGGCTTTTTAATAATTCTCTGATATTCATAACTTCCTCATTTCTTTCTGATACGTATCTTTTTCTGTTGTTTCCCTGACGCAACAGGGCATATCTGTCTGAATCTTTCCGCAGATACGGCATTTTATATATATTTCATCGTCATATCCGTCGAAATATTCAGAGGCTGAAAATTCGTTACAGGCTGTGCATAGGTGCATTATTCTCCTTTCGTTGCAAATTTGGGTTAATTTAAGAGGCGTTGCATTTTTGGGACAATTAAAGTATAGCATATTACAGGGAAAATGTCAACCTGATTTTGCAACAAAAAATATTTTTTTAAAAACTGTTGCAATTTTTAGACGAATGGTGTATAATAATGTCAGGGAATGTCACGATATGTTGCTGAAAGGAGAGGTAATATGGAAAACAAACGCGAAATGCTTGGCAGAATGAGGCTCAGGAGGCTGGAACTGGGATACAGTTACCAGGATCTGGCTGACAGGACAGGACTTAACAAGTCAACACTACAGCGCTATGAAACAGGAAAAACAGAAAAGCTGCCCCTTGACAAAGCGGAAATTATCGCAAGGGCGCTGGAAATTCCTGTTGAGTATCTTCTTGGGCTTGAGTACGGGGAGAAACCTACAGGCGGAGTCTCAAATGTATTCAGTGTTCCTGTCTTTGACAGTGTAAGCGCGGGTTTCGGCTGTTACGCGGACAGCAGTTCGGTGGGCAGCAAGCCTACCTTTCTGGAAAATGCCGCCGAAGCGGGGGAGTATCTCTGGATAAATGTAAAGGGAGACAGTATGTCGCCAAAAATAGAAAACGGGGATATGATACTTGTCCGCAGACAGGACAGCGTGGAAAACGGCAATGTGGCGGTTGTCATGGTAGATGACGAGGCAGTTGTAAAAAAGGTGAAATACGGAAGAGGGTGGATTGAGCTTCATTCCTTCAACCCTTATTATCCCGTCCGTCGTTTTGAAAAGCAGGAAACCCGGCGCATAAGCATCGTAGGACTGGTCAAAGAGGTATGCAAGAAGCTGTAAAGAGGCTCGGACGAAGTCCGAGCAGCGGAGTGCGGCGCCTTGTTCCATCTGCCACCGTCAGACCTGGTGGCAGTTTTTCGCAGATTATAAAAGACGATATATAAAAATCCCTGAAGCTTAAAAGCTCCAGGGATTTTATTGTTTTACTTCTTGAGACCGCCGAAAAGACCGCCGAGCTTATCAGCAATGCCGTCAAAGGAAACCTTAGCCTTAACGCCGTCGATGACGCTTTTGATCTGATCATCGGGAAGGTCAACGCCAAGAACGCTTTCAACAGCCTTGATAGGATCCTTCTTGAAATCTTCGGCAAAATCAGGGTCTGCCTTTACCTTTTCAACAATTTCTTCGATTTTTGCTTTGATATCCATTGTTTTTGCTCCTTACATATATTGGATTTATAAAAGACGGCGAAAACCGTTTTTTCCTTAATTAATCAAACATGCCTGTAATAAACCATTCAGGTATCAGTCCGTTGTCGTGAAGTGCGAGGAACAGACGGACCAGAAGGTTTATCAGAGCGGCAACTACAGCTACTATTGCAAGCACTCTGTTGCGTCTGCCCCTTGAAAATCCTGCAATACCCGTTGCCAGTGCCAGGGGATCGAGGATGAACGGGATTACAAAGAATCCGATGAGTGCAGATACGAAGCTGAGGATTGTAGAGACATCGTACCATGTAAAATCGTCTTTTCCGCCTTCGGAAGCGTAGACGGGTATAACAGGCTGAACAGCGGTAGTGTCACTGAATTCAGGAGTTCCGCAGCTGTTGCAGAAATTATTCTCATCTTTATTTAAGGTGCCGCATTTTTTGCATATTTTCATTCTGAAATCCTCTCCTTGCAGCATTTACTAAATATTGTATATCACAAAATATAGTAAAATTATACCAAAATCAGCCTTTTTTGTCAATACATAAAGGGCAGACTGTAAAAAAACGCAATATTTCAAAAAATGGGCGGAAAAGCCTTGACAATCGGGGATAAATGTGATAGAATAATCTTACCTCGAAAAGGGGCTTATTTTTTTGCGCATTTTTTTACGCAGCAGCTCCTTCCGCAGTTAAGGGTATTGCGGGTACACGAGGGAGGCTTAGTTCATTCAAAAGAATGAATAATAAAATAGGAGGTGCCGAAATGAGAGTTAAAATTACACTCGCTTGCACTGAATGCAAGCAGCGCAATTACAACACCAAGAAAAACAAGAAGAACGACCCTGACAGAATCGAGCTTAACAAGCACTGCAAGTTCTGCCGCAAGCATACTCTCCACAAGGAAACCAAGTAAGGAGGATCACTATGGCAAACGAAAAGGCAGCAACAAAGTCTTCTGCATCCAAGGGACAGAAGAAGTCTGTTGTGAAGTATTTTAAAGACGCCAGATCCGAATTCAAGAAGGTAGTGTGGCCGTCCAGAAAGCAGGTTATCAACAATACAATTGTTGTACTGGTTTCGATGGTTGTAAGCGGTTTGGCTATCGCAGGTATAGACTTTTTGTTTATAAACCTGATTAAGCTTATGCTTGGCAAGTAAGTTCGTTTTATGACGCAAATTGAGAAGTAAGGGGATTTAAGATGTCAGAAGCTAAATGGTATATTTTACACACCTATTCCGGTTATGAGAATAAGGTTGCAAACGACATTAAAACATTGGCAGAAAACAGAAATCTTCAGCATCTTATCGAAGATGTAATGGTTCCGATCGGTCCTGCGACTGATGATTACGGAAAGCCTGTTCTCGACAGAGAAGGCAACCAGAAGGAAGAAAAGCTGTTCCCCTGTTATGTTTATGTCAAGATGGTTATGACAGACGAGTCCTGGTACATCTGCCGCAATACAAGAGGCGTTACCGGATTTGTAGGTCCCGGGTCAAAGCCCATTCCTCTTACCGAAGAGGAAGTTATCAATCTCGGCGTTGTGAAGAAGGTTTCCGAAGCTACGGTTGCAGTAGGCGATATGGTAAATATCATATCCGGTGCGCTTGAAGGCTTCGAGGGTACGGTTAAGGAAGTAGATGAAGCCGCAGGTACTGTTCTCGTTACAGTTGCCATGTTCGGCAGAGAAACACCTACTACCCTGGAATTATCAGCAGTTGAGAAAATCAACTAAACGTTACGTTTTTTTTGGAGGTAATTAAAAATGGCTCAGAAAGTAGTCGGATTTATTAAATTACAGATTCCCGCAGGTAAAGCTACACCTGCTCCCCCTGTTGGTCCTGCATTAGGTCAGCATGGTGTTAATATCATGGCATTCACAAAGGAATTCAACGAGCGTACAAAGAATGACGCAGGTCTTATTATCCCTGTAGTTATCACTGTTTACGCTGACAGAAGCTTCTCTTTCGTTACAAAGACTCCCCCCGCTGCAGTTCTTATCAAGAAGGCTTGCGGTATCGAAACAGCTTCCGGTACACCTAACAAGACAAAGGTTGCTAAGATCACAAAGGCTCAGGTTCAGGCTATTGCTGAACAGAAGATGAAGGACCTCAACGCAGGTTCTGTTGAAGCTGCTATGTCTATGATCGCCGGTACAGCTCGTTCCATGGGCGTAGAGGTAGTTGACTAATTTAAGTACAATTAAGAAATTATGCGTGGGAGGTTTTATACCGTTTGACCACAAGGAGGATTTTACATGAAGCACGGAAAGAAATATGTTGAAAGCGCAAAGCTCGTTGAAAACGGCAAGTTCTACGAAGTAGGCGAAGCTTGCGATTTAGTATGCAAGACAGCTAAGGCAAAGTTTGACGAAACAGTTGAAATTCACGTTAGACTCGGCGTTGACTCCCGTCATGCTGACCAGCAGGTAAGAGGCGCTGTTGTATTACCTAACGGTACAGGTAAGACTGTAAGAACAATGGTATTTACAAAGGGCGATAAGATTGCTGAAGCAGAAGCTGCAGGCGCAGATTATATCGCTGATGACGATACAGTAAAGAAGATTATGGACGGTTGGATGGATTTCGACGTTGTTATCGCATCCCCTGACATGATGGGTGTTGTTGGTCGTTTAGGTAAGGTTTTAGGTCCCCGTGGTTTAATGCCTAACCCCAAGGCTGGTACAGTTACACCTGACGTAGCTAAGGCTGTTACAGACGCTAAGGCTGGTAAGATTGAATACCGTCTTGACAAGACAAACATCATTCACTGCCCCATCGGTAAGGCTTCTTTCGGTCAGGCTAAGCTTGAAGAAAACTTTGAAGCACTTATGGGCGCTATCGTTAAGGCTAAGCCCGCTGCTGCAAAGGGTCAGTACCTCAAGAGCTGCACTCTTTCTTCCACAATGGGCCCCGGCGTTAAGGTAAGCACAGCTAAGTACGGCTGCTAATCTCAGAAGACGCTGAAGTCAGATAGAAGTTATAAACCCCGCTGTTGAATAACTGCGGGGTTTTTGCTAAACAAAAGTACTGAGAGGAATTTGAAATGGAAAAGGAAATCACACTTGTAATAATGGCGGCGGGTATCGGCTCACGCTTCGGTCAGAAGATAAAGCAGCTTGAGCCTGTAGGTCCCAGCAGCGAGCTTATTATCGACTATTCGGTTTATGACGCTGTGAGAGCAGGTTTCAACCATATCGTTTTTGTTATCAGAAAGGATATTGAAGCCCTTGTCCGTGAAAAAATCGGTGACAGACTCGCAAAGCACGTTAAGATTTCCTATGCATTTCAGGAGAAAACCGATATTCCTGTACGAAAAGAACTTGGAGATATCCGTAAAAAACCCTGGGGAACAGGTCAGGCGGTCCTTTCCGCAAAGGATATTGTCAAAGGCCCTTTCGCAGTTATCAATGCCGACGATTTCTACGGCGCGGAGGCTTATAAGATTATTTACGACTATCTTAAAAATGCTGACAACAGCGGAAAAGCCGTTCCCGAATATGCAATGTGCGGTTTTAAAATAAAGAACACTCTCAGCGACAACGGCACAGTAACCCGCGGAATCTGCACGGTTGAAAACGGTTTTCTTAAAGGCCTTGAAGAAACAAAGGAAATCAGACGCGGAGAAAACGGTATAATTACAGGTGTTTACAACGGCGAAACAAAGGTTATCGCTGACGAAGCGGCAGCATCAATGAATATGTGGTGCTTTACAGGCGAGTATATGGATACTCTTTCGGAGCAGTTCGCAGAATTCCTCACAAAGGTTGACGAAAACAACGTTGACAGTGGCGAGTTCCTTGTGCCTATTGCGGTTGATGACCTGCTTTCGGCAGGCAAGTGCGCCGTAAGAGTGCTTCCTACCGACAGTAAGTGGTTCGGTATGACCTATGCGGAGGATGTGGAAGCGGTAAAGGTTTCGCTTCGTGAGTATGTGAATAAGGGTATTTATGCTGAAAAGCTGTGGAATGAATAAAACAAAGCGGTCTCCTACGGAGACCGCTTTTCTGTTTTCTTTTCACTGAGCGAAGCGAGAATAAAAAGTTTTTGGTCAAGCTTTTTTCAAAAAGCTTGGTGGGGTAAGAGGCGGCAGCTCCTATTGTCTATCATTTCTTCTTAACAAGATTCACAACCCAGTAATAAATCGGGATTGTAAGAAAGATAATCCAGGCAGGGTGCCACAGATTGAAGCATAAACCTACAACTACATATGCCATAGAGATAAAAATAGGGTAAATGGCATTAACTGCAGTTTTTGCTCTCCCCTTAATCATATCACAGCCTATGTAATAAATAGGTATAGTGGTGAATAATGCCCATGCAGGATGCCACAGGCTATGGAATACACCTAAGAAGCAGAAAATGAAAGCTATAAATACAGGGTATGCGAAATGCGCGGGATCCTTATGTCGGATTGCTGATTCAAGGGAACAAAATACGGGTATCGCAAAGAAGCAGAGCCAGCTATGATGCCATCCGTTGGGAGCAGCAAATCCCCACGCTAAAAAGCCAATAATTGAGAGCATCACAATCGGCACAGCAAACTTATTGTGGTTTTCGTGGTGCCAGTTCTTCAGGTCATCCTTTGTATACTGCTTATCATTTACGAAAATTCCGCCAGGACCGACGTGAACGCTGTCGCCGCCGCATTCCTCCACATGGATTCCGCCGAAGCCTATATGTACTCTGTCGCCGTCGCTGTCCTCAACATGAATTCCGTCAAGTCCGATATGTACCTTGTCGCCGCTTCTGGATTCCTTATAATAACCGTCGGAGCTTTCAGAAAAATTCGCGCTGGTTTCTTCTGCAGTTTCTGTCTGCTCAAAACCGCTTGCTTCAGGCTCTGAGGTTGCTTCCTCTGCCTGAGGAATATCGTCTTCGGTGCGTAAAAGTTCGTCTAGAGATATATTATATAATCGTGCAAGAAGAATGATGTTGTCAGTATCGGGGGAAGCCTCGCTGCGCTCCCACTTTGAAACTGCTTGCCTTGAAACGCCGATTTTTTCAGCAAGCTGTTCCTGACTGAGTCCCATTTCCTTTCTTAAATTAACAAGTCTGTTAGCTATTTCGATATTCATAATTTCGCCCTTTCATTTAACAGGTGGTTGATAAAATTCATTCGCTTAAGCTGGTTTTATTATATCAGACCAATGTCAGTTGCGCCACCTATTCGGGTTTTCAATTTCAAAAAAAACGTGTATATTTTAGTTGCATCGGCTCTGTAAAGCGGTTTGCAAGCCCGCAACCAGAGTTTACAGGCATACTGCCTGAGGCGATTCCTGCCTTTTGCAAAGTTGTGCGAGAACGAAACAAGCGAAACGGCAGGGTACGAAAAACTGCTTGATCATACCATAATAATGCGTGCCGCCTGAGGCGATTCCTGCCTTTCGGCAGACGATTCCAAAAGAGTTACACAAGCGGCAGAGTTATTGAAACGGTAGTACCCTTGCCCAGCTCGCTGCTTAAATCCAGAGAGCCGCCATGCATTTTTACAATTTCATCCGCTACCGCAAGTCCGATTCCTGAACCGCGGACGGTATTATTGGCTTTATAGAATCTGTTCTTGATTTTGGGCAAGTCGGTTTTTGAAATTCCGCAGCCTGTGTCTGCGATGAAAATTATTATTCTGTCATTGTTCTTTTCGGTGGTGATTGTAACAGTGTCTCCCGAAGACGAATACTTTATTGCGTTGTCGATGATATTAATGAATACCTGACGGAGTCTGTTCTTGTCGCCGTTTACAATTGCAACATCCTCGTCCGCCTCAAAAACAACCGCTATATTATCATCCTTTGCCTTTTCGCCGTACATCAGTACCGCATCCGCAAGTTCGGCGATAATATCCGTATCCGACATCTGCATGGAAAACTTGCCGTTCTGCATACGCGAGAAATCCAGAAGCTCCTCAACCATGGAGGAAAGGCGCTCGGTCTCTTTCGTGATGATTCTGAGACCTTTCTGGCGCGTTATCGGGTCATCAATTTCGGTTATGGTTTCGCTCCAGCCCTTGATGGCTGTAAGGGGAGTGCGCAGTTCATGGGAAACGGAGGAAATAAACTCGTTCTTTATATTCTCTGTATTTTCCAGTTCGTCCGCCATATAGTTGAAAACCGAGCAAAGCTCGCCGATTTCGTCATCCTGCTCAACCTCGATTCGTGCGGAAAAATCTCCTGTGGCAAGCTTACGGGCATTACTGCCTATTCGTCTTATGGGGTGGACAATGGATTTAATAAAATACATACCCAGCACCAGTACAAGCACAATCACCATAACGCTTACAGCGCCGATAGCGATTGTTATTGCCACAATCTGGGAGTCGATTCCGTCAAGGGATGTGATAATACGTATCGCGCTTTTTGAAACGGCATTTCCTGTTTTCAGAAGCACTGTCACCGCCATATATTTTTCGGAATTTTCGAGATAGCCGATATGATAGCCTGAACCGCCTGAAGAGATCAGGGCCTTTTCATAATCAGGCATTGTATATTCCTCGGCAGGGGAGAAGCCGCTGCTGGAAAGGAAAACCTTACCCTGGGCATTTATAGCCATCAGTTCGGCATAATTTTTCTTTTCAAATTCTTCAACGGCAGTACGCATTTCATCCGTATAGTCGCTGGAGGTGTCATCGTAGAAGCGTTCAAGCACACCTGCAACTATACTGGCTTCGGTTTCTATGTACTGTCTTGCACTGCTGTAATAGAAATTACGGATAATAAAATAAAAGGCGACATTAAGAATCACAAGAAGAATTGCCACAACACCGAAGCTGTTGAAAAGCCAACGGTTGGCAATACTTTTTCTGCGCATAATACCGCCTCCTTACATTAAAATTGTTTTGTTGCATCAAGCTTATATTTCAGGCTTGAATGAGGGCATAAGCTGAAGCTTGAACAGGTTTCTTTCGTGCATGCTGTCGATTTTAGCCTTGATTTCCATATCATCGATTTCACCTGTACGGATATATCGGTCAAGCATTGCATAGGTAAAGCCCAGGTTATCCTCATCTGTCTTTCCGCAGAGTCCGTCAATAGGAGTCTTGTCCACAAGTTCGTCGGGGAGTCCGCAGAGGCGGCCGATTTCCTTTACCTCAGCTACCGTAAGATTACAAAGAGGGCTGAAATCACCTGCCGCGTCGCCGTAGCGTGTGGAGTAGCCGACCCAGTCTTCGGAAAGATTACAGGTGTTTACAACTCGCCCGTTACAGCTCTGGGAAACGGCATAGAGGGTTGACATCCTGATACGGGGCGGAAGATTTACAAGGCTCTGATTCGAAAGCTCAAGGTCTGCGGGAATTGCATTCTTAAGGCCTTCCACAGCATCCTTGATATTTACAACATAATGCTTTATACCGAGATGCTCAACAAGCATATATGAACAGGAAATATCAAACTGCTCGCCGCAGGGCATAAGCACGCCGATTACACGGTCAGCACCAAGCGCTTCCACGCATAACGCGGCGGCAACGGAGCTGTCCTTTCCGCCTGAAATACCGATAACGGCATTGCAGCCCTTTCCGTTCTTTTCAAAGAAATCCTTTATCCATGCGACACAGTCGTTTTTTACTTTTTCAGCATTGAACATAATAAATTGTCCTTTCGGGTTAGTTATAGGATTAGTATACCATTTTTCAATGAAAAATGCAATAAATTATTCATATTTCGGGTCGTATATGAGTGAAACCAGAATATCATCACTTATAACATGAGTGTCACTGTCTCCCATGATTCCGACTGAAATGTCATCGGAATAGATTACAGATATATAGTAATCAGGATTTGGCTGAGCGCCGTATCGCACTTCTTCTTTACCTGTAATAGTGTTAACAGATGCTGTTGCGGCATAGAACCAGTAAAGGACTATATCGCGGGATTCCTGATATTCGTCATGTCTCTCAATTATGAGGTATGGTGTTTCTTCAGTAAGCTTTGACACTTCGTATTCTGAAATTAAAATATAGTGCTCTTCATTTTCTTTTACGTATCCGCTGATTTCGTTGAGCTCCTCAAGTGCCTGACTGTAAAGCTCTTCCTTATGCAGACGGTCATTCAATGAAATGATGTAACCAAACAGAACTACAGACAAGAGAACGATAATTGTTATTTTTATACCTCTGGGCATTTTCCCCTCCCCGGTTTTGTTGACTTGTGTGAAAATAATTATAACATATAAAATCACGGATTTCAATACAGACTGTCAGATTTATGCCATGTCAGAGCATTCGTTCGCGGTTGTTCTTATTTTTTTTAAAAAACATATTGACAAATTTCTATATGTGATGTATAATCACATATAGAAATACATCGATACGAGGTGAAAGGGAATGAACCCAAAACAGACGGCGGTTATTTTCAAAGCGTTCTGCGATGAGAACCGCATTAAGATTTTACAGCTTCTGACAGACGGTGAAAAATGCGCCTGCAGACTGCTTGAGGCAATGAATATTACCCAACCTACTCTCTCCCATCACATGAAAATCCTTCTTGACAGTGGGATAGTAAACGGACGTAAAGAGGGTAAGTGGATGTATTATTCCATTTCAGCTGAAGGTCTTGAAAAAGCACAGGAGTATCTGGATTTTTTGAAAATCAACAGAAAAGGAGAAAATTTATGACAAAATCAGAAAAGGCTTTAGAGATGTTTGCAAACGGTTTTAACTGCTCACAGGCGGTACTGACAGCATTTGCACCCGATTTCGGACTTGATGAAAAGCTTGCGTTAATGCTTGGGACCCAGTTCGGAGGCGGTGCAAGAAACGCAGAGATGTGCGGTGCAGTATCGGGAGCATTGCTTGTTTTAGGACTTAAATATGGTCATTATAACGCTTCGGACACTGAACAAAAATCACACGCTTATGCCATTGCTGTTGAATATACAAAACGTTTTAAGGAAGCTAATGGCTCAATTGTATGCCGCGATCTGCTCGGATACGACCTTACAAAACCCGAAGAAATGGCTTGCATAAAAGAGAAAAATCTGTTCGGTGATATATGTCCCGCAATGATAAAAAGTGCAGTCGAGGTGCTTGAAGGCATACTTGCAGACTATGAATAAAAACAGCCGTGCACAGCACGGCTTATATAAAACACTGAATATAGATGTATTTCAATATTTAGATATATAAGAGGTTCTTATGGGAATTATGAAAACGATATGGGATATTTTTCAGAACGAAATCCTGGGAATGGCGTGGCTGAACAGACTTATCGGGTCGGCTCTGAATAGTCTGGGACTGGATACAAGTGAAAAAATCGGCGGAAGTATTCAATTCTTTATTTATGATGTGATAAAAATTATGGTGCTGCTGGGTATTCTTATTTTTATCATTTCATATATCCAGAGTTTTTTTCCGCCGGAACGTACAAAGAAAATTCTGATCAGGTTTCATGGTATGGGCGCAAATATCATAGCCGCTTTGCTTGGCACGGTAACGCCGTTCTGCTCCTGTTCGTCAATACCGCTTTTTATAGGCTTTACAAGCGCCGGGCTTCCTCTCGGGGTCACATTCTCTTTCCTGATTTCTTCGCCTATGGTTGACCTGGGTTCGCTGGTGCTGCTTATGAGTATTTTTGGCTGGAAGGTTGCTGTAATTTATGTACTTGCCGGACTCATAATAGCAGTTGCGGGCGGTACGCTTATCGAAAAGCTCCATCTTGAAAATCAGGTGGAGGAGTTTATAGCCAACGATAAGGTAATTGACGTGCCTCAGGAGAAGCTGGATTTCAGGAAGCGCGTTAAAAATGCCGTAAACGAAGTAAGGGAAACTGCAAAATATGTATTTCCATATGTTCTCGGGGGAGTTGCAATCGGAGCGGTTATACACAACTGGATACCCGAAGAATTTATTGTGAGGATTCTTGGCGATGACAATCCCTTAGGTGTCATTATCGCAGCATTGGCAGGCGCGCCTATGTATGCGGATATTTTCGGGACTCTCCCCATAGCCGAGGCACTTCTGGCAAAGGGCGCGCTTCTTGGTGTTGTGCTTTCATTTATGATGGGTGTTACAACCCTGTCGTTACCGTCAATGATAATGCTCAGAAAGGCAGTTAAGCCCAGACTGCTGTGTATTTTTATTTCCATATGCGTGGTTGGAATTATTCTTGTAGGGTATCTTTTCAATTTTCTGCAACCTTTCATTTTATAAGGAGCAGTTATTATCAGAGAACGGCAGTTGTAAGACTGCCGTTCAGATTTTTTTAAAAAGGGGTTGACAAACATTTAAACGTGTGTTAAAATGTTCTTGACAATTAAACGATTGTTTAAATGTTTAAACGAAGGAGAAAATATTATGGAAAGAAAAAATTTACCCCATAATCACAGTCATAATGAAGAAAAGGTTCTTGAAAACCTGCCGGCTATTGATGACTGCAGAATGGTTGCGGAGATATTCAAGCAGATAAGCGACGGAACAAGACTCCGCATTCTGTGGTTCCTTTGTCACTGCGAAGAATGTGTAAGCAATATCGCTGCTGCCATGGAAATGAGCGACCCTGCGGTTTCGCATCACCTCAGAACGCTGAAAAATACAGGTCTTATTGTCAGCAGACGTGACGGTAAGGAAATTTACTACAAGCTTGCTGATACCCAGGTGGCAGATTATGTGCACCGTATCTGCGAAGAAATATTCAGCATCAAGTGTCCTTTGGATTAAGAGAGGCAGATATGTTTTTTCAGATAACAGCAGTTTTGATATTAACTGTATTTTATACATTTTATTTTGCCAAAATTATAATTCAAAAGA
Source organism: Ruminiclostridium sp. (assembly GCA_045532185.1). Lineage (GTDB taxonomy): Bacteria > Bacillota > Clostridia > Oscillospirales > Ruminococcaceae > Ruminiclostridium_E. Next base: position 31,098 of record JAZSFL010000001.1, read on the forward strand.
GACAATCCATTAAGACCAATCAGATGGGAACAGGAAGCAAGCCTAAGAAAGTACTGATTATAGAACGAATTATGGGTGCTGCAACCGTGCTGACAGCTGTCGCTGAAATATGTAGTATTTTTCTTGTTAAAAACTATCCTGCTGTTGAAATCAGAATTGTCGGAATCGTAACAGGAGTTACTGCAATTATTTTCTTTGTATTGGCTACAATAACAATGAAAAACAGCTGGAGAGTAGGAATTCCCGAAGAAAAGACCTCTCTGATTACAGCAGGAATATATAAGTATAGCAGAAATCCGGCGTTTGTAGGGTTTGATTTACTATATTTGTCTGTATGTCTTATGTTTTTCAATATTCCTCTTGTAGTGATTTCCCTATGGGCGGCAATAATGCTTCATTTGCAGATTTTACAGGAAGAAGAACATATGCACAACATGTTCGGTGCGGATTACGATGAGTATAAAAAACATACAATGAGATACCTTGGAAGGAGATAACCCTATGAAAACAGAAAAGAACATTTTAATCGCATTTATACTGAACCTGTCATTCTCAATTTTTGAGTTTATAGGCGGAACACTCACAAACAGCGTTGCTATCGTTTCCGACTCAATTCACGATATCGGCGACGCTATCAGTATCGGTATTTCCTATTTCCTTGAGAAGAAGAGCAAGAAGCAGCCCGACGCAACCTACACCTACGGCTACGCAAGATATTCAGTAATCGGCAGCGTTATTACCACTCTGATTCTGTTGTTCGGTTCGGTAATGGTTATTGTCAATGCCATAGGCAGAATTTTAAACCCTGTGGAAATCAATTATAACGGCATGATTATATTTGCAGTAATCGGTGTTATTGTTAATTTCTGTGCCGCATATTTCACTAAAGAGGGCGACTCCCTCAATCAGAAAGCCGTTAATCTTCATATGCTGGAAGACGTCCTCGGATGGGTAGTTGTTCTGGTTGGTGCAGTGGTTATGCGCTTTACAGATATTTCTGTCATTGACCCTGTAATGTCAATTGCGGTTGCTGCATTTATCCTTGTTAATGCGGTTAAAAATCTGAAGGAAGTGCTGGATTTATTCCTTGAAAAAGCACCCCACGGCATTTCAGTTGAAGAAATCAAGGAGCATGTATCCGAAATAGAGGGTGTTTTAAATGTGCACCACATTCACATCTGGAGTATGGACGGTCATAATAATTATGCGACAATGCATGTAGTGACAGAGGAGGAACCGCACAGCATAAAGCATAAAATCAGGGATGAACTCAAAGAACACGGTATTTCTCACGCAACTCTTGAGCTTGAAGGTAAGGATGAGGGCTGTCATGAAGAGCATTGTCATGTGGAGTTTGAAGCCTCACAGGGACATCACCACCACCACCATCATCATTGATAACGCGTTCGGCAACGAGGAGATATTGACATGTTAATGACATTTTCGGTTTTGGGATTAATCGGCGGAATATTATGCGCTGTGGGCGATATTCTCTTTGACCTTAAAGGTAAGGGAAATCAGAAAACGGGTCCGGGTGGAAACGTGGATACAAACTGGATCAGGATCTTCCCGGAATTGTTATGCCGAGTGTGGGACTTGCGATGCTTGGATTTATAGGTGTTGTCAATTTGCTTTAAGAAAAGCATGCCTTTATTAGTCTGACAACTATAATGTTGATTGCACAATGCAAAGATTATGCATAAGGATAACAGACTGAATTTAGAAAAAAAGATAAGTCGTTTAAACTTAATGTTTAAGCGACTTATCTTTTTGTGTGTATGTGATAAAATAGATTTTTAAGGTGCAATAAATAAAAAAATAAAAGCCCGACCGCAATCGAGCTTTTATTGGAGCCGAGCTTCTCGGCTGGTTGCGGAGGCAGGACTCGAACCTACGACCTTCGGGTTATGAGGGTCGAATATTTGTTGTTAGCTACTATTACATAGTATTATTTAATGTTTTTAGTTTTTCTTTTAATAGTGCCTATTGTAACACATTATTTTATAAAAAACAAGTAGTTAAGCGGGAATTATTAAAGTTAGTTTTTATTGGAAATATGTTAGAGAAATGTTAGAGATTTTTAAAGCAACACGCACATATTAAGTGGGGATATATGCGGCATTTAAAACCGATATTTATTATTATGAAAAATGTAAAATAAATCATTTGATTTTCTTTACAACTTATTTTTGCAAAATCATTGTTGATATTTGCCATAAAACCGTTAAAAAATCTGTTTATTTCATTTACAAGGTTTTTCTTTACAAATGGAAAATTATGTGCTATAATCTAAAACAAGAAAAACCATATTGCCAAACAGTAACGGAGGAAAAATAATATGATTTACGGCTATTGCAGATGTAGCACAAGCGAAACAAGACAGGATGTAAACAGACAGAAACGAGAGTTAAAAGAACTCGGAGCGGTAGACAGTAGTATTTTTATGGAATACGAAAGCGGCACTAAAATAAACCGCCCTGAACTAAATAAACTCTTGGCAATAGTAAAGGAGGGAGACACCATTGTTACAACGGAGGTTAGCAGAATAACCCGCAGTACTAAACAGCTTTGTGATATTATCGACCTGATAAAAAGCAATCATTTGCGGCTGATAATTAAAAACAGTGTAACTATTGATTGTCGCAACTCTGATAATATTGACCCTATGACAAATGCCTTTTTACAAATTGCGGGCGTTTTTGCAGAACTTGAAAGGGGTATGATTTGCGACAGAGTAAAAAGCGGCATAAGAAATGCAAGGGCAAAGGGCGTAAAGCTCGGCAGACCTGAATTAACTGTTAATGATATTCCCCAAAAAGTAAAAGATTTATTTAAAAAATATAGGGCGGGAGAACTCAGCAAGACAGACTTTGCAAAGCTTTGCGATATAAGCAGACCCACACTTGATAAATACATTGCAATATTAACTGACAGATAACGGAGGTAAAATAATATGTTAGAATACGGCACGACAGAATACAAAAGAATAAGAGATTTATTATTTAACTTTGAAAGCAAATATAATGTAGCAGTACTACAAACGCCAGCGGGAGAGCAAACAACATATTATGGCGGAGTTTATATTGATGAATTTGAGGATTATATAATATTGTTTATTGACGGTTTGAGGCGGAGAATATTTAACGGAATTAAAATAACGTGGGACACGGTAAAGGATATAAAGGATAATGTTATTATATGGGAAAACGGGCAGATATTAACAGGGCATAAAACAATGACATATAAATTACCCACAAATATAAATAATATTCATGACATACCACAGAATATAACACGGACTCTTGGCAATGGTGAAATATTAATTGACCTACACAAAATAGAAATGACGGAGGAATACAGGAAAGAACCTGAATGGTTTTTCTCTGAAATGAGCCGCACAGAATGTTTTATCAATGATATGAACATTGCAACAAGCAACGAGCATACTTTGTTAGCAACGTTGGAAAGCCGCCTAAATTTAGAATGGGTTGAAAATCACCCTATTTCAGTAATACTAAAAGAAAACCCTTACACGGGATTGTGTGTTGGATTGTGGGATAATAAAGAGAATGATTATTTTATAGAGCCAGTTAATGTATTAGCTTGGAGATATACAAGAGCCTACACAATGCCGCCTGCTAATTATAACTCAACAGCAATGGAAATGAGGGACAGAGTATTTATTGATACAATGATGAATTTCTTTAAACATCATAAATCTATTGAGGCATTGACGGAAATGTATCAAAAAGATATTGCCGCTATACGTGCAATGTATGAGGGAGAAACAGCATAGAAAATATAAAGCCGCCAATAGGCGGCTTATTGCTTTAATATATAAAACATAAGTTTTAATATTGTCATAGAGATACTACCGAACATCTGCAATGCCTCTGAGCGTGTCTGAGAGCCTCTGAGAGCAACGGAGCGGCAATCGTAGTATAGAGATACTACCGAACATCTGCAATGCCTCTGAGCGTGTCTGAGAGCAAACAAAAAATGTAACAGGGGGATTTATACGAAATATAATATAGTTATTGATTCGCCTTTAAGTATAAATGTATTGAAAAGCTAACTGTATTATTGCTACAATTAACCGCTAAATATCTGGGAGTGTTTTTTGCTCACAATGTGAAATCTCGTTATTATTTCACATAGGGAATATTTTACACTAAATCCGCATAAATAAAGGGTTTTAGAGCCTTAGTCGTTCAGTATATCTATACTTTTAATTTTATTTTTGCACCGTCAAAAGTTGTTCCGAAAGCATAAAATATATTCACATAAGAGGCTATACAAGCCGATAGTTGAGCATCTGCATTTTGTTTTAATACAGAAACAAGCTATAACAGCATATTTATCAACAAAACACTTTAACCAACTAAAGCGTATATGATGCACCTTTTAGCCATTTTTATTGATATTGCAAGAATAAAGATAATATTTACATTATAACTTTGTAAAAAATGTGGATTGTTGTGTAAAGAAAAAAGCGCTATAATAAATAATGAAATGGAGAATAGCCAATTGAGGGAATGAAATTTGATTCCCTTGTTTTGCTATTCTCTTTTTGTTTTTACAATAATCATTATTTGAAAGGAGGCGAACAACAGAAAGACATTAACAGCCAATCTGATATACTTTTGGCAATAGTCAAAATAGATATATTCAGCCATAGCACACCCGCATAAATAGCGGGATAGATTATTAAATCTTATTTTAATGATAATCTATGCTTAATGCTGAAATATCAGAAAGGTTGACTTATGTCTAAAAAAATAGCGGCAAACGCCGCAAAATATTTTCAATTCGGTATTGACACCATACAAGTAAACAGTACGACCGATTTAAATATAACACCGTCTGAGTGTTGCTTTTTATCGGTTGCACCAACCGCAACAAGCGGCAAAAACCGTATGTATCAATATCGGTTAAACCCTGATAAGGCGTGGGGACAAAGAATCACTTGTTACAGTGATTTTGTACAAGCCTATGATTTTATGATAAAAACATTAGGACTTGAAAACCCGCAAATAGTAAGAGTTGATTACCGCCTTGATAGTAGCTATTATACATACGAGGATTTATTCCCCTATGGCAAAGCACTAATATTACTCTTGGCAATGGTTTATGACACAAAGAAAAACGTCTTTGAAACTCACAACCCATTAACATTAGAGCGAAAGACGATAGTTAATTTAAATCAGCGTTTTGAGGCAGAATATTATAACAAAGCTGAACAAAAACCAAAAGGCGGTATTAATTGCCGCTTGGAGTTAAGAGCTAAAAAGTTATATGATACTGACTTAGAGGCAATGACAGGGTTTAAACAATGGGTTAAAAGACTCGAAAAAATTGCAACACCCGCCAACATAATGACGTTGCAAAGTGAGTCTAACAAATATTTAACCCGCAAATATTTTGAGGAAATGGAGGTTGAACAGGCGGGCGGCAAACAGTATGCAAAATACTTTTTGCACAAATACAAGGATAATTTGTTTACTGATAATCAGTTATTCAAATTCCTTGATGATGTGGGAATGTTCCCAAGCGATGAAAAGATAATAAAATTTATTAAGAATTTTCACCGTGAATTTAAAGGGATAAGACCCACAGACTTTAAAAGTTTGCAGAATTTAATTAATATTTTTTGTAAACTTGGAGGGCGTTATTTTAGTACATAAAAAAGTGCATTTTTTTGTAACTTTTTTAACAGCCTAAAAATCAGGGATTTCCGCATTGCCAAAAGGTAGGCGGGGATTTTTTGAAATAAAAAAATGACCCAATATACAGTCAGTCATTATGGCAGTATATAAGTCATTATAGTAGCAGTAGAAACAATAGTTGTCTATAACAAAAACGTGGTTTAACCCGTTGCTATTTTTATAAATATAAAGAGAGGAAAAAATAGCAATGTTAAATTCAACATTAAACACAAACAATTTTTTGACGGAATACCCGTCAATACTTAACCCAAAACAGGTTAAGACAATTTTAAATATCGGCACAAATGCCGTGTATAACCTCTTGCATAGCGGGGAGTTAAAAAGTATTAAAGTGAATAATCAATACAAAATACCTAAATTGTTCTTAATAAACTTTTTAAACTCTTTAACTACAACTACTCGGGAGGTATGCACAAATGGCAATTAAATTTTCAATTAATCAACAAGGCAATTATTATGCTGTAAGTTTTTCTTATACTCTACCAAATGGAGTAAAAAAACGTACTCAAAAATCAACAGGCGTTAAATACGCCAAGGGTAATAAACGTTTAGCGGAGGAAAAGGCACGGGAGATAGTCGCACAATATGAGGATATACCCGTTAATTTCAACAATATTTCTTTTGTTGATTATTGTAAAGACTATTTAACACGAACTGAAAAAAGGCACGCAGTGCCAACACATGACGAATATATACGGATTTTTGAAAAGCATATAAAGCCATGGTTTGGCAATATCAAACTAACTGATATAAAACCACGAATACTTGAAAGCTATTACACAGAAAAAGAAAATAGCGGGTTAAGTGGTACAACAGTACATAAACATCATGAATTAATAGGCGTAATATTACAAGATGCCTATAAAAATGAATATATTAAAAATAATCCCGCTCGTTTAGCAACGCCCCCAAAAAAAGAAAAACCGCAAATTAAAATTTATACTCCCGCACAAATGAAAACTCTATTTGACACAGTAAAGGGAAGTAAACTTGAAACGCCTGTTTATTTGGCAATATATTTCGGTTTAAGGCGTTCTGAAATTACTGGTTTAAAATGGGAGTCAATCGACTTTGAGGCTAAAACAATGTTAATTTGCAATACAAAGGTTATTTCTAAAAGAGGCGGCATAACTCAGGAAATAGAAAGAAATACAACAAAAACGGATTATAGCAATCGTTCTTTTATATTGTCTGATGAACATTGCAATTATTTAAAAACCGTAAGAGAAAAACAGTTAAGACTACAAGCGGCAATCGGTACAGAAATTAATCATGTTTGTATCAATGAGGTTGGAGAGCCGTTAAAAAATGACTATATAACACGGACTCTTGGAAAGATTGTAAAAAAATATGATTTGCCAAAAGTAACGCCGCACGGGTTAAGACATAGTAACGGTAGTGCATTAGCGACCAACCCGCAATATGGTGCAGTGCAAACATCTGCATATTTGGGACACGCTAATTATGCCTTTACTGTTGATACTTATGTGCATACAACAAACGAACAAAAAGCCAACGGTTTAAACTTAATAACTGAGTTGATAGGGGCGGATTTGAAATAATGTTAGAGAAAATGTTAGAGAAAAGCATTTTCAGGCAAAATAAAAAACCGTCTGAAATCAATCAAACGGCTTTGTTATAATGGTTGCGGAGGCAGGACTCGAACCTACGACCTTCGGGTTATGAGCCCGACGAGCTACCACCTGCTCCACTCCGCGATATTTAAGCAGCCTCAATCAAGGTGCTTAATTATTATATCACAATCGGATGTGTTTGTCAACAACTTTTTTAAAAAAGAAACGGAAAAAGTGACGGTATTTATTGCCGATTATAGCTGATTTTTGGGGGATTTTGCAAAAATGCTCAAATCCCTGTTAAAAAACCGCTTCTGATTTTCAGAAGCGGTTTTGCTATCAGTATATTACTTCATCGCCTTCGCGGAGGCCGTTGCGGATTATTGCAAGACCATTGTATACCGCCTCAACTTCAACAGGAATGCGAACCTGCAGGCCATTGTTGAGAATGGAGCAGTATGTTGAACCGGAGAATTGTGCGATAGCCTCTTCGGGAAGGGTCATCACGTTGTACTTCTGAACGGTGGGTGCAATTATTGTTGCCCAGCCTGCTGAAACAACATTGTTTACCTCGCTTATAAGTCTGTCCAGCTCGCCTTCTTCCAGCTCCATAACGACGCAGGTATTCATATTTGAACTTCCGCGGCTGCTTCTTGCGCCTTTTTCGGGAACGGAGACAACGCGGGCTTTATATTCGTCATTCGTGCCGAATTTAGCAGTGACGGACATTCCTACATGGAAAAGGTCAGTGCTTTTACTTGTGTAAAGGTAAACTTCACTTTCCTTTGCTACAGTACATACCTCTTTGCCATAACTTACGACCGACCCTACAACGAAATCTCCGATACTTGTGACAATACAGTCATAAGGAGCTTTTATTGTAAACTGGTCAATCTGATACTGTATGTATTCCAGCTGTTTTTTCTGGATTTCGTATTCAAGTCTTGCCGATTCACTTCCTGTTGCCAGGTAATTGGCATAAGCATCATCCATAAGGATTTTCTGATTTGTATAGTCGTAATCCAGTGACGATGAATCAAAAACAGCAATTACATCGCCTTCCTTGAGTTTGTCGCCTCTTTTTGCGGTAAATTCAATAAGGTTGCTTTCAAAGAAAGTGTAAAGTGTATCAGAGTAGGCATAGCCGATACTTCCGCCGACATTTTCGGTAAGTTCGATATCGGTTACTTCTACGGTTGCAGTTTCAAAATTGCTTATTGCTCCGCCTTCAAATACGGGTATCTGTATTTCTGCATCAATAGCCGCCTGTGCAGAGCAGGAAGAGAGTACGGTTACTGCTGCAAGTGCGGAAGCCAGGATTATGCGTTTGGAAAGCTTCATTGTGACTCCTTGTAATAAATACGGTTCAGCTTCTGTTTATAATTTCAAGGCACATTCTGCCGTTGTGGTAAGGGCATTTCCACGGGTCAACCACAGGCTTGAAGTCTGCGGGTTTTCCGTTTTCGTCAAGCTGGGAGTACCATTCTCCGCCCTCACGCTTGTCGACGAGATTATTCTTTATGTAGTTCCAGATGTTTTCTGCAATTTCTGCATATACGGGGTTGTTATAGCGCTTAGCGGCATTTGTAAAGCCTACAACCGCCTCAGCCTGTACCCACCAGATACGCCATGTGTTGATTTCGGTCTTGTCGCGTTCGTTCAGAAGCGAGCCATCGCGGTAAGCCAGCTTCTTTATGTTTGCAACAATCTTTTCATTCATTACCGCAACCTCAGCGGTGAGCTTTTCGTCGCCCATAACATCGCAGGCTCTGTCTAAAAGCCAGGTAGCTTCAATATCGTGGCCATAGGAATGAATATCGCCGATTACATCAAGATTCTTGTCGAAGAATACGAGGAGTCTGTCATCTTCCTTGTAGAAAATCTTGTCGAGGAAGATTCTTGTCTGGAATTTTAGACGCTCAAGAACCTTTTCGTCCTTGTTTACACGGTAAAGTTCGGTGTAAGCTTCGAGAAGATGGAGAGTTGTGTTCATGGTCTTGTCAGCCATGAGTCCGTTTTCGGAAAGAGCGTCGTTTTCCACCAGCTCCCATGTTCTTGACATAGCTTCAAGGTATGCAACCTCGTCGGTGCATTTTTCTTCAACGGTTCTGAACATATCCATTGCAAGGTCGAGAGCACCCTTATCACCGCTTGCGTCATAGTAGCTTGCAAGAGCATAGATAAAGAATGCCTGGCAATATGTATGCTTCATATCATCGGCAACTGAGCCGTCTGCGTTTACTGCCCAGAAAACACCGCCGTTTTCGTGGTCCACACAGTTCTTAACCATGAAATCGTAGCAGCCCTTTGCCTTTTCAAGACACTTTTCATCCTTTAAGGTAAGGTAGCAGTTGGAGTAGAACCAGAGGATACGTGAATGGAGGATAACGCCCTTTACAGCGCTTTTGTCAAGCTTCAGATCATTGTCCATAAATCCGTAGAAGCCGCCGTATTCCTTGTCTTCGAGACTATCCCAGAAGGGGATTATATGTTCGGTAAGTTCTTTTCTGATTTCGTTAACCATCGGAGATATATTCCTTTCAGATATGTTACGCTCCTTTTCTGTTGAATATGAAAAGGAGCGTAATGCTTTATTGATTATTCTGCATTTGCGCCGCAACACTTCTTGTACTTCTTGCCGCTTCCGCAGGGACAGGGATCATTTCTGCCGACCTTCTGGGAAGCGCTCTTGCGTACAGTGGTGTTAGCACCTGCATTTTCAGCTGTAGGCTGCATAACTCTTTCTCTCTGGGGTGCCTGACGCTGCTGATTAAGGCGGACTGTAAGAATCATTCTTACGGTATCCTCTCTGATAGCGGCAATCATTTCATCAAACATCGCGAAGCCTTCAAAACGGTATTCGACAACGGGATCCTTCTGACCCATAGAACGCAGATAGATACCCTTCTTCAGTTCATCCATAGCGTCGATGTGGTCCATCCACTTTGTATCAACGTTCTTGAGAAGAACAACACGTTCGATTTCACGCATGATCTCGGAGCCGTATTCAGCTTCCTTTGCAGCGTAGATTGCAAGGGCTCTGTCAGTAAGTTCTTCAATGATATCCTTCTTCTGAACCTGATTGAGCTCGTCAACTGTATAGTTGAGGTCATCGGGAGTTGTAAGGACACCTGCATAGTGTTCGCGTAAGCCTGTAAGATTCCAGTTTTCGGCAATGTCACCCTGACAGTACATATCAATGTTTTCCTGAATGCTTTCAGTGATCATGGAGTGGATATTTGCGCTGATATCATCGCCGTCAAGTACCTTACCACGCTGAGAATAGATAGTCATTCTCTGCTGTGACATAACATCGTCAAAGTCAAGGACAGACTTACGGATAGAGTAGTTTCTGCCTTCAATCTTACGCTGTGAGGATTCGATAGTCTTGGTTAAAAGACCTGTTTCAATCGGAACATCTTCGTCGATGTTGAGAGTTTCCATGATAGCCTGAACTCTTTCGCCGCCGAAGAGACGCATAAGGTCGTCTTCGAGGGATACGAAGAAGCAGCTTTCACCGGGGTCGCCCTGACGGCCTGCACGGCCTCTGAGCTGGTTATCGATACGGCGGGATTCGTGACGCTCTGTACCGAGAATGAAGAGACCGCCTGCGGCTCTTACTTCCTCAGCTTCGGGAGCAATCTGTGCCTTGTACTTGTCATTGAGTTCCTTGTAGAGTTCTCTTGCCTTTAAGATGTCTTCGTTATCTGTTTCAGCAAAGCCGGTTGCTTCATTGATAAGCTCGTCCTCGATACCCATCTTGCGCATTTCTGCCTTTGCAAGGTATTCGGGGTTACCGCCAAGCATGATATCTGTACCACGGCCCGCCATGTTTGTGGCGATTGTTACAGCGCCCTTCTTACCTGCCTGTGCAACGATTTCCGCTTCACGCTCGTGGTTCTTTGCGTTGAGGACTTCGTGCTTGATGCCTGTCTTGCGGAGCATCTTTGCAAGCTGTTCAGACTTTTCGATTGTAACAGTACCAACGAGGACAGGCTGTCCCTTTGCATGGCACTCTTCAATCTTTCTGATAGCGGCAACGAACTTACCGTGTTCGTTCTTATATACCTGGTCCTGATTATCCACGCGGATAACAGGCTTGTTTGTTGGGATTTCGATTACGTCAAGGCCGTAGATTCCGCGGAATTCGGTTTCTTCGGTCATAGCTGTACCGGTCATACCGGAAAGCTTGGAATAAAGACGGAAGAAGTTCTGGAAAGTAATTGTAGCAAGAGTCTTGCTCTCGTTCTTTACCTTTACGCCTTCCTTTGCTTCGATAGCCTGATGTAAGCCTTCGTTGAAGCGGCGGCCGAACATGAGACGGCCTGTAAATTCGTCTACAATTACGATTTCACCGTCACGAACGATATATTCTGTATCAAGGTGCATACAGCCGTGAGCCTTGATAGCCTGGTTTACATGATGTAAAAGGGTCATATTGTCGGGGTCCATAAGGTTTTCAACTCCGAAATACTTTTCAGCCTTCTTTACACCTGCAGGGAGAAGTGTTGCAGTCTTTGCCTTTTCGTCAATGATATAGTCGCCGTCATAGTCGTCGTGTTCTTCCTTTGCGTCAACTTCGACAACCTTGATGGACTTCAGCATTCTTGCAAGCTTGTCTGCCTTTTCGTAAAGCTCGGTAGGCTTGTCGCCCCTGCCGGAAATGATAAGAGGAGTTCTTGCTTCATCTATAAGGATGGAGTCAACTTCGTCCACGATTGCAAAGTTCATTTCACGCTGAACCTTTTCGGTTTTGCGGATGCACATATTGTCGCGGAGGTAATCGAAGCCGTACTCGTTGTTTGTACCGTAGGTGATGTCACAGGCATAAGCCTTACGGCGTTCGTCATTTGTCTTGCTGTGGACGATAAGGCCGACAGTAAGTCCGAGGAAGCGGTGAACGCGGCCGATAAGCTCACTGTCACGCTTTGCAAGATAGTCGTTTACTGTTACAACATGCACACCCTTGCCTGTAAGTGCGTTAAGGTAGGAGGGGAGCGCAGCAACATATGTCTTACCTTCACCTGTTCTCATTTCCGCAATACGTCCCTGATGAAGAACGATACCGCCGATAATCTGAACGGGGTAGGGCTTGATACCGATAACACGCCACATGGCCTCACGGCATACAGCGAATGCGTCGGGGAGAATGGAGTCAAGGGATTCACCCTCAGCAAGACGTCCTTTCAGCACATTTGTCTGGTCCTGAAGCTCCTTATCCGTCATAGCCTGATACATAGGCTCAAGGTTAAGAACAGCCTGCTTGATGCTCTCTATTCTCTTTAATTCTTTTTCTGAATAGCTGCCGAACAGCTTACTGAAAAGTCCCATTTTGTGACAATCCTTTCTTTCGGGGAAAATTCCACCATTATATTTAATATATTCCCATCTATTATACTATACTTTTATGGGTTTGTCAATGTTTTGGATGAATGATTAATGATGAATAATGAATGATTTTGGTGCTGTTTTTGCTTGTGAATATATGAAAATCGGAGGAGTCCGTTACGGGAACCCCCGCTCTGTAAAAAATTCCGAAGCAAGAAGAG
>JAZSFL010000017.1:0-88989 GCA_045532185.1 Ruminiclostridium sp.
GAATGAACCGCTGAGGCAGCTGCGCTGCCTCAGCGGTTGTTTTTGCGCCTCTGGCGCAAAAACGCGCTCCGCGCCCGCTCGTCTGTTATTGTAAAAACGCTGAATTCTTTCGACTTTTGACTCGAAAATAAGGTCAAAACATAGAATCGTCAAAAATCCTGTTGCATTGTGAAAACAAAAGATATATAATAGCAAAGGTTTAAATACAATAGTGTACAATTACACAAAGAAAGAAGAACAGAAATGGAAACAACAATAGAACTTTTCAAGGATCTTGCCATAATTATACTTGCGGCAAAGGTATGCGGAATTTTTGCGGCAAAGCTTAAAGCGCCTCAGGTAGTGGGCGAAATCATAGCGGGGCTTTTAATAGGTCCCAGTGTTTTAGGACTGGTGGAACAGTCGGATATCCTGGCAGCAATGGCGGAAATCGGTGTTGTACTGCTTATGTTCGGAGCAGGTCTGGAAACGAATTTAAAGGATCTTCTGAAAACAGGTCCGAAGGCACTTCTTATAGCTATAGTGGGCGTATTTGTGCCCCTTTTGGGCGGCACGCTTCTTTACGGCGGATTCTACGGCTTCTCCGAAATCGGCAGCGAAAGCTTCTATCGCGCAATATTCATCGGTACGATTATGACAGCCACCTCGGTAGGTATCACTGTCCAGACTCTTAAGGAACTGGGTCATCTCAAGGGTGAAATCGGCACACTTATAGTAAGCGCCGCAATTATTGATGATATTATCGGTATTATCGTGCTCACATTTGTTATAGGAATGAAGACTCCCGACACTAATCCCCTTGATGTGGTCAAGAATACAGGCTTCTTTTTCCTGTTCTGTGTACTTGCGGGTATTATCTGCTACTACATTTTCAAATATATCGACAAGCGCCACCCTCATCAGCGCCGTATCCCGATTTTAGGACTTGCACTCTGCATGATTATGGCGTACTGTGCTGAGCACTTCTTCGGAATTGCTGACATTACAGGTGCTTACGTGGCAGGTATCATTCTCTGCAACCTTCGTGATTCCGACTATATTGCAGAAAAAATGGATATCAGCTCATATATGCTGTTCGGTCCGGTGTTTTTTGCAAGTATCGGTCTTAAAACCGAATTTTCGGGCTTTACTCCTGAACTGCTGGTGTTCTCTCTGCTGTTTGTGGTAGTTGCATTGGTTACAAAGATTATCGGCTGCGGACTTGTGGCAAAGATTTTCCGTTACAATATGCGCGACAGCCTTAAGGTAGGTATCGGTATGATGACCCGTGGTGAGGTTGCACTTATCGTAGCTCAGAAGGGACTTTCCGTAGGGCTCTTGGACCCTGTATATTTCACCTCTGTAATCCTGCTTATCATTGTTTCGTCAATACTTACACCTATTATTATGAAGATACTTTTCAAGGGTGAAAAGCCTGCCGAAGCACATACTGCATAAATTAAGAACCGCATTGTGGATTTGATGTTCTGCAATGCGGTTTTCCAGTATATTTTAATTGACATTTGAAAACTACTATGTTATAATTATTTTGATTGTAGACAAAGTACGTATTATGCTGTTTAATGATGAAAGGAGTCGTTATGGCAGTTATATATTGTCCCGATTGTGACAGTGAAATTCCGGAAAATGAAACTATATGTCCCAGCTGTGGCTTTGACCTTGCAACCTTCGATACGGAGGAGGAAGAATTCAACGACCTTCTCAGTGCGGCAAATATGAAGCTAAGTGAGGAAGCTGTCGAAGCACCTGCTTCGGAGAATAAGAATATTTCTATTTCCCAGAGTCAGATTGATGCCCTTCTGGATGGCAATGTAGTTGACCTTACAGGTCTTGATGCTGCCGTTTCCAGGGTTTCCGAAAAGGCTGCAGCCGAGGGAAATGAGAAAAAGCCCGAAGAAAAAAAGCCCGAAGAAAGCAATAATGATACAGCTTCTGAAAATAAGACTGCTCCCGGGAAAAAGCCAAAAAAAGAAAAGGTAAAAAAGGAAAAGCCTGTAAAGCAGAAAAATCCTTCGGATAAACCTGCTCTTTCCATGGTTGTTACTATTGCTGCGGCTGTGGTTTCCCTTGCTCTCGGTTTCTGTGTGGCAATGTTTATTTTCATGGACGCTCCCCAGACTAAGGAGGAGGCATTTGCCGTAAGGTCTGCCAATGCGCTCAACAGTATTCTCGGAGTAAACGAAAGACTTTTTGTCTATGACGCTTATGTGCGCACAGGTGCAGCGCTGGATGAATGTATGTTATATGCAATTACCGAATACGACGGTGAAGTCACAGCTTCAAAATATCGCATAACTGTTAATAAAACAGACGCTAACACAATAAATATTTATTATGTGCTGGATGAAACCAGTCCCGAGTATCTTGCAATGCGTGACAGTCAGGATCCTGAAGTGCGCATTCAGGCCAGTGTTCTTAAAAATTATTCCGACCAGATTGAAGATGCTCACCGTGAAATTTCAATCGGCACACCATCATGGATAAGCGTTGATGTTTCGGAAATAAACAGTAATATCACATCAATTCAAAGAAAAACTGTGGAATCGTTAGACACAGAATAAAATCAGAGGAAAAACTATGTTTCAATACGAATGGTACCAGTTTCTGTTCCTGTTCTTTATTTTCTGCAACATCGGCTGGGTTATCGAATCTTCAATTGAATCCCTTTACCGCCGTCACTTCATAAACAGAGGATTTCTCAACGGCCCGTACATACCCATTTACGGCTTCGGCGGAATGACGATACTTATCTGCTGTATGCCCTTCCGGCACAACGGTTTTCTTGTGTATATAGTGGGTGTGCTTTCCTGTACGGCTCTTGAATTTTTTGTGGGCTGGGTAATGGAGACGATTTTCCAGAAACAGTTCTGGGATTACAGTATGCTTAAATTCACCTACAAGAACAGGATTTCGCTTATTCCATCCCTTTTCTGGGGACTTCTGTCATTGTTCCTTGTATATGTGCTTTTTGCTCCCGTAGATAAGCTTGTATCTTTTGTTTCCGCGGAATTTGCAATGATTTATGACCTTGTCTTTACAATCGTTATGATTGTGGATATCATTATAAGCATATCCCGCCATATTCATTACAAGGAATACCTGAAAAAATTTACCCCCGAAAAGGCAAAAAGGCTTATAACAATCAAATTCATCAGTCTCGGCGGTGCGGTTATGCGCCGACGCAGACGTATAGTAAAATTCATAGAACAGCTTAAATTTGAAATAGGCGGCGAGGATGAGCAGGATGATACGGATAACCTGCTTGAAGAACTCGAGAAGGAAACTACTTAGAAAGGAGATGCATCGTGAAGAACAACGAACAGTTCCAGAATGCCGTGTCATCAGTGCTTGAAAATGAGAACATGCAGCTTACAAAGACTTTTACACAGCACGGGAACGTATCTGTTTTCGGTCACTGCATGGCGGTTGCCGCATACAGTAAGAGCCTTGCGGATAAGCTGGGAATAAAGTATGACAGCGACAGTCTTGTAAGAGGCGCAATGCTTCACGATTTCTTTCTTTATGATTGGCATGAAACATCCGATATAGGCGACGGTCTTCACGGTTTTGCCCACCCCTATACCGCTTCAAAGAATGCAATCCGCGAGTTCAGGCTCAGCCCCCGTGAGCTGGATATTATCAGAAAGCATATGTGGCCCCTGACCCTTACCAAGCTTCCGAAATACCGCGAAAGCTGGCTTGTATGTGCGGTGGATAAGTACTGTTCTCTGCTGGAAACCTTCAGGCTTAATAATTACAATGACTATAGCTTTGTGAATCAGAAGCTTATAAAGCGTATCGAACTGAAAAAATCCGCAAGAGTCCGCCTCGAAGAAGGAAAGGCGGAGCTTGTGCGCCGCGTGAAAGCGGAGAGAAATGCCCCTGAAAAACGCAGGCACGAGGTTTCGGGAAGATATGAGCAGTATAAGGCAAGAAAAAGCTGAAATGGCGTAATTTGCTATTGACAACGGCATTTATATATGCTACAATTACAACGTAAACAAAAAATCCTTATCAAGAGCAGCGGAGGAACAGGTCCTGTGAAGCTGCGGCAACCGTTCGGAAACGAAAATGGTGCCAATTCCTGCGCCGAAAGGCGGAAGATGAGGGAGCAAAGATTTCAACAGCTCCCAATGGGGGCTTTTTTGTTTTATAAAATCAAAATATCAGAAAAAGAAAGGAAAATGCAAAATGGCAAAGTTTTTATTCACTTCCGAAAGCGTTACAGAAGGTCATCCCGACAAAATCTGTGACCGAATCTCCGACAGCGTTTTAGACGCTCTCTTGGCTCAGGACCCTATGTCCCGTGTTGCCTGCGAAACCTGCACAACAACAGGTCTTGTAATGGTAATGGGCGAAATCACAACAAAGGCTACAATTGATATTCCCGCAATCGTTCGCGAAACAGTACGCGAAATCGGCTACGATAACGCAGAATACGGTTTTGACTGCAACACCTGTGCAGTTATGACAACTCTCGACAAGCAGTCTCCCGATATCGCTATGGGTGTTGACAACGCTCTGGAAGGCAGAGAAGAAAATGCTATGGATACAGGTGCAGGCGACCAGGGTATGATGTTCGGTTACGCTTGTACAGAAACTCCCGAACTTATGCCTCTTCCTATTTCTCTTGCACAGAAGCTTGCAAAGAAGCTTACAGATGTAAGAAAGAGCGGCGAGCTTGACTATCTCCTTCCCGACGGCAAGTCCCAGGTTACAGTTGAATACGTTGACGGCAAGCCTGTAAGAGTTGATACAGTAGTTATCTCCTCACAGCACAAGGCTTACGCTACACTTGACCAGATCCGTGCAGATGTTATCGAAAAGATTATCAAGACAACAATTCCTGCCGAACTCCTTGACGAAAACACAAAGTACTATGTAAACCCCACAGGCCGTTTCGTAGTAGGCGGTCCTCAGGGCGACAGCGGTCTTACAGGACGTAAGATTATTGTTGATACATACGGCGGTTATGCAAGACACGGCGGCGGCGCTTTCTCCGGTAAGGATCCGACAAAGGTAGACCGTTCCGCAGCTTATGCAGCAAGATATGTTGCAAAGAACATCGTAGCAGCAGGCCTTGCTGAAAAGTGCGAGGTTGAACTTGCATACGCAATCGGTGTTGCAACTCCCGTATCTGTTCTCGTTGATACATTCGGTACAGGTAAGGTAAGCGACGAAAAGATCAGCGAAGCTGTAAACAAGGTATTTGATCTCCGTCCCGCAGCTATCATCTCTACTCTCGAACTCAGAAAGCCCCAGTACAAGGAACTTTCCGCATACGGTCACATGGGCAGAGAAGAGCTTGGCGTTGCATGGGAAAAGACAGACAAGGCAGAAGCACTCAAAGCGGCTGTTAATGGTTAATAAAAAAGCACCCGAAAGGGTGCTTTTTTGATGAATAGTGAATAATGAAGGATGAAAGATTAAGGTGTCCGCTTCGCGGACATATTTCAAAAAATATCGCCGTAAGGCGATACCGCAATCATTCATTTTTCTTTTTTCATCGTTCATTAAATTATTTGAGTTAAAAACTCCAATAATTCCCACTCCCGTTCCGTCTTATATTATGAAAGGGGTTGATACTATTGACCGATAAGGAGCTTTCCGGAAAGCTTATATCGCTGAGTAAGGGCGAAAGGTCCGTATTTGAAGAAATCTACAACGAAATCAGCACCCCCGCATATACTGTTGCATACCGTATTACGGGCGACAGGTGCCTGGCGGAGGACATTATACAGGAGTTTTTTGTCAGATTGTACCGTAAGCCCCCTGAAACACCTCTGGAAAAACCGAGAGCCTATCTTCTGAAAATGGTACATAATCTCACCATAGACAAGCTGGAAAAGCAACATATAAATATCGACGACTGTGAAAATATGCTTTCTGACAAGGCAGATGCCACAGACGAACGTATTGACCTTGAAAGGGCATTTGCGAAGCTGAGCGTTGATGAACGACAGCTTGTTGCATTGCACCTGAACGGCGGCTTTAAGTTCCGTGAAATTGCGGAAATGGTGAATGTTCCCATGGGTACTGTTTTATGGAGATATAGAAAAGCGATAAATAAGCTTCGTAATATGCTGAACGGAGGAGAAAAATGAGAAAAGCTTTTTTAATAATTTTATCTGCGGCTTTATGCCTGAATCTGTCAATTTGCGCTTCTGCGGTGGTTGTTGAGGAAACAGCAGTGGAAACGGCCGTGCCTGCAACCGCGGTTTCCGTAGCAGATGAATTTGCGGGCGCTGAAGAAGGCGGACTTGTACCGACAGTTATTGATGATACAATCGAGCCGTCCTTTACACTTGCTGAAGAGGATTACACAGGGGCGCTTACCGAAGAAAACTATGCTGTAAGCGAGGGTGTTGTAATTAACAACGACATTTTTGGTGCCGATGAAATAGTACCTGCAACCCGTGAGGAAGGTACACCCATTGCAAAATATATGACCATGGGCGACTTGTATCAGGCATGGTATGAATTGGCAGAATATGAATACATTTACCCCGACTATGTCTGCGGTGTGTGGACGGAAACAGGGGATATGAGCGAGCTTGTGGTAGCTGTCACAAAGGATGAAGCCGGCGAAAAAGGCAAGGAGGAAATCCTTTCCCTTATCGAAAATGACAATTCCGTAAAATTCACCTATCAGAGCTATTCCTATAAGGAACTGAGACAGGTGCAGGAGGATATTTCTCCTTTCATGGGCGACGAATCGGGCATTTATGGACTGGGCGTTTACGAGATGGAAAACAAGGTTCATGCAGTTATAGATATGAGCAACCCCAACGCGGAAATGTATGTAGAAAAGCTTCTTGGACAATACGGCGATAAGCTGGTTTTTGAAGCAGGAAACGGCATTGTCCTTGATGCGGCTGTTGTGGGCACTATTGACAGTGCAGGCGGCGGTATGGACGGAGCTGTATATACCCCCGGAATCGGAGACTATGATGCAGGCGGAGGTTATCAGGGTGCACCTGCTGTAACCATGGAGGAGCTGGCAGTTACGACTGAAATAAGCATCACAGGTGCAAAGCAGGATAATACATGGATTTTTGCGGTATGTGTGGCGGCAGTTATTGTTCTCGGCGCAGTGATTGCATTTGCGGTAAGCAGAGCGAGAGCAAAGCAGACTACAGCAGGCATTGTAACAGAGTCAGGAAGTCTTACTGTCAGGGATACCGAAAGAATTGTGGCGGAATGCAGTGAAGCTCCCGAAAGGGATATTCTGGGTGCGGTTATGGAAGAAACAGAAAAATAACGAAAAAGGCAGGGCGAAAGTCCTGCCTTTTTGTGCTTATTTCTGTTGACAAAAAATGTCGGTTGTGGTAAAATTAAAATGATATTTTATGCGGAAAACCGCTGAAAAATTATACTTCCTGTTGTAGAACAAGGAGAAAGGACTGTTTATGTCAGTTTATCGTATTTATGTTGAAAAGAAACCCCAGTATGCGGTAGAGGGCGAAGCTCTCTTATCCGACCTCAGAACCTCTCTCAGAATTGAGGGTGTTACAGGTGCGAGAATTGTAAACCGTTACGACGTTGAAGACATTTCCAAGGAAAATCTCGAACGCTCCATTCCTACGGTTTTCTCCGAACCCCCTGTTGACGATGTTTACTACGATTTGCCTGTAATCGGCGAGGGCGAGCGTATGTTCGCTGTTGAATTCCTCCCCGGTCAGTTCGATCAGAGAGCCGACAGTGCCGCACAGTGCATCCAGATGCTCTGTCAGGGCGATCAGCCTGCTGTAAAGTACGCTAAGATCTACATCTTAAGCGGCAATATCACAGATGAGGAATTCGCAAAAATCAAGAATTACCTTATCAATGCCGTTGAATCCAGAGAATGCGGCTACGAAGAATACGAAACACTTAAGATAAAGTATGATATCCCCACAGAGGTTGCAGTTCTTGACGGCTTCCTTGATCTTGACAAGGATGGTCTCGCTGATTTCGTGAAGAGCTACGGTCTCGCTATGGACAATGACGATATCAAGTTCTGTCAGGACTATTTCAAGACAGAAAACCGCAACCCCACAATCACCGAAATCCGTATGATTGATACCTACTGGTCCGACCACTGCCGTCACACCACCTTCGGCACAATCATCGACAAGGCTGAAATCGAAGCCCCCTATATTGCTGAAACATACAAGGAATACAAGGTGAACCGTGAAGAGCTGGGCCGTGGAAATAAGCCTGTATGCCTTATGGATATTGCTACACTTGCGGCTAAGAAGTTAAAGGCTGACGGACTTATGCCCGACCTTGACGAAAGTGAAGAAATCAATGCCTGCTCCGTTAAGATTACCGTTGATGTTGACGGTAAGGACGAAGAATGGCTCCTTATGTTCAAGAACGAAACACATAATCATCCCACAGAAATCGAGCCTTTCGGCGGTGCGGCTACCTGTCTCGGCGGCGCAATCCGCGACCCCCTTTCAGGTCGTGCTTATGTATATCAGGCAATGCGTGTAACAGGCGCATCTGATCCCCTTCTCCCTGTTTCCGAAACAATCGAAGGTAAGCTTCCTCCCAGAAAGATTACAACAACTGCTGCTGCAGGTTACTCTTCCTACGGTAACCAGATCGGTCTTGCAACAGGTCACGTTGCAGAGCTTTATCACCCCGGATATATGGCTAAGCGTATGGAAATCGGTGCTGTTATTGCGGCTGCTCCCGCTGACCACGTAAGACGTGAAAGACCTGCTCCCGGCGATGTTATCGTACTCCTCGGCGGACGTACAGGCGGTGACGGCTGCGGCGGTGCAACAGGCTCCTCCAAGTCCCACAGCGTAGAATCCCTCGAATCCTGCGGTGCAGAGGTTCAGAAGGGTAATGCTCCTATTGAAAGAAAGCTCCAGCGTTTATTCAGAAAGCGTGAGGCTACAACATTAATCAAGAGATGTAACGACTTCGGCGCAGGCGGTGTTTCCGTTGCTATCGGTGAGCTTGCAGACGGTCTTACAATCGACCTCAACGCAGTTCCCAAGAAGTATGACGGCCTTGACGGCACAGAACTTGCAATCTCCGAATCTCAGGAAAGGATGGCGGTTGTTGTTGATAAGAATGATGTTGAAAAGTTCATTGAACTTGCTGGCATTGAAAACCTTGAAGCAACTCCCGTAGCTGTTGTTGAAGCTGAACCCAGACTGAGAATGAACTGGAACGGTAAGACAATCTGCGATATCTCCCGTGAATTCTTAAACTCCAACGGTGCGGAAAAGCACACAGAAATTTCTGTTCCCGCTCCTACAGTTTCATATAAGACAGAATACAAGAATACAGCAGAAGACTGGGAAAAGCTTGCTACAGACCTTAATGTATGCTCTCAGAGGGCACTCGTTCAGCGTTTTGACTCCACAGTAGGCGCTGCAACAGTTCTTATGCCCTTCGCAGGCAAGACACAGCAGACACCTGTTCAGGCTATGGCTGCAAAGATTCCCGTACTCGACGCAAAGACAACAACAGCTTCCCTTATGGGCTGGGGCTACAACCCTGCAGTTGCTGTTCAGTCTCCCTACCACAGCGCAATGCTTGCGGTAATCGAATCTATCGCAAAGATTGTAGCGGCTGGCGGTTCCTACAAGAAGTGCTGGCTTACATTCCAGGAATATTTTGAAAGAACACAGGGCACACCTTCCCGTTGGGGCAAGCCCTTCAGCGCACTCCTCGGCGCATACAAGGCACAGCTTGAACTGGGCTGCGGCGCTATCGGCGGTAAGGACTCCATGAGCGGTACTTTCGAAGATATCGACGTACCTCCCACACTTGTTTCATTTGCAGTTTCCACAGCCAAGGCTGATAAGGTTATCTCCGCTGAATTCAAGTGTCCTTTCAGCAAGATTTATGTTGCAAAGCCCTCTTATGATGAAAATATGCTTCCCGATTTCGACAGCGTAAAGAAGACTTTTGAAATCGTGGAAAAGGCTATCGCTGACGGTAAGGCTATCTCCGTATGGTCCTATGCAAACGGTGGTCTTGCAGAAGGTATCTTCAAGATGTCTCTCGGCAACCGTATCGGTGCTAAGCTTCAGAAGCTTTCTGATGATGAGCTGTTCTCCCTCTGCTACGGCGCATTCATTATCGAAGCAAACGCAGAAATCGAAGGCGCACAGCTTATCGGTGAAACTATCGATGAATACAAGATTTACAGCGGCGATGTTGTTATTGACATGGCACAGCTTGAAAAGAAGTGGGATGCAGTTCTTGAGCCTATCTTCCGTGACAGCGTAAAGGCAATGCCCGCTCCCGAAAAGATCAGCTACAAGGGCGGCTGCACAAACATCTGCGCTCCCGCAAACAAGATTGCAAAGCCCAGAGTTCTTATCCCCGCATTCCCCGGTACAAACGGCGAATACGATATGGCTGACGCATTCAACCGTTACGGCGGTATTTCCACTCAGTTCGTAATCAGAAACCTTGATGCAAAGGCTATGGAAGAATCCGTAGACGCATTCGCAGAGCTTATCAAGCAGAGCCAGATTATCGCAGTTCCCGGCGGCTTCAGCGGCGGTGACGAGCCCGAAGGTTCCGGTAAGTTCATCAACGCATTCTTCCGCAACCCCAAGGTAAAGGAAGCGGTTCACGAAATGCTTTACAAGCGTGATGGCCTTATGCTGGGTATCTGTAACGGCTTCCAGGCACTTATCAAGCTCGGTCTTGTACCCTTCGGCGAGATTGTGCCCCTTACAGAGGAAAGTCCTACACTTACATTCAACACAATCGGCAGACATCAGTCCCAGCTTGTCAACACAAGAATCTGTATAGACAAGACTCCCTGGCTCATGCACTGCAAGGTTGATGAAATCTACACAATCCCGATTTCTCACGGTGAAGGCCGTTTCGTTGCAAGCGACGAGGTTATCAGAAAGCTTATCGAAAACGGACAGGTTGCAACCCAGTACGTTGACCTCGAAGGTAATCCCACAATGGATTTACGCTACAACCCCAACAGCTCAATGTACGCTATCGAGGGTATCATTTCTCCCGACGGCCGTGTATTCGGTAAGATGGGTCACAGCGAACGTATCTCCGACAACTGCTGCGTAAACGTAGACGGCAAGAAGGAACAGCCTATGTTCAAGGGCGGTATTGATTACTTCGGTTAATTCTGACAGAAACCCTGCAAGGGTAGAGCCTTTGCAGGGTTTTAAAATACGGAGGGGATTATGAACGAATTCAAAAGAAAATACTGGCTTTACCAGTTTTCGGGTGCCGTAAAGGCTACCGTTCCGTGGGTATGGATATTGCTTGGAATGATGGTGCTTGCCGATATAGGTCTGATTGCATCAGGCAGTATGACGCTTGTTCATTTTCTGATGAGTATTTCCGTATTTGTGCTGATTTACGGTTCTGCAGCTGTTATGGCATTAGCGATTACCAATGCAAATGCAGAGGTTGAATATATCGTCTATGAAAAAGGCTTTTGTCTTGATTATTTTTATGCCTATGAAAACAAGTTCATAAAAGACAAGCCTGTAAATGTCAGCAGATATATAAAATATGCTGAGATTTACAGAAAGTTAGGCGATTACAAATCCGCAATCGCAGTCCTCAATAGTCTTTCCGTCAGCGAGGACAGCATAAGCGACCGCAGCAGTTATCTTTTCGTATATATGATGTCGGCGGTACAGATGGGCGACAAGGAAATGGCGGACGATATATGGCGAAGAAATCAGGGTTTTATCAATAAGCTTGAAACCAGCGTGTTCAGCGAAACCTATACAATGCTGAATCTTGTTCTTGCCTATGTGGATTGTGCTTCGGAAAGATATGCCCATGCCCTCAATATAGTGAGAACAGTCCTTAACAGTAAGAAAATGAAAAAGTGGGGTAGCTATAAGGCGGATTTCCTTACTCTCAAGATTTTTCTTCTGAAGAAGCTCAACCGCGAAAGCGAAATAAATGCAGCGGTAATGGAGTTCAACGAATGTGCCGCAAAATGGAAGCCTCTTTATGAAAGTGAGCGAAAGGAACTTCGAGAAAGTGTGGAAAAGGCAATCCGCGGCGAACTGCCCGTATAAAGGAGAAGTGAGCTATGGGAGAAATTATTGCATCGGGTATCGGTATTATTATCGGTCTTGCGATTATCATAAAGGGAATCTATGACAGGTTTTTCAGGAATTATATTCCTGACCCGAAAAAATGGAGCAGAGTAAGAGCGAAAATAACAGGCAGGCATTATTATCAGAAAAGAAGAATTCCCACAAAAAATAATCCCAGGGATTTTGATTCAGGCTATGAAAAGAGTATAACCTATGTGGTGGATGGAGTTACGTATGAAAAGTATGTGGATGATACCGAAAACGGCGCAGTCCATATATACTATAACCTGAAAAATCCCCATATAATAAAAACGGTCAGAGAAGTAAAAAGAAAAAAGCGTGAAGGTAAAAGCACGGTTTATTTGATTTTGATGATAGCGAGCGGACTGATTGTAATGAGTATAGCAGTGCCGTTTCTTGTTACGGGATTTGCAAGGGTAACGCATACCCCTATCGGTAATACCTATTATGTATGATAACAAAAACGCAGTAATGCCGTGGCATTACTGCGTTTTTATCATAATCCGAAGAGTATCACGAATTTATCCTCTTTCACAGCATCTGAGAGCAGTTCTTTCAGCTCGCGCAGTTCTGCATTTCCTGCAAGCGCCTCAGCAATAACTGCTGACGATTCGGGAGGAATAAGATTTATCCCCGCCATTGCAATTGCATCGGCCTTTTCGTCAAGGGTATGCCAGTAAACCGTGCCTCTGAAACTGAGCAGTACAGGGTCAAAAATATCATCCTCAATTGCTGTAAGCCGAGGGTAGTTTTCGGGGTCGTAGTCGTCGTATCTTTTGCCTTTGACAGGCGGATTTTCCATTATACCGAATTCATATTTTGCCATTTTATTTCCTCTCTTTCTTTTTACGATTATACCATTTCCTTTTTACGATTATACCATTTCGGCGACGATAAGTCAACGAGTGATAATTTATTGAAAAGCGGTAAAAAGCTCTTGCTTTTTCTGCAGGATTTTGGTATAATCATAAGTGAATTTATGCAATCGTTTTCACGCGGCTGCAAAAACGAGGATATGAAAGGAAAAATGAATTATGTTAGCTAAAATCGGTATCAGACCCGTAATTGACGGCAGACAGTTCGGTATCAGGGAGAGCCTTGAGGTTCAGACAATGGAACTGGCTAAGATTGCCGCAGATTTTATCACAAAGAATGTCCGCCATGCAAGCGGTGAACCTGTTGAATGCGTGATTGCAGACAGCACAATCGGCGGTATTGCAGAAAGCGCAGCCTGCCGAGAAAAGTTTTCAAAGGAGAACGTTGTTGCAACACTTACAGTTTCTCCCTGCTGGTGCTATGTAACACAGGTTATTGATGAAGACCCCAATACAATCAAGGCAGTATGGGGCTTTAACGGCACGGAGCGTCCCGGTGCAGTATTCCTCGCGGCGGCTATGTCTGCTTATGCCCAGAACGGTATGCCCTGCTTCTCTATTTACGGCCATGACGTAAAGGATATCGGAGACAAGGAAATTCCCGATGATGTAGCGGAAAAGATTCTGCGCTTCGCAAAGTGTGCAACCGCTATCGGTGATATCAGAGCCAAGAGCTATGTAAATATCGGTGCGGTTTCCATGGGTATTGCAGGCTCATACTGCAATGAAGACTTCTTCCGTTCATATCTGGGTATGCACGTTGAATGGGTGGATATGTCCGAAATTATCCGTCGTGAGAAGCTCGGCATTTACGATGAAGCTGAATACGAAAAGGCTCTCGCGTGGATCAGGGAAAACTGCAAGGAAGGCAGAGATGTAAATCCCACAGACGGAATGTTCTATCAGCGAACCCATCTTACTCCTGAAGAAAAGGAAGAAAACTGGAAGTTCATTGCAAAAATGACCTGTATCTTCATGGACATTATGCACGGCAATGAAAAGCTTGAAGCAAAGGGCTGGCTTGAAGAAGCGAAGGGTAAGAATGCTATCCTCGGCGGTTTCCAGGGCCAGAGAAACTGGACAGACTTTATGCCTAACGCAGACTTCAGCGAAGCTATACTCAATTCTACCTTTGACTGGAACGGCAAGCGTGAACCTATTCCTTTCGCAACTGAAAACGACGGCCTCAACGGTGTTACATTATTATTCCTTCACCAGCTTACAAACAAGGCTGCAATTTTCGCAGATGTAAGAACCTACTGGTCTCCTGCTGCAGTTGAAAGAGTTACAGGCTGGAAGCCCGAAGGTGTTGCGGAAAACGGCTTTATACATATGATCAACAGCGGCGCGGCTGCTCTTGACGGCACAGGTGCGGTTACAAACGAAGACGGCGAAAACATCATGAAGGAATGGTGGGACATGACCGACAAGGATATCAGGGCTTGTCTCGACAACACCAAGTGGTGCTGTGCTAACCTTGGCTATTTCCGCGGCGGCGGATTCTCCTCCAGCTTCTCCACAAAGGGAGTTATGCCCTGCACATTCGCAAGGGTTAACTATGTAAAGAACTTAGGTCCTACAATTCAGATTGTAGAGGGTTATACTGTTGAGCTTCCCGAAGATGTTAACAAGACGCTTCTGGAAAGAACCGACCCCACATGGCCCTCCACATGGTTTGCGCCTATCTGCAACAACGAAGCCTGCAAGGATGTTTACACAGTTATGGCAAACTGGGGTGCCAACCACGGCGCATTCGTCTATGGCCACGTAGGCGACGACCTTATCACTCTCGCTTCAATGCTCAGAATTCCTGTTTCCCTCCACAACGTGGCAGAGGGAAGAATCTTCCGTCCCCACGCATGGACAGCATTCGGTACACAGGATACCGAAGGTGCGGACTACAGAGCGTGCGCAGCTTACGGAAGTTTATATTGATTGTTAATATTTACAGGCAGACGGTTTAACCGTCTGCCTTTTTGTGTCAGTTTGATTAAAATATGCGAAAAAGCTTGAATTAATAGGGAAGATGTGGTATAATTAAATGAAATGTGTTCTATTGCTTTTTTGCTTGTGCAACGAAGATTCTCTTAAAGAATATAAGAGCACTTTTTGAGAACGATATAGTATAAATCAGTATATCAGGAGGGATACAATGAAAGGCATAATACTTGCAGGTGGTAAAGGCACTCGCCTTTATCCGAATACAATCGCTGTATCAAAGCAGCTTTTACCGATTTATGATAAGCCGCTTATATACTATCCTCTGTCAGTTCTTCTTCTGGCAGGTATAAGGGATATACTTGTTATATCTACTCCTGAAGATACTCCTAATTATGAGAAGCTTCTGGGCGATGGTTCGCGTATAGGTATAAATATTCAGTACGCTGTTCAGGACAAGCCCAGAGGACTCGCTGATGCATTCATTATCGGAGCAGATTTTATCGGAAACGACAGCGTATGTCTTGTTTTGGGCGATAATGTATTTTATGGACAGGGATTCAGCCTTTCTCTTAAAGCAGCACAGGAATGTGTAGAAAAAGGCGGTGCTGCAATTTTCGGATATCCTGTAAAGAATCCCCGAGAATTCGGCGTTGTAGAATTTGATGAAAACAAGAAGGTTATTTCCATTGAGGAAAAGCCTGCAGAGCCTAAGTCAAACTATGCAGTTCCCGGCCTTTATTTCTATGATAATGAAGTTGTCGAGATTGCAAAGAATGTGAAGCCCTCGGCCCGCGGCGAAATTGAAATTACCGCAATAAATAATTATTATCTTGAGCAGGGTAAGCTTAGTGTAACGCTTCTTGGCCGCGGACTTTCCTGGCTTGATACAGGTTCTCCCAAGGGCATGCATAAGGCCAGCGGCTTTGTAAAAACTGTTCAGGAGATGCAGGGCTTCTATATTTCCTGTATTGAGGAAATCGCATGGCGCAGAGGTTTTATTACTCTTGAGCAGATGCACGCTTTAGGCGAAGAACTTAAAATGACTGATTACGGCAAGTACTTACTTTCACTTTCGGAGGAAGATTTATGACAATAATTGTAACTGGTGGCGCAGGCTTTATCGGCGGAAACTTTGTTCATTATATGCTGAAAACATATCCTGATTACCGCATTGTATGTCTCGATTGCCTTACTTATGCAGGAAATCTTGAGACCCTTGCTCCCGTAATGGACAATCCGAATTTCCGTTTCTGCAAGGTCGATATTACTGACCGCGAGGCAGTTAATAAAGTTTTCGAAGAAGAGAAGCCTGATGTTGTTGTAAACTTTGCGGCTGAAAGTCACGTTGACCGCTCTATCGATAATCCCGGTGTGTTCCTTAACACGAATATAATGGGCACACAGGTGATGATGGATGCCTGCCGTAAGTACGGTATTCAGCGTTATCATCAGGTTTCCACTGATGAGGTTTACGGTGACCTGCCACTTGACAGACCTGACCTTTTCTTTACTGAGGAAACTCCTATTCATACATCAAGTCCCTATTCAGCTTCCAAAGCAAGTGCGGATTTACTTGTCCAGGCATATCACAGAACCTTTGGTTTACCTGTGACAATTTCCCGTTGCTCCAACAACTACGGTCCATATCATTTCCCTGAAAAGCTTATTCCCCTTATGATTGCAAACGCTCTCAACGATAAGCCACTGCCTGTCTACGGCGAGGGACTCAATGTCCGTGACTGGCTTTATGTTGAGGATCACTGCCGTGCAATTGATCTTATCATTCACAAGGGCAGAGTCGGTGAGGTTTACAACATCGGTGGACATAATGAAATGAAGAATATTGATATTGTAAAAATCATCTGCAAGGCACTTGACAAGCCTGAAAGCCTTATCACCTACGTTGCAGACCGCAAGGGACACGATATGCGCTATGCAATCGATCCTACAAAGATTCATAACGAGCTTGGCTGGTTGCCTGAAACTAAGTTTGCAGACGGTATCCAGAAAACAATAAAGTGGTATCTCGAAAACCGCGAATGGTGGGAAAATATCATCAGCGGCGAGTATCAGGAATATTACGAGAAGATGTATGGCGGAAGATAAAAGAGAGGATAAAAGAGTAAGTATTCTTACTCTTTCGTATAACAGTCCTGATTTATATGCAGCTATTGATTCTGTACTTATGCAGACATACGGCAATATACAGTTTGTTATAGTTGATGATTGCTCTGAAAATTTCAGCAAGGAATCAGTATCTGCGTATATATCCGATAAAAACAGAGGCAATGTTACTGCAGAAATTATAGTGAATTCCCAAAATTGTGGTATTATCCGCTCGTCTAATATCGGAATCGGTGTATCCGATGGCGAATATATCATTAATCTGGCGGGCGACGATGCTTTTTATGACGAGAATGTCGTTGCTGATATTGTCAACGAATTTGAGAACACTGGCGCAATGATTATTACGGGATTGCGCAGCGTCAGGGATTCGGAGCTGAATACCGAGTTTGACATTTCTCCCTCTAGATTTCAGGCCGAAAAAATACGGACGCTCTCTCCGAAAGCTTTGTTTGAGGAAATGGTGGGTTATAATTTTGTTTTTGGCTGTTGTACTGCCCGTTCTCGGGAGTGCATTGAAAAGTACGGTCTGTATGATGAAAAGTATTTTCTCCTTGATGATTATTCAATGAATATGAAGCTTCTCAGAAACGGAGTTCGGTTTCATTTTTTTGAAAGGTTGTTTATAAAATACCGAAGTAATGGCATAAGCTCGGCAACCAATGTAAATGAAAAATATATCAAGGAAGCCGATTTGATGTTTAAAAACGAAATAGAGCCTTATTCGTCCAATCCTGCAGAAGCGCGAAAGAAATACGAGAGATGGAAGAAAAACGCGGCTGTATTCAAAGAATATATCAGCAAGAAAGAACAATGTAGCAACAATCTTACTTCTATGTTTCTCAAACTCCGATATTGTTGCATGCACCCTTCGTTGGGATTCTCATTTTTTAAAGCTAAGATGGATATAGTAAGAGGTAATAAATGGAAATTAAAACAATAACTTTTGCAAAACACGGTGATGAACGCGGACTCCTCGTAGCTGTGGAGGCGCTTAAGGACATACCGTTTGAAATTAAGAGAGTTTATTATATTACAGGTGCTGATAAGAATTTACGGCGCGGTTTTCACGCCCATAAGGATTTAGTGCAGGTTCTGGTGTGTGTAAGCGGTTCGTGTTATGTAATGCTTGACGATGGAAAAGAGAAGAAAGATGTTTTATTGTCGGAGCCTAATGCAGGCCTGATTGTTGACAAGAAAATCTGGCATGAAATGTATGATTTCTCTGATGACTGCGTGTTGCTTGTTTTTGCTTCAGACTATTATAATGAATCGGATTACCTCAGAAATTACGATGATTTTATGAATTATATAAAGGAGACAAAATGATGAATATTCCTTATTTATCCTTTGCGCCTATGCATGATGAATTGAAAACAGAAATGCAGGACAAATTCAATCAGGTTTACGGTAACAACTATTTTATCATGGGCAAAGAGCTTGAAGCTTTTGAAAAGGAATTTGCCGAATATTGCGGAACGAAATATTCGGTAGGCTGCGGAAATGGCCTGGATGCGCTTATGCTTATTCTCCGTGCATTGGAGATAGGCGATGGTGATGAGGTTATCGTGCCCTCCAACACATATATTGCTACTGCGCTGGCTGTTTCTTACGTTGGTGCAACTCCTGTTTTTGTTGAACCTGCTGATAATACATTTACAATAGATCCTGCTAAAATTGAAGAAAAAATCACATCGAAAACGAAGGCTATAATGGCAGTTCATCTTTACGGTAGAGCATGCGATATGGATGGCATCAACGCTGTTGCAACGAAGCATAATCTCAAGGTTGTGGAGGATTCCGCACAAGCCCACGGCGCAGAGTATAAGGGAAAAAGAGCAGGTAATCTTGGCATAGCTTCAGGTTTCAGCTTTTATCCGGGAAAAAATCTTGGAGCTTTAGGTGACGGCGGCGCTGTTACAACGAATGATGAACAGTTGGCAGAGCGTGTGAGAGTGCTCAGAAACTATGGTTCAAAGGTAAAATACTACAACGAATATCAGGGTGTGAATTCCAGACTTGATGAGATGCAGGCCGGTTTTTTAAGAGTAAAGCTTCCTCATCTTGATAAATGGAACAAGGAAAGAAACCGCATAGCTGATATTTTCCTTGAAAAAATCAGCAATCCGCTGATAAAGCTTCCTTTACCCAGTGATGAGGATTACTACACGGTATGGCATATTTTCCCTGTTTTGTGTAAGCAAAGGGACAGATTAGCCGAATATCTCAGAGAAAATGGTATAGGAACTCTCTGTCATTATCCTGTTCCCATGCATCTTCAGAATGCTTATAAGGAGTTGGAAATATCAAAGGGCGAGCTTCCGCTTGCCGAAATGATTTCTGAACAGGAACTCAGTATTCCGCTTTATTACGGAATGAGCGAGGAAGAAATAAATTATATTATTGATATTATCAATAATTTTAAGGGGTAATTGATTTGGATTTGCAATCCTTTATTTTTGAACAGAAACCGACCAGAAAACAGCTTCTTGATTACAAGGCGGTAACCGAAAAGAATTTTAAGGTCTGCGTATACAGGAATCATTCGTTCGAGTTAGTTGAAAATACGATTTCCGCATATCTTGACTATGCAGGTATAGGCGTTGATTTTATTTACAGTGATTACGATGACAGCCTTACATTTTTAAGCATTCCCGATGATGCAGATATGCTTATTCTTTGGCTGGATATCTCCCGTTATAAAAATGATAATGTGGCGGATTTCATAAATGCTAGACTTGAATATCTTTCTGAGATATTTACAAAGCCCGTCCTTTTTGTTCCGTTTGGCGGAAATGTAAAAACAGAAAACAAACAGGCTGTAGTTTATTCCATGGAAGATATACAAAGTCAGCTCGCCGACAAAATGACGGATTTACGAATGGAGCCGTTCACAGGAACAAAAATGAGTGCGTCGGCAGTTTCAATGGCCGCAAGACAGTTGGGGCTTGTTTATATTCCTGCGTTACTTATGCCCGCATTGAAGGCGGTCGTTGTCGATCTGGATAATACGCTATATAAGGGTGTACTCGGTGAAGACGGAATTGACGGAATTGAACTTACCAAGGGTCATAAGCGGCTTCAGGAAAAGCTTCATCAGCTTTCACAGCAGGGCTATTTTATTTGTGTAGCATCAAAAAACGATGAGCGTGATGTCGTGGAAATGTTTGAAAAGCGAACAGATTTCCCGCTCAGAAAAGATGATTTGTCAAAGTTGTGCGTTTCATGGGAAAGCAAGGCTTCTTCAATCGGAGAAATTGCAGGATATCTCAATATAGGCGTTGACAGCATTCTTTTTATTGATGATAACTACGGTGAAATCAATGCGGTTCAGTCGCAACATCCGTCTGTTCATACAATACGTGCCTATGACGATGCAGAGCTTACGCTAAAGGTTCTGGACAACTTCCCAAGAATGAGGAAATTCATCGAACAGAAGGAAGATAGTCTTCGTAAGAATGATATTATCGCTAACGAAAAGCGAAGGGCATTAAAAGAGGCTCTTTCTGGCGATGAATATATAAAGTCGCTGGGTATGAAACTGACATATTCAATTAATTGCATGGAAAATGCTTCGCGCGTTGCGGAACTTGCAAATAAGACAAATCAGTTTATATTCTGCTACAAGCGTTATACATTGCCTGAAATTGAGGAAATGATGAAGTCGGAGAAGAGTTGCGTAATATCGGTTTCTTTATCCGACAATCTTTCGGAAAGTGGCATTATCGGTGTTTGCTGTGCAAAGCTTAACGACGATACTGTGGAAGTAGAGGAGTGTTTTGTAAGCTGCCGTGCTTTGGGTAGAGGCCTTGACGAATGTATTGTTCTTGGCGCAATCGGACTGGCTTGTAAAAAGCTTGGAACAGCAAAGGTAAGGATCGGCTTTACAAAAGGTGAACGCAACCTTCCTGCCGAAAAGTTTTTAATAAAGAATTTTGGAACTGCTGACAGCGTGCATAGTGGCATGTTCAGCTATACTATGCCTGAAGAGCTTGTTGAAATAACTGTTAAGGAGAATTAAAAATGGAAGAAAGAATTTACGAATTGGTTGCAGATATTCTTGGCAAAGATATCGAAGAATTGAAATCGATGGCTGATGAAAAGGGTTTATGGGATTCTCTTAAAAGAGTTGAAATAATGTTTGCTCTTGAAGAAGAATTTGACATTGTTTTTGAAGCTGATGAAATTGTTTACATGGATACTATGAACAAGATACTTGAAACAATAGGTAAAAAAGCAGACTAATTTTGAAAGTGTGAACCATTATGAAGCATAATTACACAATGGATGGTTTTTGTTACAGACTCCGTCCCATAAAGCTCAGTGATGCTCAGTTTGTAGTTGATACCAGACTTGAGGATCAGGAGCGCAACAGATTTATTCATAGAATTTCTCCCGATGTGTCCCTCCAGGAAAAATGGCTTGAGGATTATTTTCAGCGTGAGGGTGATTGCTATTTCATCGTTGAAAACAGACTTACTCGCAATCCCGAGGGCCTTATTGCATTTTATGATATTTGCGATGGTAAGGCGGAATGGGGTAGATGGGTAATGAGAAAAGACTCTCTGGCAGCTTCCGAAAGCGTTGATTTGTTATACAGAATTGCTTTTGAAAAGGCGGGACTCAGTGAGCTTTATTGCCGTACTCTTGCAGAAAATGAAAGCGTTGTTTCTTTTCACAATTCAATCGGGGAGCATACAAGAAGAGTAATTCCCGAAGCTTTTGAACTTGATGGAAAACAATGCGATGCTATTGAACAGTATGCTGACAAGGATATTTTCTATAGTGAAATTCACCCCAGGCTTGAAAAAACCTGCGAGATGATTTTCAAGAGAAATTTCCGGTCTCTCGTGGGGAAATTTGAGTTTCATCATATCGGAGTTGCCGTCAAGGATATTGAAAAGGAACTTTCCGTATTTTCTCTGCTTGGATATACAAAGGAAAGCGGCATTTTTGAAGATGAAACACAGGGCATCAGAGGGATATTCCTTACTTCAAAAAATCAGCCCCGACTTGAGCTTCTTATGGATATAAACGGTAGCGGCACTGTTGCGCCTTATATTCAGAACGGAAATAAAATGTATCACTTTGCATATACGGTTTCTGATATTGAAAAAGCAATGGATGTTTTTATAAAGAGCAGAGCGCAGGTTATTTCACCGCTTAAGAAATCGACATATTTCGGCAAGAGAATTTGCTTTTTAATGCTTCCGAACATGTATATGATTGAGTTGGTGGAGGAGTAAATATGCCAAAAGAACGATTTAATAACATCGACTTACTTCGGTTTTTATTTGCCGAATTGATAGTGTTTTATCATTTAACCCCTAAATTGCAAGCTATATTTCCCGACAATTCATTTTTTGAAAAAATGACCTTACAAAATCAAACGGTAGGTGTAGTTATTGTTTTATGCTTTTTTATTATAAGTGGTTTTTTTTCTTACTTGTCTAATGATTATAAGAAAAGGACATTACTTCAATTTATTTGGCGTAAAGCGACAAGATTATGGCCGATTCTTTTTGTTTCACTTGTATGTGTATATAAGTCACCTGTCGATTTATTGAATCTGTTTTTTATAAGTTCAGGAACAGGGCTGCTTACTACGGGTTCCTCAAATCCTGCTTCATGGTATATATGTGTACTGCTGTTCGTTGAAATAGCATCATATATGTTATTTAGTACAGAACGGGAGAACAATTCTTCTTTTGATGGAAAAATTACACCACAGTTATTAATTTTAGTAGTATTATCTTTCTTATCTTTTGTTATAATTGGTCAACGTACTACGTCAGATAACTATGCGCTTCTTGCGTTTGATAGTTTGCCCATGCTTACAAATGGTGTGCTTTCGGCAATTGCAGGATATGGATTAGGGTATTTTATAGGTTTTTTATACAAAACAGAACTAAGTAAAATTGCAATATCAAATATATTAAAAAAAACAATTATATCAATCATTGAGGCCTCTATTTTTATAGCTTTTTTGTGTTTGGTTTCTTTTACTGAAACATCAAGCAAGAAATTTCCGTTTATATTTTTTATTGCTATGTTCGTTGTATTACTTATAGATTTTATCTTGAAACCAGGATATGTGTCTCGGCTGTTTAATACGAATATCAGCAGGATTTTAGGTTCCTGGTCATATGCGATTTACATTATGCAGTGGCCATGTTTCGTTTGGCTTTCAGATTGGATTTGGAAAATGGATCTAGAAGATAGAGATATAATATTTTTCAGCATGTTATTCTGTACTGTAGTGGGTGTGGTTTCGCATTACGTGATAGAAGTTTTTTTAGTATCCATCGTTTTAAAAAAACACGAAAGGGTAAAAACATATGCAGAAAAAAATACAAACATTGGTCAAAAAAATAAAAGAACAAGGTTTTAAGAAAATATGTTTTTGGATGCCTGCGTATAATGTAGGTGGCGGCTCATATTATTTATGCGAGTTGGCTAAATATCTTGCCGAGAATACAGAACTTGATATATACTATATGGATTTTCCAGAAGGATATCCAACCAGTTTGTTAAAAGACAGTCGCGTTACAATTCTTGATTATTATGATGACGGAATTGATTTTTGTATTCAAGAACCTTGTGTGATTATCACTAACAGTACGCGGGTAATTCAATTAAAAAGAATGAATTCCAAAAATAAGATATTGTTATGGCATTATGAAACTGCACCTTCGGGTTGGGATTTAGTTCTTATACGCGGAGAAGCAAGAGAGTTTTTAGAACTAACCAAAAAAGAAAATGCTATGGTGTTTCATGATTGGTCCAGTCGCAATATCTTCAAACAACAGTTTAATATTGACTTTGAGAATAAATCTTATTTATCTATGTTTTTAAATGATAAAGAGGAACCTTTATCAAATTTTGATCTTATAGACCCAGATGAGATTAATATCGTTTGGGTTGGGCGAATAAGCCATGAAAAGATAAATTCCATATATAATATTATGGATAATTTGGCTAAATACCCTACGAACAGAAAAAAAGTTTTTCACATTGTCGGTGATGGTTGGTGTATGAATGCATTAAAAAAATATTCTCAGAAATATGATGACATCATACAATTCAATTTTATGGGTACGATTCCAAAATCTGAGCTTGACGAATTTTTGAAGAATCACGCTGATATTGTTTTCGGAATGGGCTTATCTGTGATAGAAGGGGCAGCATTACGTATCCCTTCAGTTGTGGTTCAACTTGATACAAAGCCCATAAAAGACGATGATTTTTACTGGCTTTTTGATACGAAAGAATACTGTGTCGGGATTCTGCCGTCTCAGAAAAAGGATTTTGATATTGAGTATACAAAATTTGAATATATGCTTAAGGAAATATATCTTAATAATCAAAAGGAAACTATCGCAAGAGAATGTTACAAATATTATATGGATCAATTTGGTAATTTCGGTGATATAGTTTGTCGTTTTTTGACGTACGTGATTGATTCCTCGTTGACGGCGGATAAGCTACAAAAGTGTATTAAATATATGCCGTATTGTTCTATTGCAGTGACGCAAAAAAAATTATTGAACAAAGTAGTTTCCGAAGAGATAAAATTTAACGATAGAATAGACATATATAAAAACGGGAAATTAAAGTCTTCTAAAATGTTAAGTGAACATTGAAAGGAACAGTATGAAATTAAAGGATATATTAAAAAAAATAAGAGGTAACCCGATTTTTCAATTTAAAATATTTGGTATTTCGTTAATTTGTGTGGCAAAGCCTTCAGAGGATAATGTGAATATCTTTTTATTATATATTCCTTTTCTTAGAATAATCGTATCTAAAACAAGATTTGGTTTGAACCTCTTGGTTTTGGCATGGATTTTTGATTTCATTAATGGATTAAATATTTTGAAAGAAAATGGATCAAAAAAGCTTAGATGTAATAATCGTATTCTTATTGAGCACATGAATTCTCCTCATTCAAAGGGAGTAAAAATTTTTGGTAAAAATCTGTATAGTGTTACAGTAAAAGAGCCATATAAGTTTCCAAATACCGCTTTTAAGGGGTGAGCCAAATGAATTTTATTGACAAATTTTATGATGTTCAAGGCAAAACTGTAAAAGAATTGCTGCTTTTTGGTATACCTGTTTTTACATTGTCAAAAACTACTGAAATTCACTATAATTTTTTTGTTTTTTGT
Source organism: Ruminiclostridium sp. (assembly GCA_045532185.1). Taxonomy (GTDB): domain Bacteria; phylum Bacillota; class Clostridia; order Oscillospirales; family Ruminococcaceae; genus Ruminiclostridium_E. Next base: position 25,177 of record JAZSFL010000017.1, read on the forward strand.
ATTCCGCTTTTGCGGATTAATAAATATGGGAACTCATATTCATTTAATATTCTTATTCTTGTTTGGCTTTTTAAATTGATATTATTCTTATTCAAAAAAATATTCGGAGTGAGAATAAGCTGTGATGATTATATGGATATGATGAATTCTATCGAAACATTAAGCAATTATACAGAGATACCTGAAAATATAATTTGTATATTTGAACAGAACAAATCAAAAAGAATAACAAATAAGAAATTTGAAAAAGACAAAAAACTGATAGAAGAATACATTTCAAGTATTGATGCAACAAAATTGTCTAAAGCAACCGGAAAATTAAGAGAGTATCAGCTCAGACTTCTGGAGTTTTCCCATGAAGTAATTTCTTATGTTGAGTCATTAGGTTTTCACCCGTCTTTGTCAAGTGGAACTCTGTTAGGAGCAATACGTCATAACGGTTTTATTCCATGGGATGATGATGTTGATTTTGATTTAACGCGGCAAGAGTATAACGAACTTTTAGAAAAATTAAAAGAAGATTTTTTTTATATTGACACATCGGATTGCTATAACTGGACGGATTATCTTAATCTATTAAGTTATTCTTTGCGTAGACATCCTAATGAAACAATGATTGCAAGAACTACTTCCTGCATCAAAGTTATTCGAGGCACATCCATAGATGACTATCTTTGTTTGGACTTTTTTGCATGGGATTTTGTAAAGTCTTATGCAACTGAACAAATGGTTGCTGATTTCTGGAAAAAGAATCGTTATGAGAAATTGAAGAAAAATAATTCATGGGGAACCTTGTATGAGGAAATGGACAAGGCGTTGGAGGAAAGTAACTTGTTTGCTGATTCGGGTGACCGTTTTTATTACGGAATAGGAACTCATGGCTTCTGGTTGTTTTCTTTTCAAGGCCTTAAAGAAACAGAGTCGTGGCTTCCTTTAAAAAGAATCGATTTTGAAGGATATTCTTTTTGGGCGCCCAATAATCCCCATAAACGTATGGAAGAACAGTATGGTCCTAATTATATGAATGTTCCCAGTAAAGTAATTGCAAGTGAGCATTTAATTACCACTAAAAGTCTTCTTGAAAAAAGCTAAGGAAAACATACAATTGTCATGGGTTGTGCTCTGAGCCTGGCAGAACATATCTAAATGTTATTTTCGACAAAATTCAGGTTATATTAAATCTGGGATGACAGAAGGTTGTTATGAAAGAAAAACAAAGAAATTATTAGATAGATGCATTGAAGTTTGTGTTTGCATTATTTATATTTTTCTCACACACATATCCGTTTATAGGGGAAAATACCAGCTTTCTTACAGTAAGATATGTAGGACAATTTGGCTGGTGGGGAGTATTTGTATTCTTTATAGTTTCCGGTATGCTTATGGTAAATAGCATATATAAAAGCAACTCAGATGTTTCTCAATCAGGCAAAAATGCATTGATGTATGTTATAAATAAGTTTAAAAAGATAGCTTTAGAGTATTGGGTAGCTTTATTTTTAATTATTATTGTATTTTTTGTGTTTAATGATGCTGATATAACAAGTGTTTTAAGGGCGTTTCCCGAAATATTCTGTCTTAATTCTGCGGGGATTAAAACAGGCGAATTTAATACAACTCAATGGTATCTTTCGGCGATGCTGTTTTCAATGCTTCCGTTATGCTACTTGTTGTATAGAAACAAAGATATGTATATATACGTATGTGCGCCGGTTTTAGCATTCGTTAGTTACGGCTATTTGTACAATTATGAAGCTTCACCTACACCGAGTCAATATGCATATAACGGAATAATATATCTCGGAATTATTAGGGCTGTAACAGGAATTTGTTTCGGAGCGATAAGCTGGCTTATAAGCGAAAAGCTAAGAGAAAATGTGAAAAATAACAGTTCTCGAGTTTTTGTTACTTGTCTTGAGTTATTACTTTATGTAATAGTTTTTGTTAACTGGATATTTAATATTTCCGATTCTGTTACAGCGTACTCCGTAAATTTGTTGCTTCCTGTAGCAATTGGTATATCGTTTAGTGGAAAAAGCTACATGTGCGAATTGTTCCACAAGAAAATATTCAGTTGTTTACCAACATTGACTCTGGCAATATATTTTAATCAAATAGCGGCTCGGAAGATAGTTTTAGATGCTTTTCCAGGTAAAGGATATAAAGAATCCTTTTTCCTTATGATTGTTTTTACCGCGCTGTTAAGCGCAGTGTATTTTTTAATACTTAAATTATTAAGGTTTTTATATCCTAAGGTTAAAAGATTATTATAATTTTTCATTAATGTATATTGTACATAAAAAATTGCGTAGGAGGTGATTGTGTGATAAAAAGAATAAAATTAAAAATTCAACAACACCGCTTCCTATTTGAAGAGCTCGTGAAGCGAGATTTTACAAAAAAATACAAAAGAACTGTGTTAGGAATGGTCTGGAGCGTGCTTGGTCCGCTTATGACTTTGGGCGTTATGGCGCTGGTTTTTACACAGTTTTTCGGACGTGAGATTGAACATTTTACTATATACATGTTCTGTGGTAATCTTCTTTATAATTTTTTTAAGGAATCCACGCTTACGGGTATGACTGCACTGCTTGATAATGCAGGGATTTTCTCGAAAGTAAATGTCCCAAAATATATGTTTCTGCTATCAAAAAATGTAGCCACAATTATCAATTTCGGTATAAATCTGCTGGTGCTTTTTGTTTTTTGTCTTATTGATGGCGTGCCAATTACATGGAAATACATTTTTCTGGTTTATCCTGTTTTATGCCTTATTGTGTTTAATCTGGGGGCGGGCTTTATACTTTCCGCTCTTTACTTAATGTTCCGCGATATGAAATATCTTTATGATATTTTTACTTTGCTTCTTATGTATGTTTCTGCAATTTTCTATTCGGTTGATGCTTATCCCGAACATATTCAGAATCTGTTTTATCTTAATCCCGTTTATGGTTATATCAGTTATTTCAGGAAGATTATTCTTGAGGGAACAATACCATCACTTAAGCTGCATCTGGTTAATGCGGGATTTGCCGTTGTGGTACTGCTGATAGGCATGACAATTTACAAAAAGAAGAACTATAAATTTTTATATTATATTTGACAGGGGTATTTATGAGTGAATCCGTTATTGATGTAAAAAATGTTTCAATTGAATATGTCACTGGCGATTTGCGCAATATTGGCCTTAAGGATTTTGTGGTGCAGAAACTAAGAGGTAAATATAAAGTAAAGAAATTTGTTGCTGTTGATAATGTATCCTTTGCACTGAAACAGGGTGATATGCTGGGTATAGTGGGGACGAATGGCGCTGGCAAATCTACACTTTTGAAGGTTGTTACAAAGATCATGGTCCCTTCAAAAGGAAGCGTAAAGGTAAACGGCAAAATCGCGGCTCTTCTTGAGCTTGGCAGCGGCTTTGACGGCGACCTTAATCTCAAGGAAAACGCATATCTTCGTGGTGCAATGCTGGGTTATACCAGAAAATTTATGGACGAAAAATATCCTGAGATACTTGAATTTTCAGGGCTCAAGGAATTTGAGGAGCGTCCCTTCAAACAGCTTTCCAGCGGTATGAAATCACGAATTGCATTTTCCATCGCAAGTATGGTTGAGCCTGAAATCCTTATTCTTGATGAGGTTCTTTCGGTGGGCGATGGCGCATTCCGCGAAAAGAGTGAAGCCAAAATGAAGGATATCATTAAAAACGGAAAGGTGACGATCCTTGTTTCTCATTCTATACCGCAGGTGCGAAGAATGTGCAATAAGGTGCTCTGGCTTGACCATGGCAAGCAGGTTGTGTTCGGTGACACTGAGCCTATATGCGATAAATATGAGGAGTTCTTAAAGACAGGGAAGCTACCAGTTTTTAATGAAAAATAAACGAGCGCATAGCATTCAGTTGCACATTATTTAATAAGGATAAAGAGGGTTTTAAAATGCAGTTGCAGAACATTATTTTTCCTACAGAGACCTTTGAGTATAAGGATATGTATTTCAGGGGCGGAGAATTAAAAAATAATAAGCTCGTTTTAAAACAGGGTGAAAAAGCTTCCTTTGATACGTATTTCAATAGCTTTTCATATACCTTGTATCGTGATTACACAACTGTCTGTCGTACAGCGTTTACTGCTCGTTTCAGCGGCAGGGCGATGGTCCAGTTGTGTGTATTTGATGGTGCCGAACACATTGTTGCAGAGTGTGAAGCTGAGAACAGGGTTGAAATAACCGCTGATTTTTCAGATTTGCCGCAAAAGGGTTTTATGTACGCAAAATTTGTTGCTGCGTCGGAGTTTGAGTTGTATGACTGTGGATATTATTCCGAATGTGATTACCGCAATGTAAACGTTTGTATAGGAATATGTACTTATAAAAGAGAAGAATATGTGGTAAAAAATCTTGAAATCCTTCGTTCCTTTGATTTCAGCCTTATAAACAGGGTATTCGTTTCAGATAATGGAAATACGCTGGATTGTGTCCAACTTTCTGACGATTTTATAACTGTTTCAAAAAACAAGAATTACGGCGGAAGCGGTGGTTTTACGAGATGTATGATTGAGGCATATGAAGGTGGTTATTCTCACATAATAGTTATGGACGATGATGTGGTTTTTCACCCTGAAATCCTTGAAAGAATGACAGCTTTTCTGTCAATTCTCAGCCCTGAAAACACAGGACTTCACATCAGTGCGGCAATGCTTCCCATGAGTCAGCCATTTATGCAGTATGAAGCAGGTGCGAAATGGCACGGGAAGGGTATAGAACACTTAGGCTATAATTTTGATGTGCGTGACAGAAACAAGCTTCTTGAAAACGTTTCTCTGCCTGTTCCCGATTATGGAGGCTGGTGGTGCTTCTGTTTGCCGACATCTGATATTGCTGAAAACCGTTTGCCCTATCCGTTTTTTATTAAGTTTGACGATGCGGAATTTGGCATCAGAAACAGAGAACAGGGCAGGATAATTACAATGAACGGTATTGCTGTAATCCATGAGGATTTCGAGATGAAGTACAGTTCTCATCTTGAATATTACAACATACGCAATCAGATGGTTATGAATGCTGTAAGTTTGAAACGTTCATTCGGACTTGCCATACGAAGGCTTGTTGCTTCTACAGTAAAGCATCTGTTTTTATATCGCTATGACGATATGCCGATAGTTTTTCGTGCGTTTGAGGATTTTTTAGCAGGCCCCGAATTTTTCATTGCTGCGCAAGATGATAAGATAAACTCTGAGATTATGGCTATGCGTACAAAGATGCAGCCTCTTTCTGAAATCAACGGCTGGGGTTCTGATAAATGTGTTATGGCGGATAAATTACCCCGCCATAGGCTATTGTCGGCAGTAACGCTGGGCGGACATATTATTCCGACTGTTTTTATGAAAAAACAAATAATATGTGCCCCTATTTCTCAAATAAATATCGGAAAGTGCGTAGGTTACAGGTCAACGATTCAATTTCAGCTGGGAAGTCCCGAGGGAATAAGACTTGACAGAAGCGTGAAAAAATTTTTTTATTGGTTTTTTAAGACTATCGGTCTTGCATTTAAATTATGTTTTTACTACGGTAGAACAAAAAAACGATATGTTAGAGAAAAATATGAAATTACGTCTGTAGAATTTTGGAGAGAAAAACTTAGTATGTGATATTGTCAGTTTTTATTTTGAACTTTGTATATATTGGTTAAACTGTAAAATATGCAAACAGGAGATTGTTGTTTTGAATGTGATTTATTCACTTAAAATATCAAAATCCAAAAACCGCTTTCTTCTGTTCGTAAATTAATAAGCAATTGAAAGCAGATGCAGGTTTAAATATAAGCAGCTTAATTGACAAATACTATTAAAGCTGATATAATGCTTATATATTTTTATCAAAAATGAGGCTAAAAAATGATACGTGAATGTAAAAAGAACGAAGAGGCAGATTTATTTGAAGTTGTTTTCAACGATAAGTTTCAAAATGTTTATTTGTATATTGATTTACAAACTTATGGATTTAAAAATAAAAATGCAACAACTTATGTATTATTCGATTCGCAAAATAAACCTAAAACAATTATTTATAAGTATTATAGTAGTTTTCAATTGTTTGAAATTTCAGATTTGTGTTTTGAAGAAGTTAAACAGCTTTCAGAATTTATAATTAAATCAGATGTTGATATGATTTCGGGCAATAGAATTTTGATTTCAAGTGTATTACAGATGTTAAAGGACGAGTATTTAAAATACGATGGTTATATAATGACATTTGATGAAATGACAAAACAGAAATCTTCGTTAAGTGAACTAGCAAAACCTGACGATTGTAAAGAAATTGCAGAACTGATTTGTTCCGATCAAAATATTGGTGGGCATTATACAATTGAATCCTTATGCGAACAATTGACAGACAGAATGATCAACTGGAATTGCAAAAACCTGGTAATAAAGGAAAATGGTAAAATTGTTTCTCATATGGCAACATATGCAGATATGAATAATATTTCAGTCCTTGGCGGATTGATAACTTCTGAAGAACATAGAGGAAAAAGCTATGGCAGAGCTGTTTTGCTGGATTTGGCAATTAGTGTGATTGAAGAAGAAAAAACACCTGTTATTTATTGTTATGATGAAGAACTTGTCAAATGGTATCTTTCTTTAGATTGGAAAATAGTAACAGAATGCAGTAAGCTTGAAAAAAGAGGTAAATAACATGATTAACTTTACAGTTGGACCTGTACAGGCAAGTGACTTGATTTGTTCGATAGGTTCAGAGCAGATACCATATTTTAGGACTTCCGAATTTTCAAGCATAATGCTTGAAAATGAGTATTATATTAAAAAATTTGCTAATGCGCCGAATGATTCGCGTGTAGTTTTTATTACCGGTTCGGGAACTGCTTCAATGGAAGCCGCAATAATGAATACGTTGACATCAAAAGATAAAGCTATTATTGTTAATGGCGGTAGTTTTGGTCAGAGATTTGTGGATCTTTGTAAAATTCACGACATACCCTTTTCTGAATTGAAATTAGAGTTTGGAAAAAAGTTATCTGAAGAAGAATTATTAAATTTTGAAAACAAAGGCTTTACAGCTTTCATCGTTAATATCCATGAAACTTCAACGGGTGTATATTACGATAAAGAGGTTATAAGTAATTTTTGTCGTAGAAACAATCTTTTTTTGATCGTTGATGCAATCAGTTCTTTTTTAGCTGATCCGTTCGATATGGAAGCGCTAAATGTTGACGTAATGATAACAGGTTCACAAAAAGCATTGGCTTGTCCGCCTGGAATTTCTGTTATAACGCTTTCTGAACAAGCGATAAAACGTATTAATAATAATAGTATTAAGTGTATGTATTTAAATTTAAAAGATGCACTTTTAAATGGCGAAAGGGGTCAGACACCTTTTACGCCTGCCGTAGGAATTTTAAGACAGATAAATGCAAGATTGAAAGAAATTGATTCTTTGGGCGGTGTTGAAAATGAGATTAAACGAATTTCCGGGTTGGCTGATGATTTTAGAAGAAGAGTAAAAGATTTTCCGTTTAGTTTATTTTCGGAATCAATGTCCAATGCTGTTACAGCATTACATCCTTTAAATACATCTGCATATAGTATTTTTATTGAATTAAAGGATAATTATGATATATGGGTCTGTCCAAATGGCGGTTCGCTCAGAGATGAGGTGTTTCGAGTTGGTCACATTGGGATGTTAACTGTCGAAGATAATGATAAATTGTTTTCTGCGTTTGCCGATATGCAGAAAAAAGGATTAATTTGAGAGTAACAAAGGTAATAAAAAAATGATTAAAGTTATAACATATGGCACGTATGACTTATTACATGACGGACATATTAGACTGCTTGAAAGAGCAAAAGCTCTTGGTGATTATTTGATAGTTGGCGTTACTGCTGACGATTTTGATAAGTCGCGTGGGAAAATCAATGTCAAGCAAACTCTTGTCGAACGAATTGAGGCGGTAAAATCAACAGGGTTAGCAGACGAAATTATAGTCGAGGAGTACGAAGGACAAAAAATTGATGACGTGCTTAGATATAACATTAATATTTTTACTGTCGGTTCCGACTGGACTGGTAAGTTTGATTATTTGAAAGAGTATTGTGATGTTGTATATCTAACCAGAACAGAGGGAATTTCAAGTTCGTCTTTAAGAGCTGACGAACAGAAGCTTAAAATAGGAGTTGTCGGAGAGTTCAAATATTGGAAAAAGTTTTCTAAAGAAAGTCAATTTGTCAATGGAATTAAAATTGCAGCGGTGTGTTCCAATGAAAAAACATTTGATTTTAATTATATTGATCATGATACATTCATTAGTGATAATTATGATGAAATTTTGCCATATGTAGATGCTTTATATATTGCTTCGAATCCGTCTAAACATTATGACCAAATAAAAAAAGCTTTGAATAACGGAAAACACGTTTTAGCTGAATCTATATTGGCCACAAATCAAAGAGAGTGCATTGAACTGATAAATTTATCTGCTGAAAAAGGCTGTATACTTATGCCTGCAATTAAAACAGCATATTCAACTGCCTACTCAAGACTATTACTTTTGGCAAAAAGCGGTATAATTGGCAAAATCGTATCGATTGACACTACTTGCACAAGCCTGCAAAATTTCAATAGCGAAAATGAAAAAATGATGTCTCAAGAGTGGAATAGTATTTTTTCGTGGGGACCTACCGCTATGCTTCCGATATTTCAGCTTTTGGGTACGACTTATAATCAAAAAACAATAATAACAAAATATATAGATAGCGACAAATTGTTTGATGCATTCACAAAAATTGACTTTATTTATGATGATGCTGTCGCAAGCGTAAAAGTTGGAAAAGGCATGAAATCAGAGGGAGAGTTAATTATTTCTGGGACAAATGGATATATTTACGTTCCTGCTCCTTGGTGGAAAACTGATTATTTTGAAATAAGGTATGAAAATCCCGAATACAATAAAAGATATTTTTATCAATTGGATGGCGAAGGAATAAGGTATGAAATTATTGCATTTGTGAAAAATATACAGAAATTTAATCATAGTTATTATATTACAAAAGACATTTCCATCGCTATTTCAAATGTTATCGGTGATTATTGCCAGAAAAAGGTCATAGAATTAAATTAGTTTTTTGTCAACAAGCGCTATGCAATCGATCCTACAAAGATTCACAACGAGCTTGGCTGGTTGCCTGAAACCAAGTTTAAAGACGGTATCCAGAAAACAATAAAGTGGTATCTCGAAAACCGCGAATGGTGGGAAAATATCATCAGCGGCGAGTATCAGGAATATTACGAGAAAATGTACGGGAACATATAAAAAATCCCCTCAGCAGTCGATAATTGCTGAGGGGATTTTACTATTGAACGAGTTTTTTCACCGCAAACCTCACCCTGCTTTCCGCAGGAAACAGCCTGCACAGGATTCGTTTTTTAATTGTGCAGTTTACATCAATGCGGGGAACTTCCAGAATTTTTGCGCCTTCGCTGCTGGCGTAAGCCAGATAAATTCCCACAAAGCGCTCAGCTAAATAGCCGTCGGTGCGGTCAGCCTGAAAGCTGCCGTGGAGAGTTTTGCGCTTATCAAATTCTTCCAGAATCGGGAACAGCAGGCTGCAGTATTCATGGAAAAACTGTTTTTTCATTATAAACATATTACAGAAATATTCCCTGTTCTGTGAGAAAAATTCATTCATAAATGGTACCAGTTCAGGATTTTTTTCTGATATTATTTCTTCGAACAGCCTTAAATCTTCAGGAAAGTGATTTTTTGCCAGTCCGTAGTATGTTCTTACATCGATATCAAACAGCTCGCCTCTGGGTACGATTATATCATTTTCAGAAACTGCTTTTTCAATATACTCTTCTGTGCCAAGATATTTCTTCTGTTGCTTTCCGGTCATTTCTCCGAAAACGAGATAAGGCTTCTTAACCTTTTCGTTAAAGCAGAAAAATCTGCGGTAATGACAGAATCCGTAAGCGTCAAGGTCGGCATTTTTCCAAGCGTGGTACTGGACGGTAAGCTCACAGTACTCCTTGTTCTTATCTGAAATATTATCACCTGTATTATCGCCCTCAATACCGGGGACAGGCGGATTTATTGCTCTTCCTCCCTGAACGGGAACCGCAAAAGGAGGTACTATGTCATAGCCTTTATGGCAGCACATGAAAATTTTTATGGAATTTTTCATTTTTTCTCCTTTTGTCTTTTTTACATAGTATATCATATTTCGGAAATAAAATCAATACATATATTCTCGACTGGTATTGTAAAGCGGAAAAACAGATGTTTTTGTTGACTATTATGCTTTAATATGATATAATTAAGTATTAAGGATATATCGGTAAATCAATGTTTACACGGAGGCATTATGATAGGTTTCAATCTCCCGCTGTATGTTCCGAAATGTACGGAATATATAGCAGATACTATAAATATCAGAAAACTCAGCGGTGACGGTGCATATACCCAAAAATGCAATCAGTGGCTTGAAGAAAAGTGCAGCTGCCCCAAGGCGCTGCTTACAACTTCATGTACCCATGCGCTTGAAATGGCAGCTATTCTTGCAGAAATAAAGCAGGGCGATGAAGTAATAATGCCCTCATATACTTTTGTTTCAACTGCAGACGCTTTTGTAATGAGAGGGGCAAAAATTATATTTGTTGATATCCGCCCCGATACCATGAATATTGATGAAAAGCTGGTGGAAGCGGCTATTTCTTCCCGTACGAAAGCAATTGTTCCTGTTCATTATGCGGGTGTAGGCTGTGAAATGGACAGAATACTGGAAATTGCTTCCAGATACAGGCTTGCAGTAATTGAAGACGACGCACAGGGCCTTATGGCAACCTACAAGGGCAAGGCTCTGGGTACATTCGGTGCATTCGGCTGTATCAGTTTCCATGAAACAAAAAATTATTCAATGGGTGAGGGCGGCGCAATTCTTGTAAACGATCCCGAATATTACGAGCGTGCTGAAATCATAAGAGAAAAAGGAACAAACCGAAGCAAATTCTATCGCGGTGAAATTGATAAATACACATGGGTGGACTGCGGCTCTTCATATCTTCCCGGTGAACTTAATGCCGCATATCTGTATGCCCAGCTGGAAGAGGCTGACACTATAAACAATGCGAGACTTGCGTGCTGGAACAGATATTACGAAAATCTGAAGCCGTTGGCAGACAGGGAGCTTATAGACCTTCCTTTTGTACCTGAATACTGTCAGCACAATGCCCATATGTTCTACATAAAGGTTAAGGATATCGAGGAGAGAGGAAAGCTGATAGGTTTTCTTAAAGAAAACGGTATTCATTCTGTTTTCCATTATATTCCTCTTCACTCTGCGCAGGCAGGAAGAAAGTACGGCACATTTGCGGGCGAGGACAGATACACCACGAGGGAAAGCGAAAGACTACTGCGCTTACCCATGTATTATGGTCTCAGAGCCGAAGATGTTGACTATGTATGTGAGAAGGTAGAAGATTTTTTCAGCAAGAGGTAACTTATGAATTTTTACAGTGACATAGACATATACGGAGACAGAACCGCAGTAATAACAGAGGATGGCGGAAGAGTCACATACAGCCAGCTTGTTGAGGCAGGCGATATGGCGGCTGAAAATATTCCGTCACGTTCTCTGGTTTTTCTTGTTTGCGAAAACCGCTTTGAGGCAATTGCCGCATACATAGGTTTACTCCGTAAAAAAGCAGTCCCTGTACTTATAAATCCTAAAATTGACAGGGAGATGCTGGATTCGTTGCTGAAAAGCTACAAGCCGCAGTATATCTTCTGCAGCAGCGAATGGTACTGCGAAGGAGCAAAGCTTATAACTGTCGGCGGATACCATCTTCTTGAAACGGAATATAAAACCGCTCCCGTTATGAATGGGGAGCTTGCAGTGCTTATAACCACATCGGGCAGCACAGGAAGTCCCAAGCTTGTAATGCAGAGTTATAAGAATATTGATTCAAACGCTGAGTCAATTGCACAGTATCTTGAAATAACTGAAAACGACAGGGCAATCACAACCATGCCTATGAGCTATACCTACGGGCTGTCAATTATACAGTCACATCTGCTTAAAGGTGCGGCAATCATAGCAACAGAAAAGACCCTTATGGATAAGGCTTTCTGGTCACTTATGAAAGAGCAGGAGGCTACCACCTTCGGTGGTGTTCCGTATATTTACGAAATGCTGAAAAGGCTTCGCTTCGGAAGAATGGAGCTGCCGTCCCTCAGATATATCACGCAGGCAGGCGGTAAACTGTCAAAGGAGCTGGCACTGGAATTTTCTGAAATCTGCCGCGATAAGGGCATCAAGCTTATTATCATGTACGGACAGACCGAGGCTACTGCACGAATGGCATATCTTCCCTGGGAATATGCGTTTTCAAAGGCGGGCAGTATGGGTATACCGATACCCGGCGGAAAAATGAAGCTTATTGATGTGAACGGGGATGAAATCCGTGAACCTGATACAGCAGGCGAGCTTGTATACGAGGGGGATAATGTAACCTTCGGTTATGCGGAATCCGCTGAGGATTTATCCAGGGCTGACGAGCGCGGCGGCGTTTTATATACAGGCGATATGGCAAAGCGCGACAGTGATGGATTCTATACAATCGTCGGCAGAAAAAAGCGGTTTTTAAAGCTTTTCGGAAACAGAGTCAATCTTGACGAAACAGAAGGAATACTTAACAAAGAGGGTTTTAAGTGCGTCTGCGGCGGAAAAGATGACCTTATGAAAATCTTTATCCTGAATGCTGATGATGAAACCCTGAAAAAGGCAGTGGATTTTATAAGCCTTAAGCTGGGACTTAACCGCAGTGGTTTCAGAGCAGTAAGCATAAGTGAAATTCCCCGCAATGATTCGGGTAAAGTGCTTTATTCAAAACTGGAGGAACTATATGATTGATTACAGTGAAATTCTGAATATTCCTCCGTACTCTATGGATAAAGAAGAAAAGCATAGTTTTCTGACAGGAATTTTAAAGGAGCTTTCCCTGGAACATTACGAAAAATGTCCCGAATACAGAAATATAATTGATGGCTTCGGCGTTGATTTAAGCGGAATAAACAGCTATTACGACATCCCCTTTCTTCCCGTCCGCCTTTTCAAGGAATACGAGCTTAAAAGTGTAGAAAATGAGCAGATCGCAAAGACCATGACCTCATCGGGTACAACGGGACAGCAGGTTTCCAGAATCTTTCTTGACAAAGAAGTATCCGCTAATCAGACAAAAACTCTTACCAAAATTGTAAGCTCCTTTCTTGGGAGTTCAAGACTTCCTATGATTATCCTTGACAGCTCGGCTGTTATAAAGAACCGCGCAATGTTTTCCGCAAGAGGTGCAGGGATTTTAGGTTTCCAGATGTTCGGACGGGACAAGATTTACGCTCTTGATGAAAATATGCAGCTTGACATTGACGGGCTTACCGCTTTTCTTGAAAAGCATAAAGGAGAGGATATATTCCTTTTCGGTTTCACATTCATGGTGTGGCAGCATTTCTATGAGGAACTCAAGAAGACAGGTTACAAGCCTGATTTATCCCGTGGCATCCTGATTCACGGCGGCGGCTGGAAAAAACTCAGCGATAAAAAGGTTTCACCCGAAGAATTCAAAAAAGCGCTGAACGAAGTCTGCGGTATCAATCGCGTTTATGATTATTACGGCATGGTTGAGCAGACGGGAACGATTTATATGGAATGTGAGCACGGGCATCTGCACGCAAGTATCTTTTCAGATGTGATAGTTCGTAACCCTTATGATTTTTCCGTTTCGGATTACGGAGAAAAAGGACTTATTGAAGTTGTTTCGGTGTTGCCGAAATCATATCCCGGACATGTTCTGCTTACAGAAGATGAGGGTGTTATCCTTGGTGAGGATGACTGTCCCTGCGGAAGAAAAGGCAAGTATTTTTCCGTAACGGGAAGAATAAAGAATGCAGAAATCAGGGGGTGCAGCGATACCTATGCAGATAAATTCAGATAAGATTAAGCTCCTCTGCGGCAGCGGCAATTTTGAAGAGATGCCTGCGCTGAAATCGCTTCCGCCCTTTTCGGATACAGTGTGTGATTTTCTGAATGAGCTTTCGGCGGCGCTTTTAAAAAACGCCGGGGCAAAGGCTTATCCCGATGTGATAACCTTCGGTTTTTTCTGTCGTAAGGGAAATCTTGCAAAATTAAAGGCGGACTACGAGGGCAGACTTGCAGGGAGACTCGGCAGAGGGGTTGCTTTTCATATAGCGCCCTCCAATGTGCCTGTAAACTTTGCATACAGTCTCGTTTCCGCATTGCTTTCGGGCTGTTCCTCCGTGGTGAGAGCCTCTGCAAAGCTTTTCCCGCAGGTGGATATTATCTGCGGCTGTATATGTGATATTTTGTCCCGGGACAGCTTCGCTACTCTGCGGGATTATATAAACGTTGTGCGATATGACCGCGACAGCGGGATAAACGATTATTTTTCCGCTTTTGCGGATGTGCGCATAATCTGGGGCGGCGACAATACTATTTCTGAAATCCGCAAATCCCCTCTCCCGCCGAGGGCAACCGAAATTACCTTTGCGGACAGATATTCCGCGGCGGTTTTTGAGGCGGCGGCAATACTTTCCGCAGATACCGGAAAGCTTGCGGCGGATTTTTATAATGACACTTACCTTTTCGACCAGAATGCCTGTTCCGCACCCAGACTTGTTTACTGGCTGGGTGATGAAAATACTGTTTCAGCGGCTCAGGAAAAATTCTGGGGTGCCGTTCACAGGCTCCTTGTAAAAAAATACAGGGTTGAACCTGTAATTGCAGTGGATAAGTATATGGCTGCGTGCAGACTTGCCATTGAGCATAGCGGTAAGATTTCACATGCTGAGGATAATCTTATCAGCAGAATAAAGCTTGACAAGCTTCCTGCAAACATTGATAATTACCGCTGTGCAGGCGGAAGCTTTATAGAATACAGCTCTGAAAACCCTGATGACCTTGTGGGAATTATAAACCGCAAGTGGCAGACAATTTCCTATTGCGGAAATCTGAGAGAAAAACTTGCAGAACTTGTGACGGCTAAGGGCTTATGCGGTATTGACCGCATTGTACCTGTGGGAAAAACCGCCGATTTCGCCCTTGTATGGGATGGGTATGACCTTATTATGCAGATGACGAGGGTTATAGGCTTTTAATATTACGGAATGAGGATGAATAGATGAAACTGTCTTTTGTTATTCCATGCTACGGTTCCTTCAATACCATTGAGGGAGTTGTTGAAGAGATTTCTCAGACAATGAAGCAGAGAGCGGAATTTGAATATGAGATAATTGCAGTCAATGACGGCTCTCCCGACAGGGTTATTGAGAAGCTTCGTGAGCTTGTAAATAAATATCCCATGCTGCGTGCTGTGGATTTATCCAAGAATATGGGAAAGCATGCTGCGGTTATGGCGGGTTATTCCCTCGTTACAGGCGATTATGTGGTTAATCTCGACGATGATGGTCAGTGTCCCATGAACGAATTGTGGAAGCTTTATGACGCGCTTGGGGATGATTACGATTTATCAATGGCAAAATATCCTGAGCTCAAGCAGAGCCTGTTCAAAAAAATCGGCAGCGGTGTCAATTCCCTTATGACATGCTGGCTTTTGGACAAACCGCGCGGTCTGCACTTTTCAAATTTCTCCATAATGAAGCGTTACTTAGTGGATGAACTGTGTCGTTACAATAACCCTTATCCTTATCTTGAGGGCCTTATTCTCCGTACAACAAAACGTATCGTTTGTGTGGATATGGAGGAAAGAGGAAGAGCAGACGGAGGCGGTAGCAATTTCACATTCAGAAGATCCTTGTCCCTGCTTGTGAACGGACTTACCGCATTTTCGGAAAAGCCTCTCAGAATTGCATCAGTCTTAGGTGCAATCTGCGCTCTGGGCGGTTTTGTCATGACCTTATATGTGATTATAAATAAGCTTATGCATCCTGAAGTACCGTTGGGATACAGCTCAATTATGGCAGCAATATTCTTTATCGGCGGTATGCTTATGATGATGCTTGGCCTTATCGGTGAATATATCGGACGAATTTACATAAGCCTCAATAATTCGCCTCAGTACGTTATAAGAGAAATTTATTCTTCGGAGGATAAGGAGAAAGTATGAACGCTATTATAACAGGCTCCAACAGAGGAATAGGAAAATCGCTGGTAAGTGAATTTGCCGCGGCAGGCTATAATATATGGGCGTGTGCGAGAACGCAGAGCGATGAATTTGAACAGGAGCTTCAGCAGCTTTCCTCGGAGCATAATGTGGAAATTAAGCCTGTGTATTTCGACCTGTCCGACGAAGCGGCTGTCAGGACAGGAATTATGTCAATCCTTAAAGAAAAAAAGCCTGTTGATGTGCTGATAAATAATGCAGGGGTTGCTCACGGCGGACTGCTGGCAATGACTCCCGTTTCAAAAATGCGCGAGGTTTATGAAGTCAACGTTTTTGCCCAGGTTCAGATTATGCAGCTTGTTTCAAGGCAGATGATGAAGCAGAAAAGCGGCTGTATCATAAATATGTGCTCCGTGGGCGGAATCGAAACAAACCCCGGATATCTTGCATATGGTTCAAGTAAGGCAGCACTTATCTGGATAACCAGATCCGCTTCAAGGGAACTCGGAAAATACAATATCAGAGTAAACGGAATTGCCCCCGGGCTTGTAGACACGGATATGGGCAATTACAAATCCTCGGAGGAAAAGGAGAAGGTGCTGGCACGAATGAGCCTTGACCGCACGGGAACTCCTGAAGAAATCGCAAAGGCGGCGTTATACATTGCTTCTGACGACGCTTCGTATATGACAGGGCATATTATGGTACTGGATGGTGGCAGAGTATGAGTATAAATGTTTCTGCGGAAAATGCCGCAAGACTTACCGGAATTTCAAAGCAGATGAGAATTGACGCGCTGAATATGGCGCTTGCTTCGGGCAATAACGGCTCTCATCTGGGCGGAAGTCTCTCATGTATAGAAATTATGGCGGTGCTGTACGGCGAGGTTCTTAAAATCAGCCCCGAAAACCCTCTTGCGCCCGACCGCGACCGCTTTATTCCTAGTAAGAACCATTGCGTTCTTGCTCACATACCTGCTTTAGCAATGGCGGGTTTTATTCCGCACGATGAAATCACCGAATTCCAGAAAGATGGCGGACGGCTTACAGGCTATCCTCAGCGTCCCGAAATCGGGCTTGAATACTCGGGCGGAAGTCTCGGCATGGCGGCCTCGGTAGGTATAGGCCTTGCCCTTTCATGCCGGGAGAAGAAATATGATTCACAGATTTATATACTTATAGGTGACGGCGAGCTGAATGAGGGCTCCGTATGGGAGGCATTCATGTCCGCCGCACATTATAAGCTGGATAATTATACCGTAATAATTGACCGTAATCACCTTTCTTATGACGGTAATACTGAAGATGTCATGGGTATCGATAACCTTGCTGATAAAATGAGAAGCTTCGGCTGGCACGTTTCCTGCTGTGACGGTCACAGCACGGGAGAACTGCTCTGTGCCTTTGCCGACAGGGCAGAAGGCAGACCCCATGTTATTATTGCCGACACCGTAAAGGGAAAGGGTGTTTCTTTTATTGAAAACCGCCCTGAATGGCACCATCACCGTCTTTCACAGAATGAATACGAAGCGGCAATGGCAGAGGTTACGGGAGGAAATTAATTTATGAATGTTACATCTGCAAATATAAGAGCCTGGTCCAGACTTGGTCAGCGCGGCGCATTTTTCGGCATTGCAATGCCCGAAATCGCGGCAGAAAAGGAGAATCTGAAGCTCCTTACAGCTGACCTTGCCCTCCTTTCGGGAATGGACAGGTTTATAAAGGCGTATCCTGAAAAGTTTTTGAACGTGGGAATTGCCGAACAGAATATGATAGGTATTGCGGCGGGTCTTGCCATGGGCGGAGACTGCGTTTTTGCAACTACATATGCTTCATTTATAGCTGTAAGAAGCCTTGAATTTGTACGACAGCACCTTTCCCACATGAAATGCAATGTTAAAATTGTAGGTTCTGCTGCGGGAGTTGTTGCGGCGAAATCAGGGATTTCCCACTGGGCAACCGAGGATATGGCGTTTATGCGCGTACTTCCGAATCTTACGGTTTTATCTGCGGCGGACAGCCTTGAAGCCATAAAAATGGCGGAATATGCCGCAAACACCGACAAGCCCGTTTATATCCGTTTAAGCGGGGGGCTTAACTGTCCTATTGTCTATAAGGACGACTATGATTTTAATGTGGGTAAGCTTGTAAAGCTCCGCGACGGTGGAAAAATTGCGGTTATAGCTACAGGTCTTATGGTTGCACAGTCCCTTAAAGCTGCTGAAATTCTTTCGGCTGAGGGAATTGAGTGCTCCGTTTTCAATATGCACACCATAAAGCCCATTGATAAAGAAGGGCTTTCGGAGATTTTCTCGCAGTACGATCTTGTAGTGACTGTAGAAGAACATAATATTACAGGCGGTATGGGCAGCGCCGTTGCAGAATACAAGGCAACTCTTCCAAATACTCCGAGACAGGTATTTATCGGATTTCCCGACTGCTTTGCCGAAGCGGGTTCACAACAGTATGTGTGGGAGCAGGGAGGACTTACAGATATTCACATTGCCGAAAGAATCAAAAAGGAAATGAACGTATGATAGAGGATTTTTACTGCCTTAACCCTTACCAGCTGGGCTCAGAGGAAAAAAGCGCATTGCTGACAAAGGAATTGAAGGAGCTTACCGAGCTGCACCGCGGAAGGTGCAGGGAATATTCGGATTTTCTCGACGCTGTGGGATACCGTGCGGAGAACGTAAAAACCGCCGCCGATATACCCTTTTTCCCCGTGCGCCTTTTTAAGGAATTCGACCTGCTGAGTATAGACAAGAAGGATATTTTCAAGACTATGGTTTCCTCAGGAACAACAGGTCAGAAGGTTTCTAAAATCTATGTGGATAAGGAAACCGCAATGATGCAGCAGAAAACCATGATAAAGATTTTAAGCGATTTCTGGGGACCGAAGCGCCTTCCCATGCTGGTTATCGATAGTCCTGACGTAGTGCGTGACAGAACTAAGTTTTCCGCAAGGGGTGCGGCAATTATCGGACTTAATATTGTTTCCCGGGACACAGTATTTGTGCTTAACGATGATATGACCCTGAATTTTGACAAGTTTCATGATTTTCTTGAAAAATATCAGGGTCAGCGTTTTATAATTTTCGGCTTTACATTTATGGTGTGGCAGCATTTCTATCAGGAACTTTTGAAAGCTGATGAAAAATTTGATATGTCCGAAGCCTTCCTTATGACAGGCGGCGGATGGAAGAAGCTTGAAAGCGAACACGTTTCCGGAGAAGAATTCAAGAGCCGTTTTACTGAGCTTTGCGGAATCCGTCATTTTCTCGACCATTACGGAATGGTGGAGCAGACGGGCTGTATCTATGCCGAGTGTGAGCATGGGCATCTTCACGCCAGCAACTATTCGGATGTTTTTATCCGTGATTACAGGGATTTTTCGGTGCTTAAAAACGGCGAGAGGGGAATTATTCAGGTGGTTTCGGCTCTGCCTCATTCCTACCCCGGGCATTCTCTGCTTACCGAGGACGAGGGCATGATTTTAGGTGAGGACGACTGTCCCTGCGGCAGAAAGGGCAAGTATATAAAGATTTTCGGCAGAATGAAAAGTGCCGAAATAAGGGGGTGCAGCGATACCTATGCAGATAAATTCAGATAAGCTTCAGTTTATAGTAGGAAACGGCGAAATGCTTGAAAAAATGCCTGCTGTTCCTGCTCTCCCGATGTTTTCCGAGGAGGCTGTGGGTTTTCTTGCAGCGCTTTCAAAGGTACTTCTTGCCGATAAAAGAGTAAGAAGCATGGTTGATGTGACATCCTACGCCTACTGGATAAGAAAGGCTTCGCTGGAGAGTGCCAGACAGAAGCATATGGACTATGAAAATCGTATAGGCAGAGGGGTTGCCTTTCACATTGCGCCCTCAAATGTGCCTGTGAATTTTGCGGTCTCGATGACCTCATCGCTTCTTGCTGGAAACTGCACGGTGATAAGAATTTCCGACAAGCAGTTTCCTCAGGCGGACGTTATCTGCGAAGCTATGAACGGGCTTTTACAGGGCAAATTTTCCTGTATGAGACCGTATATCTGCATAATCCGCTATGCTCACAGCGAGGAAATTACAGCAATGCTGTCAGCTATGTGTGATCTGCGCATTATCTGGGGCGGAAACCGTACGATTGAGGAAATCAGAAAAGCACCGCTACCGCCGAGAGCCATAGAGATGACCTTTGCGGACAGACATTCGCTGGCGATGATAAATTCCGACGAATATATGGAATGCGACCCCGAAAAAACAGCAAAGGACTTCTACACTGATACATATTATACCGACCAGAATGCCTGCAGCTCTCCGCGCCTCGTGGTATGGACGGGCAGTCGCGTCAGTGAAGCAAGAGAACGCTTCTGGAACAGCCTTGAGACGCTTGTAAAAGGCGATTACGATATGAAGCCCATACAGGCGGTGGACAAATTCACCTCTCTTTGTATGCTGGGCATGAGCGGAGCGGGCGCAAAGCTGGTTTCGGATGGCAATTACGTTATGCGCGCTGAGGTTGAAAGGCTTACTGATACCCTTATGGATTACAAGAACAGCGGTGGTTACTTTTTTGAATATATTACCGGCGATTTATCGGAAATTGTACCCGTGCTGGGTAAAAGCTGTCAGACGGTATCCGTTCTGGGAATCCCGAAAGAGGATATAAAGAAGCTTGTCTTTGAAAACGGTGTCCGCGGAGTTGACAGAATTGTGCCTTTAGGTCAGACTATGGGTCTTGAATTTATCTGGGACGGCTATAAGATGATTGAAGCAATGACAAGATTCGTATATATGGGGAGCTATTGATTATGAGAGAGCTTGAAGGAAAAAACGCCATAATCACAGGCGCTAACAGAGGGCTTGGAAAGTCCCTTGTCAGGCGTTTTGCGGAAAACGGCTGCAATATCTGGGCCTGTGCAAGAAAAAGCACTGCGGAATTTGAAGAGTATATTGCTGAGCTTGCGGAAAAGAACAGTGTTGTTATAAAACCTGTGTATTTCGATCTGTGTGACAAGGACAGCATAAAGTCCGCGTACAAGGAGATTTCCGCCGAAAAAAGGAATGTCGATATACTTATAAATAATGCGGGAATCGGACACATGGGACTGTTTCAGATGACTAAGTTTGAGACGGTTGAGGAGATTTATAATGTAAATCTGTTCGCGCCTATGTACCTGTCACAGCTCGTTCTTCGCAACATGAGCAGACAGGGTGGCGGTGATATTGTAAATATAGCTTCAACCGCCGCTTCCGAGATTTACGAGGGTAACAGCATATACGGCGCGTCGAAGGCGGCGCTCGTGGCATTTACAAAGTCCCTTGCGGCGGAAACCTACCGCTTCGGTGTAAGAGTGAATGCAGTTGCTCCGGGGCTTATCGACACGGACATGAGCGGGATTTTTGAGGGCAGTGACCCGGAAGAACCTATCCGTCACACCGCCCTCGGCAGAAAAATCTGTCCTGATGAGATTTCGGACGTGGTGATAAGTCTGCTGTCGGACAGGATGAAGATTTTTAACGGCGAGGTAATCTGCGTGAACGGAGGACATAAATAATGATAATAACCGACGCAGTATGGGAGAAACGCAATCTGGGTGTTGATACGGTGGAAATCACCATAGAGCAGGGGGACACAAGTGAAACGGTAACTGAATATCTGCTCGGACTCAGCTGCGGATATGCCGTTGTAAAGCTCCCGTCATCCCGCCCTGACCTTATTGATGCCGTGCAGGACTGCGGCTTCCGCTTTGCGGAGGATATGGTGCATCTTGTAAGCAGTCTTAAAGAAATACAGCGTTCGCCCCTGGAAGAACGGCTTGACAAGGCTGTTTCGACCGAGATAATGACACGTGAGGAAATGGAGGACATCTACTCTGAAATAAGAAAGGGAATGTTCGCTACCGACAGGATTATTCTCGACCGCCATTTCACGGCGGAGCAGGCGCAGCAGCGATATATCAACTGGATAGCTGACGAGTTTGACAGAGGAACCATATTCTTAAAATATGTATACAAGGGTAAGGCTATCGGCTTTTTCGCACTCCGCGAAAAAGAAAACGGGCATTACACCTCCTTTATAGGCGGCATATACCCAGACTACAGAAAGGGCGGAATGGGTACGGTGCTGAAAGTTCCCGACGTGGTAAGAGATATGGGCGGAAAATCGGTGGATACCCACGTTTCCACCAATAATCCTGCGCAGATACGGAATCTTATCAGCAACGGCTACAGACCCGAAGGAATAAACCACATATTTATAAAGCATATACATGCTTGACAATACTTTAAAACTATACTATAATTATGGTATAGTTTTATTTTTTTATAAAGGAATGGTTATATTATGACAAATCTTGAATTATACAACAACGCATTTATCGAATGCTTAGGAGTTGAAGAATCACAGCTCTCCACTCTTGAATATCAGGGTATCGAGGCATGGGACAGTGTAGGTCACATGGGTCTTGTTGCGGCAATTGAGGATGCTTTTGATATTATGATGGATACAGATGACATTATAGATTTCAGTTCCTACGAAAAGGGCAAGGAGATTCTGGGAAAATACGATGTTGAAGTCGGTTAAGCCCTACATATTCCTTCACCTTATACTGCTTCTGAATTCCTTTGCGGGTATCTGCTCCAAAACAGCGGCAGGAAAGCCGTTTTTTTCCTTTGAATGGATACTCCTGTACGGACTTCTGATTATGATTATGGCGGTATATGCTGTGTTGTGGCAGCAGGCTCTCAGAAAGCTGCCCCTTAATGTTGCCTATGCAAATAAGGCAATTTCGGTTATATGGGGTATGCTGTGGGGCGCATTGCTGTTCAGGGAGGTAATCTCAGTTAATAACATTATCGGAGCAGTAGTTGTTATTGCAGGGGTTATACTTATGGTGACAGGCGGTGAGAAAAAGCATGAATGAGCTCGTTCTTTACTCGCTTGTAATGTTGCTCAGTGTGCTTGTTTCTTCTGTTTCTCAGATAATGCTGAAGAAAAGTGCGCAGAAGCAGTATTCCTCAAAAATAAGGGAGTACCTGAATGCTCCTGTTATAATTGCCTATATCCTGTTTTTCGGCTGTACCCTTATAACAATGTATGCCCTGAAGGTTGTTCCCTTGTCTATGGGGCCTGTAATTGAAGCATCGGGCTATATTTTTGTAGCAGTGCTCAGTTTTATTTTCCTTAAGGAAAAGCTTACAAAAAGGCAGATTGCGGGAATGGTGCTTATTATTGCAGGTATAATTATTTTTTCTTTGTAAAGTTGTATGAAATATCAATACCGCCGTTTCGGAACGGCGGTATTGATATTTATGACTGTTTTTAAGTTTTGGCTCAATCAAGAATTCTTCCGTCCGAGGAAATTGTCACAACCCGCCATGGAATAAATTTTCCGCTGGCCTGTAATGCGCGCTTTGCAGCATTTTCAATTCCGCCGCAGCACGGCACTTCCATTCTTGCAATAGTAAGGCTTTTTATGTTGTTGTTGGCAATTATCGCCGTCAGCTTTTCCGCATAATCCCCTTCGTCAAGCTTGGGACAGCCGATAAGGGTAATATGATTGCGGATAAATTCATTGTGGAAATTACCATATGCAAAGGCGGTGCAGTCTGCCGCTACAAGCAGGTTTGCGTTATCAAAATAAGGTGCATTGACAGGCACAAGCTTAATCTGGACAGGCCACTGTGAAAGCTGGCTTGTTACAGCTGATGACGGCGCTGCAGTTACTTCACGCTTTATGGGTCTGGAGTTTGTTCCGGGGCAGCCGCATGGCAGTTTTGTGCCTTCTTTCTTCTGCTTTGCCGCAAGAACAGCTGCTTCATTGTACGCAGGTGCTTCGCGCTCCTCAAAAGCTATTGCATCCACAGGGCAGGCAGGTAAGCAGTCACCCAGCCCGTCACAGTAGTCCTCACGGGTAAGTCTTGCTTTTCCGTCTATCATTTCGATTGCTCCTTCGTGACAGGCTGCTGCACACAGTCCGCAGCCGTTGCATTTTTCTTCATCTATTTTTATGATTTTTCTTATCATAACAAATCTCCTTTTATTTTAATCCGAAAGCCTTGACTTTCTGTTATTATTATAATACAATATTTATAACAAGTATGTTGTATTTACAACAGAAAGGCGGTTTTATGAAAAAATATATTCCGATTTTAAAAAGGACCCGGCTTTTTTCGGGAGTCGGCGATGAAGAAATCGAAGCAATGCTTTCCTGTCTGCAGGCAAAGGCGCGTATATATAAAAAAGGGGAATATATTCTGCGACATGGTGAACATCCGGATAATATCATGGTGCTTATTGAAGGAAATCTTCACATTCAGCGTGACGATTACTGGGGAAACCGCAGTATTATCAGCATGGTAAGTGTAGGAGAAATGTTCGGAGAGGCATACGTTGCCCCCGGAAGCGGTGCGCTTATGAATGATGTGCTTGCAGTTGAGGACAGTACTGTGATTTTCTTCGATGTAAAGCGTATTATTACAGTCTGTCCCACGGCATGCAGATTTCATTCGGCAGTTGTTCAGAACCTGTTTTTTGCAATATCGGAAAAGAACAAGAAGCTTGTCAGCAAGCTGGGATTCATGTCAAAACGTACAACAAGGGAAAAACTGATTGCCTATCTTTCCGAAGAGGCGGACAGACAGAACAGCAGCAGTTTTTCAATACCCTTCAACCGTCAGCAGCTTGCGGATTTTCTGTCTGTGGACAGAAGCGCAATGTCAAATGAACTCTGTAAAATGCGTGATGACGGACTTATAAAGTTTGAAAAGAACAGATTTGTCTTGTTATAAATGTAAATGCAGAGTAATTTTTTCCGTACAGTGAAATGCTGTATAAATGGAGATTCAGGGGATGATATTTTGGTTGTCAGATTAAAATATGGAAATACTAATACTTTCTTTATTCGTGCGGCTAAAGGCGGATTGCTTATTGATACGGATTACGCAGGTACGCTTCCGTCTTTTTATAAAGAGATTAAGAAACACAATATCGGACTTAAAGACATCACGTATATTGTGGCAACACACTATCATCCCGATCATATAGGACTTGTGAGCGAGCTTATGAAGCAGGGTGTCAAACTTTTGCTGATTGATACACAAAAGCAGTTCGTTCATTTTTCGAATGAGATTTTTGCGAGAGATAAACGGCTGAATTATGAACCTGTCAATGAAGAAAACGCAGTTTGCATAAATTGCGGAGAAAGCAGAAATTTTCTTCATAATATAGGTATAGAGGGAGAAATTATTTCTACAGTAAGTCATAGTGAAGACAGTGTGTCAGTGGTTCTTGATGATGGTAATTGTATTGTCGGTGATCTGGAGCCTATAGATTACCTTGCCGCATATGATGATAATGAAGAACTGAAAAAAGATTGGGAACTTGTTATGAACTACAATCCGAAAGTTATTCTTTACGCGCATGCAAATGAAAAAATTATATTATAGTAAAAATTCAAGCCCGGCTGTGCAGTCGGGCTTTTCGTTGCAAATTCAGAATAAAACAGATTTTTTAAAAAGCCCGGTGTGAAACCGGGCTTTTATGTCTGTCGGGGTTCAGACTGTGAATGTCGAACAGAATAGATTTTCTGATTCAGTTTGAATTTGATGTTTCTTAATTGCTTTACATCTGTGTGATGGTAAGCAAAACCGTCTTTTGAAATCCGGATTTACGGGATATGAATGACTTTGCCTGTCATATCTCCGATACGTGCAAGGAACGCCTTTTCGTCGAAGTCGTATCCTGCGTTCCAGCCGTTGCGCCAGTTGTATATGCATAGCATACCGCCCTTTACCTGAGCATAAATGTTACCCGAGAATGTCATGGGGTTGTTCGCCTTTTCTCTACTGTTCCAAAGGTAGTCGGTAAGGCACAGCAGGCTACCTGCAGAGCCGTAGAAGATGTTGTCTGCAATACGGATATTATCGTTATTGGCTGCACCCATGGTATTTTCCACCGCAGAAAGGAACGATGAAGTTTCATCTGCAATCTGAAGTACCAGCTCACCTATCCAGCCTCTGCCGCTGTGCATTACGATATTATCGGAAAAGTCGAGGTCGGCGATAAAGCCCTCGGCGTCCTGGTGATCCATTTTCACAAGGTCAGCGATATGAAGCGGTGCTCCGCAATTTTCAAAGAGATTGCCTGTGTAGGTCATATTCTCGTACATCAGGTGCTCTGCACCGTTAGCGTGAATGCTGACAATAAGCGTCATAGGGCCGCAGTCATGGATATAGCAATCGCGCACTGAATTGCCGCTGCCCGATACCTGAAGTGCACCGCCTGCGCAATACTGTCGCATAACACCATCAGGAAGCCAGTCCTCGGTGTGATAATTGCTGATAAGACCGCCACTCCAGCTCACCTCGCAGTTTACCACCTGCTGCCCTGTATAATAGCCGTAGCTGCTGAGCTCTGCCGCTATGCAGGTGAAATACCGCAGATCGAGATCAGTAATAGTGGAGTCTGTCCACAGACCAAGACCTGTCTGGGCCTGCGGCAGTGCAAGCTCATCAAAGACTTCAGCGGGGTTGCCCTCGTCACAGCGAAGATACAGCGTTCCTCTTGCGGTGGAATCCTCCAGCTGTGCACATTCGGGACCGTCAAGCTCCAGCATACAGCAGAAGCTCATATTGTTTTTAAGCTCCGCCGCGATATCAAAAGGCTCGCCATACCTGTTGCAGTAATCGTTCAGTTTCGTGCTCCAGTACGGCAATACCTCTTCGGCATAAAACTCGCCGCCATTAAATACGATAACGTTGGAATCCTGCAACTTCTCCTTTGAAGCCCAGATCTTTTTGCCGTCCTCGTCATGATACAGAGTCCAGAACGAAGCCTCATCGGCCTCGGGGATATCGCCGCGTATCACAGGCCGCTCGCCCTCGCCGTAAGCACCGAGAGTAACGCCGTTTACGATATTGTAGGCGTCAGAGGTAAGTCCGGCGTGCTCGTCTGGCGAAACATACCAGGTGCTGCCTCGCTCCAAAAGCACAGTATCACCATATTTCAGAAGGTCACGGGTTGTCGGCCAGTGGGTTTCGAAAGCACGGTCAAGTGTCGCCCATGCTGTTTCGGGAGATAAGCCGTCGTTGTCGTCACAGCCGTCGGGTGATATATAGTAAATCTTGCCGCCATCTGTAAATTGCGGTTCATAGCGGCGTTTCATAAACTCCGTACGGCGTGTTTCGGCAGCACTGAGCAGATCAGCCGCAGTGATGGTTTCTTCTGATTCAGGAATAATCTCTGAAGTTTCAACAATTTCTTCCGACGAGACTACATTTTCCTGATGAGTTGTAGTACTTTCGTATGTTGCAGTTGTGGTGGCAGTCGTTACAACTGTAGTAGTGCTTGCAACGGTTTCTTCCGTAATACTTGTTGAAACAGCGGTAGTTGTAAGCTCTGTTGATACATCGGTTGCAGATTCTGTTGTGCTTACTGTAGTTTCGTCAGTTGTGATTAAAGCTGCAGTTGTTGAATTAGTTTGAATTTCCTGAATGGTGGTAGTTGTTTGTGGTAATTCGACATATGCGGTTGTTGTCGAAACTGCTGTTTGTGGAACACTTTCTGCGCCGTTACAGCCAGCAAACAGCAGGGATACGGCTGAAACTAATAAAATCTTTGAAATTTTCATAATTACTTCTCAACTTTGAAATGTTATAATCTGTATTGATAAAGCTGTAATTTCTGAGTAAAGCTTATCATCTAATTCCATAATAGCCTCTTGAAATTTGATTGTACTACAATAATAACATATAAAAGCAAGACAGTCAAGAAAAATAGCCAATCCGAAGTTTTGTTCGGATTGGCTGCCCTGTATCAGTTTTCGGGAAAGCTGAGAGTAATAATAAGCTTCTCGTCTATATATTCACCCGTAATGCTTCCACCCATAGCCTGCGTAAGATGCTTTGCGATTGAAAGACCTAAGCCCGTTGAATTACGGCTCGCCTCAACGGTGAAGAACTTATCGAAAAGCTTTCCCGTTATTATGGGGTCAAGCCCTTTTGCTTTATTGCTGAAGGTTATTATTCCGTCCTTATAAAGAGTGACCGAAAAATCACCGTCGCTGTATTTAAGGGCATTATTTATGATGTTTGAGAAGATACGGTTCAACGCGTCCGGGTCAAGGCTTCTTATCACAGGCTCGTCAGGCATATTTATACGAGGCTCAGTACCCTTTGCGCTGAAGCTTCCGTAGAAGGACAACAGAGCATCCTCAAGCGTCTTCTTTATATCAAGCTTTTCGGGCTTAAGCTCCTCCGTGGACATAACTACCGAGTAACGGAAAAGCTCTTCGGTAAGCCTTTTCATATTTTCTACACGTCCGCCGATTATATTAAGATAGCGGTTTACTTCAGGCGACTTTTCCTCGCGGTCAAGAAGCTCTAGATAACCGCTTATTGCGGTAAGAGGAGTTCTTAAATCGTGGGAAATATTCGTAACTGCGGTTTTTATTTCTGCATCGCCCTGCTTGTAGCGGAGCTGGTCGGCACGGAGCTTTTTCAGCTCGGTATTAATAACGCCTGTAAGCTTTCGGATATGCTTATCACGGTGTGAGACAGTAAGAAGAGTATTCGTGTCGGTATTTATGCGCTCGGAAAGATTGTCGGCAAGTTCGCTTGCCGACTTTTTAAGAAGATAGATTTTTATTAAAAGAAGAATTATTATTATACACAAAATTCCGATAATAAAATATACCAACACTGTTTTTCACCTTACTTTAATTCTTTTTTCTTGAACAGCCCTGAGCCGACAGCTGTAAACAGCACTGCTATTCCGACAGACAGAAGCATCAGTACAGGCTTCGGATAAAGTATTTCTCCCGTATCAACACTCATAAAGAACCACTGTCCCATAGGTATAAGATTTATGATAAAGGTCATTATCTCTTTAATTACGGGCTTAAAGGATCCATGAGTTTCGAGAAGACTTACGTTTACGAGAATAAAGGTAATAAGATACGGGGGAATCTGAGTGTTGAGCACTATGCAGAGTGCTCTTGAATGAATCGTCATACACATCGCTGTAAGGGCAGAGGAGAATGCGAGATTAAAAAAGAGTACAACCAATGCCTTTACAACAAGACTTTCCATAGAGTATTCGCCGCCTGTAAGGGCTGTTCCCGAGATGCTTCCTATGAACCATAATACTACCCAGAATATTGTTACAAGCGAAGTAGTAAGGAGGGCAGCACCGTAAATCTCGCCTTTTGTATATCCTACAACGATTTTATTGCGGATAGTTTTATCGGAGTATTCTCTGCCGATAAAAAAGCTGATAAAAAGGGTATTGAGTCCTGCAGGGACGGCTGAGACAAGCATAATTGCACTTTCGGCAGACATGTAATCTCCGAACATAAGCAGATAGCCCTTTGATGTAAAGAATATGCTTACTGCGAGAATAATGAATGAAAAAACATAAAAGGGAATGTTTATTTTAAGACGTCTCAGGTTCGCAGATAATAACCTCGTCATTTTATACCTCTCCTTCCGGTGTGTTTTTTATATTTATGTTGTTGAAGATGATAAGACCGATAAATGTGAAAAAAACGAATAAAAGACAGGGATATAAGGGAAAATTCATTTTTTCGATAATCCCTTCGGCAATAAGCCCATCCGCCATCATAAGCTTATTGAGATAGAAATCGGGCAGAAAATCCAGGTATTCTTTTGCAAAATTCTCGTCAGTACATAAGAACATAGAGATGAAAAGCATAACTGTCGAAAGACTTGCCGAAACTGCGACGCTTACCGCCCTGTTCTGTAATATTACGGCAATGGCAAGATGGAGTGATACAACAGCAAAGAGGGGCGGCAGGGAAAGAAGATAGCGGGAAACAAATGTACCGAAGGTAAATAATGGCTTTCCGAGTGCTATCCAGCCTATAAGGGTCGTAACAGCTGTCGCAAAGAGGTGGAACAAGGCTGCTGCAGAAAGGCAGGTCAGAAGATATGTCAGATAAACTGCCGTTCTGCTGTGACCGAAGATTATCTTGTTGAAAACAGTGGCATTGCTGTATTCCGTGCCGATAAAAAGAGCAACAAATACGGCGGTACAGATGCCTGCAATTATAACGTGGAAAAACGCGCTGGACATAGAGAGTCCCGGGAGAGTATCAGTTTCGCCGAGATTTGCCCTCAGCATAAATATCATCGTAAGGTTCGTTATTACAAGAAAAAAGGGAATAATCTGGAACTCGCTGGACCCGAAAAGTCTTATAAAGGAGCCTTTAAGAAGCTTAAGCATTATTCTCGCCTCCTAAAAGTCCTATATAGAAGCTTTCGAGACTTTCGTCCTGTTCCTTTAAGGATATAATCTCACATCCCTTATCCGCAAGAGCAAGGGTAAGCTGTGTTATATTCGGCTTTGTATAAATATCGGCAAGGTTATCTGAAACGAACTTATATTCTATGCCCATTTCATCAAGCACCTGTGTTAAGGCTTCAGGCTTTGTAATCTCAACTCTTACGCATTTACGGCATACGTCATTAAGCTCCTCAGCGCTCATTTCCCTTACGAGAAAACCGTGGTCAATAAAGCCGTAATGGGTAGCTATTCTGGAAAGCTCATCGAGGATATGGCTGGAGATAAGGAAGGTGATATTCTTTTCGCGGTTAAGCTTTAAAATAAGCTCTCTTATCTCGACGATACCCTGTGGATCCAGGCCGTTTATAGGCTCGTCAAGGACAAGAAAATCGGGGCTTCCCGCTAAAGCAATTGCGATACCGAGACGCTGGCGCATACCGAGAGAGAAATTCTTTGCTTTTTTCCTGCCTGTATCCGAGAGTCCTACGAGGGCTAAAAGTTCCTTAAGTCCGTCATAGTTCGGAAGACCCAAGACGAGATACTGCTGTTTAAGATTTTCCTCGGCAGTCATATTAAGATAGATTGAAGGTGTTTCAACTACTGCACCCATGCGCTTACGGGACTTAGCGATATTTTTATCGCTATTCTTTATTCCGTAAATAGAAAATTCACCCGAGGTCGGTTTCTGTAATCCGCATATAAGACGGATAAGAGTAGTTTTACCTGCGCCGTTCTTTCCGATGAATCCGTAGATAGAACCCTTGGGTACGTTCATATTCAGACCGCTGAGAGCGGTAAAGGCTCCGTACCTTTTTACAAGATTTTCTGTTTTAAGTACATATTCCATAGTAATTATTTCCTTTCCGTTTTCTTTGGCTAAAGTATACACCCTTTTCGTAAAGAAAGCGGTAAAGAAAAGTGTAAAGAAATCGTAAAGATTTATGTATTAAACTTAAAGCCTATGCCCCATACCGCTTCAATATAGTCCTTACCGCCCGAATCACGCAGTTTTTTCCGTAAATTGCTTACATGTATTTTTAATGAGCTTTCGGTACAGTCGGGTGTATCAATACTTATACGGTCAAGTATTGTACTTTTAGAAAGAACCTTGTTTTCATTCTGTATAAGAAGCTTTAAAATTGCGTATTCGGTTTTCGTAAGCTTAACGGGTGTATCATTGACCTTTACCTCGAGAGAGGAGGCGTCGAGGGTGATACCACCTGAGGAGATAAAAGAATTATCGGAAGGGGAAGCTTTACGGAGCTGGACAACGATACGGGCTAGAAGCTCGCTTATTTCAAAGGGTTTGGTAAGATAATCGGAAGCACCTTCGAGAAGAAGATTTACCTTGTTGTTTACATCGGTTTTTGCGCTGAGAATAATAACAGGGATATTCTTTATGCGGGGAAGAACCTCTTCACCGCTGAGCCCCGGAAGCATAAGGTCGAGTAGAACTAAATCAGGTTTATTCTGCGTTAACAGAAGGAGAGCCTCGGTGCCGGAATATGCCCGTAAAACCCCGTAGCCCTCTTTTGTAAGGACCTCGGAAAGCATATCGCCTATATAAACGTCATCATCAATAATAGCAATAGTTTTCATATTCTTTCTCCTCATAATATTTATTTCAGTATATCACATAAGGAAAATTTTTTCAACATAACGGCTGATTTAATTTAAATTGCCGCTTTTGTGAACAGGTTTCTCAAAATAACATGTAAAGGTCGAGCAGAATAGATTTTTTAACTTGACTTTTTATTGATATTAGCGTATGATGATAGTTGAAATAAAGAGTAAAGTCTGAAAGTTCATTACTCAACCACTGGTTGGAACAGCGGATTTAATCGGCTTTACGGCATATCAACCATTGGTGTGTGGTAAAAACAGCAATAATTTTGTATAATCGGTAATGAAAGGAGGGTTCCCGAAATGAATCAGGAAAAAATAGGAAAGTTCATAGCTGAATGCAGAAAGGAAAATGGCTATACTCAGGCTTCTCTTGCTGAGAAGCTCGGTATAACAGACCGTGCAGTATCTAAATGGGAAACAGGAGTTTCCCAAACTTAACGAACCAACAACAAACCCGTATTATATACGTTGCCAAGTATTGATATAATTATGACAAAACGCAGGCTGCATAGACAGTCTGCGTTTTAAT
The DNA here is from genome assembly GCA_045532185.1 of Ruminiclostridium sp. Taxonomy (GTDB): domain Bacteria; phylum Bacillota; class Clostridia; order Oscillospirales; family Ruminococcaceae; genus Ruminiclostridium_E. The sequence goes on from JAZSFL010000017.1 coordinate 57,769, forward strand.
GTTATACGTCAATCAGTTATATCATTTACACTTCTGATTGGATTTGCGTCATAGGCTTGTATTTCCTCGGTAAGCTCATCATATTGAACAAGACAAGGGTGTGTTTTTTTCTCATTATCACGAATATGGGCATATCTATAACCCTCGCTTCGCATATATGTATTCCATCTTCTGTGTTCAAGGCGCATATTTTTGTCGTTTACCGAAATATCTTCATTTAGTTTTTTTCTTATAAGCCAGAATAACGCCGCAGCACAGGAAGAATTATAGTTAAATTCACTTAGAAAAAATTCATCATCTCGTTCAGTGCTGTGAGCCGATTTCCAAGGATTAAAAATTCTTTTTGCCGTTTTCTCAATAATACCGTTTAAAAAAATATCGTCATTAAAGCTGAAATTTTCTGAAAATGCTATGCTGCTTTTATCAAGAGCTGTCATAACAATTTTATTTTCTGAGCATTCAAAATGAAGTACATTTTCAGAAAGATTACTTTCCGAAAATCTGATACAATAATTTATATCTTCACTGTCGCTGAGAGCTTCGGTGTTGAAAAATTCGGGACACATTCCAAGCAATTTATTATATAAATCTATCTCAGTAACGGTGATTTTAATATTGATATTGTCTCCTTGCGCCGCCCACACAAGAGTTCGCACCAGAAGCTCCGCATACGCACCTGTACCTGTAATTGCAATTTTTATTTTTTTATCATCGTCGGCGTAATTGGAAACAGGAAAATTATATATGATATTGTAAATCAATAGTCTGTGTTTTTCCATATTATTTATCAAACCTTTTCATAAATCGCTTCAAACTGCGACCTTTTTATGATATATACATCTGTGCTGTCGTCCTTGCGTACAGCAATAAAATCGCCTATTTCACCATTCATATAATTATTTTTATCCCACTTTGTATAAAGCTTTACACAACGCTTAAGCTCTGAGGCAAGAATGTTGCTGTCTTGCTTGCTGATACAGGTATGAGCAAAATCAAGAAGATTTTTTTGCTGTGAAATCATTTCTCCGTCCTTTAATGTGAATACACGTGGTTCATATTCACCGTCAAAGATAAAATCAGAATCACAGAGAGAGTATGTGCGGTCAAATTTTTCTTTCGTTATCGGGTATACGCTGCCGCTTTTTGAAATCATCAGATAAATGTTATCGGAGCTTTCTATATTGAAATCCGCCTCAAGTGTTCTTACGCAGATTCTGTTTCCTGCTGAGAGAATATCTGTGGAACGAGTATATTTCATAACCTGCGGCAGCTTTCGGTATTCTGCCAGAGGTAAGACGGAAATATCTATATTGTCTGCATTTAAAATCTCATATTTATCAAAGGTTTCAATGATTTTTGAAATTATATAGTCGCTTACAGCTTTGTCGCCCGCAAGCGAAATATCAAATGTTCCGCCTGCCTTCTGAAGGTGACCGCCGCCGTTTCCGTTTGTAACCGCCGCTGCGATTTCCTTTGCACTCATAATATTTGTACAGCTTCGCACGGACAACTTCATCTGATTAGATGTGGTTTTTCCGTAAACTATACATATATCAACCCCTTCTGTTTGCAGAACAAGGTCGCTGATAAAACCAAGAATATTCGGGTCGCTTATATAGCTGTCAGCTTTAGCTTCGGTAATAGCAAATTTGTAATCGGAATTGTAAATTACATTGTTAAGAGCGTCACCCGCCATATTAAGCTCTGCCAAAGACAGATTTGTGTTTTTAAGGAGCTGTATCAATATACCGTCATATACGGCGTTATCCCGCAAATCCCTGTCTGGTGCCTGAGATACCTCGGAAAATCCGTTCGTGTCCATATAAAGACCGTAATATAATGCTGTTGCGACATCGGGATAATCGTTGTAATCAAGCCCTTCTTTTATGTACATATCAGCAATAATTGAAGAGCAGCTTCCGTAATTGCTTCTTATTTCTGCCATTGACCCTCTTGGAGCAGTTACATTATGATGGTCAATAGCGGCAAAATTATCAGCTTCAAAAGAGTGTACATTTATTTCTCCGAAAAGACAATCAACAGTAACAACAAGCTTTGGCTTTTGTACATATTCTGCGTATCTGATAGGAATATCAAGCTTTTCAATCATCAATACAAGATTAGGCTTTTCAATCCTTGTATTTCCGCTGTAAATCAGACGAGGCTTCTTTCCGTTAAGCTCAAGATATTTTAGCAAGGCAAAGCCTGAAGCTATTGTGTCTGCGTCGGGATTGTTATGACACTGAATAACAATATCGTCAAAGCATAATAAATCTTTTAATTTCATTTCCTGCTCCTTATTTAAATCTTACATTATATAATGCCGTAGTTGCCGCATAATAATATCCGTCGTGACCTATTTTGAGCGATGAAGCATTTGAAACATCTATTACAAAATCAATAGGCTGTTTGCTTGTGCTTATTTGTGCAAGGTCATACTCTGTATCATCAAGGAAAATCTTGATTTCCGTTTCATTGTCATATCCGCTGTCCAATGCACCGAGGGTAAAGAGCGCTTCGCTGTAACCGCTTACATCAAAGGTTATGTAAGAACCGTCCTTATTAAGCAAATAACCGCTGTCATAGCTTTTACCCATTATGCTGAATTTTTCGCCGCCTGATTTGTAAACCTCAATTTTATCACCTTCTTCAAGAGCGTACGTGATGTCCTTTGGCGCAAGGGCGTAACCTTCAATCTCAATGACATTTTCTGGTACAGGCGATACATCAGGCTTTATAAGTTCAATATCATACAGGGCAACTGTTGGTGCGTAATAGCTTCCGTCATGCCCGATTTTCAGAAGCGAAGCTTCTGAAATATCTATTGTATAACGTTCAGGAAGTCCTTTTCCTTTTACCGTTGCGGTTGTATTTATCTGACCGTCAAGCATGACATATACATCAATGTCGTTTGTGTACCCCGAATCCTCAGCGGCAAGAGTAAAGGATATTTCGCTGTATTCCTTTACGTTGAACAGAAGATATGTGCCGTCCTTATTAAGTACATAGCCTGAATTACAGCTTTCTCCAAGAACAGAAAATTTATCATTTTTTCCGTTATAGCTTTTGGGCTTTTCGTTGGTGTAGTCATAACAGGTGTATTCGTCTGGAACTGTAACAATGGTACAGCCCTCAGGAAGCTCCTGCTCAAGTTCTTCTTCGGGTGCTGTTTCTTTTTTGGTAAAGCGCATATTATATATGCCAACCTTGGGAGAATTATAGCCTGCGTCGCTATTAACTATTCTGAGAATTGTGGCTTCGCTTACGTCTATGGTTATATTTTCTGGGGCAAGGCAGTAGCTTATCGGTACAATGGTGTGTTCCTCATTATCGAGATAAACATAAAGCTCGGTAGAGGTATTATTGCCTGAGTCCTCAATGCCTGCCGTAAAGCTCACTTCTGAAAAATCAGACACATTGAACATAAGACCGCTGCTGTCCTTGTTCATTACGTAACCTGAATTAATTCGTTCTCCCAGAACGGAAAAACTGTCATTTCTGCCTTGATAAACTTCTGCTTTTTCTCCGCTGCAGTTGTAAATCCCATATTCATCGGGTACAACAACAATTTTTTCACTGATTTCTTCTGTGCTTTCTTCGTTGCTGTCGTCTGACTCAGTAAGTCTGAAGCTGTGCAGAACAGGACGGGGAGAGCCTGACTTACCTTCGTGACCTATTGCAACTACTGAAATGTCAGAAACATCTATTTTGACGCTGACTGCTTCCTTAGATACGCTCAAATCATAGGTCTTGTATTCATTGCCGTTTGTATAAACATATAAGGTCGTTGAACCGCTGTCGCCCGATACAACATCCGCAGTAAAAGAAATTTCTGTAAAATCAATTGTGTTGAAATATAAATAGCCGTTCTTGCAGCTCAGAACATACCCCTCATTTATTGTGCCAGCAGGGGTTTCAAAGGTTTCGCCGCCTGTATAAGAGGTCGGTTTTTCTCCGACATAATCATAAAAGGTATAATCCACAGGGGCTTTTATAACATTTTCGGGAAGAGTTTCTTCAGTTGCTATAATTTCCGTTGTAGTTTCCGCCGTTGCAGTGTCTTTCGCTTCGTCGGCAGAGGTCGTTTCAGTGGCAGATGTTTGCTGTGCCTGTACCTGTAAAACACTATCTTTATCAGCAGGTTTTTTATCTTCCCCTGATATAACCACAGCGGCGATACCCACTGCGGCAAGAACAACCGCAGCCGCCGCACAAATGCTGATAATCAGCTTCTTGTTTAAAGGCTTGGAAGAGGTATAGTTGTTTACATCTCCCGCCACATTTGTGATGTTGTTCACTGTAACTCCCGAAGCCTTATTCATTCCTGTCCTTACTGCGGCAATAAGCTCAGAATTTTTATAGTTTTTATGTGCAATGTCCGCAGTTATCCAATGGCTCGCTGAAAGATGATATTCAAAATTTTCATTTAAGGGCGTATTGTCAATTCTGTAAGGAATTATATACGACCCCTTACTTCCTGCCAGAGCTATTTCCTTCGGGACTTGTACAGAGGAGATGGAGTTTTCGCTACATATTATAATAAATACGCTTGTTGTGGTAATAGCTTTTGTTATTGCACCTGCCCAATCGTCTCCAGGCATGATATTTCTCGGAGCAAGCCAGCAGCTTATTCCCTCTGCTTCAAGAATGCCGCATACCTTTTCTGCAACAGCAGCGTCTTTTGAGCTATGACTTATAAAAACATCAGACATTATTGTTATCCTCCTGTTATCAATTCCACAAAAGTATAACACAAAATCCACAATAATGCAAGTTTTTGAAAATAAAAAAGCTGCCGCAAAGCGACAGCTTTGATATTATGTTATCGTTCCCTTTTGCTTTTAGCTTCAAAGCTTGTAAGATTTTTCCTTCGGAGAAGTTCAACTGTGTTTTCGAGAAAAATAACATCCTCGTCAAGAAGTCCGCCTATGTCCAAGGTGTGCTTTTCATCGTCAACTCCAAGAAGATAGTCGGTTGAAACGTGAAAAACGCGTGCCAGCTTTATAAGAATTTCAGGCGAAGGGTTGCGTTCGTACAGCTCGTAATTGCTGATTGCTGATTTTGATACCCATATACGTTCAGCAAGCTGTTGCTGTGTGAGACCTGCATTTTCCCGCAGTTCCTTTACTCTTTTGCCGAAATTCTGCATATAATCGCCTCCAATTTACATCAGTATATCATATAGTATATACAACTTTGTGTACTTTTTGCACACAAAGCGTTGACTTTGTGACTGTAACGTGATATAATCGAAACTGCAAATTACAAAATTTTACACGAAAGGAAATGAAAAATGAAGAAAGTATTTAAAACGACATTAGCCGTAGCGGCTATAAGCTGTGTATGCGTGGCAGTTTCAGGCTGCGGCAAGGAAAAGTTCAATGTAACCCAGTATATTGAGCCTGAATACGCAGGATACAACGGTTACGGCACAGTTACCTTTGAGGGCGAATACGACTGGATTGATGATGTTATGGACTGGTATGGGGACAGTATCACCGTTGAACAGCGTTGGAGCTCCGAAAGAGAGCTTAAGGATGTTGTTGAATTTGAATTTGAACCCACAAAGGGCTTGTCGAACGGCGATACAGTAACAGTTACCGCTAAGGTAGGCAAAAAAGCGGAAGATTACGCTTTTGTTCTTGATGGAACTGAAGCGACCTTTACAGTTGAGGGACTTGAAGAAATTGAAGAATACGATCCCTTTGCGGATATTCAGGTTGTTTTCGAGGGTAAAGCACCCAACGGCACTGCAAAGATGAACAATAATTCAGACGATTATACGATTTCCTACGAAATGGACAAGAGTAGCGGACTTTCAAACGGCGACACCGTTACAGTTAAAGCAGTTCCCGCTTACGGCATGAAAGAGGACGAATATGCACAGCAGTATGGTAAAAAGCTTTCTGTTACCGAAAAGACATTTACTGTTGAAGGGCTTGCTTCTTATCCCAAGGCTGTTGACGGCATCTCCGAAGAAATGTATAACAAGATGCTTAAACAGGCAGAGGACAGCATTAAATCTTACTGCAGCGGATGGAAAGAGGGAAATTCGCTCGGAAAGCTTGAAATGCTTGGCAACTACATGCTTTCTATAAAGGACGGCTTCAATGCAAAACCCAACAACCGTATTTACTTTGTATTTAAGATTACTGCAAATATGACAGGTCTTTATGATGAAGCTTACAAAAACGGTGATGACTCCATTCACACGGGTACAGAAGAATTCTTCACATACGTTTACTTTGACGAAATTATCAATCTTCCCGACGGCATAACCTCTGTTGATTTAAGCAGAAACGAAATGTGCAACAATACCTTTGACAGCAAATATGGCGAAAAGGGGTTCTTTGGCGCAAACGGTTACAGATTAAAGGGGTACACAGATATTGACACTCTCTTTAACGAATGCGTAACTAAGAACATTGATAAGTACGATTACGAAAACACTGTAAAATAATGGAGACTATTATGGATGTTTTAAAGAAAATACTTAAAAATTCACATTTAATGGTAATTATCTGCGTGGTTCTAATGTTTATATCAATGTGTCTGCCTTTAGCTTCTGCTAAAGGCGAATACAGAGAGCTTTTGAATGAAGGATTTTCCATGTCAGAGCTTTCAGCAGACCAGATAAAAGGAGTATCCTTACTTGAACACATAACATTTTATGCAAGTCACGGAGTAGATTTCACAGGCAGCGAAAAAAACGGTGGAGCGTACATAGCAATGGGGATTGTAACCTTATTTTTCTATGCTTTTGTTCTGCTTTTTGCTCTGCTTAAAAAGGCAACACCTGTTATTATCTTTGACTTACCGACTTCATGCATGGTGTTTTTAACCACTTTTATGACAATATTTTCAGTTCGCGAGGGTACATACGGTATCGGTTTTGGCTTTATTCTTTACGTTATCTCCTCGATTGCGGCAGCGGTGTTTGCTGTGAGATTGTTTATTGATAAGCGTAGGGCGAAGAAGGCTGCTAAAGCGGCACAGCAGTAAGGAGAGCTTGAAATGGCAATTACATATGAAGAAATGGTGCCTGCGGCAAAGGCGGCATTTGATAAAGAGAATAATCTCAGAACCAAAGTTTTAAAAGCAAGCTGGGTAGGTTTAGCAGCAGTTATTGTCAGTATAATTTTACTTGCAATAGGTGGATTTATCAGTATATTCACGGGAAGCATACCGACAGGTATCAAGGATTTCAGCTTTTCAATGATAATAATTGGAGTTGTTCCTTTATGTATTTTGGGTATAGTTCACAGCAAATTCATTATCAAAAAAATCTGGAATGCTACTCCTGTTATTGTTTTTAACTGGATATTTGTGGTAATAGCATTGTCAGTGGTTTTGGCAATCGCTTGTTTCTGTAGCTTGTATTATGTAGTTAAGGATACAGTAAGATATTTTCAGAAAAAGCCATTGGTGTACAGCTCTGAACATAATGAATTTATGAAAACCCGTGAAGCTCAGCAGGAAATTGCATATTATAACGCAGTAAATACAGCATATAATGAAGAGATTGCAAAAAAAGAAGCCGATAATGCTGCAGTGGAAGAAAGTCTTGTAAAATTAAAGGAAATGTATGATAACAGTCTTATTACGGCTGAAGAATATGAGCGCAAAAAATCAGAATTACTGGCAAAACTTTAATAATAAAGTTCAAATCACCCATTCTCATAGAGAATGGGTGATTTTTTGTCATAGAGTAAAGTGAGGGAAAATTAATAATACTAATCAATTCAAAGTGTGAATTTATAAAAGCCAAGCCGCCGAAAATTTCGGCGGCTTTTTCCTATATATGATGTTGCCCATTTTCCTTTTTTGTACATAAAAATTTAGAGAGAAACCGTTAAAAACATCGTCGTATCCTAAAGAATTTATGCAAGCTCTCAGTTAAAAACTTGCAAATCAGCAATAAAACTTCAAAATTTAAATCTCTCAAAAAATATTAGATATGTAATTTTTCACAAACTTTTAGTACTTGTCATTTTTCATATAACAAAAAGATATACAAAAATGTAGTTAACATACATAAATGCATGATTGCTGCCAAAAGTCAAAGTCTTTGATAAGGGCACTTCCTTTATAAGTTAGCTTAAAAACTTCATTTGAAAGTTAGTTTAGTCTAATCTTGTTTTTTCGTTTATCGTTACACTTATTAGGTGAAGGGTTTAAATGCAGGCTTAGCGTTTATCACCTTTAATTTGAATTTAATCATATTGTCCCGAGTTTGTCAAGGGGTGGAAAGGAGAAAATTATGTCAGGTTCAGAAATCAAGGAGCTAGCAAAAGCAAGTGGGGTTTGCTTGTACGGGCTTGCCGACCGTCTTGGAGTGTGCTTAACAACGCTTCACAGCAAACTCAAAAAGCCGCTCACAGAAGCTCAGGTGGATGCACTCTGCCGTGTTATTCAAGAATTGCAAGCCGAGCATTACAGGGACGGCAAAATTTTTTAAAGGGGCATACAAGCCCCTCTGGGTGGGTTCATTCCATAGAAAGAACTGTGAGCACCACCGTATTTCGCATAAGCCATTCCGCCGTTTCAGAAAGGCGAGCGAAAGTCGGAGACGGCAAGCGAACCGAACGCTATTGGCTTATGTAGATGCTCAGAACTCAGGTGGGGTGCGGCGTTCCAGAATTTAATTTAAAGGAGACGAGAAAATGTCAGAATTTCTTACCGTCAAAGCGGTAAACAACATTTTATATGAGTTCAAAGAAGGAAAAGAGGAAACGCAAGCTCTGTCTGAGGCTTATGTGTTCCTCGGTGAGCATGAAAAGTCGCTCCGTGTTGCCGAGTGTAGCACGCACCTTTGGTTTCACGAGAGCAAACTACACCGCGCCAATTTCTGCAGAGACCGCTTGTGTCCACTATGTGCTTGGCGCAATTCGCGCCAATATGGTCGGGAGCTCGTTCGTACAGTTAATGCGTTGCCTGAGTTGCGTTTTATTTTCGTAACTCTTACTGTACCGAATGCAGTTGGAGAACTACTCCGAACACTTATTGAAAATATGCTGACAGCATTGGGAAAGCTTTTCGACTGCAAGTTCTGGAAATCCTTTGCTCTTGGATATTTTCGGGCATTTGAAGTGGTTTGCGAGGCTGACCTTACATTTCACCCGCATATTCATCTGTTTGTCTGTGTCACCGAGGAGCTTTATAACTCTCTTGTCAAAGATAAATCTGCCTTTTCGGTACAACTCCTTTCAGAATGGCAGCGGGCAATGCAGAACGAACTCATAACAGATATTGACATTCGACCTGTTGTATCATTGAATACGTCAAATGATAAGAAATTTATTGATTACAAGCTTGCTGTTGTTAAAGTTGCCTTGTATTGCGGAAAGCCTGTTACCTGCATTGTTATGGACGATTTTGAACGAACGGTTCACAATGTCAAGTGGTTATCTGAGGCATTCCGAGGGGTTCGGCTCTTTTCCGACGGTGGTATTCTCCGAAAACGGCGACAGGAGCTTGCTGAAAAAGCAAAGGAAATAGCGGTGGAAAAGGTTGAGCCGCCTTACCTTACATATTACCGATATAATCCGCAAACTACCAATTACAAAAATTACGGCTATGTTTTGAATACGCGCTCTCGCAGCTACCAGCGCACACTTTTTCAGCAGGTACGGGTTGTAATTGCTCCTTGGGTTCGACTGAATTGATATGTCAATAAATCACGCCTCAAATTATTCCAGTACCGTTTTTCAATAAAATCGGAACTGGATATTTTGAAATATATTTCAAAGCAAAAATATTTATATGAAATTCGAAAGGGTGATTATTATGACAGTCGGTTATGTACGAGTAAGTACAAAGGAACAGAATGAGGCGCGACAGCTTGAAGCTCTGAGCGACTGCGAAAAGTTGTTTTTGGACAAGCAGTCAGGGAAAGACACTTCCCGACCACAGCTACAAGAAATGCTTAGCTTTGTGCGTGAGGGCGACACGGTTAAGGTTATCGACTACTCTCGCCTTGCCCGAAGTACAAATGACTTGCTTAATCTTGTGCAGACGCTCTCAGAAAAAGGTGTTCGTCTCATATCGCTGAAGGAAAATCTCGACACATCAACGCCGCAGGGACGGTTGATGTTAACGGTGTTCGCAGGGCTTGCGGAGTTTGAACGCGAGGTTATGCTTGGACGACAGCGAGAAGGTATCGCCATTGCAAAGGCAGAGGGTAAATACAAAGGGCGAAAACCTATCCAGTTCGACCACGTTAGATTTCAGCACGAGTGCGAAAGGTGGCGAACAGGAAAACAGACTGCAAAGGCGACAATGGATAAATTCGGAATGAAGCCGAATACATTTTACCGCCGTGTGCAGGAGCTGAAATTTTAAAAAATTTCAGTTGCAGGAAGTGCAGAGGGAACGTCTGCGGGGGATTTTCAAGGGGGAAAGCTCTTGAAGCTCTCGGCAGAGCGAGGTAACTTCACGGTGTGAAGTGTACCTCGCGTACACTTCCCCTGTAAACGATAAATGCACAACTCTCTTTTTGGGGAAGTGTGCGGAAAGGAGCGGATATGGACTTTCACAAATTTAATAAAACCGCGACAAAAGGAAAAGGCGGTAAGCAAAAACCACCCGCTGGTCGAGTGCTTGAACACAACTGCAGAGAAGCGGGAGACCGTGAGCGTGGGAATGAAAAAATAGACCCTGAACGCACTCATTTGAATTATGATTTAGCAGTCAAACTTAGGGGCGGAAAATCAGCAAAACAGCTTTATGATGAGTTTGTTGAGATTGCCTGCGCTGTTTACGAAGAAAAACACGGCAAGGCAATGCGAAAGGATACGGTTACTTTATGTAGTTGGGTGGTGACTGCACCGAAAGATTTACCGACAGAAAAGTATGATGAATTTTTCAAAGAAACTTTTGATTTCTTATGCGCTCGGTACGGTGTTAAAAACGTAATAGCCGCTAATGTTCATCTGGACGAGACAACACCCCATTTACATTTTTCATTTATGCCGTTTGTTGATGATGACGAATTCGGCGGAGAAAAGCTCTGTGCAAAAGGGTTGGAAACTCCGAAAGGTCTCAGCAAAATACATAAGGATATGCAAGTTTACTTGTCCGAAAAACTGGACTGTGAGGTTAATATTCTTAATGGAACTACCGTCGGCGGAAACAAAGCAATTCATGAGCTGAAAATGCAAACTTTACAGAAGGAGACTGAAGCAATGGAACGAAAACTTTCAGACATTCAACAACAGATTACAGATGTACAGAACAGGCTTATTCTTGAAAGCCAGATACCGCCCCGTCCTGTTAAACCAGAGCCGCCAGAGCTTGTGAAAAAGCGTATCAGCGGTACACGAGAAGAGTTAAAGGAAAACGCACGGGAGCTTAAACAGTACGAAAAGGCGTTGAAACATTACGAAACGAAGATTATTCCTGCTTATGAGAAGGAATTAGCGGCGTGGGAAAATAAATATCTTTCTGTTGAGAATGCTCAGCGTTTGGCAACCGAGCTGGAAAGCGAGAAAAGACGGGTTTCAGCAGTTTCCGTCCAACAAACGGAAACGGAGAAAAACCAGAATGCAAAAGCCGCTCAGCAAGCCAAAATTGAAAAGGAGCAGGCGTCGGAACGGCAAAGACTCTTGGATAAAGAACAAGCTCTTGACGGACGTGCAAAACAGCTTGAAGCGACTTCAGCAGCACGGGCACGGTACGAGGCGGAACAGCTTTTGAAAAGGCAAGGATATGTACCTAAAACTAACGGACATAAACAGGCATTAAAATTCAACGAAAGGAACAGCAATTATGAACACAGCAACAATAAGAATCGAACAGACTTCAATTTCAGTAAATGATGAGGGGCATGGAGCAGAAGCGGCTCACTACCGCACTACACTGCCTGCAAGCATTAATGCAAAGACGGTTGTTTCAATCATCGACACTGCATTTGCACCTTGTTTTCCAGAGGGACAAGCAAGAGGGTTTACAATCGACACTGCACAACAAAATTATTGTTTCAGTTTTGTGTTTTCGCATTACACAGAAGTAAGCGATATTCCTACAACCCTTGAAAAGCAGGTCGACTTTAGCCGCTTTGTTACGTAAAAGATTTTAATTTCTTTTACTGATAATGTAACGTAAAATTTTTTATTTAATGTTATTTACTGCAATGTTTCGCAATGTGAAGAAAAGTAAAGCAATGATTTTAAATTCTAACTTGACGAAAGGTTGTAAAAATGGTTGATAAAAAGATTAATCAATCCGAGAATTTTAAAATTATTGACGGTATTTCTTATTTTATTTGCGGTAAAACCAAGCTAAAAATTACTGAGCATTTCTCGGAAAATAAGACGGTGCTTGATTTAGTGGAAAATACAATCAAACACGACTACAAGAATAATAAATAATTTTTAAAAACAGTAGAATTTTAACCCGCATTATGGTATAATTTAAATAGCAACGTGCTGTAATGCGGGTTTGTTTCATAATGAAAGGAGTAGAATATGAAACAGTACAATACAGCACTTTATATGAGACTAAGCCATAGTGATGAGCTTTTGGGCGAAAGCGGCAGTATATCTACACAAAGAGATATGCTTACTCAATACTGCAAGGAGCAGAATATGTGCATAGTAGGTGAATATGTCGATGATGGTTGGTCGGGAACTAACTTTGACAGACCGAGTTTTCAACGCATGATTGATGATATTGAAGACGGTAAAATTAACTGCGTGATTACAAAAGACCTTTCCCGTCTCGGTAGAGACCATATTATCACAGACCAATATATGGAAATATATTTTCCGTCAAAAGGGGTAAGATACATAGCTCTGAGTGACAATATTGATACCCAAAACGAGTTTAATGAGATTGCGCCGATTCTTAATTTTTTTAATGAAATGTACGCACGACAGACAAGTAAAAAGGTTAAAGCCGCTTTTCACACAAGGTTTTTAGGTGGAGCGCATTACGGAGCTTATGCACCTATCGGGTATAAAAAAGACCCTGAAAACAAGGGCAAAATTATTCCCGACGAAGAAACACGGTGGATTGTTGAGAAAATTTTTGACCTTGCCGCACACGGCGCAGGAGCGGCGAAAATAAGAAGCACTCTTGACCGTGAGCGTATACCTACACCTGCTTGGCTGAACTTTCAGCGATATGGTACATTCGCTCATATCTTTGAGGGGCAGCCCGAAAGCAAGCGTTATCGATGGACAACTGGACATGTTAAGGAAATTCTATCAAATGAAGTGTATATCGGTAACAGCGTTCACAACAGGCAGACGAATATTTCTTTCAAAAATAAAAAGAAAATCCGTAAGCCACAAGAAGAATGGTTGAGAGTTGAGAATACTCACGAGCCTATAATTTCAATGGAGCTTTGGGAACAAGTGCAAGAGCATATTACAAGCCGTAAACGCACAACCAAAAGCGGCGAAACGCAGATTTTTGCAGGATTGCTTAAATGCAGTGACTGTGGTTGGAATTTACGTTATATGCACAATTATCCGACAGCTACCCGAAAAGAACGTAAGCATTATTGTTGCGACAGGTATAGTGTGTACAGCAAAAATGCTTGCACAATGCACTATATCCGATATGATACTTTATACGTTGCAGTTCTCGGCAGACTTCAATACTGGATTGCCGAGGCACACCGAAAAAGCGATAACGAGCTTTTGAACCGACTGTTAAAAAGCGGTGACGAACAGCGCACAGCAGAGATTAAGCGTGTAAAGAAGGAGCTTGCAAATGCGGATAAGCGTTTAAAAGAACTTGACAACCTTTTACTGAAGGCTTATGAGGACAGGGCGCAAGGAACGATAACAGACCGCACTTTTAATATGGTTATAGGAAAATATCAGACCGAGCAGGAACAGCTTGAGGAAAAAATCAAGGACTGCCGCAAAAAACTTGATAACGCTACATACCAGAGTGACGGAGCTGAAAAGTGGATAAAGCTGATACGCAAGTACACTGAGCTTACAGAGCTTACCGCCCCGCTTCTCAATGAGCTTATTGAAAAAATCATTGTTCACGAGGCAGAAAAGCAAAAAAACGGCGAAAGATTACAGGAAATTGAGATTTTTTATCGCTTCGTAGGTAAGATTGATTAATTTTGTATCTTTAATTATGGGAAACAGGTAAAAGTATGCCTGATGCTTCTATTATGCTGGAACTTTGTGAATTATTAAAAATTAATGCAAACGAACTCCTGACAGGGGAACATATTATTATGGATAATTACAAAGAAATTGCTGAACAGAATCTCGTTGAAATGCGAAATCAGGAAGAAAAGGCAAACAAGAAACTGATGAAGGCGGAAAGTTTTTTAACAATCCTGACCATTGTTGCATCGTTAGCTCTTATTATTTCAGGAGCATTGATTGCAGAAATGAATCCGACTATAGGTATTGTTTTATGCTCTCTCGGCTCTTTGATAGTGTTTCTTGGTATTGCTTACGGCGTTAAGCTGGAGCATGATGCAGGATACTATGAATGTCCCGAATGTAAGACCAGATATATGCCTTCTATGAGAGCTGTTGTTCTGGCGATTCATTATGGGTCAACACGAAAAATGCGTTGCCCGTACTGCAATAAAAAAGGCTATCATAAGAAGGTAATGACAAAGTAAAATTAAAAGCGCTATCCTCAATTGCGGATAGCGCTTTTTGTATAAAGAAAACCCGCTCACAAAAGTGAACAGGTTTGTCAAAATAACATTTGAGTGGTGGTCAGAATAGATTTTTAAGGTAAACAGAAGCAAAAATAAAAAGCCCAGTTTGAAACTGAGCTTTTATGCCTGTCGGGGCTCCCGACTGGAGCTGGGAATGGGACTCGACGGCTTCGCCTAACCCTTGTGGGTTCGACCCCCGAACCAGATAGCCAAAACAAACCACCGCCCACATCAGGCGTGTGGGCGGTGCTTTCTTTTGGAGCTGGGAATGGGACTCGAACCCACGACCTACGCATTACGAATGCGTTGCTCTACCAACTGAGCTATACCAGCATATAAAAAATTCAAAATAGGGTTGAAATAAGAGGCGAAATATGATAAAATAATATTATATATTAAAATATCACTTAATTAATTATACATATTTTTGCTCATTTGTCAAGAGAGGTGACAGTTCTTGGAGCTTAAAAACAAAGTCAAACAGATTATTCTCCGTGTTGTATGCGGAATTTTCCTGATTACTGCAATCTTTTTCGGTGCGGTTGCTGCCTTCTACTCAATCGGCGGAGGTGCGCCAAACCTTTTCGGGAAATACATATACCTCGTAAAAACTGATGCATTCGACCTTCTTAATAATGGCACTGCGCTTATTGCCGAAGAGGTTGATGCCTATGAAATACAGCCTTGGAATATCGTTATCTTCACTCTTGAAAATGATGCTCCGGCTCTCGCAGAGGTGCGTACCAGTACACTTGCGGATGGCGTTTACAGCTTTACGGCAGTGACTGAGAATGGCGCGGAAATTACACTTTCACAAGGGCAGATTGTTGCAAAGGGGATGACCTATTCCGATTTCTGGGGTGCTGTCATAAGCTTTGCAACTTCGCCCCTCGGAGTAATGCTTATAGCGGTTGTTCCGTGTCTTATTATAATTGTTCTCGAGGTAACTAAATTTATCCGTAAGACTATGCCTCAGCCCGAAATTGAGACAGTCAAGAAACAATTGGAAACTCCCACTTATACTCCCGATACGGGTAGGGCAGGAGTTATGAGCGCGTATAATAAAGCAGGTTCACTTGATGACAGTATAGGACTTTATGACGGGCAGAACCAGAGGACAAGTGTTGACCGTACAGATGTCCTTGAGATTTCAAATCAGCCTGAAATGCCGCTGTTTTTAAGACAGCAGCGTCCGCCTGCACCCAAACAGCCTCAGAGGCGTGCAAATGAGACAATGCCGTTATCCCAGAAGAAACTTAATGCAGCCATTGCAGCTGCAAAGGCGGAGCGTGAAGCACAGGCAGAGCGTGAAAAGACTGTAAAGGATATTCAGAAGGACCGTCCGCAGGTTATTGCGGCTGAAAAGGAACACGAAGAGTATCTTAAAAATGTCGGCAATGCCGTCAAGGATAAGGCACAGGCAAGGGCTGCTTCCAATGCCGCTGTGAAGAATATGATTGAAAAGACAACGGAAATGGATCCAAAGCCTGTTCGTGCCGCTGCCAATGCTTCCCGTCCCACACCCCGCAGGGAAAGCCAGTTCAGACCTGAATTTACACCCTCACGTCAGACTCAGCCCCCTGCTCAGAGGACAACCACCCGTACCACCCAGCTTCGCAGACCAGGCGATGAGGAACAGCTTAAGCAGTATACCCCCAGAAGTCAGGCTTCTTCAAATCATGCTACAACCTCAATTCCCCGTCTTGATGCTCTTTTAAATGAAGATGTGGATTCAAACTATAATCTGGACGATATTTTAGCAAGTCTTGATAAAAGAGGATGAGGCGAGCCGCTTCTGGTATTTCCGTCTTTTACAATGCGGAGTTAATCGAATAACATAATTAACGGCGGAGTCGTAAGACTCCGCCGTTTTGCTGTTTTCAGTATTCCCCGTAAGTAAACATATTCTTATATTCAAAAACGCGGATTTCCCTTACATAGGGCTTCTGCGGCCTTGAATCAAAGGTTGTGGTCCTGCTTTTGAAAACTAGCTTTCCGTGTTCTGTGTAAACTACATGGTAATAGCTGTTGGTTGTTGTGAATTTTGCCTTGTTTTTTACAGCATAGGTGTGATGAACGGGCAGGACTGCACATCTTGCGGTGTTGTCGATTTTCTGCCATTTCCTATAATGAGAAATTTCCGTCAGAAGATAGATAAGTGCTGAAATTGCAGCAACCGAAGCTATTATTACAATAAACGGATGCAGGATGAAATCCATGGCAATAGCGAATCCCAGAAAAATACACGCAATGATGACCACAGCAATGATAAAGCTGAGATAATCAGGCTCACCGCATTTCACAGCATGTTTTTCTTCTGCCTTGCTTAATTCGCGCCAGCATATTTTTTCTGCATTTTTTACAAGCCCGCGTTCGCTTTTTTTCGTGCGGTACAACCAGAAATGTGCGGGCAGCGAAATTGCTGTTGCTATCAGTATAATTCTCAGAATAATCCCGTGAAATGCGAAATCCGGAGAGGTTACACCGGGGATAATGAATGCCAGTGCGCTTGCTATTGTAAAGGATATGATAAAAACTATGTAACCATATCCGCAGAATGGACATTTTAACCTTAATCGTTTCATTTCTGTTCCTTACATATTGATTTAAACGGCGGAAACCTGTTCGGAATCCGCCGTTAAACATTATTATTTACTTAATACAGCCTCGGAAAAGGCGGCTGATAGTCAAGCGGTACGCTTGCGCCTCAGAAGAATATACGTTCTTCGATATATGCCTTAACCTCAGAAATCGGGATACGTACCTGCTGCATTGTATCACGTTCACGGACTGTTACGCACTTATCCTCTTCACTCTCGAAGTCATAAGTGATGCAGAAAGGAGTACCGATTTCATCTTCTCTTCTGTATCTCTTTCCGATAGCGCCTGCGTCATCGTAGTCAACAGGGAAGTACTTGCAGAGTTCATCGGCAAGTGCCTGTGCAGGTTCTGCAAGCTTCTTGGAAAGAGGAAGAACAGCAGCCTTGATGGGTGCAAGATAGGGGTGGAAGTGGAGAACTGTTCTTGTTGTGCCGTCTTCGAGGGCTTCCTCGTCATAAGCTTCTGTTACAACTGCAAGGAAGAGACGTTCTACGCCGAGAGAAGGCTCGATAACGTAGGGAACATACTTTTCGTTTGCTTCCTGGTCGAAGTATTCAAGCTTCTGACCGCTGGTCTTGATGTGCTGGTTAAGGTCGTAGTCTGTTCTGTCAGCAACACCCCAGAGTTCGCCCCAGCCGAAGGGGAAGAGATATTCAAAGTCAGTTGTAGCCTTGGAGTAGAAGCAGAGTTCTTCAGGGCTGTGGTCACGGAGACGGAGGTTTTCTTCCTTGATATTGAGGGAGAGAAGCCAGTTCTTGCAGAAGTCCTTCCAGTAGTAGAACCAGTCAAGGTCTGTACCGGGCTTGCAGAAGAACACAAGTTCCATCTGTTCAAATTCACGTACACGGAAAATAAAGTTACCGGGTGTGATTTCGTTTCTGAAAGACTTACCAATCTGACCAACGCCGAAAGGAATCTTTTTACGTGTCGTACGCTGGATATTTGCAAAGTTTACGAAAATACCTTGTGCAGTTTCGGGACGGAGATAAAGCTCAGCCTTGCTGTCTTCTGTAACGCCCTGGAAGGTCTTGAACATAAGGTTGAACTGACGGATGTCGGTGAAGTTTGCCTTGCCGCAGTTGGGGCAGACAATACCCTTTTCAGCGATGTAGTCTGTCATCTGCTGGTTTGTCCAGCCTGCAACGTTTGTGCCGTCAAAGTCTTCGATAAGGTTGTCGGCTCTGTGACGTGTCTTACATTCCTTACAGTCCATAAGAGGGTCGGAGAAGCCGCCGATGTGGCCTGAAGCAACCCATGTCTGAGGATTCATAAGGATTGCGCTGTCAAGACCAACGTTGTACTTGTTTTCCTGAACGAACTTCTTCATCCATGCCTTTTTGATGTTGTTCTTGAGTTCAACACCAAGAGGGCCGTAGTCCCATGTGTTTGCAAGACCGCCGTAGATTTCACTGCCGGGGTAGATGAAGCCTCTGCCTTTGCAGAGAGCAACAAGTTTGTCCATTACTTTTTCTGTGTTCTTCATTTTATATATTTCCTTTCTTGCCCCCCGTGGCTTGAGGGGACGTATTAACAATTACTGACCTGCCTGTGTATGGGCAGCTTCCAGAGCGGCACTGGTTGTCTCGTCCAATGCATAGTAATCGGTGCTATTTTCGCTGAAAAATTTATCGAATACTTCACCGCATTCATCAATCTCGTCCTGTACCTCTGCAGGCATATCTGCAAACTCAGTTCCGGGATATTGTCTGTATAATTCTGTTATGGTCATCAATGCCTGAAGAGCATCGCGCTCTGTAGATACTGCCTTTTTAATTTCTTCATGACAGGATTTCAGCTGTTCAGGTACAGTCATATTTTCCATTTTGTCCAGCATTGTCAGGCAATTATCAAGGTGAATAGCAATATCGCCTTCGTCACCGTTGAAGTAAATTCCAAAGAATTTGCTGAATTCTTCAGCGTACGTATCGCATAAGTATTCAAGTTCTGCGGAATATGCTCTGTATTCGCCGCCCTGCAGATATGAAAAAGCAGCGTTCTGAACGGATATCCAGTCGTCATAGAATATATATCCGCCTTCGTTGATTCTGTCTGAAATTTCATTCATTCTGGTGGCGATCTTATTGTACTCCTCACTTTCTTCAGGAGTAAAATCGGGATACTCGGACAGGTAACCGGCTAAATCCAGTCTGCATTCGGTAAGCTCTTTCAGAATCTCAACAGTCTGAAGAAACTGACCATGAGCTTCTTCAAGATTTGGAGGATAAATTACACCTTCAAGTCCGGTGAGAGCTTCAAGTGCACTTCCGACATGCTTTTTGGCATCAGCTTCGTTCATCATTGAAAAAGCTGATTGTGCAGCATAGATACTCTGAAAATAACGCCCGGAAAAATATTCAAGGTCTTCAATGTACATTTCATACTCCCACGCTTCGGAGGGAGCGACAGCTGCAGTAGTTGTTGCCTGAGCTGTCTGACTGCTGTTACAGCCTGAAAAAAGAAGAACCGCTGAAAGAATAATGGCTAATGTCTTTTTAATCATAATTTGCCTTTCGCGTATATAATTACTTCTTTAAAGGAACGATCCAGCCCATTTCGTCAGCAAGCTTGCCGTACTGCATACCTGTCATTGTATCGTAAAGCTTCTGGGAGATTTCGCCGATCTTGTTATCATTGATTTCCATTACAAGGTCGCCGTACTTTAAGTGACCGACAGGGGAGATAACTGCAGCTGTACCTGAGCCGAATACTTCCTGGAGCTTGCCTGCCTTGTATGCGTCAGCAACTTCGTCGATTGCGATTCTTCTTTCGGAAACCTTCATGCCCCACTTGCGGCAGAGTTCAAGAACGGACTTTCTTGTGATACCGGGGAGGATGGAGCCCTGGAGTTCGGGAGTTACAACTTCGCCGTCGATAATGAAGAAGATATTCATAGCGCCTACTTCTTCTATGTACTTTCTTTCAACACCGTCAAGCCAGAGAACCTGTGCGTAGTTCTGCTTGTGGGCTTCGTCCTGACCTGCAA
Organism: Ruminiclostridium sp.; assembly: GCA_045532185.1. Classification (GTDB taxonomy): domain Bacteria; phylum Bacillota; class Clostridia; order Oscillospirales; family Ruminococcaceae; genus Ruminiclostridium_E. The sequence goes on from JAZSFL010000017.1 coordinate 77,994, forward strand.
GGGAAGCAGCGTAGTTACCGCCTGTCTTTGTATAACCCATACCGCCCTTAACTGCACGTACGTAGTTCTGTTCAACGTAGATGTCAACAGGGTTTAAGCCACTTGCATAGTAAGCGCCGGAGGGTGAGCAGATAATGATGAAGTAGTACTTATCACCGGGGCGTACGCCGAGGAAGGGGTCAGCAGCAAATACGAAGGGTCTGATGTAGAGGGAAGCACCGTCTGTGTGGGGAACCCAGTCCTTATCAACATCAACCAGTGTGTGGAGTGCCTGTAAAGCGTCTTCTACAGGGATCTGAGGGATAATGAGACGTTCAGCGGATACGTTGAGTCTCTTGAAGTTTTCTTCGGGGCGGAAGAACTGAATTTCACCGTCAGGTGTTCTGTAAGCCTTCATACCTTCGAAGATTTCCTGACCGTAGTGAAGAACCATAGCAGCAGGAGAGAGGGCGATATCGCCGAAGGGAACGATTCTTGCATCGTGCCAGCCCATACCTGTATCGTATTCCATAACGAACATATGGTCGGAGAATACCTTGCCGAAACCGAGCTTGCTTTCGTCTGCGGGCTTTGCCTTGGGAGTGGTTGTTTTTGTGATTTTGATTTCCATTGTCTTTGTTTCCTTTCTTGTAATAGCGTTACGCTTTATTGAATTAACTTATATTATACCATTTTTATATGGGTTTGTAAATAACTTTTAGGAAAAAACTGCGAAAAACCTGATTATTCGTAATTTTTATATCTTGCTTCCTTTTTATGTCCCATCATATATGCCGCTCCGAAAGCAACAATGCCTGCAAAAACGCATATAAATCCTAAAGGCGTGGTTGTGAGGGCTATTCTTTCCGGATTTTCGGGGTCTATGTAAATATATACGCTGTTGCCCACGACTTTTGGTTTGAATATGCTGATATCGGCATCGAGAATGCGGCTTGTGTAGATTTTTCCGTTATATTCGTAGGTAATATCATAGTCATGTCTTCCGTCAGCTTCTTCGTCCAGTTCGCGATAACGTCCGTCCGAATCGGTAATTGTTGCATTTACGGTTACGCCTTTTGAAACTATGCTGTCATTGGTTATGATACGGAAAATGCCGAATCCGATAAGCAGAATTCCTGCTGCAATGGCTAAAATCTGCTCTTTTTTAAGTGATTTGATTTTTTCAGTTATTTTCATTTTTTACTCCTTATCTGCCTGCAAAGCTGTCTCTCATCATTACCGCCAGTGTATCGCACCGCTCGTTTTCCGCATGGCCTGCATGACCTTTTATCCAGTTGAAGGTGACTTCGTGGATTTCAAGCAGATTCAGGAGCCTTTCCCATAAATCGCTGTTGAGGGCAGGCTTCTTATCACTCTTTATCCAGCCGTTTTTCTTCCAGGACTTTGCCCATCCCTTTGTAATGCTGTCCACGACATACTTTGAGTCAGTCTGTAAGATAACTTTACAAGGGTATTTAAGTGCTTCAAGTCCTGTGATTACGCCCATAAGCTCCATGCGGTTGTTGGTGGTGTGCTTTTCGCCTCCCGAAAGCTCCTTTTCTCTGCCGTCACAGCGGAGAATAACGCCGTAGCCGCCGGGTCCGGGATTGCCTGAACAGGCGCCGTCCGAAAATATATAAACTGTTTTTTTATCCATTTTTTCTGTCCTTTCTGCGAAGTATATCCGCAATTTTTCTGACAATTGCAGACAGGAGTATTATTACGCCGAGTGCAGATGTTCCGATTATAACTGCACAGGCGGTCATCTCTTTTTCAAAGGCAACCATTCCGAAAAACCACGGGAACAGCATACTGCCTAAGGTGAAAGCGGCAATCAGCACCGCAAGCATTGCAACCTTCCATGATTTTACAGGGTAACAGCAGCGTGCGGTAACCATGAATGAAATCGACGCAAGCACAACTGTTGCAAGGGTACTCATCTGCTGTGTGCTGAAACCAAAAATGCCGGAGCATATCAGTACCGCTGTCATAGCAAGTACAACGGTAATGCCGTTGGGAATAGCTCTCTGCATTACGTTCCCGATAAAGCTACCGCGGATAATATCTCTGTTGGGCTGAAGTGCAAGCAGAAAACTTGGTGCGCCGATACAAAGGGCGTTTACAAGGGTCATCTGTATTGGTTCAAACAGGAAAGGGAGCTGTATAAAAACAAAAACAAGTGCGAGTATAAAGCTGTAAACGGTTTTTGAAAGGAAAAGTGTGGCTGAACGCTGTAAATTGTTGATTGCGCGTCGTCCTTCCGCAACCACAAGAGGCATTGAAGCAAAATTACTGTCAAGGAGCACCAGATTTGATACATTTCTTGCGGCTTCACTGCCGCTCTGCATTGCCACGGAGCAGTCTGCTTCCTTTAAAGCGAGAACATCGTTGACACCGTCGCCTGTCATACCGACGGTATGCCCCTTTGCTCTGAGTGCTTTCACGATTTCAAGTTTTTTATCGGGTGTGACACGTCCGAAGACGGTGTAATCGTCAATAACATCGGCAATATTTTCAACCGTGTTTGCGTCAATGTATCTGTCGGCATTCTTAACGCCTGCCTTTTTTACCACAGCGCTGACGGTGAGAGGGTTATCGCCTGAAATTATTTTGATATCAACACCCTGTTCTCTGAAAAATTCAAGGGTTGCGGGTGCTTCGTCGCGGATTTTATCGGTTATTGCAATAAGCGCAAGGGGAGTGATATTTTCGGGCAGGGATTTATCGTTGAAGGGCCGGGGGGAATGAGCAAGAAGTATGATTCGTCTGCCGTTTCCTGAAAATTCTTCAACTGTATTACGGATTTCTGCGAATTTATCGCCTAAGATAAATTCCGCCGCGCCTGAAATATAGCTGCCTTTGCTTTCAAACTGCGCTCCGCTCCATTTTCTCGCAGAGGAGAAGGGGAGGATTTTTTCTGCTTTCCAGTTGCTTTCTCCGTTCCAGTGTTCTTTCATGGCGTTGAAGGTCGGGTTGCCATCGCTGAGGGCATTCATAAGGGCGGTTACAGCTTCATCGACAGGTTCGTCCGTTAAAAGCTTCACCTCTTCAACAGCCATCGTCCCTTCGGTAATTGTGCCCGTCTTGTCAAGGCAGAGAACATCAACTCTTGCAAGGGTTTCAATGCAGTACATATCCTGCACAAGAGTCTGCTTCTGTGCAAGGCGGATGGTGCTTACGGCAAGTACGACGCTGGACAGCAGGACAAGCCCCTCGGGAATCATGCCGATTATTGCGGCCACAGTGCTTGTAACAGCACGGTCAAGGCTCTGACCTGTGACATATATTGAATTATACAGCAAAATTCCCATAATGGGGATAATGCACACACCGATAATCTTCAGAATCAGGTTTATTGCATCCATCATTTTTGATTTCGGCTTTTTGAGGTATTTTGCACCGCTGGTAATCTTACTTGCGAAGCTGTCCCCGCCGAGGGCAGTGACAATTGCCCTGGCTTCGCCGCTTACAATGAAGCTTCCTGACAGAATTTTATCACCCACGTTTTTATAAACGGGGTCTGCTTCGCCTGTAATAAGACTCTCGTTTACCTCGCATTCACCTGAAACTACCAGACAATCCGCCGCCGCCTGCATTCCTGTACGGAAAACAACAAGCTCGTCCGCAACAATATTCTCGGTAGAAATTTCTGCTTCTTCTCCGTCACGGACAACCTTTGTTTTCGGTGCGGAAACGAGTGTAAGCCTATCAATAATGCGCTTTGCGCGGATTTCCTGAAAAATTCCGATACCTGTGTTGAACACAATAACAAGGGCGAACATTGCATTTTTCGGAGAGCCGACAGCAAATACCATTACGGCAAGTGCTACGTTTATGAGATTAAAGAAAGTAAATATATTCTGAAGTATTATCTGCTTTACTGATTTTGTCTTCGGATTGGGGTTGCCATTCACTCTGCCGTCTTTTATCCTGTCGGCAACCTCTGCGGCAGTAAGCCCCTTTAATTTATCTGTCATTTCTTGTTTCCTCTCATCTGGATTGAAATTATTATACTACAATTGCCTTAAAATGTAAAGTGCAAGGGTCGCCTCGTCACCCCTCCGCCTTCGGGGAGGGCCGCCATCGTCTCCCGCGCTCCGCGAACTCCGTTCGCTCCGCGCCTGCGGCGGCTGCGCCGCCGCCCCTTCCCATACCTCTCCCTCAAAATTGCAGAATCCCGCCCTTATTGACAATTCCTTCAGTTTATGCTATTATAAATCCGTATAGATATTTTCGGTATAGATGCCGTTTGAGAACCGCCCGCCGTTAACAATATCGAAGATTCTGTCGGCTGAGCGAACCTTGAAATATACGTTTGCCGCTTTGCGGCCGCAACCTTACGGTTGCTTATGCGAATAAATTCCCGTAACGTAAATTATAATGGTATAGAAAGGAACACGCAATGAAAAAGATTATTTCCGTAATTTTAGCTTCTGTAATGATATTCAGCCTCTGCGGTTGTCAGGGCGGCAATCAGAGCGAAAGCTTCACAACCACAACAGCGCCTGTTGATACACGCCCTGAAGCTCCCAATTTTGTGGGACTCAGCTTAGAACAGATTGAAATGCGCTATCCCGACCTTACTCTTGAACCTACATACAAGTATTCCGATGAATATGCAAAGAATGTTGTCATGGAGCAGGAAATTGCCGCAGGTGACAGATATGATGAGGATACCGTGTTCAACGTTGTAGTCAGCAGTGGCTCAAAGCTCATCGAGATTGACGATTATTCCAACAGAAACATTGACGATGTAAAAACTCTTCTGGAAAAGCAGGGCTTCGTCTGTGACATAATCTATGCCGAAGACGGTACGGTTACAAAGAACTGCGTTATAAAGACAGTTCCTGCCGCACGCGAAAAGGCTGAGGCGGGTACAATCGTAACCTGTTACGTAAGTCTCGGAGCAGCTACCGTTATGAGTATTGTACCCGATTTCACAGGCCGTACAATCGAAGAAGCAACAAAGCTTGCTGAAGAAAATAACCTGAAGCTCACAATCACATACAGCGAAGACGGTCAGGATGTAGACGCCGAGCCGGGTACGGTTATCGAACAGCTTATCGCTCCCGAAACCGAAGTTGAGCCCGATACACGTGTCGTTGTCACAATTGCAGGCGAAACAACCGCATCCTCTGCTTCCACAACTATAAATGTTTCTCTCAAGGGTGACGTTGCTGGTGAATTCCAGCTCAAGTACTATATTGACGGCACACTGCAGGAAGAAAAAACCGAAATCAAGGAACTGAGCCTCACCAAGAAAATCAGCTGGGAGGTTTCGGGCACCGATGTTCATACCTTTACTATTATTGTTACCTCCCTCAAGACCGGTAAATCAGGCACGCTCTATGAAATGGAAGTGGATTTCACTCAGGATCCCCCTGCCCGTGACCATCACGATACCTTCAACGCAAATATCTTCTCCGAACTCCTCCGATAGGTTACATTTCGGTTTCAGAAAACGCCTTTTTGCAACTTTTCTGAAATTGAAATTCACTTATTTTCATAAGGTGTAACGATTTCGGTAAAATCTGCACAAAATGAGAATTACAGTTTGTAAAATTTCTATAAAATTTCTGTGTTTTGGAAAAAAATGAAAAAAAATACTTGCAAAAATGGCAGAAATACGATATACTGTAATTACAGCAAGGTGCAATCCTTGTTGGAAAAGGATATAATCCTGCGGGATTATACATAAAAATTTTTATAAGGAGGAAAAAACAATGATAAAGTTTTTCCAGAAGCTTAAGGCTAAGAAGGGCTTTACACTCGTTGAGTTAATCGTAGTTATTGCTATCATCGGTGTATTAGCTGCTATCCTCGTTCCTACAATGTTAGGTTACGTTACATCTTCCAGAGTAACATCTGCTGACACAACAGCTGCTAAGATTGAGGACACAATCGACACATTCCTTACACAGGCTGACACATCCAGCTACGGCATGCTCCAGTCCAACACAGCTCTTGCACTCCTCAGCGGTAACTGCAACGGTGGTACATGGACAATCAACTGCTCCGCAACCGGCGCTCCCTTCAAGTCCAGCTCTTCTGTATCCTGGGGTTCTTCCGGTACAGGTTCCGCTAACGCTACTAAGGTAGGCATCAGCGAAGCTCTCTCTCTCCTCGCTATCGAACTCGGTAACCTCTTCCCCGACGTTGAATCCTGCTGCTTCGAAGCTCAGCTCCGCGGCGGTGACTGCACAGCAGTTTGGTACACAGCTGACACAAACTCCGGTTCTGTTAACGGCCTTACATCCGGCGCATTCATCTCCAACGGTGAATGGTCTGCAGAAGTATTTGGTTGGGATACAACAACTGCTGGTGTATCTTCCGAAGGTTTCATCGTAGGTACATCTCCTAAGCTCAACCTTGGTTAATTCTTAACCTTGAGTTTCTAACAACTTAAAACACTTTTCCCCGACGGGAAACCGTCGGGGAATTAAGTGATTTCAGAGCTTTTATATGAAACCGCTGTCAGCGGTCTGATATAAGAGTTTTAAAACAAGGAGAGGAAACCCTATGGATAAATTTCTCAGACGCTCCATGAATAAAAAGGGCTTTACAATGGTTGAACTTATCGTTGTAATTGCAATCATAGGTGTACTTTCAGCTATGATTCTTCCTAATATGCTTGCTTCCGATGTCCCCACAAAGGCTAAGGGATATGCAAAGTCCTATTTCTTTACTGCTCAGGAATTTTTCTCCCGCAAGAAGATAGCTGACGATGCAAGAGCGCTGAATGATTCGGACCCCAATGCAAAGGGAACATATTCTGCAATACCCAATAACATTCTTTATCTTTATACTACTGTTGATTCCTTCGGACGTCCTGTTGAGAGCGGTGTTCTGCCCGGCACAGGTACACCTACCGAATCAAAGACAACTGCTGAAATCCAGGCAAATTCATCCGTTTCCCAGCCCTATAAGGATCTCGTTGCAGATTTCGAAGTTTACATGGAGAAGTATCTTAAGGAATGTGACTTCGAAGGTACATATTTCGTAGTGGTTGATGGTTCATTCCGCGTTTGCGGTGCTTATTGGTCCGACGCTACATTTGCTGAACTTAAGGCTGCCAAAGCAGATTTCTCTTTTGATGATGACTGTGTTGTAGGCGGATACTGGTGTGGTGCATTCCCCGTTGAGCTTTGCACGGTTGCTGGTGTTTCTGACAGAAAAATGTTTGTATTTTAATAACAAAAACCCCGCAATTCTTTGAATGTGGGGTTTTGACATAATTAGAATAATATAGAAAAAAGGTATATTGATATGAAAAAAATGAATAAAAAGGGCTTTACACTGGTTGAGCTTATTGTTGTAATCGCAATAATCGGTATACTTGCGGCGATTCTTGTTCCTACTCTGATTGGGTACAGCCTCAATGCGAAAGTCACTTCGATAAACACCACAGCTGCAAACGTAAGAAAGACAATAAACAGCTATCTGACCGAGGCTGATGGCAACGGTTATGGTATGCGAACAGTAAACGATGCGGTTACAGTTGGCGAGATAGTTGTTTCCAACGGTGTGTGGACGCTTACTCTTACCGACCACTCCTGGTTCAATGACGGCACTACAACCTGGGATGGCGCAGGTGTCTGCAGCGGCGTTTATACAAGAGCTGCAGGCGACAGCGCAGAGGATGAGCTTGTAAAGCGTATTGCGGCTTCACTTTCCGATGTGGAAACCGCATATATCCATTTCAACATCAAGAGTGGCTCCTGTAATGCACTTTACATGTCAACTGAGACCACTGCGGATTTTACAATGCCCGCTTTTGACAATGATGGGTGGTCAGTTGATTTTTACGAATGGGATAATAACAGTGCAGGTGTATGTTCTGAAGGCTTTATAGTCGGCACTTCTCCCGCACTTCCTCTTGGGTGATAAAAATACTTTATATAAAATTGAAATCCCGCAGTCACTGACTGCGGGATTGATTGTTTAAGTAGTTTTTATTTTACATAGAAAGGTTCTGTAACCTTGTCGGCATTCTGTCCGTAAGGTGATTTTACAGGAGCTGCAATTACGGGGAACTTGGACAGGAAAAGTCTTGCGGTAGCACAGAGGGAATCGGCGATTTTCTTGGATTTTTCAGCGTCTGCATCAATGTCCAGCACAAAAAGGTAATGTTCGCGTTCGTCCTGCTTCATCATAAGGAAATATGCCTTATTGACTTCGGGATGCTTTGCGAGATTCTTGCTGAGAGATGCGATTACTGAATCGGGTATGTTGACAGGCTTGCCGAAGTAGAGAGTAATCTTGTTTTCGGTGCCGTTTTGACCCTCCTGAGCAGGCTTTGCATTCTTCTGCATGTTTTCTCTGACACTCTTAAGTATATTATCAAGTATTTCACGTGTGAAAATCAGATTCTGAGTCATAGGGTTGATAACAAAACCTTTAATTTCGGGTTTCTTTGACACAAGGTCTGCCATCTGGGGGAAAACAACGACAATCGACTTTATCTGTTCAGACTTGTTCCACTTCTGGAATTCCTTGATGTCAGTGAAGAGAGGGAAGAACTGCTCGCCCTTGGAATTGGTGATAAGTTTGAAGTTGAATTTCGCATCCTTGGGGATTTCCATTTTGCCGTTGCCTTCCAGAGGAGTGCCGTCTGAGTTGAGTACATCCACAGGGCAAAAATACTTTGCTTTGACAGCGGCGGAAACGAAAGCGCCCTGAGTCTGATTGTTCTCAGCTTTTCTTATAGCGTCCATAGCAGCTACAAGTTCTTCATTTTTAAGGTCGGGTAATATATTTTCAGCCATTTTGGTAATCCTTTCTTTAAAACATTAAAACTATTATAACATAGAAAGTGCAACATTTCAATAGGTTAATAAAATAAAATTTCAGTAAATTTCTATAAAAATATAAAAAGTGCTTGACAAACCTATTGGGTTGTGATATAATAATCAAGCAATGAAACGCTGGTGTAGCTCAGTTGGTAGAGCAGCTGATTTGTAATCAGCAGGTCGGGGGTTCGAGTCCGTCCACCAGCTCCATTTTTTTGTCTGCAGACAATTAAATAAATTGCGTACTGCTGAATAAATCGGCAGGCACGTTCCCGGTAACGGGAACTTAATATACGGAAGCGTTCCCGAGTGGCCAAAGGGGGCAGACTGTAAATCTGTTGCGTTTCGCTTCGGTGGTCCGAATCCACCCGCTTCCACCAAAAAACACCCACAGCACGCGATTCAGTGCTGCGGGTGCTTTTTTTAGTTTTATAGCGTATTTACGATACCAGAATACACCTGTGCTTACATATCTTTTGCGTTGAATCCATGCATAAATTATGGTATAATTGTATTATTCCGATAGATACCGGTTGAAGTCGGAAAATAAAAAGAGGAGGTTCAACATAATGTGTAATGTCTTTACATTCTGCTGTGACTTCAGTGCTCTTTGCGAGTGGTTCCGTAGCTTCTGCGGTTAATCTGAAATAAACGCTTGAACAGCAAGACCGCCGTTCTGCATTTTAATGCAGAGCGGCGGTTGTTTTTATTTCTTTTCAATCCGGTTGCGTATATCCTGCATACGGTAGTCAATAGTATTTATAGCCTCTGCGCAGAGTTTCAGTTCACGGGCAATCTCTTCTGCGTTTTCAACGTTCTTTTTATAACGCATCTTATGCTCAAGACTTGCCCAGAAATCCATGGCTATGGTACGGAACTGTACTTCAACCTTCATGAATTTTTTACCCTTGGACAGGAAAATAGGTATTTCCACAATCAGATGCAGACTTCTGTAACCATTTGGCTTAGGGTTGGCAATATAATCCTTCTGGGAAATAAGCTTTATATCATCCTGTCTTATAAGCATTTCTGCAATTGCGTAAATATCCTCAGGGAATGAGCAGATAACACGTATTCCCGCGATATCATTGAGAGTGTTTTCAATATTTTCAATTGTGGGAGCAATACCTTTTCTTTTCATTTTTTCGATAATGCTCATAGGCTCTTTGACGCGAGTTTTTATGCTTTCGATGGGATTGTAGTTGAACTGGAGAGAAAATTCGTCGTTAAGCACGTTAAGCTTTGTCTCTATTTCTCTCAGCGCGCATTCGTTGTGCATAAGAAGTTCCATAAAAGGCTGAGCGGTTTCCATGATTCTGGATGAGCCGTCAAACAAGCGGTCAATAACTGAAGCTGTATCTTTTTTCGGAACAAGTGAATTTGAAGTTATCATTTTATCATTCCTTCCCTTTTATTTTATTTATTTTACCACATATTCCTTGAAAAATCAACGCAAAAGTCGTGTGATAAAGATAAAAAACAAATGAAAATTACAAAAAGTTACAAATTGTAACTTTTTCGAAAATTTTGTAACCGGATTGTAAACAAATTTTAACCGTTTTGTAATTGCAATTGACAACACTGAGGAGTATAATATAAGCATAGAGAGAATTTCATGCTGACAAGGAGGTTAAGTAATGAAAATCAGAGTGTTGGGATTTTTAATATTGCTTACAGGCTTATTTGTGATCGGATACGGAATAAGCTTCTTATCTGTAGCCGAGGACAATAATGGTATTTATACCCAGACTGTTGACGCTGAACTGAAGGCGGGCAGATATTATCTTAATGCGAATACGGAAAGAGAATGCATTGAGATATTTGATGACCTCACTTTTCAGCTTACAGGTAATGAACGTCAGACATATATCTTCCGTGAATGGAAGGATATGGCTGTAACTGACGAAAAGACGGGCAATATAACACTTGTTGATCTTTACTTCCTTGGTACGAATCTGGGAGGAGCGGAGAATTATACAGAGAAGATCCGTTTCTATCCGGAGAATAACACCCTTGAATACAACGGTGATTATTATTTTTATACAGAATAATTCAGAGTAATCCTTCCATATAACCTATACAGAAACGCACCCTTTGCAATCAGGGTGCGTTTTTGTATTAACGGTGGGGCGCGGCGCACTTTTTTGCGCCGGAGGCGCAAAAAGTCCCTGCGAGCGGCAAAGCCGCCCGCAGGGATTGGATTTGCTTCGCAATTCGCGCGCCGCGCC
>JAZSFL010000035.1:0-2050 GCA_045532185.1 Ruminiclostridium sp.
AGTTATGCGTTTCTGCCAGAGCTTTATGACAGAGCTCTCCAGACACATCGGTCCCGACCTCGACGTTCCCGCCGGTGACATCGGTGTTGGTGCTCGTGAAATCGGTTATATGTTCGGTCAGTACAAGAGACTCAGAAATGAATTCACAGGCGTGCTCACAGGTAAGGGTATTCCTTACGGCGGTTCTCTTATCCGTCCCGAAGCAACAGGTTTCGGTGCTGTTTACTACACAGTCGAAATGCTCAAGCACTTCGGCGATGATATCAAGGGCAAGACAGTTGCTGTTTCAGGTTTCGGTAACGTTGCATGGGGCGTTGCTCTCAAGGTTACAGAACTTGGCGGTAAGGTTGTTACAATTTCCGGTCCTGACGGTTACGTTTACGATCCCGATGGTATCAACACACCTGAAAAGATCGACTTTATGCTCGAAATGCGTGCTTCCTGCCGCAACAGAGTTCAGGATTATGCTGATAAGTTCGGCGTACAGTTCTTCGCAGGCCAGAAGCCCTGGGGAACAAAGGCTGATATCATTATGCCCTGCGCTACTCAGAACGAAGTTGGCATGGCTGAAGCTGAACAGATCGTTGCTAACGGCGTAAAGTACTACGTAGAAGTTTCCAACATGCCTACAACAAACGAAGCTATTGCTTACCTCAAGTCCAAGAACGTTATCGTTGCTCCTTCCAAGGCAGTTAACGCAGGCGGTGTAGCAGTTTCCGGTCTCGAAATGTCCCAGAACTCCATGAGATACAGCTGGACAGCAGAAGAAGTTGACGAAAAGCTCAAGGGCATCATGAAGAACATCTTCTCCGCTTCCGTTGACGCTGCAAAGACATACGGTCTCGGCGACGACCTCGTTGCAGGTGCTAACATCGCAGGCTTCTTAAAGGTTGCTGAAGCTATGAAGGCTCAGGGTTGTGTATAATTACATAAGATAAATATTAAAATTATGTGTGGAGCAGGAGGCAGGACAAGGGCGGCTCAGACCGCCTTTGTCAGTGCGCCTGCTTTACTTTTATCCGAAGCTAAGGAGAAGCTGATGAGTTTATTCAATCAAATTGCTGATATCCCGGTAACAGAGGTTGAAGCAGCGGGACAGAGCGCAGACCGCGTAGGTGATATGGTTAACAGCATATGGAGCGGTTTTGTGAGCAATTTTCCTACTATTATTATTGCAGTTATCATTCTTGCAATTGGCATGGTGCTTTCTAAAGTCATACTCAGAATTATGGGAAAGGCTATGGATAAATCAAAGCTGGATGTTACTATTTCACGCTTTGTTCAGTCTGCCGCAAAAATTGTCCTTAACGTTTTTGTAATAGTTATAGTGCTTACCTTCCTGGGTGTTCCCATGGATTCAATAATCGCTGTTATTGCTACGGCAGGTGTTGCTGTCGGTCTTGCGCTTCAGAACAGCCTTTCCAACCTTGCAGGCGGATTTCTCATTCTTATCGAAAAACCCTTCAGGGTGGGCAGTTACATAAAGTGCAGCGGAGAAGAAGGAACTGTTGAAGCGATTTCCATTCTCTATACCAGGCTGATGACCGTAGACAACAAGGTTGTATACATTCCCAACGGGGTAGCTTCTTCTGCAGTTTTAGTGAACTTCTCGGAGGCAGAAACACGTCGTGTGGAGCATCTTGTGTCGATTTCCTACGAGGAAGATCTTGACCGCGCTATCGCTTCCATAAACAAGGCCCTTGAAGGAAACGAGAAGATTATCCGTCAGGGCGATAAGGCTCCTTTTATCCGTCTTTACAGCATGGATGCCAGCAGTATTGGTATTACAGTCCGCCTCTGGGGCAAATCTGCAGACTACTGGGATATTTATTATGATTCCATTGAAGCCATCCGCAGACAGTTCATTGAGGATAATATTGATATTCCGTACAATAAGCTTGATGTCAATATTACAAACAAGTGATAATAAGGTTTTTGCCTTATTGATATATGTAGAACAAAAGAGATATACAAGAACCGCACAGTGTCTGCACTGTGCGGTTGCGTTTTTAGCTATGGTACGAAAAAAGGAGGGCGGCGGCAGCTGCGC
>JAZSFL010000021.1:0-90577 GCA_045532185.1 Ruminiclostridium sp.
GGAGAATTTCACTCCGCCCTGAAACATAAATTTTATTTAATTATATGAGGCAGTGCTCAGGATTATTCCTGACAGCCGCAGTCGCAATCGCAGTCATCAAGTGCGGATAAATCAAATTCAAGATTTTCGCCGCAGTTGGGACAAGCGATACCGCCTTCACCGATTACTTCAAAATCAACTGTAATGGAGTTGTTGCAAGCGGGACAGGTAATTTCGTACATATCCTCATCACAGCAGCAATCGTCAACACAATCGCAGTCGCAGTCACAATCGTCGTCGCCGTAGATTTCGTCTTCAAGCTCATAAACGCTTTCTTCTAAATCTGTAACAACATCAGATACATCAGCAAGGTCGGAATCAATTTCTTCAATGTTAAGAGCGATATCGCCGAGAACATCGATAATAGCATTAATAACCTTACCTTCGTTTGTACTTTCGTCAAGCTTCATACCTTCAGCAAGACCCTTGATGTATGAAACCTTTTCAGCAATTGTCATAGCCATTTTTATAGTCCTCCTTTATGGATTACTTGTTATTTGCACGTTCCATGTATTCGCCTGTTCTTGTATCGATACGAATGATTTCGCCGATTTCAATAAAGAGCGGAACCTTGATTTCTGCGCCTGTTTCAAGTGTAGCGGGCTTTGTAGCGTTTGTAGCTGTATCACCCTTGAAGCCGGGATCAGTATCTGTTACTTCGAGTTCAACGAAGTTGGGGGGTTCTACACCGAATACCTTACCCTTGTAGGAAAGTACCTTACAGATCATATTTTCCTTTACGAACTTGAAGTTATCGCCGAGTTCGCTTGCGTTGATCGGAACATCTTCGTATGTTTCGCTGTCCATGAAGTGGTATAATTCACCATCAGAATATGTGTATTCCATATCCTTTCTTTCAACGTAAGCTGTAGGGAACTTAGCTGTAGGGTTGTAGGACTTTTCTACAACTGCACCAGTGATAACGTTCTTTGTCTTTGTTCTTACGAAAGCAGCACCTTTACCGGGCTTAACGTGCTGGAATTCAACAACCTGCATTACGTTGCCGTCTTCCTCAAATGTCATACCGTTTCTGAAATCGCCTGCTGTGATCATATTTAATAATCCTCCTTAAATATATACATAAGTATCTCTTATATTGTACCTTATTTTTATTAAAAAAGCAAGTCTTTTTGTAAAATTTCTTATAATAAACAAAAATTTTATATATAAATAAGTGTTTTGGGTGTTTTTGTTAAATTGAGACAGCCGTCAGCTGTAACAACAACCATATCCTCAATACGCACGCCACACTTGTGAGGAATATAAACACCGGGCTCAATGGTAATAACCATTCCTTCGCGGAGCGTAAATGGACTCTTGGGGTTAAGATTGGGGGATTCATGTATTTCAAGACCTACACCATGTCCGAGACCATGAGTGAAATACTTTTCATACCCCCAGGCGTCAAGAGTGCTTCTCGCAACATTATCTACAAGCTTGCCTGTAACATCAGCACGTACCGCCTTGATAGCATCAGTCTGTGCACCCCATACAGCATTATAGATATTCTTCATCTCTTCATCTGGCTTGCCTATTACGACAGTACGGGTCATATCGGAATGATAGCCGTCTACCATTGCACCGAAATCGAGAGTCAGGAACTCACCGTTCTGTAACTGCTTATCTGTGGGAACAGCATGAGGACAGGCAGAATTTACACCTGACGCTGCGATTGTGTCAAAGGAAATGCCGTCTGCTCCTAAATCCATCATATAGAATTCAAGCACGGCGGCAACCTGCTTTTCAGTCATGCCGGGACGGATAGATGTGATAAGCTTGGAGAATGCCGCTTCGGCAATACGCTGAGCCGCTTCAATCTTTGCAATTTCTTCTTCGCTCTTGATTATACGCATGCGCTCAAGAGTTGCAGAAAGCCAGGAAGAAGAATCAACTGTAAGAGCATTGAAAAGCTGCTTATAATCCTCAAGCTCGCTTACGGTAACTGTCTTGCTCTCGATTGAAACAACCTCAATTCCGTGCTCCTCGATAATTGCGTAAACCTGCTTTCTTAAATCAGAAAGAAGAATAACTTCACAGCCTTTTGCCTGCTGTTCAGCCTTTTCAAAATATCTTCCGTCAACTATAAAATAACTCTTATCCTTTGTAACCATAACAATGCCGGCTGAGGAGTGGAATCCTGTGGCATATTTGCGTGAAACTTCACTTGTAAGCAGCGCGGCATGGGTACTGTCCTTGAGCTCAGCTGCTATTCTCTCTGTAATAAACATATCGTTGTTCCTTTTCTTTTACTTTCTGGCAAGCGCCATTATTGCAAGGCGGTAGCTGTCCTTGCCGAAACCGCAGATCACACCCTCGCACACAGCGGAAATAACCGATTTGTGACGGAATTCCTCACGCTTATGTACATTGGAAAGATGTACCTCAACACAGGGTGTTTCCGAAGCGGAGATCGCATCACGTATTGCAATGCTGTAATGTGTGTATGCACCTGCATTGAGAACAATTCCATCAGCTTTTTCTCTTGCACTGTGAATAATGTCGATAAGCTCACCCTCGCAGTTGGACTGATAGAATTCGGGCTCAACATCAAGAGTTCTGCAAAGCTCCGCAAGCTCTGCGTTAATGCTTTCCAGAGTATCCGCACCGTATATTTCAGGCTCTCTTTTGCCTAACATGTTGAGATTAGGTCCGTTGATAATAAAAATTTTCATCACACATACCTCTCATAAGCTTTCTTCATTTCCGACGCGTCCTCAGCCTGCGTACCTGCGCTTTCGCAGATTACAGAAGGCTCCAGACCACGCTTTGCAAATAATTCCATAAGCGGCTCAAAATCGGGACCGTACTCGCTGTCCGCAAATGTAAGGTGGCATTTTTCACCGCCCGATGTGTACTGAATTTTGCTGAAATGAACGTGGAAATTCTTCAGGCGTTCATAACCCAGCCTGTTCTCAATTTCATCAAGGATTGCGGCATAATCGTCAATTGTCTTTATACCGCCTAAAGTACGGGCATTGAGATGTCCGAAATCGACGCAGGGTAAAAATCTATCATCAACTCCGCACAGCTCCATAACCTCGGATAAAGTGCCAAGCTGGTTGATTTTACCCATGGTTTCAGGGCAGATGATTATATCGGAAAGACCGATTTCATCAAGTCTTGCCTGCGCCTTTGCAAGTGTATCCTTTGCAAGCTCCAGAGCCGCTTCACGGGGCATTTTTGCACATGAGCCCGAATGCACCACTATCTTTTTGGCGCCAAGCTTATGTGCCGCCTGTCCACTTTCTTCAATATAGGTTACGCTTTTTAAGCGTGTTTCTTCATTTTCGCTGGAAAGGGATATAAAATAGGGAGTATGGAGAGTAAGATAAATACCATTCTGCTTCGCAATACCGGGAAGAAGATTATAGGTCTTTTCCGCGATACGCACTCCCCTGCCGCATTCTATTTCATAGCCGTTTAGTCCCATGGAAGCAAGATATTCAGGAAGCTGTTCGGGGAATTTACGTTTACCGAAACTTTCCGAGTTTCCGCCCGGTCCGAATGTAATCATAAAGACCGTCCTTTCATTATTTCAATTGACTGAAATCTCTTTTGAATACCACACCCTCAGCCGCACGCTTAATCTTGAAAAGCATTCCCTTTTCAAGATGAAACGGCTCAACAAGGATTGTAGTCATTTTTGCAAAATTACCGCCCATAACATCAGTAAAAATCTGGTCGCCTACAACTGCAATGTTCTCTTTAGGTACACCCAGCGCCTTTACAGCCTTGTTAATACCGAATGTGAGAGGTTTTGCACCTGAATGGATATAGTCAAGACCAAGCTTTGCCGCAAGCGGTGCAACGCGTTTATTTGTGTTGTTGGAAACCACCATCATTTTTACACCGAGACCTCGCATTTTATCAAGCCAGTCGGGTATACCCTCCTCGGCGGCAGGATTGCCGTGCATGGACAGAGTGTTGTCCAGATCGAGAATAAGTGCTTTTATATTATTGTCATTGAGGAATTTTTCATCAATGCTGAGTACATTCTTTACCCAAAGTGTGGGTCTGAATATCATGTTATCATATTCCTTTCGGAGTGGTAAACATAAAATTAAGCGGACCCAGATCCGAGTCCGCTTAAAATCTTTTAATACGCATTACTTGAACTTGCGCTTACGTGCAGCTTCGGACTTCTTCTTACGCTTTACCGAAGGCTTTTCGTAATGTTCTCTTTTACGAACCTCAGCTAAAACACCGTCTCTTGCGCAGGAACGCTTAAAACGCTTTAATGCTGTGTCTAATGATTCGTTCTTTCCAAGACGAATTTCTGCCATCTATATCCCTCCCTTTGCCTTACGGCACAGGTTAATCTACAAGTTATGTCTACTTAGTAGGCGAACAAAATAAACGTTCAATGTGTATTATACAATAAAACCCTTAAATTGTCAAGTATTATTTTAAAAATTCTTCAATATTTATTTCTTCGCCATCCTGCCAGAGTCTTTCAAGGTCATAGAACTCTCTTGTTTCCTTATAGAACACGTGAACAACAACGTCGATATAGTCGATTGTAATCCAGGTTGCACCCTGTGTTCCTGACATATTCTTAGGTTCAACACCCAGCAGCCCCATCTGATAGTCAACCTCGTCTGCGAGTGCCTTTACCTGTGTGTTGCTGCCGCCTTCGGCAATTACAAAATAGTTTGCAAGAATTGTAAGGTCACCGATTTTGAGTACACGGATATTTCCTGCTTTTTTGCTGTCAAGCGCTTTTACGACTGTCTTTACTGCTTCTAAATCTGTCATTGTGTATTTCCTTTCTGCGGTGCTTAAATGCACACGTTATTTTGCTTTTACTTCTTCAAGATAACAATTATACGCCTCTATTGTTGAAACGGGTATCTTACGTCCGCTGCTGATAAAATCGGGTATAAGCCATTCAAGCGCCTTATACATTCCCTTATCAAGGCTTTCAAATGCATACTCCCTGTATTTTTCTACATCTGGATAGCTTCTTTCAGCCGAAACAAGATCCCCGAGATAAACAATCTTTTCAAGCTTCGACATATGGGCTCTTCCCACGGTATGAAACCGGATTGCATTCAGTATATCCGTATCGGTTATCCCGAGGACATCCCGCACATAATACGCGGCGGCAATTCCATGCCATGTCTTTTTTGAAGCCAGCTCCACAGGGTCAACATAATATCCGCTTAACTGAAGCTCCTTTTCAAGAGTTTCATTATCAATTTCCTTGCGTATATCATGCAGTATTCCCGCAATATAAGCTTTTTCTGTATCTTCACCGTGAATTTCAGCAAGCTTTACACACATTTCAGCCACATTACAGCTGTGAATGTATCGTTTCTTACCCATCATGCCTTTTATAAGTTCTTTATAATCAGCCACGGTAAATACCCCTTTCGGTTATATACTCCATAACCTTTTCATCAATCATATCGCCGCAGTCTTCACCCTTTGCAAGCTTTTCACGCAGTTCCGTTGAAGAAACCTCGGTTACAGGGAGGTTCAGCACCTTTACCCTGCCAAGTTCGTTGGCATATTCAAGCATATCAACATAACTGTCGTTCTCTCTTGCAGCTGCAACAACGTGACATTCTTTCAGGAGAGCCTCGTGGCGATACCAGTTCTCGAAGTAGAACAGCATATCTCCGCCGATTATAAGATAAAACTCAGTCTTCTTCGGATATATTTCCTTTAAGGCGCGTACGGTGTTGATTGTATAGCTTGTACCACCCAACCGCTTTTCAATATCGGAAACAGTAAAACCCTTATCATTTTCAAAGGCAATGCGACACATTTCCGCTCTGTCCTCGAAAGAAATCTCCGCAGTCTCCTTATGAGGCGACTGGGATGTAGGGATAATGAGCATTTCGTTAAGCTTCAGCATTTTGAATGCCATTCTGGCAAGCTCAGTATGACCTTTATGAATGGGGTTGAATGAACCCCCGAAAATTCCTACCTTACTCATCTATGAAAATTACTCTCTTTTTCTTATCCTTATTCTGTCTGTAAATTACAAACTTTGTTCCGATAACCTGAACAGGCTCTGCCTTTACTGCTTCACACAGCTCTGTGCATACTTCCCTTGCGGTAAGCTCGCAGGTTTCGTGAACCTTTCCCTTTATCATTTCTCTTTTTTCAAGAGCATCATCAGCCTGCTTTATAAGTTCGGGGCCGATTCCGTTCTTGCCAACGAGAAGAATTGTTTCGTAAGTATTTGCGATAGCACGAAGTTTTGCGCGTTCTTTTCCTGTCATAAAATAGAACTACCTTTCCTTTGTTTATGCGTTTTCCTTAAGTATCTCAGCAAGCTTTTTCATAGCCTGTGCCCTGTGGCTTATTTTATTCTTTTCCTCGTCGCTTATCATAGCAACGCTCGTTTCTTCATCAATCATAAAAATGGGATCATATCCAAATCCGTTTTCACCCATGGGTTCTGTGCCTATAAATCCATCCATTGTTCCGAGTACCGAGTATTCGGTTTCATCATCAATAATACAGTACAACGCGCAGGCAAAGCGTGCACTTCTCATACTGATATCAACACCCTCCAGTTCGGACAGGATCTTATTACATCGGTCTGCATCTGTTGCATCCTCGCCTGCATAGCGCGCGGAATAAATTCCCGGCGCACCGCCAAGAAACTCGATTTCAAGACCGCTGTCATCAGCAAGCACAGGACACTTACAGATTTCATAGACTGTCTGAGCCTTTATATGTGCATTCTCGGCAAAGGTTTCACCATCCTCGGCAACATCAATTACAATGCCCTCATCCTTTAAGGATACAGGCTCAAAGCCGAGAGGCTCAAGAAGCTGCCTGAACTCCTTGACCTTACCCTGATTGTTTGTAGCAACTACAAGTTTCATTTTTACTCTCCATCTGAAAACAGAATTTCCGCATAGTCGCGCGGTACAAAATTCTGTAAATCGTCTATTTTTTCTCCTACTCCCACAAGCTTCACAGGAATGTCAAGCTCGTTCTTTATAGGTATTATTATACCACCTTTTGCCGTTCCGTCAAGCTTTGTGAGAACAATTCCAGTAATTTCACAAACCTCTTTGAACAATCTCGCCTGATTTACAGCATTCTGCCCTGTTGTGGCGTCAAGAACAAGTAATGTTTCAAGCGCACTGTCAGGAAGCTGCTGAGAGATTATACGTGAAATCTTCCTGAGCTCTTCCATAAGATTCTTCTTATTATGAAGTCTGCCTGCGGTATCAATGATCAGAACATCTGCATTTCTCGCCTTTGCCGCCGCACAGCCGTCAAAGACTACCGCCGCAGGGTCGCTGCCCTCGGCATGCTTCACAATGTCAACGCCTGCGCGGTCTGTCCATACGTTGAGCTGGTCGATTGCCGCCGCGCGGAAAGTATCCGCCGCCGCAACAAGTACCTTTTTACCGTCGCTCTTAAGATTCGCTGCAAGCTTGCCGATTGTAGTGGTCTTGCCTGCACCGTTTACGCCGATTACCAGAATTACGGCAGGCCTTGTACTCATATTCAGCTCATGGTCACCGCTTAAAATATCGGCAATGATATTTTTAAGCAGACCCTTCACCTCTGCAGGGTCGGTAGTGCCTGTTCTTTTGACAACCGCTCTCAGCTTATCACAGATATCACAGGAGGTTTCGGCCCCGATATCTGATAAAATAAGTGTTTCTTCAAGCTCTTCAAAGAAATCCTCGTCTATCTTTGTAAAGGAGTTTACAAGCACCTCAACCTTTGAAACAAAGCTGTCCTTGGTCTTTTTAAGACCTTCTTTAAGTTTATCGAAAAATCCCATAAAATTGATTTATCCTTTCATCAATCAAGCTCCAGTTCCATATCATCAATAAGCTCCTGATGAATAAGGCGCGAAACACCCTTTTCCTGCATAAATACACCGTACAGCACATCGCAGCCTTCGATTGTACCTCTTCTGTGAGTGATTACCATAAGCTGAGTCTGTGTGCAGAAGCGTTTGAGATATGTTACATACTTCACAACGTTGATTTCATCAAGTGCCGCATCCACCTCGTCCAGCATACAGAACGGAGTAGGACGGTGAAGGAGAATTGCAAAGTAGATTGTAATAGCAACCATTGTCTGCTCACCACCCGAAAGAGATATCAGGTTCTTGATAAGCTTTCCGGGAGGTGCTGCAAAAATTTCGATGCCACTTCCAAGTACGTCTTCGGGGTCAATAAGCTCAAGGTGAGCTTCACCGCCGCCGAATACTTCCTTGAATATCTTGCTGAATTTTTCGTTGATATCGTTGAAGCTGGAAAGGAAGCGAGCCTTGATATCCGTTGTAAGATTGGAAATAAGCTTTTCCAGGTCGCGTCTTGACTTTTCAACATCCTTCAACTGACCCGAAAGCTCATCATACTTAGCCTTTACTTCTTCAAATTCCTCAATCGCGGCAAAGTTTACACTACCGAGAGCAGCAATTTTTCTGCGTAAATCCGCAAGCTGTTTCTGTGACTCAGAGAGATTTTCAAGTTTTTCTGCCTTTTCACGCGCTTCAGTAACTGTAAGCTCATACTTGTCCCAGAGAGTAACACGAAGCTTTTCATCTTCCTTTTCAATGGAAGCCTTTTTCTCAATAGCAACCGCAAGAGCATTGGAGAATTTAACCTTATCATCACCCTTTTCACGGATTTCGCGTGTAAGCTCGGACATTCTGCGTTCACACTCGTTTTCCTTGGCGATAACATTGCTGATAGTATTGCTGTTTTCGCTGAAGCGACTTCTGAATTCTTCGATAGAAGCCTGCTTCTCCTTAATTTCTCCGGCAAGCTTTTCACTGTTATTCCTAAGTTCCTCAATTTCAGCAAGGCGACGTTCATTATCTTCACCGGCAGCTGCCTTAGTGCGGTTAATATTTTCAATCTGCACATTACAGCTTTCAATATCCTTTCCTGCAGTAAGACGTTCAATATTGAGTGTACTTATCTTTTCGGAAATTTCAGCACGCTCGCTGTCTGCTTTTTTAAGCTTTTCTCCCGAAGCTTCAAGAAGCTTTTCATTTTCGGCAATCTGTGCTTCGTAAGCCTTAATCTTTTCACCACAATCGAAAATAATTTCCTTCTGCTGTGCAATCTGCTTTCTGCTTCTGTCAATGATAAGTTCGGCGTTTTCCTGCTGTTCCTCACACTGACGGATTAAATCCTTGACGCCGCCGATTTCTGCAGTAAGACGAACTTCATCCTGTCTGAGCTGTGCAAGCTTTTCCTTGTAGCCCTCAATTTCAAGATTCATCTTGTTGACTTCCGCCTGAAGCTCAGAAAAACTACCCTTCATAAGCTGAATTGTATCGGAAAGTGACTGTGTTTCAGCAGTAAGTGTATCAATTTCCTGCTTACGGGATATGATACCGCTGGTTTCCTTTGTAGAACCGCCGGTAAATGAACCGCCTGCGTTGACAATCTGTCCGTCAAGGGTTATGATACGGAATTTATAGCCATATTTCTTGGCAATTCGTGTTGCTGTATTGATATCGTCAACAACTGCTGTCTTGCCGAGAACGGACTTTATAATTCCGTCATATTTATTATCATAATCAAGAAGCTCAAAACCAAGACCCTCAAAACCGTCTTCGTCCTCAAGACCGTTCTGCTGGAGAGCGCTGCCCTTTACGGATGTAAGAGGATAGAAAGTAGCACGGCCGCCGTTTGTATCCTTCAAATAGCGGATACAACGCTTTGCTGTTTCTTCGTTTTCAACGATAATATTCTGTAAGGCATTACCCAGCGCAGTTTCAATGGCTATGCCGTATTTCTTATCCACGGAAATAACATCTGCAACCGTACCGTGAATACCGCTGAGCTTACCCGATTTTACAGCATGCATAACCGCTTTAACGCTGGAGAAATAGCCGACCATGTTCTTTTCGACATCGGAAAGAACCTCTAAACGCTGACGCTTCTGGTCATAGCTTCTGCGAAGCTTATCATATTCCTCCTGCTTTGCTGTAAGCTTTTCGTTCTTGCTTTCAAAAAGCTTTGTATAACCGCCCAGACGGTTTTCAATATCCGCCTTTTCCTCGTTCAGTTCTTCAAGCTCGCGGCTGAGCGCACGGCGCTTGGCACGGTATTCGTCAGCAAGCTTATCCTGATTTTCAATACGCTCATTGTCTGCTGTCAGACTGTCACTGAGGTCTGCGGCTGTCTTTTCGGCCTGCTGTAATGTAAGCTTTGCTTCGGTAAGCTTCGCATAAAGCATACCTGTTTTGTTGTCAAGCTCCTTATGCTCATCGTCAAGCTCCTTGTTCTCCTCGGCGGAAGCGGTAAGCTTTGCACTGAGGTCAGACATTGCCTTT
Source organism: Ruminiclostridium sp. (assembly GCA_045532185.1). Lineage (GTDB taxonomy): Bacteria > Bacillota > Clostridia > Oscillospirales > Ruminococcaceae > Ruminiclostridium_E. Next base: position 10,316 of record JAZSFL010000021.1, read on the forward strand.
TCCGCCTTCGCAATTTCTGCCTTTTTAGCTTCAATTTCTTTTTCTATATCAGCAATCTGCTGGTCAAATTCTGCAGCACTCTTGCTGCCTGCTTCAATCTGACGGTGGATTTCTTCTTCTCGTACCTTATTATGACGGATTTCATTTTCAAGTACGGCAATAGCCTTATCTGCTTCAGCAATTTCATCCTTTGTTTCATCGCTGCTTCTGCGTAAATCCGCAAGACGTGCCGAAAGCTGAGCCTTTGTAATGGAAAGCTGTTCATTTTCCTGTTCAAGCTCGCTGATTTCGCGGTCGAAATGTTCACACTCACCCTGATTCACAAGAATTGAATTTTCAGTATCGGTAAGATTTTTCTGTAACTTATCAAGCTCAGCTACCGCAACAGAAATTTCAATCTTTTTTTCTTCCTCAATAAGGACCTTTGCCTTGCGCGCCTTTTCAGACTGCTTTTCAAGAGTAGGCAGACGTTCTTCAAGACTCAGTTCAATATCCTTTAAACGGAGGAAATTTTCTTCTGCGCGCTGTAACTGGCGTTCTGCTTCCGCCTTCTTATGTAAGAATTTGGATACACCTGCGGCTTCTTCAAAAATTTCACGGCGCTGCGAGCCCTTTGCATTTACAATTTCAGCAACACGGCCCTGTCCGATGATAGAATACCCGTCACGGCCGAGACCTGTACCCATGAGAAGCTCGTGAATATCCTTTAAACGAACCTTATCACCGTTTATAAGATACTCACTTTCGCCTGTACGGTAAAGCTTACGTGTTACAATAACCTCGTCGCTGTCCACAGCAAGTGCACGGTCGGTATTATCAATGGAAAGAGCAACCTTCGCAAAACCCATCTGCTTACGGGCAACAGTACCATGGAAAATTACATCCTCCATCTTATCTCCACGCAGAGTTTTTGCGCCCTGTTCGCCCATTACCCAGCGCAGTGCGTCACTTATATTACTTTTGCCATTGCCGTTGCTTCCGACAATTGCAGTCATTTTCGTGTCAAAATTCAGCACCGTCTTGTCTGCAAAGGATTTGAAGCCCTGAATTTCAAGTGATTTAAAAAACATAGATAAATTACGGCAATGCCTCAATTCTGAGGTCAGTTCCGTCCTCCTGTGTTATTGAAAAGCTGTAGCCAAGTTCGCTGAGCTTCAGCTTGTTTTCTTTTTTGTGACCGCTTATTAGACTTATATTCCTGCGGTCGGTATATATGCGGAAACGGGTCTTTCCCGATTCTGCCATTGCTTTTTTCATACGGTGAAACATGATTCTGCCTTCGCAGATTTCCCGAAGTGCAGGATGATATACACCGCCGAGAATTTCTCCGTCAAAATCTCCGCCCGAATGAAGCCCCAGACGGATTACGGGAATTTCAGCTTTGCTGAACATATTGAGAAGTTCAGCACATAAATCTATGGTTTCTTCAAAACCAAAACTTCCGTATTCACCTTGCTCATAAAGTTCACCGAGATATGTGTTTTTCAGAATAACCGTAGGGTAAATCCTCACGCAATCCGCACCAAGTCTTATGAACTCCCGTGCGGTTTCAATACAGTACTCAGGTCTGTCCTTATATAACCCTGTCATCATCTGAAGCCCCAGAGTAAAACCGTATTCCCTTATCAGCCCTGCGGCTTTTCTTACATCATCCGCACTGTGTCCTCTGCGGTTGGCGGTCAGCACCGTATCGTTCATGCTCTGTGCACCAAGCTCAATCGTAGTCATACCGTATTCTTTCAGAATACCGAGAATTTCACGGTCTATACAATCAGGTCTGGTGGAACAGCGGATTCCACGGAACTGCCGAGGGTGGTTCACTGTAAAATACTGTGCAGTTTTTAAGAGGCTTACCATATATTCACGATCCACCGCTGTAAAACTGCCGCCGAAAAATGCAATTTCGGCACACATATCCTTTTCGGAAAGCTGTTTTTGCTGTTCAGCAAGGATCTGATATACCTCATCTGCCGTGGGAGGTATCTTTGTACCGCTGATTGTCCGCTGATTGCAGAATGAGCAGCAGTTGGGACAACCGTAATGCGGGATAAATATTGAAAGATTAGTTTGTTTCATAACCCATAAGGCTTATAGCCTCTTTTGCGGCAGCCTGCTCCGCTTCCTTCTTGCTTTTACCCTTACCTGCACCGATAACCTGTCCATTGAGTAACACATTCACAAAGAATACCTTTTCGTGAGCAGCACCCTCTTCCCCTGCAACCTCGTAGGCTACATGTTCCTCGGGATTCTGCTGGATAATTTCCTGTAAAACTGTCTTATAGTCGCCCAGCACAAGTTTTCCGCTTTTTATGGATTCAGCAGATGGAATAAACTTCATTATAAATTCTCTTGCGCATTCAAGCCCGCCGTCAAGATAGATTGCGGCAATAAGAGCTTCAAAAGCATCGGCGAGAATTGAACGGCGGTCACGTCCGCCTGTGTTCTCCTCACCCCTGCCCAACTTCATATTTGCGCCAAGATCAATCTTCTTTGCAAAGCCGTAAAGACTATCCTCGCAGACAAGGCGGGAACGTATCTTCGTAAGCTTGCCCTCGTGCATATCAAGATTTTCAAACAGATATTTTGACACAACCACAGACAGAACACTGTCTCCTAAGAACTCAAGACGTTCATTGCTGTGGGTTTTACCGTTTACATAAGAAGAATGAGTCAGAGCTTCATCAAGCAAGGCTGTGTTACTGAATTTATAACCTATTGCCTTTTCAAGTTCAGTCACTCAGACCATCTCCTTTTCAGTATTTAAAGCCGCAAGCGCTGCTTCAATTTCTGCATTTACATTGTTTTCAACAAATTCCTTTGCCTGACGGATTGCATTTCTGAAAGCTTTTGCGTCACTGCTGCCGTGAGCCTTGAAAACAGGCTTTGCAGAACCGAGAAGAGGAGAACCGCCTGTTTCGCGGTAGTCAGTCTTTCGGGACACTTCCTTGATGCCCTTCATACAGAACAATGCACCGATTTTTGCAAGTCCGCCACCGAAGATTGTTTCCTTAAGTGCCTTCTTCATGAACTTGCCCATACCCTCAACAGTCTTGAGATAGATGTTGCCTGTATAACCGTCGGTTACGATTACATCAACGGCATTGAGAGGTACTTCACGTGCTTCAACATTACCTACGAAGTTAAGATCGGACGCCTTGAGAAGTGCGTGAGTTTCCTTTTCAAGCTCTCTGCCCTTTTCTTCTTCTGCACCTATGTTTAAAAGACCGACTCTTGGATTTTCTATGTTCATTACTTTCTGCATATAAATACTGCCCATTACAGCGAACTGTAAAAGCATTTCGGGGCGGCATTCGGAATTTGCACCGCCGTCGGTAAGAAGATAGATGCCGTCTGCACCGGGCATAAGAGGAGTAAGAGAGGGGCGCTTTACACCCTTGAGTCTGCCTGTTACCATGGTACCGCCCACAACGATTGCCGCAGTGCTGCCTGCGCTTACGAAAGCATCCACCTCACCGTTCACAACAAGCTGAAAAGCCTTACCCATGGAACAATCCTTCTTTGACTTACGGATATCCAGGGGGTTGTCCTCAATTTCAATAACGCCGTCTGCGTGAACAATTGAAAGACCCTTTTCGGACATGCCAAGAGCCTTTATACGTTCACGGATTTTATCCTCATCACCTGTAAGTATTATATCTACACCATACATTTGAACGGCTTCAGCCGCACCCTTGATTACCTCGTCAGGTGCATTATCGCCGCCGAATGCGTCAACTGCAATTTTCATTTCTATGTCCTTTCTGTTCCTATTTTAATCAAACAAGAACATCATTTCAATTCTTCTGCCATAACCGCTCTGAAATCAGTAAGTCCTCTTTCTGCGATTTTAGCGTATTTTGCCTGTTTATCCTTGATTCGCTCGCCTATTTCGGGAAGAATACCCATATTGGCACCCATAGGCTGGAAATTCTTTGATTCTGTGGAAATGTGCCTTGATAATGCACCGCCCATGGAAGTAAGAGGCAACGATAACAGGGGCTTACCCTCAATGCTTCTTATAAGATGCATTGCAGCCAGAATACCACTGTATGCGCTTTCGGTATAACCTTCAACACCTGTCATCTGTCCTGCAAAATAGACATTGTCGCTGTCACGGAGCATAAACTGCTCAGTAAGAAGCTGAGGACTGTTTAAAAAAGTATTGCGATGCATTACGCCGTAGCGCATAAACTCCGCCTGTTCCAGTCCGGGTATCATCCTGAACACTCTCTGCTGTTCACCGAATTTCAGATTTGTCTGGAAGCCTACAATGTTATAAAGAGTTCCCTCTTTATTCTCTTTGCGGAGCTGTACTGCAGCGTAGGGGCGTCTGTCAGTGCGTGGGTCGGTAAGTCCCACAGGCTTCATACAACCGTAACGCACGCTTTCGATACCGCGCTTTGCAAGCACCTCAACCGGCATACAGCCTTCATAAACCGTTAAATCTTCAAATTCCTTCAGAGGTGCGGTTTCAGCAGTTACAAGGGCATTATAGAATGCCTCATACTCCTCTTTTGTAAAGGGACAGTTAATATAATCTGCTTCGCCACGGTCATATCGTGAAGCATAGAATGCCTTTGTCATATCAATGCTTTCGGCGGTAACAATAGGTGCCGCCGCATCGTAGAAGCTAAGTGCCTTGCCCAGCTTTGTATAGATTACATCGGCAAATGCATCACTTGTAAGCGGACCTGTGGCAATAACCGTATTTTCCATAGGAAATTCGGTCACTTCGCCGCAGATTACATTGATATTCGGGTGATTATTAATTTTTTCGGTTATATAATCTGAAAAATCCGTGCGGTTTACTGCAAGTGCCCCGCCTGCTTCAACGGAAGTTGCCGCCGCAGCTTCCATAACGATTGAACCTAAGAGACGCATTTCCTCTTTCAGCATACCTGCCGCACTTTCTATACGGGAAGCTTTAAGGGAATTACTGCATACGAGTTCTGCAAAGCCTTTATAATGGTGTGCAGGAGTGTATTTAACAGGCTTCATTTCATACAGATCAACCTGATAGCCGCTGTTTGCCAGCCTCCACGCTGCTTCACAGCCTGCAAGACCTGCGCCAATTACCTTAACTCTCATTGGACTTATCCTGTTCTGCTGCTTCATATCCGCAGCCGTCAGCAGCGCAATAGAGTCTGCCCTTCTTGCCTACCTTCTTGAAAAGTGTCTTTCCACAGGTAGGACAGATATCGGCAACGGGAGTATCCCATGTCATGAAGCCACATTTCTGATAGTCCTCACAGCCAAAGAAGGGCTTGCCCTTCTTGCTCTTGCGTGCTATCATCTTTCCGCTGCACTTAGGACACTTGCCGCTGGCTTCGCTGACAATCTTCTTTGTATTCTTACACTCGGGGAAGCCTTCACAACCAAGGAACTTTCCATAAGGCCCGATTTTGATTTCCATGTGCTTTCCGCACAGTTCGCAGATAATATCAGTAGGCTCGTTGGGCACTTTTACGCGCTTGCCCTCCATGTTCTTTTCGGCCTTTTCAAGAGTCTTTGCAAAATCCTTGTAAAAATACTCAAGAACCTTTATCCATTCAATCTTACCTTCTTCGATTTCGTCAAGCTGATGCTCCATCTTTGCTGTGAACTTTGTGTCAACTATCTTTTCAAAGTGTGCACTTAAAAGCTCAGTAATTACATCACCAAGAGCAGTGGGTTTAAGCTGCTTCTGTTCGCGTTCGATATAATGACGGTCAAGAATTGTAGAAATTGTAGGGGCATATGTGGAAGGACGACCGATACCGTATTCTTCCATCGCCTTGATAAGGCTCGCTTCATTGTAGCGAGGTGGAGGCTGAGTGAAATGCTGATTGCCTCCAAGACTCATAACTGTAAGCTTTTCGCCCTCTGTAAGCTTGGGAAGTGCGCCGCCTTCTTCGCTGTTGTCCACACTTTCTTCGTAAAGCTTTGTAAAACCGTCAAACTTAACTGTAAAGCCTGATGACTTGAACAAGCAGTTACCCGCCTTTATGTCAATAGCAACCGCATCAAGGAGTGCATTTTCCATCTGACTTGCCATGAAGCGCTCCCAAATGAGCTTATAGAGCTTATACTGGTCACTTGTAAGTGTTTTCTTTGCAATTTCAGGTGTAATTGTCAGTGTGGAAGGACGGATTGCTTCGTGAGCATCCTGTGCATTGGTCTTTGCCTTGTATACACGGGGCTTTGCCGGGAGATATTCCTTACCGAAGCGTTCCTTGATAAGAGCGGCTGCCGCCTTCTGTGCTTCTTCGGAAACGCGCAGACTGTCCGTTCTCATATAAGTGATAAGACCTACTGTACCCTGTCCTTCGATTTCAACACCTTCATATAATTCCTGTGCAGCTTTCATTGTACGTCTTGCATTGAAAGAAAGACGGCGTGAAGCTTCCTGCTGGAGAGTTGAAGTTGTGAAAGGAGGCGCAGGCTGCTTTTTACGCACACTTTTCTTGATTGCCGAAACTATGAAATCAGAGTTTTCAAGCATGGCAAGTATCGTATCGGTTTCTTCCTTATTCCTGAGCTCTGCTTTCTTTCCGTCAACTTCGACAAGCTTTGCGGGAAACTGCCTTTTTGAAGATGTTCCGCGAAGCTTTGCGTCAACACTCCAGTATTCCTGACTCTGGAATGCATTGATTTCCTTTTCGCGGTCGACAATAAGTCTTACAACCGCAGACTGAACACGGCCTGCAGAAAGTCCGCGTCTTACCTTTTTCCAGAGAAACGGGCTGAGCTTATAGCCCACGATACGGTCAAGAACACGTCTTGCCTGCTGCGCATTTATAAGGTCCATATCAAGGCTTCTGGGATGTGCCATGCCCGTTTCAATGCCGTTCTTGGTAATTTCACTGAATGTTACTCGTACAGCCTTATTGCTGTCAAGTTTCAGAACGTGAGCCAGATGCCACGAAATAGCTTCACCCTCGCGGTCAGGGTCAGTCGCCAGATATACAACATCCGCTTCCTTAGCCTGTGCTTTAAGTTCCTTTATAAGTGCAGCCTTATCGCGTTTGTTCTCGTAGAATGGCTCAAAGCCGTTTTCTAAGTCTACACCGAGTTTGGATTTGGGAAGATCACGGATATGACCCGCTGAAGCTACTACTTCATAGTCCTTGCCAAGATATTTCTTTACTGTTCTGATTTTCGAGGGAGACTCCACGATAACTAAATTTGACACTGTTTATTGCCTCCTTGTCATTTCCCAGCTTATTATAGAAGCCGCAACCGCCGCATTGAGCGATTCAGCTCCGCTGATAGGTATATATAATTTATTTCCGCAGGCTTCCGTTACCGCCGGAGAAACACCGTTGCCCTCATTTCCGATGACAACCGCTGTATCTGCACCCAGCGCAATTTCCGAAATACTCTGCGCACCTTCATCAAGAACAGCAGAATAAACGGAAAAGCCTTTTTCTTTCATAGTCTGTATAATTTCCGTAAGTTCCGCAATTATTACAGGCAGTCTGAAAAGAGAGCCCATTGCGCTTCTTACGATTTTAGGGGAATATATATCCGCACAGTCGGGTGACAGAATTACTCCGTCGATTCTGAGCGCGTCACAGGTACGGATAATTGTACCGATATTGCCCGAATCCTGAAGGTTATCCAGTATGATATATTTTCCGCCATTTACTATTTTACCCTCTGATTCGTTTTTGTCAAGTATTTTTGCAGTTATAAATACTCCCTGAGGGGATTTTGTATCAGAAATATATGCGCTTATGTCCTCATTTATAATATCAGGGGTAAATTCCTCGGAAATTGCCGTAACAATTTCAGGATATTTCTCCTTTGCATTCTCTGTTACAAGAAAAGAGGTTATTTCAAGTCCGCTGTTCAGGGCTTCAAGACATAATCTTGCGCCCTCAACGGGAAATTCACCGCATTCATGGCGGTAGCTTCTTTCACGGACTAACTTTCTGAAATGAGTCACAAGCGGATTTTTACGTGATGAAATAATCATTTGACATTGCTCCTGCTATGTGCTAAAATAAGTAAAACTATAAAAAGAAAGGACAAAAAATGAAATTTTCCGAACTCTCTCTCGCCGAAGCGGACAGCGGTCTTTCATATGACCCTGAACGCACGGCTTTAACCGGCAAAAAACTGGGGTACGGAACAGTTATCAGTGACGAAAACGATGAGTACATCGTAAGAATCTTCGCTGAAACCCCGTTCAGACACGAAAAAGAAATTGCCAGTATTATAAATAAGCTTAGCGAAAGCTTGTCTAAAAATACAATCAACAGTCAGTGCTGTGAATACGGATTTATCGAAGTAAAACTAAACAAATACTGTCTTTTACAGGAAAATCTCGTACTTTTAATTGATTTTTTAGATAAGCTCACTGAACAGCTCGCAAAACTCGGAATTAAGGGTAGTGAGCCTGTTTTACCGAAAATTCCTCAGCCGGAACCTCAAAAACAGACTGAAAAAAACGTAAGAAAAATTAACTTACGATTCGATCTTAACAGCATAAAAGGTCTTTTTGGTGCACTGATTGCAGGCTTTGCGTCAATCTGGATTGCGCAGATGCTCGTAACTGTAACCCCAGATAAGACTGTACCCGACTCGGGAATGATAAACTCATACGTCATAGCATTCATTACCACCGCACTGGTATTTTTCGACTACCGTTTCCTCGCAAAAAAGCTGGACGCCTTCGGGGTTATCGTCTGCCCTGTTATTTCTGTGCTTACCGCGGTGATGTCATCTGTGACAGTTGCCGCAAAGGTGATTTCGGGAATTGCGGAAATCTCCCTTGCCGAGGGCTTTTCCATGATAGGCGACCTTTACAATTTCAACGCCGACGCGGCTTCATTTGTCGAAGGTTATCTCGTTGCGGGAGTTCTGATATCAATGCTGGCTTCAATTATAGTCTGCATCTACTATTTCAACCGACATCCCGAAGAGATGTTCAGCAACGAAATAATCATCAAAAATGACGATGAAAAACGCAAAAAATAAAAACCTTTATATGCTAAAATATCACGCCTGAGATATTACAGGCGTGATACTTTTTATTAATTAGAGAGCAGCCTTTGCCTTTTCGCATAATGCTGTGAAGCCTGCTGCATCATTGATAGCGATTTCGGAAAGCATCTTACGGTTTAAGCCGATGTTAGCCTTCTTTAAGCCGTTGATGAATGTAGAATAGTTCATACCGTTCATCTTGCAAGCTGCAGAGATTCTAGCGATCCAGAGTCTTCTGAAGTCTCTCTTCTTTAAGCGTCTGCTGATGTAAGCATACTGACCGCTCTTCCATACAGCTTCCTTGGCTGTCTTGAAGAGCTTGGACTTACCGCCCCAGTAACCCTTAGCAAGCTTTAATACTTTATTTCTTCTCTTACGAGTAGCTAATGCGCCTTTAATACGTGCCATTGTTTATATCCTCCTGTTGTTCTCTTCTGATTACTTTGCGTAAGGCATGAGTGCCTTTACTTCTGCAACGTTTGTGCAATCGCAGTAGCCTGCTGCACGGTTGATTCTCTTACGCTTAGTAGCCTTCTGTGTAAGTCTGTGACGGCGGTTTGTACGCTGGTACTTAACCTTACCAGTTGCTGTGAACTTAAAGCGCTTCTTAGCTCCGCTGTGAGTTTTAATCTTGTTCTTAGGCATTTTAGTGTCCTCCTTACATATTGTACTGATTATTCATCAGCATTGTTCTTTGCTTTTTTGCCTGTGGGTGCAGCCTTGGGTGCCAGAACAGCCATGTAGTTCTTACCCTCAAGCTTTGCAGGCTTCTCAGAAGCTCCGTACTCAGCACATGCTTCCATAAACTTACTCATAAGTTCTTCACTGAGATTCATGTGCGAAAGCTCACGAGCACGTCTGAAACGAATCTTAACTCTTACCTTATCACCATTCTTCAGGAACTTTGTAGCCTGATTGACTTTGGTGTTGAAATCGTTGGTGTCAATATTGAGAGACATCTGGATTTCCTTGAGTTCGGCCTGTTTCTGGTTCTTTCTTGCTTCCTTTTCACGTTTTGACTGTTCAAAGCGATACTTACCGTAGTCCATAATACGGCATACGGGAGGATTTCCCTGAGGTGCGATGAGAACTAAGTCAAGCTCGTCCTGCTCAGCCTTTGCAAGTGCTTCGTCGGACGACATTACGCCAAGCTGTTCTCCGTCTGCGCCTATTACACGGACTTCCTTTTCGTGAATCTCTTCATTAATGAGCAGTTCTTTTGTGCTGATAATGTACACTCCCTTTCATAAAAGCCAAAACAAAAAGCACAGGACAACTCCTGTGCTTATAAATTCATATACGTAATGCAATGAATTTTATAAACAACCGAAACAGCACCTTTAAGCCATCCGGTGAGAGAGTCCTACTTTCTGTTTATAAATTACTTGATCATTATACAGCATAAAACTATATTTGTCAATACTTTTTTAAAAAATTTTTAACTTTATTTTTCGCTGTCTTTGTGATACAATAAATACATCACATTGAAAGGTTGTAAAATTATGCTGAAAAAGATTCTTTCCCCCGAAACCTGCGGAAAATGCCGCGTATGCTGCATTTTTGACAAGGATGACGTATGGGAAATCCCGCTCATTTCCAAGGAAATATACAATAATATAAAAACTGAACGCACTGAGCTCATAATGATACCCAGAGGCGAAAACAGCTACGTTTTCGATATGGAATTCCAGGAAAATGGCCTGACATACTGCCCCGCTCTTTCGGAAACAGGCTGCACTCTCGGAAATAACAAACCCTTTGACTGCAAAATATGGCCGCTGAGAGCTATGAAAAAAGGAGATGATATTGTTATTACAATATCCCCCGTCTGCGAATCAATAAATCCTGATAATCCGGAAGTAAAAGCACTCGCCAAAGAGCTTGCACCGATAATTTTTGAAGAAGCAGAGAAAAATCCCGATATTGTAAAGGAATATATTGATGGCTATCCAATTGCGGCAATTAAAGCTCGCCGATAAAAGTACGTCTGCCCTCAACCTCACCGCTTTCAATTTTTGCGATATACTCGTCGTACTGCTCATCAAGCCAGTAAATCATAGCCTTGTATCCATCAAAAGTGTGCTCAAATGAATTCTCGCCGAGAAACTCAGCTAAATCAGAGCATAACATACCATACCAGAACTTTACAACAAGCTTATCCTCGGATTCTTCTTCGTGCTTGATTGTAACAGGGTCTATACGATAATTAAAGGTATTGCGCCCGCCTACCGTAGAATTCTTCGCCTCAAAATAGAAATATTTCGGTATATCAAAATGGCGCGAACGATCGTAGATGTACTCCATAAAACCTCCATATACAAAAAGCGGATAAAGCGAGGCCAGACACCTTTGGCAATCTCCGCCTTTTTAAAGAAACAGTTAACCCCGCAGTTATAAAACGGCGGGGTTATAAACTTCTTTACGGCAGACATACTAAACCTGACCGCCCGTATTATGCTAAAAATTATTCAGCAGCAGTTGTTTCTGCAGGAGTTGCCTCAGCAGCAGTTGTTGTAACAACTTCGTCAACAATACTTGTATCAACAGTCCCTGTTGCCGTATCACTGCCACCGAAATAAACGGAAATAAAGTTAACAGCAAGGGCAATAACAAAAATAGCAATAGCTGCAAACTTTGTAGCTCTTGCAAGCTTAGCCTCTCTTGTTCTGCCGCTGTTCTTCTGATAGTAGTTATCAGAGCTACCGCCTGTAAGTACATTAGACATGCCCTGCTTGGATTCCTGCATAAGTACAACAGCAACCACAAAAACGCAAGCAATAATCAGCAGAAACGCTGCAATAATTTCAATAACGCTCATTTATAAATCCTCCTGAAAGTACATTTTGTCATTAGCATACGCTATATTATAGCACATATATTTTTAAAATGCAAGAGTTTTTTGAAAAATTATCTCAAATAAAATAATAAAAGCGTATCATACCTGATACGCTTTTATGTATAAATGAATTATTTACCGAAATAACGGTTAAGTAAGCCTTCGAAAGCCTTGCCGTGTCTTGCTTCGTCCTTTGCCATTTCATGAACTGTGTCGTGGATAGCATCAAGATTAAGCTCTTTTGCTCTCTTTGCAAGGTCAAGCTTGCCCTGAGTTGCTCCGTGCTCAGCCTCAACTCTCATACGGAGGTTTTCCTCTGTAGAAGCGGAAACAACCTCACCTAAAAGCTCAGCGAACTTAGCTGCGTGCTCTGCTTCCTCATAAGCCGCTTTTTCCCAGTAAAGGCCGATTTCGGGATAACCTTCGCGGTGTGCAACTCTAGCCATAGCAAGATACATACCAACCTCTGTGCACTCACCTGCAAAGTTTGCTCTTAATCCTTCAATAATTTCCTTGTCTGTAACAGCCTTAGCAGAACCAAGTTCATGTTCGCAGGCAAATGTGAGCTTTTCTCCACTTTCCTTAACTGTGAACTTTGCGCCCGGAACACCACACTGGGGGCACTTTTCAGGAGCGGAATCACCAGTGTGAACATAACCGCATACGGGACATACATACATTTTCATAATAATTACCTACCTTTATATAATATTGACTGCTTGACAGTCTTAATTTCAGATAATCCATTGATTTATCCTGTTTACATTATACATTATTTTTTCAGACTTGTCAATAGATTTTAAAAATAATTTTAGACTAATTCTAAAATTTATATTTTAAATTACACACAATGATAAGAAAAAGTGAATTATTATTAATAAATTCGGCAAAAAAATTAATATTTTCGAAAAATGACAAAAAAGGCTTGACAAATTTCAAAATTTGTTATATAATATTAAAGCAATCGGGAAACCGATAAGCACTTGGCTGGGTGTGGCGCAGCTGGTAGCGCGCTACCTTGGGGTGGTAGAGGCCGTGGGTTCAAGTCCCGTCACTCAGACCATTTTAAAATCCCTGAAAACCGCTTAATCGAAAGGTTAAGCGGTTTTCTTTTATTTATAATATTCAGCATATTAATTATAACATATATTCTGAACGGGATCAATAAAAGCAAAACCGCTTCCGGCAAAATTACCGGAAGCGGGTTTTATAATTGTATATCACGCTTTCATATTGAACAGTCCACAAGCTTTTCAAGCTCAAAATTCAGTATCCACATTTTAACCATCTCTATTTTATCCGAAAGAGGCTTTTCAAAACGGTACTCATCAAGCAGCTTTGACATTTCATCAAGAACATCCACATCCATATTCTCAGCACCGCAGCGAATCTGAGAAAAAATCTCATAGATTTCATCCATATACTCTTCTGCAGCTTTCAATTCATTATCAGCGCTTACAATTTCACCCAGCAACTGATAATAACTGTTCCAGCGTTCTGCAAACACAGGGTGCAATGCTCTTATTATATCAGCATTACGGTTGCGGGCAGCCTTCTCAAGTTCCATTGCCATTCCGGCAAGCTGAATGATACCAATAAGAGAAGCGGAGCTTTTCATACTATGTACTTTTACACGGTAGCTGTCGCATCCATCATCAGAATCAATACTCTCAAAATATGAATCAAGTTCCATTATATCTGCTCTGAGCTTTACGCGGAACATTTTTACCGTGTCAAGAATTACGCTTTCCTCTTTAAGATTGAGCTTTGCATAATTCCAGTCTACACCATCAATGACAGGCAGATCAACCGATTCCTCTTCGTCATGCACCGAACGACTATTTTCAGGAACCAACTCGGATGATGTTGCTATGAGGCTCTTGTCAAGCAGTTCAAAAAGGGTCTTTTCCAGCTTTTCCGTGTTGATAGGCTTTGAAAGAAAACTGTTGAAGCCCACGCTCAGATAATGCTCTTTCGCTCCGGAAACCGCATTGGCCGTAAGAGCAACAACAGGGGTGTTACGGCAGCAATTATCCTCGCTTTTACGAAGAATATGAAGTGCTTCGATACCATCCATTTCAGGCATCATATGATCCATAAAAATAATATCGTATTTCTTCTCCGCAGTCTTGACAAGGCACTCAGGGCCACTTTCCGCCTCATCAATCTGTATCTGCGTCTTTTTAAGAAGGTTTGCGAAAACCTTACGGTTGATTTCGTTATCATCAACCACAAGAACTTTTGCCTCAGGCGCAACAAAACTCGCCCTATAAGTCTTTATTTCATCAGTTCCTGCAGAAAGTTCAAATTTGCCTACAGGAGTAGAATCCGAAATCTCCTGTCTGATAGCGAACGAAAACTCCGAGCCTATTCCATAGACACTGTTTACCCTGAGTTCACTTCCGAAAAGTTTAAGAAGAGAAACAGTGATATTAAGCCCCAGACCTGTGCCTTCGATACTGCGGTTACGCACCTCTTCAAGACGCGCAAATGCATCAAAAAGAGTGCTTAAATTCTCTTCCTTGATACCGATACCGGTGTCTCTGACAGAAAAAGAAATTTCTCTGTTTTCTTCATATCTGACTTCAAGGGTAACTGTACCCTCGTGTGTGTATTTCACAGCATTCGTGAGCAGATTTGTAAGAATCTGTTTAAGACGGACATCGTCACCGCGGAGAACCGAAGGTAATGTTTCATCAACAATAATTTCCATCTTAAGATTCTTCGCTTCCGCACGGAATCTGATGAGATTGTATACATCATTGATAAGTGCTGCTATACGATATTCGGCATTAACAACACTTAACTTGCCTTCCTCAATCTTGGTGATATCAAGTATATCGTTTACCAGACTCAGCAGAGACTCTGCCGCAGTTTTCGATTCATTGGCATAACTGAGAATTTCCTTTTCCCTGCTCTCGCGAAGAATCATCTCATTCATACCCATAATTGAATTTATCGGAGTTCTGATTTCGTGAGACATATTGGCAAGAAAACGGGTTTTTGTACGGGTTGCCTCCTGTGCATCATCACATTTTGCTTCAACTACCTTCAGAAGGTCATCAAGACTTCTTTCCTGTTCTGTCATTTTCCTGTACTGAAATGTAATGATATTTGTCATACTTATGATAACCCAGTTGGCAACAAAAAGCACCACAGCACCAAAAGTATACTCAAGGACACTCTGGTCCGAACCTGTATAAATGCCTACGAATACACCGACTGCTATAATAACAGCCATGGAAAGGCAAAGCTGGAAATATGAAAATTTGGCATCAAGGAATATAAATCCTGCAATTACGCTGAAAAACATTGAATAAACAAACACCTGTGCTGAATCAAAAATGATTGAAGCAAAGGCACTCACTAAAACAAATGCAATGCTCTGAAAAATCTTGTGCGCCTTTTCGCTGAGAGGCTTCTTCTTTTTACCGCGAAACAGAATCAGAGCTGAAATAACAGAAATTACAGAGAAGGTGCCAACAACAAATAAATTGAATCTGTCAAAAAACAATCCGATAATAATTATAGAGACAAACTCAATTATAAAAAACACAAGATTACATCTGTAACCTGTCAGAAAATTGGATTTCATAATGCCTTCACCCCCTTGGGAACGACAAAGCGAAGACCCTGATGAACAATCTGAGCTTCACACTCAGCAACATCATTTATAATATCGCCGTCCTGATTTATAGAAAACGGTGCTCCGTCAAGCCGGCGGAACTTTATCCTGTCACAATCACCGCATTTCATAAGTTTCGGGTATTTTTCATATTTTTTCCCTGTAAGTGAAAGCATAACCTTCAGAAGCCCGAAGCCCCGCTTGTTGCCCACAAGGCTGTAAATAGCCTTACCGTCATTTACACAGGTACGCTCGGCAAAATACAGATTACCACCGAAAATACAACCGTTGCCGATAAATATTTCAGCAAACTTGCCCTTAAGCTGTTCTCCGTTCAGAATAATTTCATATTCTTCGGTTTTGGAAACAAATATGGAATATACAGTTGCAAGGCTATACGGAACATCATTGCCCAGAAAACGAAGAATGCGGAAATCCTCCATTTTCCTGAGACAGTTACTGTCAAGTCCCGTGGAAAGAGTGTTCAGCGAAATACCATGATTTGTCTTTATGTAATCAATATTGATAACATCACCGTTTATGAGTTCCTCAATCTGCCCGAAACGGGAAATATCATCCCCGAACATCTTCAGAAAATCATTTGTAAGCCCACAAGGAAAAAACGCTATCTCGACTTCCGACAGGTTATCAAAACCATTCAGCATATTCCTCATTGTACCGGAGCCTCCACAGCAATAGAAACGGAGCTTCTCCCCCTGGAATATGTGCTGAATTTTCTTGACAAGTTCTGTTTCATAGCCGGCATAGCGTGTGTTGAATACAAAATACTCAAGGCCATCTATAGACGAAAGCTTTGTCCTCAGGTCATCGGCAAAGGTCTTTCGTCCCGCAAAAGGATTAATAATAAAAATGTGAAGCATAATTATACCTCAGCCGTTTCTTCTTCTAAATGTTCGTCAATTTCAGGATTGAGAGTTCTTTCAATAACACTGAGCATTTTCTTTTTATTCGGCGGTTTTAAAAGATATCCGTCAGGCTTGAGTTCGACAAGCTTTTCAACAACCTCTCTGTCAGCGCTGCCTGTAAAGAAAATTACAGGTATATTCTTTGTATTATTATTCCCCCGAAGCTGTTCAAGCACCTCAACGCCGTTTACAAACGGCATTTCATAGTCAAGAAGAATAATGTCAGGCAGATTTCTTGAAATAGAGTTAAAAGCCTGTTCAGCGGATACCGCAATGTATACCTGATACTGTTCATCAAGCATCTCCTTTGCGGTTCTTAAAAGAATAGGATTATCATCAACCACAAGTACTTTTTTTCTGTCATCTGTGATCTGATTTTTACGAGTGGGAATTATCTTTCTGCTCTCCACGATTTACCTCCCAATTTTTTCATATCTTTATTAATAAGTAATTATACACCATTCTGATAAAAAAATCAATATTTTTTTACTAATTATCAATATTTTTGAATAACAAATAACGCCTGTGCAATCTGGAATTACACAGGCGTTACAAATATCAGTTATTTCTGCCTTTCATTTCTTCAACAAGAGAAATGAATTCGGCTTTATAGTTATCATTGCTGAAATCGTAGTTTTCAAGGGAGTCAAGAACAGAGTCATAGGTAGCTGTTCCCTTGTACTGACTATCACGAAGGATCAGTCCGAACTGAACAACAGCTGAAGCAAAGGTCAGATTTTCAGACATTGCCGCGGAGTACGCACTCTCTGTCACGGGATATTCAAGAAGCTTACTGGTATCACCGTCAGGCTCCTTATATCGTATAGAAACAGTAAGCATTTCACCATTCTCTTCGCCGCTTGTCTCGCTGTACTTGAGGTCAGATGTGCTGAGATCCATAGGGCTGTCAGCTGTTACGATTTCATAGATAGCGGTTACGCTGTGGCCAGCGCCGATTTCGCCCGCATCCTTGGTATCATCTTCGAAATCTTCAGCAGCAAGCATTCTGTTTTCATAACCGATAAGACGGTAGCCCTTGATATAAGCGGGGTTGAATTCAAGCTGAAGCTTTACGTCCTTTGCTACTGTGAAAAGTGTGCCGCCCATTTCTTCAACAAGCACCTTCTTCGCTTCAAGAACACTGTCGATATAGGAGTAGTTGCCGTTACCGTTATCAGCTAATGCTTCCATCTTGTTATCCTTGATATTACCTGTGCCAAAGCCTAAAACTGAAAGGAATACACCTGTTTCACGCTTCTTTTCAACCAGCTTTGTAAGCTCACTTTCGCTGGAAATACCAACGTTCAGATCACCGTCCGTAGCAAGGACGATACGGTTATTTCCGCCGCTGATGAAGTACTTTTCAGCAATTTTATAGGCGGTATTGATACCGTCAGCGCCTGCGGTAGAGCCACCTGCTTCAAGAGCATTGATTGCTTCGAGGATTTCTTCCTTATTGTTGCCGTCAGCACCCTCAAGTACGACACGGTCGCTGCCTGCGTAGGTTACAATTGAAACTCTGTCCTGAGGTGTGAGATTTTCAGTAAGGAGAGAAAATGCCTTCTGAACGAGGGGAAGCTTGTCGGGGCTGTTCATAGAACCGCTTACGTCAATCAGAAACACAACATTCATTGGCGCACGCTCGGAAAGGTCAATTTCTTCCGCCTGTAAGCCTACCAGAAGAAGCTTTGTTTCATCATTCCAGGGACAGTCGGACATTTCAGTTGTCACCGAGAAGGGTTCGCTGGCATTGGGAGCAGGATAATCATAGCTGAAATAGTTAATCATTTCTTCGATACGGATTGCATTTGTATCAATATAACCACCTTCATTTATCATTCTGCGGAGATTGGTATAAGAAGCAGTGTCAACATCAATGGAGAAGGTGGATAAAGGATTTGCCGCAACACTCATATAGCTGTTTTCTTTTATTGTGTTGTATTCCTCGGTGTTGAAATCAATATGTTTATCATATACATCGTCTGTGAACGCTTCTCCTCTGACGGAACTTTCATAACCCATTTCAAAGTCACCTTCAGCACTGTCAGCGGCGAAATAGTAATCACTAGCTGCCATCGTTGCCTGTGGTGCATCTGCGGCATTATCTTTCAGTGCGCCGCCGGATGAACAGCCTGCTGTAGTTAAAAGGGATAATGCAGTTATTAACGATAAGGTTTTCTTTAACGTATTCTTCATAATGTCCTCACTTTCAGATGCATTTATAATTCTTTCGCATCATAGAATTTTTCAATAAGTGCAGAGTAATCACCTGAGTACGAGAACATCATACGGTCATAAAAAAAATCATCAACCGTACGCTTCGGGTAGATTATACTCTGCGATACAATGCTGTCAAGACAGCTCCAGCCGTTGTAGTAAACCAGTCCGCCGTCCGATGTGAACTCAATCTGGGGGATGTTGTCATAAACGGTACGATAGCCTTCGGCGGTTTCGGCAAGAGGCAGTAGGTATTCCCTGCCTCGTTTCATTGTGTAGGCAGAACAGCTCTCAACTATGATTGTTCCTGTTATTTTTTCAGGATAGCTTGCATTGGTTTCGAGCTCGTATAGAATCGCACTTCCGTCTTCGCTTAGCAAAACATTTTTTACTGTTGCATCAACGATATAATCAGCGTCTGAGAGAACCTCTTCCTCAACAAAATAATCACTGCCGTAAGGAGTTCCTGTGCAGTTATAAGCTGTTTCGGAATAGGAATTAAAACTCAGATCCTCGTAGCTTATGAGCATTTCTTCTTCCTGCGTACTTTCAGACATATCATCCGAAGCAGCTTCCTCTTCCATTGCGTCTGCCACATTATCAGAAGCCTCTTCCATAATCACAGAATTCTGAACATCTGCGGCATCAGTGGGAGCGTCAAAACCTTCCGATTCGGACATATCAGCAGAAAACTGATTTGCCAAAAACAGAGAGGGAATAAACGCTACAAGCGCAAGACCTGCAGCGAGTGCAGCAATAGCTTTTACAGCTTTTGCAGGAGATTTTTTCGGGGTAATGCTGATTTCGGGAACTGCTGTCTCTTTAGGGGTGAGACTATTATCAATTTTTTCCCAGAGCTTGTCAAAATCAGGCGCGGAATTATTGATTTCCGCTTCATAAAGCTCTTTTAACTTGTTTTCGTTCATTAATTCCACACCTCCTTCACGTATTTACTCAGTTTATCAATTGCTCTGCGATATTTCCAAGTAACCGTGCCAAGCGGCATAGAAAGTATTTTCGCAACCTCTTCAAAGGTAAAGCCTGCAAAAAGCTTAAGGTTAATGACCTCGCGTTCGCTTGCCGAGAGCTTTTCAAGTGCTTCCCTTACGGATAAATTGCCGATGACGGTTTCTTCGCAGTTATCGCTGCTGACAGGTTCGGTATGAGGACTGTCATCCTCGTCGGTATCTATGGTAAGCTCGATACGGTTATTTTTCCGAAGAAAGTCAACCGCCATATTGCGGGCAAGAGTTGCGAGCCAGCGCTTATGCCCGTTACCCTGCTTGTATGTATCCGCAAACTTTTCCCATAGTTTCAGAAAGAAATCCGAGGTTAAATCCTCTGCATCAGACGGATTCTTCACCGCCGACAGCATGACGGAATAAATTGTTTTTGCGTACCCGTCATAGATTTCTTTAAGACCGCCTTTGTCGCCCTGCCGTATAAGCAGAATACAGCTTTCAAAGCGGCTGTCTGTCATACCGTCATCACCCCTTACACTTTATATACGTCTGAACAGCACCATATTTATGGTGTCATTCTGCATAAATTTTAAAGTTTTATTTTGGTTAATTTTACATATAGTCCGTTTTATTGATTATAGCACGATTTGAGCCTGAATGCAAGAAAAAAGCCCCTGCGGGGCTTTTGAGTTATTTTCGCAATAACGCCTTTTTTATTTTTCCTAATTTTCTTCTTACTCTTCTGTAAAAAGATGGCACAGCAAACTTTTTTACAAGAAGTGAGAATTCCATGGTATCAAGATTTTCAAAAAACAGTATTCTGTTTTTAGGCACAGCAAACGAATCAAGCATTGCGGAATTGTACTTAATAGCTGAATCAATATCGACCTTACCCGATTTTATTTTACCTCCTGAGGATTCAAGAATCTTTTTACCTTCAGGAGTATGGATTATTACAAAAGAAACTCCTTTGTCATCATCAATTTCAGGCATAAGTCTGTCAACACCCCAGAAGTCAGCCAGGGTAATATCACTTCTTCTGTGAAGTTTTCTGAATTTACACGCATAACACGAAGGACGCAGACAGATGTCATTCAGAAAAGCTCTCATAAATAAATCATCATTTACACTGTTGCAGTATTCGGCATTGTTTTCAAATTCAAATAAAACAGAATAGGTTTTCCAGCCCGACCTCTTATCCCTGAATTTCACGCCCGTTACACGGGAATGGGCGGCAGACTCAACAAATTCAACATATTTATTCCAGACAAACGGAGACGGCACCCCGTGACATATAAAATCCACACATAACAGATTTTCATATTTTTTTCCGAGAAAAGCCAGTAATCCCTCTGTCTGACATGGTGTTCCCGAAAATAAGACTTCTTTTTTGTTTTCAAGATATGTTCTTACATCCTTATATATATCACCGATGTTACTCTGAAGATATTTGCTGCCTCTCAGCAGATATAAATCTTCTTTTTTATCTACCGCAATGTGATTTACATTCCTGTAGTCATGGGAAAAAGCCGCGCCGAAAACTACCCCGCCTCTTCCGATTATCTTTTCGGCAAGAAGCGTAAAAATTCCGCCGGAAGAACTTGCCGAGCGTATTTTTTCATCAGTATTGATCGCCCAGTAGCCAACAGAGTTTTCGCAATTGCTCTTACCCGAATCTGACACAGGACAACTACGGACACAAACATTGCAACCAGTGCACGCATTGCCGTTCACAACAGGGTAAAGAAAACCCTCCTTATCGCTCTGCATCGCAATTGCACCGACCGGACATATATTACAGCAACTGCCGCAGCCGCAACAATCAGACTTACCTGCTAATGAAATCATATATTTTTCCTTTTTCTGAGTATTTTTAAAATAATATCCCTTTCATTTTCATTTGCACCAAATACAAAAACGAAAACACAATACACAACAGCATATAAAAGTGCCCAGAGGAGAAAAACCCGGATGCTTTCAAAAATTATGTATTTCATTATGAAAAATCCGAAGACAACAGGAACAACCAGACCCTTCAGAATGCCCAGGATGCTTTTCCAGAAAGAAAACACATCAATTCCTATCACCTTATAATAATAAATATTCATTATAATTCCGTTTGCTATTATAAGGCTGAGGCCTGTACCCGCTGCAGTTCCGATACTTCCGAATTCCATTCCGAGCGGAATGCTGATAATCACATTGATAAAAGCCATTGCCAGATACACAAGAGACCTGAACTTATGCTTATTCACCGCGCGCTGTATCTCAATCCCCATATTCTGAATCAACGGAATAATCGAGGGGAGAATAAGAAAAAGTGAGGCATAATATGAATTTACATACTCGGAAGTAACATATATATCCGTTATGAAATATTTTCCGAACACAACAAATCCTGATGCTATAAGTCCAAGCACCATGAACTGTATCCTGCCCACCTTTATGAATAAGGAATCCAGAGCCTTGAGCATATCAGGTTTATTTTCTGCAACTATCCCATTCACTTTAGGGGAAAACACAGATGAAACAGCAGTAGAAAAACTCAAAAAGGCGCTGTTTATTGTTGCACTTACTCCATAAACCGCAACCTCATTTGTTCCCGAAACTCTTCCCAGTATGTATTTGTCAACCGACCAGTTTATCTGATCTATCAGCATATTCAGAAACAGAAAAAAGCTGAAAACAGCTATTTCCTTCAGCAATGAAAAATCAAAGTCACGGAAACTGAAGTCTGTCCTGAGTTTTACAATACAATACCACACATTGACTATCAGCTTGAGAACGCTTATAATAAGCGTAACCGCAACTATAGCCACTGAATCATGGCCTGTCAGAAGCAGCGGAAGACATATAAGCGGATTGAACAGCACCGATAACATATTAAGCAAACGTTGAAAAACAAACTGTTCATGGGCGCTTACAATCGAATCAAAAAGCGAAGACGGGAATGTAAGGGCAATATTGAATACCAGAATATACATCAGCACTTCAGCTTTATCCAATTCCGCAGCTGTAAGCTTGTCCCCGAAAACCTGAGGTGTAAACTGTGCAAGAACAATTCCCGCAACCAGTGCAACAGCACTCATAATAAGGAAAACAATTAAAAACAGGCCATTAAGGCGCGCGACTCCGTTTTTATCGTTATTCTTTTTAAAACGCATATAAAAGCGCAGATATGCACCTGTAGCACCAAAGCTCAGCAGGCTGAGATAGCTGACAACACTGCCGACAAGGGTATACAGACCATATTCACTCTGACCTATGAGATTAATCATCACAGGTGTATATACCAGCTGTACCAGCATCTGAATTGCCAGAGTAATATATGAAAGCACTACGCCAAGCTTTAATTGCGATTTCATTTAATCTTTACACTCTCCTAATTCGGCGTCAGAAAACGCAGCAGTCAGATAATCATACATCTTCTTTCGTTCTGATGATATAACCTCATCAACAAGCGAAAAATCACAGGGAACACCAAGGGTACCGTTACCTGCGTCACAGCTTTCAAGGCTGAATGTTTTAAGCAGAGTTTCAATTCTGCCATGCATACCCTTCATATCGTTTCTTTCAAAAACATTAAAAGGTGTATGGTATATAATCGAGAAAACACAACCGTGAAAGGATGTAGTACAGAAATGTTCCGCATGCTTTACAAGATAAAGGAATTCATCAGGCTGAACAGAAGCATATTCGGGATAATCCCTGTTATAAAGGTTTATAACGGGAATGCCTTCCCTTTCCGATAATTCTTTCGCATAATCCACAGCCTCTTCAGGTGCGTCGCCAAGAAAATAAGTAAGAATATATCTTTCGGGCAATGAAAAAGCAGGTCTGACTGAAATTTCATCCCATTGTTCAGCAGTAAGCGCCATTGTCGGATCGCACAACAACTGTGCTTCTCTGCCTGTAAGCTCCTTTATAAGCTTGCAGCCGCTTTCCTCGCGACAGGAAAGATGCTTAAAGCCATTAAGACCGGCTGTATATTGTTGTCTGAGTTTTTCAGGAACAGACTCCATTCCGAAGCTGGGAGAAATGCAAAGACGTTTATAATACGGAACAGAGCGAAGAAAAAAGTAGTCAATCTGTTCAGCAGTCCTGCATCCCCACACCTGATCACTCCCGACCATAAAATAATCATATTTACCTGAAATTTTATGAATATCACGATATTCCAGCATTTCACCAAGCAACAGATACTTATCAGAGAATGGTCTGAATAAATCACGGTTTTTAAGAAGCTCTCTCTTGACTCTTGCAATACGTCCGGGGAAACCCAGAAAAGCTACAAGCCTCCCCTTCCAGCCTATGGCTCTTGCCGTATTCTGACAGCAAATTGTTCTGCACTCGTAATCAAGCTTTTTAACAATTTCCTGAACTGCATAGTTCTGTAATTTATTACCGAAATTAAAATCGCCATATAATGTCACAACAGCAACTTTCTTCATATTATTTCACCTCAGGATTCATCCCTGCTCTTGATTGAAATGTCGGCGCATTCTATCGCAGGACCATTCATATTGCCTGTTTCAGTGCTGAAAAGACAGGAATATAGCACTGCGAACGTTGTTGTTTCATGTCTTACGAATGAACCAAAATCAGGTTCAAATACAAAAGCAGTAAGAAAATATGCAATCATAACATTGATTGCAGCCTTACCGAAATCGTTAAAGGCATAATAAAGCTTCAATTTTTTAAAAAACACAAATGTGCATATAAACTGGAACAGCATGAACGCAATCTGTAAAAAACCCTTTGTCAACAGTTCAAACGGAAGCATCATTCTGAAAGCATTGATAAAATAATTTAATATATAAATCAATAATGACCCGTTATCGTTTATCAGATTCAAAATAAGAGTAGATGCATCTGCGCTGCCAACTCTGTATAAATTCAATACATTTCTGACATTTATCAGTTCACTGTATTGTTCGGGAACTATCACGCTTGATGCTAAAAGAAATAAATAAATTACTATACCGATAGATAAAAAAGTTACTAAAAGTCCCTTTTTTTCCATACGTCTTAAATATGGCAGGCCAATAGCAGCACAAACATAAAAGACCGCAGTAAGTATGTAGTATGATCTGAAAAAAATACTTTCAAGAACAAACAGAAACACCACCAGAATATGCTTGGCCCATACTGGTATTCTATCGCTCTTTATCGTATTGAAAATAGCGATAAAAAACATAAATTGCAAAATATCTTTTGAAATATTAAAAACATAAATATTAAGCAGGAAAAGAAAACAACATGCAACAATTAATTCGAAATAATTCTTTACTCTATTACGCTTAAAATAATATATAATATATATGTTGGCAAAAAAAGAGATGAACATCGCCCATTCAAAAAGAGAAGAAAAGCCGAATAAATTTATAATTCTGAAGAAATTTGCCGTAAAAACATACGAGCTGTCACCTACAGTGTATTCTAAAAAAGAATTATTCATCAGATTCAGTATTGCAGTTGAATCATAAAAATATTTATCCGGCAGAACAAGAAACTGGAATATTTTAGCAACAACAGATAGCGGATACACTAACAACAAAAGAATGTTGTTAGGTGTAAACTGTTTACCTATATAATTGTATCTGTAATTTTGTCTTTGCATCTTTTTATTATTCCTTATTCAGTATTTTTTTAACTTTATTTTTCAACGCATAGAACCTTTTCGTTCCTATTGCACCGATTATAACCCTGAATACCCTCTGCTTAAGAGCTGCATTCCCGTTTTTCCAGGATGCATCATAATGATGAACAGAATATGTTTTTTCAGTGATATTAAGCTCATAGGTTTGATTATCCTTTGGATTGAAATACTCCTTCGGAAAAACTGTCACACCGTTTACCAGCTGCATCGTTCCGTCAGGACGCAGTCCGTGCTTTAAAAACACTTCAGTATTTATAACAGGACATATAAGATTTTTACAGTCATCCGCAGAAAAATCCCGCCCATGATAATCAACCATAAGCTCATATATCATTTTCTGACCCTTTTGTGCGCCGAATCCCAGTCCGGTTGCAATATGTTCCGTTCCCTCAAAACCCGCAAAGGCTTCAAGTTCCAGAAGATCGTCAGGACTTTTTATAATCTCGACATCGGTATCAAGATAAATACCGCCGTTCTCATATATTATTTTAAGTCTGGCATAATCCGTAACAAATGCCCATTTCTTCGCATCGTATGCCTGTCTGACAAAGGGAATACAATCAATGTCAAAATTATCTTCGTTCCATTCGATAACCATGTAATCGGGACAGAACTTTTTCCAGCTCTCGATACATTTTAAAACTGATTTGCTTTTCTTGTTTCTGCCGAACCAGCAGTAATGAATTACCTTCGGAATCATTCTTTCACCTCTTTACCGCAGGCATAACAACCGAGTGAAGTAACCCGGCAACGGAAACAGCCAGCTTTCCGGGCAGCAACCTGTAAATCCTGACAGCAAGCTTTTTCTTTGCCGTACGGTTATCTCCCCTCAGCGGAAGTTCGCTCCACGGGGACATTTCCTTATACCTGAACCATTCATTTGCATAAGGGTGCCTGCAGCCCTCAATCCAGGGTCTTAATGAAAGAAAACTTGTTGTAAAATGAACAATTGTGGGGTCCGACCCGGCTTCGGTCACTTCTGCCTCAGAATAATATCCTGACGGTCTGCGGAATCGCATCAGGTCAGTGTAATCAAAATCATAAAGTACGGTATAGCAGTTGTATTTCAGGTCAAGAACCCTTGTTTTACTTGCTGTAACTCCGTTGAGAATTCCCTGGTCCGCATAAGGTACTTTATTATTGTATTTTCCTGCGAATTCTTCAAAGCATGCAGATAAATTCTCATTTCTCCATTTTTCGACATTAATAAGATATACGCCTGCATTAAAATATACTTCATCTGATGCCAGGTTGACATTTTTCTTATGAGCATCACTTACGCAATCCCTGACTGCTGCTCCGTAGTATTCTTCAATATCGGTTTCATAAAGCCCGGATAAATTCTCAAGCACAAGTATATCACAATCAAGATAAAGAGCTTTATTTACAATTTCAGGCAGAAGCTGTGCGGCATAAAGTCTGGAAAATGTGGAAAGCGACCCTCTTTCCTGTTTCATATCGCCATTCAGTGAACTACCCGAATCAATAAAATAAATCTGCCTGCAGTATTTATCTGAAAGAAAACAAAGCTTTTCCTTGTTTTCAGCCGAAATACCATTGTCAAGAATATATACATTTATTTCATCACCGGTCGTATTATTTTCAAACAGGGATATCATTGATATACCAAGCATTTCGGCAAAATTATCATCACTTGCATACACAATATTCACAGTTTTCAACTACCTTTATTCATTTATTGAAGAGCAAGCTCCTTTTCGGCTGCCTCCAGCGCTGCTTCTATAACCTTATCCATGTCATAATATCTGTAATTACCGAGCCTGCCGCCGAAAATGACATTTTTTTCATTTTCCGCCAGAGCGGCATATTTACTGAAAAGTGTGTTGTTCCGTTCATCGTTTATAGGGTAATACGGCTCGTCACCCTGTTTCCATTCCACAGGATATTCGCGGGTAATAACGGTATGATCTGTCAGTGTCCCGCCCTGACAGCCGAATTCAAAATGCTTGTGCTCAATAATTCTCGTATACGGGATTTCATACTCAGTATAATTCACGACAGCATTTCCCTGGTAATTTTCCACAGGTAAATCCTCTGTTTCAAATCTGAGGCTCCTGAATTCAAGTTCACCGAAGCAATAATCAAAATATGCATCAATCGCGCCTGTAAACACGATTTTTTCCGCAAGCGAAGAGAGAGCTTCCCTGTCTGCAAAAAAATCGGTATCAAGTCTGACTTCAATTCCTTCAAGCATCTTCTCAACTATACCTGTGTAGCCGCCGGCAGGAATACCCTGATACCTGTCATTGAAATAATTATTATCATAAACAAAACGGACAGGAAGCCGCTTTATTATAAAGGACGGAAGCTCATCTGCACGCCTGCCCCACTGTTTTTCGGTATATCCCTTTACTAACTTTTCGTAGATATCCCTGCCTACAAGGGAAATCGCCTGCTCTTCGAGATTCACGGGTTCACCTTTTATTTCATTTTTCTGCTTTTCAATAATTGCTTTTGCTTCCTCAGGTGTCTTTATTCCCCACATTTTACTGAAAGTGTTCATATTGAAAGGAAGGTTGTAGATCTCATTCTTATAAACCGCAACAGGAGAATTGGTATATCTGTTGAAATCAGCAAACTGATTTATATAATCCCAGATTTTCTTATTATTGGTATGAAAAATATGCGCACCGTATTTATGAACATTAATCCCGCCAACATTTTCGGTATAGATGTTTCCGCCTATATGACTGCGCTTATCAATTACAAGAACAGTTCTGCCCTTCTTTCTGGCTTCACAGGCAAACACCGCCCCGAAAAGGCCTGCACCAACAACAAGATAATCGTACATATCTCTTTTCTCCTTTGAAATACATTAATCCAATCTACATTATACAACAAAACAGAAAGAAAATCAATAGCAATAAAGAAAACCCGATATACCATCAGGCATACCGGATTGGGAATTATCTGATTTTTTTGGCTCTGTCCATAAGTTTTCTTGTTGCAAACATAATGAGCGGAACAAGTACAACAATAACTATCCAGGTTATATGGTCCGTTCTGGTGACACCCACCTGAACAATCTGAAGCTTTCCTGATACATTCCAGCCATTTATTTCAGTGTTTACTGTATGACTGTCACTCAGTACAAGTGAGAAATTACGGAAATACGGACTTTCTTCCCCCTTTGTGAATGAAACTGTAATCTTAATCTTTTCAGCGTCTTCAGGAACAAAAACATATTCGTCAGCACTTCCGAGCTGATAGCGGTTAAAACTGCCGTTGCCTGCATTTTCTTCGGTTGTGAAGCTTTTTATTACTTTATTGTCAGCATCAAGAACGCTGACATCTATACATCCACAGCCTTTGTTCTGGAAATTGCCCATATCAGCATAAAACCAGAAGCCAAGTGAATCCACAGCCGGAAATACAGCCCATGCTTTTCCTGCACCATCGCTGAAGCTTAATGTACCATGGTCACTGTTGTAAGTAAGTGTATCGCCTTCCCAGCTGAGATTACGGTAATCAGCCATTAAATTGACATCCTGTTCAGCACAGGAAGAAAACGTGAACATAAAAGCAGAAATGCAGAAAATTAAAAGAGTTATTAATTTTTTCATCTGTTTCTCTCTTTCATTGCCCTGTCAATTGTGCGCTTTGCATCACGTTCAGCAATACTGTCACGCTTATCATGGAGTTTCTTACCCTTGCAAAGACCGACCTGAACCTTTACACGGCTTCCCTTGAAATACATGGAAACAGGAACAAGAGTAAGTCCCCCCTGCTTTACCTGTCCGAAAAGACGGAGTATTTCACGCTTATGCATAAGGAGTCTGCGTTCACGCAGAGGGTCTTTATTGAAGATATTGCCCTTTTCATATGGGCTTATATGCATCTGCTTCACATAGGCTTCGCCATCCTCAATAGCAATCCAGGAATCCTTCAGGTTTACTCCCCCCTGACGGATTGATTTCACCTCTGTGCCTGTAAGCTCTATTCCTGCTTCAATGCTTTCGAGAATGTAATATTCATGGCGTACCTGTCTGTTTTCGCTTATTGTCTTTGTATTTTCAGCCATTTTTTATCCTTTCCTTTGAAATTTCCTGTATAATCCTGTATAGTATACCACATTTTCTCTGTTTTAGCAAGTCGAAAAATATATAATATCAAAAATTTGCAAAGGGCTTGAAAAAATGCAGAAGTGGGTGTATACTATCTATTATCAAAAAGAAACACAGAGAAAGAAGAAAGAAAATGACAAGTACAAAACACGGAATAGATATGACCACGGGGGCAATTCTCCCCAAAATTCTTAAATTCACATTGCCGCTCATGCTGTCAAGTATTTTACAGCTTTTATTCAATGCGGCGGACATCATAGTTGTAGGAAATTTTGCAAGCGAAAACTCACTTGCAGCGGTAGGCTCAACTTCTGCACTTGTAAACCTTATGACTAACCTGTTTTTAGGACTATCCACAGGTGCAAATGTTCTTTCGGCACACTACATGGGCGCAGGTGACGATGAACGTGTAAGCAGGACAGTACATACCTCCATACTCCTCAGTATTATCAGCGGTCTTATAATGACAGTTGTAGGTGTATTGTTCGCGGATAAGCTTTTAGGACTTATGGATACACCTGGCGAAGTGATTGACCTTTCAGCCCTTTATCTGCGCATATATTTTGCAGGTATGGTTGCTATGATGATTTACAACTTCGGCAGTTCATTGCTCCGTTCAAAGGGCGATACAAAAAGACCTCTTTATTACCTTGCTTTTGCAGGAGTCATAAATGTCGTCCTGAATATGATTTTTGTTATTTTCCTTAAGATGGACGTTGCAGGCGTTGCACTTGCCACAGTTATTTCCCAGTGTATTTCAGCTTTTCTTGTTGTACGTTGTCTTATGAAGGAAACAGACGGCTTCAAACTTATTTTAAAGAAACTTGGAATCGACAAGCAGATTGCGCTTAAAATTCTGCGAATTGGTATTCCCGCAGGCTTTCAGGGTGTTGTATTCTCCCTTTCAAACGTAGTTATCCAGTCTTCTATCAACGGCTTCGGTCCGGTTGTAATGGCGGCAAACTCTGCGGCAGCAAGTATCGAAGGCTTTGTATGGGTTTCAATGAATGCCTTTTCTCAGGCGGCTATATCCTTTGTCAGTCAGAATATCGGCGCAGGAAAATACAGCCGTATCAACAAAATCGCATTTACCGCCTGTGCCTGTGCAGCCGTAGCAGGTCTTGCATTCGGCAATCTTGCTTATTTCTTCGGTGAACCGCTCCTCGGTATATATGACCCCAGACCTGAAATAATACCATCAGGACTTACACGAATGGGACTTGTATGCGGACTTTATTTTCTGTGCGGTCTTATGGACTGCTGTACAGGTGCTATACGAGGCATGGGCTTTGCAGTTGCACCGACTATCGTTTCCCTGCTTGGTGCCTGTGGCCTGAGACTGCTGTGGATTGGCACAATATTCCAGATTCCGGAATATCACACCGAATTTATGCTGTTCTTATCATATCCTCTTTCGTGGGGAATTACATTCATTGTTCATCTTATCTGCTTTGTAGTAATGCGGAAGAAATTTCCGAAAGACGACCATCAGACAACAGAAAATGTTTAGAAAGGACCTGACTATGGCAAAAATATATAAAAACGCCTCAGAATTTATCGGCAACACCCCTCTTATGGAGGCTTCAAATCTCGAAAAAACGCTTGATTTAAAAGCAAATGTGCTTTTAAAGCTGGAATACCTGAACCCTGCAGGAAGCGTCAAGGATAGGGCGGCAGTTTACATGATTGAAGATGCCGAAAAACGCGGTTTTTTAAAAGAAAACTCCGTAATTATTGAACCTACCTCGGGCAATACGGGTATTGGTCTTGCTTCTGCAGCGGCGGTAAAAGGATACCGACTCATCCTTACAATGCCCGAAACAATGAGCGTTGAGCGCAGAAATATTCTTAAAGCATACGGTGCTGAAATCGTGCTGACTGAGGGCGCTCTCGGAATGAAAGGCTCAATTGAAAAGGCTGAGGAGCTTGCGAAGATGTATGAAAACAGCTTTATCCCCGACCAGTTCAGCAATCCTGCCAATGCACAGGCTCATCGCGAAACAACAGGACCTGAAATCTGGAATGATACGGACGGAAAGGTTGATATTTTTGTTGCCTGCGTTGGTACAGGCGGAACAATTACGGGTATCGGCGAATATTTAAAAGAAAAAAATCCCGACATAAAGATTGTTGCCGTTGAGCCCAGCGACTCTCCCCTTCTTTCGGGGGGCAAGGCAGGCCCTCATAAGATTCAGGGCATCGGTGCAAACTTTATACCCTCTCTGCTGAATACAGAGATTTATGACGAGGTTATGACCGTGGAAGCTGACGACGCATTCAGCACAGCGAAAATGCTTGCCAAAAAGGAAGGTATCCTTGTGGGTATCTCCTCGGGTGCGGCGCTGAGTGCGGCAATCAGACTTGCAGAGCGCGAAGAAAACAAGGGTAAGAATATTGTTGCATTACTGCCTGACAGCGGGGACAGATATTATTCGACGCCTTTATTTACAGAATAATGATGAAAACAGTTAAAAAGTTAATTATAATATTTTTCTGTGTATGTCTGTCATTTTGTATTATAGTACCTGTCACTATTGCTGTTATACACAGCGTGGTTATGGGAAGATACGATTACAGCAGTTATAACGATAGTCTTTACCTGACATACGATGATGTCAAAAGAGATTATCCAAGAAAAACAATTCCCTTTAAATCAGGCGAAAACACTCTTTCAGCTTATCTGTACGGAGAAGAAAACAGCAAGGGAATTATCGTTGTTGCTCCGGGGCATACCGATTCCAACGATATAAAACTTTACGAAATACGCTATTTTGTTGACGCGGGATACTCTTGTTTATGCTTCGATTACACAGGATGCTATACAAGCGAAGGGAACGCATTCGGCGGATATTCGCAGGCCGTTTATGACCTTGATGCATTGCTGAACTATGTTGAATCTGACAGCGAGCTTAGCAATAAACCTGTTTACTTATTCGGTCACAGTCTGGGCGGATATGCAGTAGCATCTGTTCTGAATAAAGAGCACAACATAAAAGCCGTAGTAACCGCATCAGGTTTTGATACACCCGAAGAACAGTGGCAGTATTCAATCAGCAAATATACAGGCTTCGTCTACCCGATAATAAAACCGTTCAACAGTTTATTCATCAATTTAAAATACGGCGATGACAAGTCATTGTCTGCGGTAGACGGTATAAACAGTACTGATATTCCTGTACTGGTCATAAGCGCCGAGAATGATTCTTTTTACGGCGGTTATAGTCCGATTTACATCAAGCGAGACAAAATAACAAATCCCTGTTGCACCTTTATATTAATGGATAAGGAAAACCATAACGGGCACTACGATTATTTCCTTACCGATGCTGCACTGGAATATCAGAGGAGAAAGCCTGGAACAAACATAGACAAAGAACTGTATATGGAGCATGACGATTCTGTCATGCAGATGATTATTGTTTTTTTTGATGCTCAATAATAAAAATAACCTGAGAGGTCTTACCCTCTCAGGTTATTATTTTATTAAAAGTTCTTTTTAAGCTCTTCCATTCTTTCGATTACCTTGTCACACCATGCGTCGAACTCTTCATCAGCCACCTGTAATTCAGGATGTGCAAGCACATTCTCAACACAGCGTCTGATACCCTCTTCCGCACGGATAACCGCCTTGAATTCGGGAACTGCAGCCTTTACCTTGGAATTGTCAAATACAACGGTATTTGACTTATCGCCGATAAGACCGCCTTCAAAATCGTAATGACTCAGGTCGTGAAGCATCTGCGAGGAAACATAATAGGGCTTCAGCTCTACACCTAAAGCGTCGGCAATTGCCTTATAAATCTGATTCCAGGTAACGCTTTCGTCGCTTGTGATATGGAAGGCTTCGCCAATTGCATGAGGATTGCCCATAAGTCCTACAAAAGCAACTGCGAAATCCTCGTTGAAAGTAATAGTCCAGAGGCTTGTACCATCGCCGTGAATGATAACAGGCTTGCCGTCAAGCATTCTCTTCAATACCTGCCAGCTGCCCTTGTCGCCGTGAACACCCAGCGGTACGCTTCTTTCATCATAGGTGTGGCTGGGACGGATAATTGTTATCGGGAAGCCGTTTTCACGGTACATCTTCATAAGATATTCTTCACAGGCTATCTTATTTCTGGAATATTCCCAGTAGGGATTTGCGAGAGTTGTGCCTTCAGTAATTTCGTAATGTCTTACAGGCTTGTGATAAGCGGAAGCGGAGCTTATATACATGAACTGCTTTGTCTTACCATTGAAAAGTCTGTAGTCACGTTCAAGCTGTGACGGTACAAAGCCGATAAAATCACATACAACGTCAAATGTCATTCCGCTGAGCTTTTCAGCCGCCTCTGCTTCATTATTTATATCAGCACAGATAGTCTTTACTCCCTCAGGGAGTGTATCATTTCTGCTGCCACGGTTAAGAAGATATGTTTCATAACCCTTTTTTACAAGCAGACGTGTGATTGCACTGCTGATTGTGCCTGTTCCGCCGATGAGTAAAACCTTCATTTTCTGTTCCTCCTTACAGCTTTGCCTTTACTGCGTTGTTTAAAATTTCTTCAATATCCTTTGCGCTGAGTCTTACAAAGCCCCATGTCTGACCGTCGCCGATACCGAACTTTTCAATCAGAACGGGGATATCTTCCGCCTTTGCACCGAGTTCTTCAAAATTAATAGGCATACCGATGTCATGTAAGAAACGGCGGAATGAGTAAATACCCTTGAGGGCTGTATCTTCGGGGTTTTCAAAATTCATTTCACAGCCGAAAACACGGGTAGCCATCTGTGCGAAGCGCATTACATCGTGCTTATATACAAACTCCATCCATGCAGGCATTACAACTGCAAGACCTGCACCGTGTGCGCAGTCATAAAGACCGGACAATTCATGCTCGATGCCGTGGCTGTTCCAGTCCTGGCTTCTGCCGACACCGATAATGTCATTGTGAGCTACTGTTCCTGCCCACATAATGTTTGCTCTTGCTTCATAATTATTCGGGTCAGCAATAACACGGGGGGTTTCCTTTACCATTGTGAGAAGCACTGCTTCACAGAGACGGTCGGTAATTTCAACTTCCTTTGTATTTGTGAAGTAACGTTCAAAAACATGTGCCATAATATCAGTTGCACCGCAGGCAGTCTGATATGCGGGGAGTGTACAGGTAAGCGCAGGATTGAGGACTGAGAAACGAGGACGAAGCAGGTCTGAGCTTGTGTCACGTTTTAACATTCCGTCTTCCTTTGTTACGACGGAAGCACCTGAACCTTCGCTTCCTGCTGCGGCAATTGTAAGAACTGTACCTATAGGCAGAGCCTTCTGAACAAATGTCTTCTTTTCATAGAAATCCCAGAAATCACCGTCATAAGGAACACCGCAGGCAATACCCTTGGAGCTGTCAATGCATGAACCGCCGCCTACTGACAGGATGAAATCAACGTTTTCCTTGCGGCAGAGTTCAATACCTTCATAGATAAGAGTATCACGGGGATTGGGCTTTACGCCGCCGAGAAGTACGTAGGGGATATTTTCGCTGTCAAGGGAAGCCTTTACTCTGTCGAGAAGTCCCGATTTCACAGCAGAACCACCACCGTAATGAATCAGCACCTTAGTACCGCCGTATTTCTTTACATACTTGCCGCAGTCGTTTTCTGTATCTTTGCCGAAAACAAATTCTGTAGGGCTATAAAAATTAAAATTATCCATATTAACATCCTTTCGCATCTGGTACAAATCAATCTATAATCCGATTATAACAAAGGGTTCCGGCCTTGTCAATACTTATGAAAAACTGTAAATCAATGTATATCTCATATTTATAATAAAGTCTTTAATTTTATAATTTCCTGTAAAAAAACGTCGTTTCCCCCTGTTACTTAACTTTCAAAAAAAGTTAAGTGTTTTTAGCTAAAAGTATTGATTTTTATTTATGTATGTGCTATAATCAAAACGTTGCAAAAAATCAGACGGAAGCGGCTGTCTTCACAACCGTTCCGCCGATTTATATAAAAGCGCAGACGTACACAGAAACGGCTATTCATGAACAGTGGGCTGTTACCGTCCCTCGTTTACGCTTTTTTACAGTTTATGCGAAAAAATAATTCCGCGTACCGTAAAAAATAATTTATTCTGAAAGGAAATGCTTTATGCCTACTATCGAAGAATTCAACAAGAGAGTTGCCGCCGAAAATGCAAAGTACGAGGCTCTCATCACACGAAAGAACGAAAAGACCGATGACTACAACGGCATTTACGACCGCTACAAGTATCCTGTTCTTACTGCGGCTCATGCGCCTTTAATCTGGAAATACGATTTCAACTACGAAACAAACCCTTATTTCATGGAAAGACTCGGCATAAATGCAGCTC
This sequence comes from Ruminiclostridium sp., assembly GCA_045532185.1. GTDB lineage: Bacteria > Bacillota > Clostridia > Oscillospirales > Ruminococcaceae > Ruminiclostridium_E. Next base: position 45,945 of record JAZSFL010000021.1, read on the forward strand.
TCAATTCCGGTGCAATCGAGCTTGACGGAAAGTTCTATCTTGTTGTACGCGTTGAGGGAAATGACAGAAAATCCTTCTTTGCGGTTGCGGAAAGCGATAACGGTATCGATAATTTCCGTTTCTGGGATTTCCCTGTTCTTCTTCCCGATACACAGCCCGAAGAAACAAACGTTTACGATATGCGTCTTACAAAGCACGAGGACGGTTGGATTTACGGCGTGTTCTGCTCTGAAAGCAAGGATACCGAAAGCAATGACCTTTCCGCTGCAGTTGCACAGGCAGGCATTGTAAGAACAAAGGATTTAAAGACCTGGGAAAGACTCCCCAACCTTAAATCAAAGTCACCACAACAGAGAAACGTTGTTCTTCACCCTGAATTTGTTGACGGGAAATACGCATTCTACACACGTCCTCAGGATGATTTCATTCAGACAGGAAGTGGCGGAGGTGTATGCTTCGGTCTCTGCGAGGATATAAACAACCCCGTTATCTGCACAGAAGAAGTTGTTATCAGCCCCAGAATCTATCACACACTTACAGAAGTAAAGAATGGCGCAGGCGCTGTTCCGATAAAGACTCCCAAGGGCTGGATACATATTGCTCACGGCGTAAGAAACACAGCAGCAGGTCTCAGATATGTTATTTACGTATTTGCTACCGACCTTAATGACCCCTCAAAGCTTATCGCTTCTCCCTCGGGTCTTTTCATTGCTCCTCACGGTGATGAAAGAGTAGGCGACGTTTCCAACGTTGTATTCACAAACGGTGCAATCGCAAGAGACAACGGCGATGTTTACATCTACTACGCTTCCAGCGATACACGTATGCACGTTGCAACAACTACAATCGAAAAGCTTATGGACTACACCTTCAATACTCCCTCTGACGCTTTACGCTCCGTTGACTGCGTAAAACAGAGATACGAGCTTATTGAAAAGAATCTTGAAATTCTCAAAAAGTCCTGATATACCTTGTAAAAGCTCTCCATCGGGAGAGCTTTTTTATTGACATTTATAATATGTAATGCTATAATTTTCTCAGAAAGGGGTATTTTTATGAATATTGAAATAAGAACTGCAACCGTTGCTGACGCAGAGGAAATCCTCGCAATCTACTCGCCTTATGTAAAGAATACAGCGATTTCTTTTGAATATGAACCGCCGATAATCGAAGAATTCAGGGAGCGAATCAGAAAAACTCTTGAAAAATTTCCCTACCTTGTGGCTGTATGTGATGAAAAAATAATCGGTTATGCCTACGCGGGTCAGTTTCACCCCAGAGCTGCTTTTCTGCATTCGGCTGAGCTTTCCGTATACCTGCGACGGGATATGCGTGGCAAAGGTATCGGCAAAAAACTTTACAGTGAAATTGAAAAAATACTGAAAAACCAGGGATTCATCAACCTTTACGCCCTTGTTGCATATGCAGAGGAAGAGGACGAATATATCACCCACGACAGCGCTATTTTCCATGAGGTTATGGGCTATAAAACTGTAGGAAGATGCAAGAAATGCGGCCATAAATTCGACAGATGGTATGATATGCTTTATGTGGAAAAATTCATAGGTTCACATAAATAATTCAAAACGGCGGTAATAATCGCCGTTTTTCTGTAAGATCTGGTATTTTTTGTCGTCTTATACTTATGAAGGGGGAATTTTTATGGACGACAGCATGATAATTGAAATGTACTGGAACAGAAATGAAAATGCAATCGAAGAGACAAACAACAAATACGGAAGCTACTGTTTCGCTATTGCAGATAACATTCTGAACAGCAAGGAAGACTCAGACGAGTGCGTAAATGATACGTGGCTTCGGACATGGAATGCCATTCCGCCAAAAAAACCTGACAGGTTCAGAATTTTCCTTGCCAAAATAACACGCAATCTTTCTTTTGACAAGTATAAGAAAAAGCACGCTGCAAAGCGAAGCGGAGAAATGCTCTACATTCTGGATGAACTTTCGGAATGTATTTCAGGCGGAAATACCACTGACGATGAGATAGATATGAAGCTGCTGTCGGAGAGTATAAACAGCTTTTTAAAATCCGTATCCGCGCGTGACAGAACGATTTTCCTCAGACGATATTTCTATGCAATGCCCGTAACTGAAATAGCGGATAAAATGAGCATTACCACAAATAACGTTTCGGCAATTCTCTCACGGATGAGAAGCAGACTGCGCGAACACCTTTCGAAGGAGGGATTTGATATATGAACGAAAATCAGATTTTTGAAGCTATCGGAGAAGCCGACGATGAAATGCTTGCAAATGCGGAAGACAGGCAGAAAAAGCATAACACATGGATAAAATGGATTGGTGCGGCGGCGGCAGTGTGTGTTGTTGCGGCGGGAGCGGTCGGAATAAAAACTCTTACCGATGACCTCCCCGCTGCCGATACACCCGATAACACAACAGCTGCGGCAGGCAATATAAATGCAAACGGAAATAAGGATGGAAACATGAGCAAATACTCTCCCGAAACAAGTGCAATGCTCTTATCGGCGGCGTCATATCCCGTAATGCCGCCTTATCCCGATGAAAACAGCGATAATTTCATCGAGCAGTATGATAAATGGAACGATTTTATTGTCGAGTACCGCCAGGAGAAGAATGTGGAATACAAGGATTCCATAAACAGCTTCACCTATAAAAGCATGAGTACATTCCTTACCGGCACAAACGGCGAAAACCGCCTTTTCTCGCCCATGAATGTTTATTTTGCGCTGAGTATGCTTGCGCAATCCTCGGAGGGAAACAGCAGACAGCAGATTCTTGACCTGCTGGGTGCAAAGGATGTGAAAACCTTGCAGGGTTACAGCAATTCCATGTTTAAACGCAACTACTCAGACGATAAGGCACTGATAAGCGTTTTTGCAAATTCTGTCTGGCTCTCCGATTCCCTGAATTACAATATGAATACCCTGAAGCTTCTTTCCGACAGTTATTTTGCCGACAGCTTTTCGGGAAATGTCAGTGACCCTGCATATACAAAGGCCTTACAGGAATGGCTCAGCGTAAAGACAGGCGGTATGCTTGAGGATGAAGCACAGCAGATTGAAATGGACAGCCAGACTGTGTTTACGATCGCTTCGACGGTTTATTTCCGTGGAAAATGGGAACAATGGTTCAATGAAGAAAACACAGGCAAGGATATTTTCACCACCTCTCTCGGCGAAGAAATCACCTGTGATTTTATGAGAAGACAGACCCAGAATTTTTATTACTGGAGTGATAATTTCGGTGCAATCAACATGCGGTTTTCAGGAGCGGGATATCCGGAAATGTGGCTTATCTTACCTGATGAGGGCGTAACCACCGATGAAATTCTGAAAAGCAATGAAATAGAAGACTTCTTTGCATATTTTGAAAACATGAGTCCTCTGGACACACATCCCAACAGCAAGTATCTTATCATAAATATTTCCATGCCCAAATTCGATAGCACATACAGCGTTGATTTAAAGGACGGTCTTACCGAAATGGGTGTTACCGATGTCTTTGAAAGCGGTACGGCAGATTTTTCTGCCCTGCTAGGCTCAGAATCGGCAGATACTGCTCTTTCTGCAGCTAATCACTCGGTAAGAGTTGCGGTCGATGAAGAGGGTTGTACCGCAACCGCATTCACAGCTATGATGGCTGCAGGGGCAGCGGCGCCTCCTGATGACCATATTGACTTTTTCCTTGACAGACCTTTTATCTTCATAATAAAAGGCGTATCCGACGACCCTGTTTTCGCAGGCGTTATAAATAATCCTACAATTTAATCTTCCATGTGTAACTTTCACCCCGACAATTATCACAGATTGTCGGGGCATTTTATGTGCGGAAAGGCGAATTTTGCTTTAAATTGCTAATAAATTAACAAAATCTTATTGCTTTTTATTTATAGTTGTGATATTATTTTAATCAGATATGAAAAAAGATATAATTTGGGAGTAATTTTATGGAAAATCTGGTTCATTTTGACATTGCGGCAGTTATAATGTTGCTTGTAATGCTTTTCACAAACCTGTTCAGTAAACGTGCAAAAAATACCGCAGGATATATGTATATGTTCCTTGTAGGTATCACTATGATTGCGGCATTGTTCAACGTTTTCACCGTTACACTGGAAAATATGGTATCACACCAGAATATGCTTTATAATTTTATAAGGTCCACTTACCTGTTATTCCACAATACGGCTACACCTGTTTATGTCATGTATATAATAAGCCTTACACGTACATGGCATAAGTTCAAGAAAAGACCTTTTGCAGGCTTCATTCTGCTGATACCCTATTTTATTGTTGTAGGATTAATTATTTCAAATCCTTTCACAAATGTGGTGTTCTCATATGAAAATGGTACACTCAACAGAACAGTTTTTTCTAACTCGCTCTATTTCTTTGCAACATTCTATGTAATACTCGGATTTGTTTATCTGCTGATTTACCGCAGAACGCTTCCCATAAAATCAATAATCGTCCTTTGTTCAAGTATTCCTTTGGGAATTCTTGCAGTTGTTGTAAAGCATTTCTTCCCTCACTCGCTGGTAGAAATTTTCTGTAACGCAGTTGTGCTTATGATTATTTCAATGACAATCCAGAATCCCGAGAAAAACGTGGATTCAGTAACCAATCTGAGAAAATACAGTGCTTATGCCGCAGATATAAAGACAGACTTTATAAACAACAATCACCATAAACTGATACTTATCAATATTGCAAACTTTGACTCTCTTCGTGCATTGCTCGGCTATGACGGGACAAACACAATGCTGAAGGTTATTGCAAACAACATCTCCATGAACAATAAGCTTCTAAGGGCAAAGGCAGAGCTTTACTATCTGGAGCGCGGAAAGTTCCGCCTGATTGTAAACAGCTTCAATGCTTCAAAAGCGGAAAAGCTTGCTGAAGTACTCAACGAAACAGCAAAGCGCACAATTGAAATCAATCAGATTGAAATTACACCCGAGGCTTATATCTGCGTTGCCAACTTGCCTGAGGATATTGCTGATTATAAGTCACTTATGGCTTTCGGAAACGATTTCCATGAAAGAGTTGAAAAAACAGGCAATATTTATCTTGCTTCAGAACTGTTCAAACAGAGAAACTTCCACCTTATGAATGAGATGGAAAATATTATCGAAAAGGCATTCAGGAATAACAATTTTACTGTTTATTATCAGCCTATTTATTCCGTCGAAAAGAAAAGATTTGTTTCGGCAGAAGCACTGCTCCGTCTTATAGATAATGACTACGGCTTTGTTCCGCCGAATCTGTTCATTCCCGTTGCGGAAAAATCAGGTGCAATCCACAAAATCGGCGACATTGTCCTTGATAATGTCTGCAGATTCATTGCAAGTGAAGAATTTAAAAAGCTGGGGCTTGACTATATCGAAATCAATCTTTCTGTTGTTCAGTGTATGCAGAGAGGTCTGGCAGACAATATTCTTGCTACTATAAAAAAATACGGTATTTCTCCCGATAAAATCAATCTTGAAATTACCGAAACTGCCGCAAACTACAGTCAGAACATTCTGATTGAAAATATGACAAAGCTTATAAATGCAGGAGTAAGCTTCTCCCTTGACGACTTCGGCACAGGCTACTCCAACATGGCAAGACTCGCTTCCCTGCCCCTTAAAATTGTCAAACTGGACAAGACCTTTGTTGACAACAGCAACAAGCCAAGACTCCACATCTTCCTCAAAGGCACCATCAGAATGCTCAAGGATATGGATATGGAAATCGTGGTTGAAGGCATTGAAACAGAACAGATGGTTGAAACCTTCTCTAATCTCAATTGCGACTTTATTCAGGGGTATTATTACTCGAAACCCATTCCCCAGATTGAATTTGTAAGATTCATCGAAGAAGCAAAAATGAGTGCATAATCAAATATAAAACCGCCTTATTGAGGCGGTTTTTTTATAACTGTAAATTTGATTTTGTATCTGAAATATGATATACCAAACCAAAGCGGTATCACACAAATCATGTAAGAAAATGCAGTTATTACTCTTGAAAAGCACATGGAAGAATTCGGTATGAGTAACATCATCATGTATATCTTATGCTCATTTGTACTTCTTTTTGAGATATATATCAATTTTTTGATATTATTCACTAAACCGATGTGATATTATATAAAAAAGGAGAGATGGAAGCGCTGCGGCAATATTTCTTCCATCGTACAGTATTATGAAAAAGAAAACATGCGCGCTTACAGCAATACTTATTTCTTCAGCATTTGCACTTTCATCCTGCAGTACCGGCAATACACAGCAGACCACTACTACTGCGGAAACCACAACAACCACAGTTGCTACAACCACTGAACCCGTTGAAGTGATTGAGGCAACACCTGTTGCTTATCACGGCGAAATGATAGCTGATGGTAACCGTATTATCGGTTCCAGAACAGGTGAAGTTGTCCGTGTAACAGGGATGAGCTTCTTCTGGAGCAACTGGTCTCAGAAATACTACACCTCCGACTATGTTGATCTTATGATGGATGATTTCGGCTGTGAAGTTGTTCGCTGTTCCTATGGAATCCAGGATGACGGCGTACCATACGACAGAAGCTGTGAACCCTTAATCGAAGATGTTATCGAAGCTGCAATTGACAGAGGTCTTTATGTACTTGTTGACTGGCATTCCCATGGTGCACACAAGAATCCCGACGAGGCAGTCGCTTACTTCAGTCAGCTCGCTGAAAAATACGGTCAGTACGATAATATAATATTTGAAATATACAATGAACCTATGAATGTAGGTTGGGGCGATATAAAAACCTATGCTGAAATTGTAATCCCTGCTATAAGAGAGTATTCAGACAACCTCATCATTGTCGGTACCCCCAACTGGTCACAGCAGGTAACAGATGCAGCTGACAATCCCGTTGAAGGCGAAAATATCGCCTATGCACTCCATTTCTACGCCGGCACACATAAACAGTGGCTCAGAGATAATGCCGATAAGGCTATTGCAGCAGGTATCCCTTTATTCATAACCGAATGGGGCAGCGTAAACGCTGACGGAAACGGCGGCGTAAACGATAAATCCACTCAGGAATGGTTTGAATGGATTGATAAGAACAACCTTTCAAGCTGCAACTGGGCTATCAATGATAAAGATGAAGGTTCGAGCATTTTTGTAAAAGACAGCGAATACAGTGAAACCGGACTTTATATAAAAGAACTTATAGACGAGCGTACAAAGGACGCTCCCTGGAGAAACTAAGTCATAATATCATTTCAATCTATCTCTTTCTTCCGAATAAGGCAGTGAATCATTATGGATTTACTGCCTTATTCTTTTGACCTCACTTCAAATACAGAAAATCCGTCAGTCTTCAGAAGAAGTCTGACGGATTCATTTATCTGATTGTTCTGATGCTGCTGATGGAAACATTTTCGCCGAAGGACAAGGTAATGTCGTGGTTGCCGTTTAAAGCAATTTCAGCTGTATATTCGTTGAAATCGGTATACCCGTCTGAAGCTGGTATTGTCAGTTCGCATACGGGTTCCTTCTCTGCATCAACAAGTACAGAAATTTTCTTTTCCGAAACAACCGCAGAAGCCATTACAGAAATTTTCTTCACATCATCAAAGCAGACGTTCTGGTACGTAAGGGTGTTTATCCACTTGCGTCCGCGGATATGGCTTTCGCAGGTAATCGGATCAATATAGATTTCCGTATTTTTCTCTCTGTCGTAATACTGCGCTTCGGTTTCAACAGAAAAATCTCTGGGCGGAATTTCTTCACCGCTGATGTCTACAACAGCAGAATGACGTATATCAGCAGATGAAGCGCCTGTCATAATTTCATATTCACCGCTTTCAAGGCAGAAACGCTGACGGGATACATCATAGAATTCCAGTTCGCGAAGCGGTACGGAAATTTCAGCATGTATCGTTTCTCCTGCAACAACGGAAAGACGTTTAAAACCACAGAGCTGTTTCAGAGGACGTCTGATGCGCTGTGACAGCGGACGGTAATAAATCTGGACAACCTCCTCGCCGTCAAGACTTCCGTCATTTGTTATATCAACAGAAACGATTATCTCATCGGCTTTTACTTCGTAATTCACATTACTGTATGTAAATCTGCCGTAACTGAGTCCGTGACCAAAGGGATAAAGCGCTTCACCCTCAAACCAGCGGTAGGTCATTTTATTTTTCATAATATCATAATCCTTGATATCAGCAAGGTCTTCATCACAGTCATACCATGTCACAGGCGTTCTGCCCGCAGGATTATTGAATCCGAAAACAGTTTCGGCAAATGCATGTCCAAGTTCGGGACCTGCATGATTTGTCCAGAGGATTGCAGCAGGTCTCTTATCGGTAAAAGGCATGGAATATGTGTAGCTTGAAACAATTATAAATACAAAATCGGGACGTATTTCTGCAAGTTTCATAACCGCCTTACGCTGAACATCGGGAAGCTCGATTGTCTTTCTGTCATAACATTCACGTGCTACCTGTTCGGGATCATTACCACCGCAGTAAATTACCGTATCAGCTTTGGATGCAATTTCCGCAATTCTTTCTTCACCCTTGCTCACTGTATGAATCGCAAACATTACGCTCTTGTCAGGCTGTGAATATTCACGAAGAACAAGGCGGTTGTTTTCATCAAGAGTAAACTGTTTTTTATGCTGATAATCAGAAATAATCTGTTTTCCGGTCTTGCTGTGGGTATGTACCTGCAGAGTTTCGGATGTAAACCAGCCATAAACGGTTGTTTTGCCATAGGAAGGGGGTTCACCGTTTGGCATATGCATAATTCTGCCGTCCTTTACACTCTGGAAATTAACCCATTTGTGATTGTGGTCGTGATGACAGTAATAGAACTGCTCAGCGTTTTCTTCATCTGCATCCGCATAGAAATTGCCGCTTTCGTCAAGTCTTAAAAATCTGCCGTCAGGTGCTTCGATTTTTACAATATCCCAGCCTGTATCGCAGACAAGTTCGCAACCTGCTTCGGCAAGGCCCTGTTTAATTGAAATATTATAAGAACTGATACCAGTATACCAGTCAAGAAGATTACAGTCTATATTCGGACCTAACAGAGCAATTTTACCTGCATTTTCCTTAGCTACAGGCAAACCTCCTCTGTTTTCAAGCAAGGTCATTCCTTCCTTTGCGGCACGTAAATTTAACTTTTTATCAGCTTCTGTGTTTACATCATCGAGCGTTATGTTATCAAAAGGTGTGGATGGATCAAAATGACCTAAATGGATTCTTCCGATAATTGTATTGCGTATTGCACCGTCAATTTCCGATTCGGTAATAATTCCCTTTTCCAGTGCACTTCTTGCAGCTTTGGTTACATTATCTACAGGATCGGTCATACAGTCTGTTCCTGCATCTATACATGCTTTAAGCGCTTCAGCGTGAGTAGCAAAAAGCTTATGCGATGTAACATTCTGAGAAAAGTCGCCACCATCCGTAACGACAAATACAAGGCCCCATTCTTTTTTGAGAAGGTTCTTTACATCATGATTTATCACAGCAGGAGTGTGGCAGAGCTCGTTATATGCCGTCATTATGCTTTCGGTTCCGCCTCTTACAATTGAAGGCTTGAAAGCTGCATAATAATATTCATGGCGAAGTCTCGGATTCAGGTTTGCGTTGTCACTGCCTCTGCCCTCTTCGTGATTATTGGCGCAGAAATGTTTCAATGTGGGAATCGTTGCGGCAACTTTTCCGTCGCCTCGTAATCCCTTTGTGTATGCAATTGACATTTCGCCTGTAAGGAACGGATCTTCTCCGTAGCATTCCTCATTCCTGCCCCAGCGAGGGTCACGGGCAAGATCAACGGTAGGTCCCCAGACCATAAGTCCGCCTTTTTTCTCTTCATTATAGTAAGCCCGTGCTTCACGTGCGGCAGTTCTGCCGATTTCAAGCATCATTTCAGGGTCAAAACTCGCAGACATACCTATAGGCTGAGGAAAAACAGTACTCGGCTTGTCCTCGCTGCGGTTTACGAGTCCGCGGGCAATTTCGCAGCCTACATACCATTCGCTTATGCCCAGACGTTCAACAGGCAGATTATGAGTTGAAAGAAAACCGATTTTTTCATCAAGGGTAAGTCTTGAAACGAGATCGTCAGCACGCTCATCGTCTGATAATGCGGGATTCTGGAACGGGAACATAAAAACACTCCTTTTGAATAAATTGTGATTACATTATAACGTAATTCTACGCTTTTGTCTATGTAAAAAACAGGTTTTATATCAAAAAATGCAATTAACCCTTTATATCATTTCCGCATATATTGTAAAAGCAGCGTTAGCTGTGAAAAACATATCGAAAGGAGTAATAATATGAATAATTGCGATATGGTAAAACCTGACGCCGAAAAGGGCATCCGCCGCGTCGGCTACGCTTATGTTCCGGTTCAGCGTATCGGCAAGGTTTATACACCTTCAAAAGCACTTATGCAGGGTACAGTTTTTCCCGAACTTGACATTGGTATTGACGAATATTTAAGGGGGCTCTGGTATGGAAAGTAATGCAAACTGCGCTCAGCTGCTCAGAAACGTAAGCGAAGCCTGCTTCTACGCTACTGACCTTAAGCTGTATCTCGACACTCATCCTGATGACATCAGGGCGCTTGAAATGCACCGCGAGGCGTGCAGACAGCTTAAAGCCTGCAAGGAAGCCTTTGAAAACTGCTGCTATCCTCTTCAGTCCTGCAGCGCAGGCAAAGATGGCGAATGGGATTGGCTCGTAGGCTGCTGGCCGTCGGAAAGGTTGGTGTAAGGTATGTTTATATTCGAAAAGCGCACACAATTTCCCGTAAAAATCAATAACAAGAACCCGAAGCTTGCCAGCTATATCTTAAGCCAGTACGGAGGTCCCGATGGCGAATTGGGCGCATCTCTCCGCTACCTGTCACAGCGTTTTGCGCAGACTGACAAGAGAGGTATTGCACTGCTTACTGATATAGGTACAGAAGAACTGGGGCATCTAGAGATGATAGGCAGTATTGTTACTCAGCTTACCAAGGGTGAGGGTGCAAAAAGCTTTGACAGATACGGTGTCGGCGACTACTATGTTGACCACGCAAACGGTGTTTATCCTGCAAGCGCTTCAGGCGTTCCCTGGTCTGCGGCAACAATCCAGAGCAAGGCTGATCCAATTGCAGATATTATGGAGGACATGGCTGCTGAACAGAAAGCAAGAGCAACATACGACAATATTCTCCGCATGTGCGACGATCCGGACGTAAGTAATGTTATAAAGTTCTTACGCGCAAGAGAGGTTGTTCATTTCCAGAGATTCGGCGAACTGCTCAATATCCTGCAATCTAAAATCAAGTAAACGAAAATGCGGAATCTGCATGGCAGATTCCGCCTTATTTCAGTTTATAACTGCTATTGCAATTGTCAGGTAGGTTGCAAAACTCACCCATATCAGATATGGGATATTAATAAGTGCAGCTAAGGGACTAATCTTTCTGAATCCGGTTATCATTACTACTATCAGAGCAAGCAGTATCAGAATTACAACAACGGATCCCCACAGATTTTCAAATCGGAAGAAAACAATGCTCCACAGGAAATTTACCGCAAGCTGCGCCCAGTAGATTGCAAGCGCTTTTGTCTTTTCAGCCTTACCTGCGTCAGAAGAATAAATCAGGTATGCCGAAAATCCCATAAGTGCATAAAGAATTGTCCACACCACAGGAAACAGCCACGAAGGCGGCAAAAGCGGAGGAGGAGTGAATTTGTCGTAAAAATCACCGAAGCCCCCTGAAAACCACGCTGAAAGAGCACCAACAAGCTCTGCCGAAAGAATAAATATTGCTATATCCCAGAAATTATGCTTTTTCATAAAGCACCTCCAAGTTGTACTGGTACAGCTTATGCGGAAAAATGACGGGATATGCAAAAGCACAGCAGAAATTCTGCTGTGCTTTTTCTTATTCACCCATAAACATAATGGTGCAGAGTCCCTTTGCCTGTTCCTCGGTAGGCATTTTCAGCACACCCATATCAAGCAGCTGCTTCATGATTCTTGTGTGAAGCTTGCAGGCTATATTCTGAGTAAAGCACTTAAGCAGCTCGTGCATATGCTCAGGCTGCCCGTAAAGCTCCGCTTTCAGAGCTTCAGCGGCATATTCACGTGAAAGATTTTTTATTTCTTCGGTTGCACTTGGTAAAAATTCATGCCATTTCTTTTCGCTGTCGCAGATTATAAGATTACACTTATATTCGCCGTTATCTTTTAAAAGATAACCCTTATCAAGTAAGCGTGCATAGCTTTCTGCATTGGCTGGGGTTTCGGGAAGCTGATTGCTGAGCCAGAAATATATCTTATCGTAATCTTCTGTAAGATTATCTCTCCAATTACCGTGTCTGTCAGTCCAGTGGCAGTCAAGCTGCCAGCTTTTCCAATCCATCCCTTCGTCGCGCCTGTCTCTCCACATATCGCCACAAGCCCAGTAGATATTTTCTTCCGCATCGCTCATATCCCAGTCAGGCTTTACATCAACACTTGCAAAAGCAATATAATCGCCGCCGTCAGGGCGTTTTACAGAAAATTTTTCGCCTGAAATATCCGCAACAGCAAGCTCGTTACTGAGAAAACATACCATGCTCCATTTCAACAGATTTATATCATTACCGGGAACATGAAGCCAGTCGGGAATTTCTGTAATACTTTCAAGTACAGGTGCAAAGAATTTCTCGGCAAAGAGCTTTGTGTATTTCTGATTTATTTCCTTATAAATGCGATAGTATGTTTCATTGAATTCATATATACAGATATTTGTGCGGTATTTACCGCCCTGAAGCTTATCCATAAAGCCGTATTCTTCAAGAACGGCGACCTCATCCTCTACAAAAATCGGATTTATACCAAGCTCTTCAGCTATTTCGTTTATCGTCCTCGGCTGGTGATATGCCGCATAGGCTATATTCTGTGTAATAACCTTTGCAAGGAAATTCGCAGTATCACCCAGACTTCCCGGTGTACCTCCGTGCCCCATATTGCAGAATCTGATAGGCTCTGTGCCCAAAGTTCCTGTTGTTCTTGTTCTTTCCATACCTGTTTTTAACTCCTTTCGCGAGCAGGCTAAATGCCATTTTACTGTATTTTCACTGAGAGAAAGCATCAGTGCAATTTCCTTGACCTTTTTGTCATGGAAATAATGCTGAATAATTATCTCACGCTGTATTTTTGAGAGATATGTAATCTCTCGTCTGAGTATTCCATAGCTTTCGCTGTTCATAAGTTCCTGCGTAAAGTCATTGCTGTCAGGAATAAACTCGATACCGTCAACGGCAGTTGCCTTTTTTCTGCCGTCAATATACCTTGCATAGACATTCTTTGCAATACGGTATATGTAACCGTCAGGGTTTGCGATATTGTCCTGTTTCAGCAGTGATTCGTATACCTGCAAGGTTATTTCCGCCGCAAGCTCCTCTGCCTCGTCAATTTTTGAAAGCTTTGACATTGCGAAACCGAACAGTTTTTTTACATACGAAGATATTAACGCATCAGCGGCGTATTTGTTCATTGATTTTCCTCTCCTTAAGAACGTTCTCAATAATACAGTGAAGAGTTTTTAAAAAAGGTTGGTAATTTTATGATAATATTTTTAATGCTTATGTCAAGAAAAACCGCACAGGTCAATCCTGTGCGGTTTTTCTTATAATTCATCACGATTAACAGGTACAAGTCCGCAGCTTACGGTAAGATTACCGTTGCGGCAACGGATTTTGTCCAGCATTTCCTTTTCCTTGGAAATGTCCTTCATATTTACTATGTACTGTAAATCAAACATTGTTCCCATTCTTACGGACTTTACAAACTGAAGTGTGAATTTTGATGTGTATTCATTGAAGATATCGTCGAAAAGTCCGTTATAGTCCATATCCTCGGTTACGAGTATGCGTAAAAGACGGGAGTTTCTGTTATGCTCGGAGGGGATAAGCTTTTCCGCAATCAGTACTACAATTGAAATTGCAATTGTGAAGATAAGACTGTACCAGATGTAACCCATACCTGAGCCGATACCCGATGCCATTGCCAGGAAGAGTATACAGATATCACGGGAGCTGCCCGGAACGGAACGGAAACGCACAAGGCTGAATGCGCCTGCTACCGCCACACCTGCACCTACACTTCCGTTTACAAGCATAATTACCGTCTGAACAACCGCAGGCATTATAATTGCCGTAATCATCATATATTTCGAGGGTCTGTCAGTGCCGAGACGGTATACAACAGAAATTATAATACCGCAGAGAAGCGCAATTCCCATTACGATTGCAAAGCCGAGAGGATTATCAGTGGCTACCTGTTTAAATAAAAAATCCATTCGTTTTTACCTTTCCTTTATCCTAATGTCTTTTCGCAGAATTTTATCATGCGTTCTATATTGTCCTCACGTTTTTCAAGGAAATCCCTGATACATTTTGCGGTTGCATAGCCGCCGTTGATTGCTTCATCGGCTGTGCCTGTTCCCTCGTAGCGAGAGAAGAACTGTTCATATAGAGGGCCATATGTATCCTCGAACAGCTGTAAACGTTCAAGTGCGTGCTGTTTTTCAAAACAGCCTGATGAAAGTCCTGAAAGCTTTTCGCAGAATTCATCGGCAAAGCTGTCGTTCGTCATAAGGTATGCAAAACAAAGCACCGCAGGATTATCGGTGTTCATATCAAGAAGTCCCTTTTCCTTGTAGTTCGCATTCTTTATGGTGTTGTTGCGGGCATCACCTTCACCGCATACACCGCCGAATTCAATATCGTAGAACATAAGGCGCCATCTGCCGTCACCGTAAGTACTTCCGTCGTCGGTCGTGGTTTTCCACATTGACCAGTTCTTACCGGGCCAGTCCCATTTGTTGTCAATCCAGCTCTGTACTGCAAAGTAATCCATGACCGACTGAGGGTCGACCAGCTTTATGAACTCGTTGTAATCCTCTTCGCTTTCAAGGTCTGAGTGAGTTTCAAAAAAACCGTACAACTCGTGGAAGTAATAGGTTTCGTCCGTTACTCCCTCGGGAAGATCACCCTCATCAAGCTTGTAGCCAAGCTCCAGAGCTTCCGCATCACCCTTGTAGATTACCACATCGTCCTTATTTACGCCGTAGTAATCATCCATATAGTCGTTTGTGTAATCTTCCTGAAGAATGTAGAGTCCCCAGTATTCGCCGTTGAGATAAACAACGCAGGGACGGGATTTCTGAGTTGCACAGGCCATTTCTTCCACAAGAGACTGCCAGTAGGTGTCGTTGAATTTCGCTGTAAATGCGCAGTTACCGCCGTTTCTTAAAACCAGCGTGTCATATTTGTCCATTACTTTACCGTCTACATTGAGGTAATCCTCGCCGAAAACAGCGTAGTCAAAGTTGTTTTCACCGTAATCTGTACGGGCATAGAGACGCAGACCCTTTTGTATATCGGAACGTGAGTAATTGCCCTGAACACGTATTCCGCAGTTCTGGGTCAGCACAGCTTCCATCCCATCGGGAGAAGCTTCAAACAAGGTTATTGACGCTTCGCGTTCCCATTCTCTGCCCTTCTGCTTGTAGTTTGCATCAAGGCTTCGTGCGGTTTCAGGATCGCGGAGGCGGTTTTCGCTGAGATATTCCTCAAGGGCATTATAGAAAATATCACCCTTTACGTAAATACCCTTTTCACTGTCAAAAAAGTCATCATAGTTTACCGAAATACTCATTACAGCAAGAGGTGTGCCGCTTGCTTCACAGCTTTCAGCAAGCCCTTCTATATGCTCTTCAGGTGTTCCTATGAAATATGTAGCAAGAACATCTCCGCCGAAGCTTCCGTCAGCATTCTTTGTTACCGCGCGGATTACGGTACATTTGTCAACATCCCTGTCATCAGGGGGAGCTATCTCGCTTTCAAAACCGTTTCTGTCATCATTTACATAATTGAATGTGCCGCCGATTTCAAGAGGGTCAACCGCTGAAACAACATTCTTGTCACCCTTACGGTCGGTTACCTGAACAGCACCTGTATAAAGCTTTGACGTTTCGCTTGTTACAGGATCACTTCCGTCGGTCGTGTAGTAAATCTCGCCCTCGGTCAGAGAAGAAATTTCAACGCTGAAGCTTTCTGCATAAATTCCGCTTTTATGAGAAAACTCAACGGACACGTCTGTTGATATGGCAACAGGTTCTTCAACTGCGGTCGTATCCTGAGTTTCCGTAGTCAGAGTTGGATTCTCAGGTGTTTGTGTGGTTGTAACTGCTGCGTCATCAGCTGAAGCAGCCGTAGTTGTTGAAGATATATCTTCTTCAACATATATACTTTCACAGCCTGATGCAGACACAATAAGCGCCGACGCAAGCAGCATTGATATAATTCGTTTATTCATAACAGACTTTCCTTTCACGTTCTTTGAATCTGTCAGTATAAATCCGTCCGTACTTAGAGAATGAAATCTGACGTATTCCCAGCTCGCGGAGCAGATAAACATATTCAAGAGGCATTGCACCTTCACATTTAAGTTCCATTACATTGTAATTTTCAACACCTGTATCAAGCAGGAAATTATCCTCATCCTGCCTCAGGGTTATATCATCCCATCTGCCGCGTATATCCTTGTCAAAAGTTACGCGGAAACCCGAAAAACGTTCATCGGCATATGCCACCCTGTCATATGCCAGAAACAGCTTGGGTGTGGGTTTATATTTCTTCATAAGATAGTCAATTTCATTGAAAATCTGGTTTGCGGTATATCCTGAAATACTTTCAGGTTTAATGCCTTTTTCTATGTAGTTTTCCGCTTCCTTAAGAGGAATTGTAATTCGTCTTTTATATACAATTTTACGGAATTTCTTTTTTATCTCAAAAAATACCGTTGAATTTTCATTTGCAGTACCATAACTTCTGATGCGAAGTTTTTCCTTGTATACTGGTTTATCAAGAGAATGCTCAATAAACCAGAAATCATCGGTATCAAGATAGACATTGCAGATTGTATATTTATCATATTTGTCCTTTACAAGAGACTCGCCTACTGCCGCAATGAACCGTTCCTTCTGTTCATCGGTAATCAGGTACTTGCTTTCAAACCTGTTAAAACTCTGGATTATTGCCATCAGTTCTCCTCAAACGGGTATCTTATTCCCCATTCTGCTCTTAAATCATCCATTATTTTCATCACTCTCAGTATCTCGGAATGAGGCATTTCATCACATTCTGTCCTGCCCTGTCTTACCGCCTCAAGAGACGCTTCAACCTGATACTCAAAGCCTGTAATCTGAGCGGGGGTTTCATAACGGGTAACGATACCGTCGTTCAGGAAAACATTTATTCCCTCGCAGTTATTCACGTTTTCGAACTCAATCCTGCCATTGCTTCCGTAGATAATTCCGCGCAGGTCAGTGGTGGCATTCATATTACTGTGAAGGATTGCGGTTCTGCCGTTGCTGTAATTAAAAATAACCGTATTATGGGTATCAACCCCATATTCATTTTTAGTGCAGGCTGACTTTATTTCTGCAATATCTGTGCCGAATGCCATAAGGGCAAAATTTATAGTATAAACACCAAGGTCAAGAAGTGCACCGCCTGCAAGTTCAGGCTTCGCAAGACGCTCAACATGAGCGATAGAATAGCCAAGATTTGCGGTAAGTGAAGATATTTCACCTATTACACCGCTTGAGATTATTTCATCAAGCTTAAAGCGCATGGGAAGGTAGCGTGTCCAGATAGCTTCGCCTAGGTACAAACCTTTGCTTTCAGCCAGATCAATAAGTTCCTTCGCCTGCTTATAGTTTGCGGTAAAAGCCTTTTCGCAGAGAACATTGCGCCCTGCTTTCAGACACATGAGAGCGTGTTCGTAATGATGCGAATGGGGAGTAGCAACATAGATAAGGTCAATACTGCTGTCATCGGCAAGCTCCTGATAGCTGCCATAATACTTTTCAGCTCCGAATTCTTCGGCAAATTCCTTCGCCTTTTCAGCACTGCGGGATGCGATAGCATAAAGCCTAACACTGTTCATCCGACTTACTGTGTACGCCATTTTACGGGCAATTGTTCCCGCACCGAGAATACCTATATTCATAAAAACACCTCACAAGTTGTAATCGTTTTTATTATATCATTGTTAACAAATCAAGTCAATAACAGGATGGTGAAAATTGTGAAAAAAGGTGGTGTTTGTATAAAAAAACTCCGTTTTCTGATACAGAAAACGGAGTCGGAATTAACCTTTGCTGTGCTTATACTTTCTTACAAGAAGAATAAGTGCGAATAATGCTGCTGCGAAAAGGGCTTCGATACCGAGACAGGACATGAATTCGGTGTTGTCAAAGCCTGCGTCAGAAGAGAACGCAAGCATATCAGTTGCCTTGATGTACCAGTAAGCAGGCAGGAATCTTGAAACTGCAATCACGTTCTCGCCGAGCAGGGACTGCTCAACAAAAATACCGCAGAGGAAGCTCATAGAAAGAGGAACAATATTTGCAATCATTGCTACATAGCGTGCTTCGGTTGTAATCGTTGCAGTAAGGATAGCAATTCCTGCAGAGACCAGAGTAAAGATAAAACTGTTCAGAACTGCAAGCCACGCTTTGCCTGTAAACATACCGCCGTTTATAACGATTCCTACAACCATAAATACCAGCCATACCCCAAGAACAAGCAGAAGACTTCCTGAAATAATCTGTAATGTCTGTGAAAGTGCAGGCGTGCTGGAAGAATTTGTACGGGCGGAGATTTCCTTGCTGTTCATCTTGATAAGAACAACTGTAAGCACGGAAATCATTACAGATATAAGACCGTAAGGAAGATAAGTAAAGAAGAATGCAAGTTCAATGAGATAATCTGTACTTACTGTACTACTTTCCGAGAAGGTTTCAACCGTAATCTGAGTTTCCTTTGAAAGAGTATCGGCCGTTTTGCTTATTGCCAGGGAAATATCATCGTTAACAACTGCATAAGCTGAAAGGGTTGATACATAATGATTGATTTTATTGTCAAGGAATACACCGTCATAGCTGTCGGGAAGCTGATAGTTTGTAAGAAGATTATCGGTTTCCCCTGCTTTGATTTTTTCTTCAAAGCCGCTCTTTATTGTAAGCACATAATCGACTCTGGTGTAATACAATGCGTCAAGGATTTCATCCTTATCGTTTTCAATATCCTCAAGCTCATTCGTGCTTGCAATATAGTCGGTAAGTGCTTTGCTGGCTTCGCTGTTGTCCTCGTCGATTACGCATACACCGAGGCGCACATCCTCAAACTTTACAACTGGCTCTGCGGTATTTGAAAACATAAATACAAGCAGAACAAAAATTCCTGTATAGATAAGTGCCATAAAAAGGTTTTTCTTAACAACCTTCATATATGTTTTAAAGACTGGCATATTTTTGCCTCCTTGTAAATAAGAATCCGCCTAAGCAGAAGATTACAGTCATTATAAGCATTGTAATGATTTTAGCTGTAAAGCGTTCGTAATCATCATAGATATTCAGACAATAGAACGCATCAGAAATTACTGCCGCAGGGTTTATTTCATTGAACCAGGGAGCAACCATATCCACAACAGCCTTCATATTGCTTACCATAAGTCCGCTGAAGAAGCAGCAGGTAAGAGAAACTGCAACACAGATTGAAGATTTTGTATCGCCGTCCTTTTTTCCGATTGAACCCACGAAGAATCCGAAGGCGGTGCCTAAGAAGCCGCCCAAAATGCCTGCAAGATATACAAAAGGAATCTTTGTTCCGAAATCCACACCAAGCACATAAATCAGATATGTGAGAGAAGCTGATACACAGACAGCTTCAGCTGCAAATCGTGCAATCAAACCCGAAATCAGCGATGCACTTTTTCTTTTGGGAGCACAGTTTCGGCGTGCACCTAAAGGCGAAAGATTTGCCTGATTATCAGCAGCCATATATACGCCTAAGTTTGAGCCTAAAAGTCCCACCATTGCGATAAGATTATAGAAATAACTCAGCATGCCGTCGGTATTGCCGTTGGTTAAAGGAAGCTGCTCGTTGCAGGAAACCTGTTCGGAGAGGGATTCAATAACAACAGGCAGTTTTGTTATATCGGTTTTCATTGTATTTTCAATGATTGCCGCTGTGGAGTTGTACTGCTCCGCAAAGGATTTTACAATGGTCTTTTTAACATTGATTGTTGTACCTGAGGTAAGTCCTGATACAGAAACCGAAACAACATCATCAACATACATAATACCTGAAATTTCATTATTTTCAAGCATTGTCATTGCCTGCTCCCTGTCGGTATATGTAACTGTGAAAAGCGGCTCTTCATCTGCAATTATTTCATCCATAACTGTGCGGAAGGCTTCATTTTCCGCTTCCATGACTACTGCAACAGGAACAGCTTCAAAAGCATTTGAAGCTGTGACATTACCGAATGCAATATGGAATACTGTACCTAAGAATATTGGAAAAATAAGCATCCAGAGGATTACATCCTTACTGCGAAGGCACACAAGAAAATCATATTTAAAATTATGCCACATATTTTTTCTCCTTTAATCGCTGTCACGAAGCGCCTTGCCTGTGATTTCAAGAAATACATCGTTCAGAGTGGGAAGCTCAGAATATACCCTGCCGAATTTCAGTTCATGGTTCTGTAAAACCCCTAAAATTCTGATAAGATTATGAGTTCCGCCGTCGCACTTTACCTCAAGCACGTTGTTCTCGAATTCTGCACTGTAAACGTGAGGAAGCTCTCTGATTTCGCCAAGCACATTTTCCGTAATCGCGAACATATCAATAGAAATTGTCTCGCTGTTCTTTATCATTTTCTTCAGTTCTTCCTTTGTTCCCTCTGCAATTTTCTTCCCCTTGTCCATGATGGCGATTCGGGTGCAGATCTGTTCAACTTCTTCCATGTAGTGTGATGTATAGATAATTGTTGCACCGTTTTTGTTGAGTTCCTGAATTCCCTCTAAAATCTTGTTTCTGCTCTGGGGGTCTACTGCAACCGTAGGCTCATCAAGAATTATTAGCTTCGGCTTATGTGCAATGCCACAGGCGATATTGAGACGTCTTAAAAGACCGCCTGAAAGCTTTTTCGGATAGAATTTTCTGAAATCCTCAAGTCCTACAAACTTTATAGCATCTTCAATATACTGCTTACGTGTGTTCTTGTCTTTTATGTAAAGTCCGCAGAAGTAGTCAATATTCTCCTGTACCGTAAGCTCGTCATAAACCGCTACATTCTGCATTATGATACCGATATCACGCTTTATATCATAACTGTCGGGCGTCATCTTCTTATCGAAGATTTCTATTGTTCCCTTATCAAAGGAGAGAAGAGATAAGAGGCAGTTTATTGTGGTTGTCTTACCTGAACCGTTAGGTCCCAGGAGACCGAAGATTTCACCTTCCTTTATTTCCAAACCGAAATGGTCAAGGGCTATTAAATCCTTGTATCTTTTTACAAGGTTTTCGATTTTTACTACTGTATCTGACATGGCATTTTTTCCTTTCTGCATTGTTTTTTCTGATTACATTTACAGTATAAACCATTTTTTCTCAAAAGTTAAGTGCCATACGTCATTTTATCGGTGTGACATTTGTCACTTTATTTTCTGCCCCCGTGGACAAATGTCATTTTTTGTGATAATATATGTTATGGGGCTTGTTCCCATAAGCGACCGACAGGTTGCAGCTGCGAAGCAGCGAACATATATTTCAAGGTTCGCTCAGCCGTCAGAATCTTTGATAAGGAGTGTGAAAAATGGACAGAATAGTTGGTAAGCTTCTTTTGCTTATTATCTTCATAATTAACATTGTACCTTACGAAGATTTCACATTGCCCGTTATTGCATTTTTAGGCACAGTCACTTTTTCAGCACTTTCAGAGGTAACAGGAAAAAAGAAATACTCAGTTATTCTCTATATTCTCTGGCTTGTCCCCTGCTTTATTAATCCTGTTTTCTGCTTTTCCCTGCCTGTTCTGCTTTATGATTTACTGCTCAGCAACAAGGCATGGCTCTCTGTGGGAATACCCGTAGCAATGATTACTAACATGTCGGATCTCACATTTATGGAAATACTGCTGATTATATATGGCTGTCTTACTGCTTTGGTTATTTACAAACTGCAGAGCAAGCTGAAAAAATCGGAAAAAGCAATTATCGATATCCGTGACAGTTCGGAAGAAACGACGATGCAGCTTCAAGACAAGAACCGCAGACTTCTGTCCGAGCAGGACAATGAAATTGGTCTTGCAACCATGAAGGAACGCAACAGAATTGCAAGGGAAATCCACGACAATGTGGGACATTTGCTTACCCGTTCAATTTTACAGGTGGGCGCTCTTTCAGTAATCAACAAGGATGAAACTGTAGGAGAAGGACTTTCGGAGCTCAAGGAAACGCTGAACAGCGCAATGACCAATATACGAAGCAGTGTTCACGATTTACACGATGATTCAATAAATCTTAAATCTACCATTGATGAGGCGCTTAAAGAGATTTCCGAAAAGTACAAGGTTGACAAAACCTATGACTTTTCTGAGACAATGCCTAAAAAAATCAAGCTGTGCCTTATCGGTATTACAAAAGAATGTGTTTCAAACGTAGTAAAACACAGCAATGGAGACGCAGTTACACTCGTTATACGCGAGCATCCTGCGCTTTGGCATTTTTACTTTTCCGATAACGGAAAATGCGACGGCAATATCAAAGAAAGCGGTATCGGTATTTCCAATATACGTGAACGCGCAGACAGTACAGGCGGTATCGTGAACTTTACTTCAACTGAAAAAGGCTTTTCGGTTGTAGTATCAATCCCTAAGAATTAAAGGAGATTTTTATGAATATTCTCATTGTTGATGATGATAAACTGGTTGCTCTTTCTCTTAAGACAATCCTCGAAAGTACAGGAAGAATAAAGGTTCTTGCTATGGGTGAAAACGGCAATGAAGCAATTTCCCTCTTTGACCAGTACAAGCCTGATGTTTTACTTATGGATATAAGAATGGATAAGATGACAGGACTTGAAGCGGGAGAAATCATACTGAAGAATCATCCCGACGCTAAAATTCTGTATCTCACCACTTTTTCCGATGACGAATACATAGTAAGAGCCCTGAACATGGGTGCCAAGGGTTATATATTAAAGCAGGATTTCGAGGGTATTGCCCCTGCTCTTGAGGCAGTTATGAACGGGCAGAGCGTCTTCGGCGAAAAAATAATCGAAAAGCTACCCATTCTCATGAACAACAAGAGTAAATTCGATTATTCCGGGCACAATATAAATGAAAAGGAACAGGAAATTATAACCCTTGTAGCTGAAGGACTGAGCAATAAGGAAATTGCTACGGAGCTGTTTTTGAGCGAAGGTACGGTAAGGAATTATTTAAGCGAAATTCTTGAAAAATTAGAGCTTCGCGACAGAACTCAGCTTGCGATTTTCTATTATACAAACGTTAAATAAGAAAAAGGTGCTTGCGGATTAATCCGCAAGCACCTTTTCTGCTTCTATTTTTCGTAATGACTCTTCATTGACTGCTTTTTTCAGCTCACACATGTATTCTGAAAACCGCACCTCTTTCTCACCGTATTTAAGATTCAACTCATATTCAAGAGGCAGCCATGTGGAAATATCCGCTTCGTTATGCTGAATTAAAGTTTCCATTTTATCAAGTGCCTTGTAGATTTTTGCTTCCATGGTTTCAAGCTTATTCATTTCATCAAACAGAGGGATAAGCTCCTTTTTGTATTCATCGGGCAGAGTTGCGATAAATTTCTCTATGGTGTTTTCTTCGGCAATTTCATCCTCAGCTGTCTTTAAAAAAGCAGGAATATCCCCAGTGAAAGCTTCGCCTATATCGTGAAAAAGGCACATTTTTATGATTTTATCAATATCGGCTTCCGGAAACTCATCCTTAATAAAGTACGCCATAGCTGTAAGCCGCCAGCTGTGCTCAGCTACACTTTCATGCCGCCCGTCAGACAGCCATGAATGACGGGTGTTGCGCTTCAGCGCTTCAAAGGTATTCATTATTCTTATGTAGTCAGTTATTTTCATAGCCGCTCCTGTTCTTATAAACTTTAAATCCCACAGCAGAACTGTGGGATTTATTAATCTGTCCGCAAAGCGGAAATTCAATTATTCACTTATGTAATCTCGCCTCAGTTACCGAAGCTTCCGTACTTTTTCACAAATCCCTGAGCCTCAGCATATTCATAGCGGAGCGCTTCAAGATCAATTCCGCAACTTGCGGCACACATCTTTACATCTTCCCAGATGCCGTTTTCATAAGCGCAGGAAAGATGATAGATTTCGCTGAATATACCGCCGCCTGTGATACCGTTCTTGATTTCATCGGAAACAGGTAAATCTTCAAGTGCCTTGGAAAGTGCTTCGTCGTTTGCACCTGTTACAATGGAAATAAGACCCATCAGGTATACTTCCATGCTTCGTGCACCCACGCCGCCGCTTGAGTTCTTTGCAATACGTTCACAGAAACGGGCGCGCATAAGTGCAAGCTTCAGGATTTCGCCGGGAGAATTACGGTTAAGACGCTGTAAACCCACAAGGTAAATCCATTCCTTAAGACGGTCGATACCCAGAAGCACAAGTGCCTGCTGCACTGTAGATACAGTATTACCCTTATCGGCACAAAGCTGATTAATGACCTTTAAAAGCTTGATTGTAAGTACAGGATCTGTGGAAATAATCGCAGATATGTACTCAATATTCGGGTCGGGGCTGTATAACAGAGCTAAAATCTGCAGGAAAGTCTTTATCATAGGGCCGCCTGAACGTTTTGTCTCAAGAACAGGTTTGGAGTAGAATCCTCCACGTATATAGTCAATGCCGATGTCGCGGGCAAACTCAAACTGGTCCTGGGTCTCCACATGGTCAGCCATGGCAAGTTTTCCCTTTTCGTGGCATTTCTTTACCGTTGCAATAATATCATCTGCATCTGAATTTATGTCAAATCTGATAATATCTGCAAAATTGAAGAGTTTTACATTCTTTTCGGAATACAGAAGCCCCGAAAAAGCAATGCTGTAACCGAGACGGCGCAGTTGCATACATTTCTGCAGAGTTGCAGGGTCAGCAAGCATTTCCGTTGTTACCTCGACAATAAGCTTATCCTTATTGAAAAGCTCATGGAAGTTTTCATCAAGAAGCCTGTGGGAAAAGCGTATATACGCAATCTTCCGGTCGAAAATCAGGTCGAAATTCAACTTCAGATACTCCTTGGCGTCTGCAATATCATCCTTTGTTATATTTTCATCATTATCATATGACGCAAAACAATATGCAAGTTCATATGCATCCGTTGCGCCCTGTGCGTTAAAAACAGGCTGCTTTGAAACAAGAAAACTCATCTAAGCATCATGTCCTTCCTTCATTTTTTGGATTGTTACCACTCGATATCCTCAACAGGTGTGGGATTTTCATTTACAATTATCTCGCGTACCTTACTGTTCTTAAGACGGATAACTCTGTCTGCCATAGGTGCAATTGCAGAGTTGTGTGTTACAAGAACAACCGTCATGCCGTTATTGCGGCATGTATCCTGTAAAAGCTTAAGTATCATCTTACCCGTGTTATAGTCAAGGGCGCCTGTCGGTTCATCGCAAAGCAGGAGCTTCGGCTTTTTCGCCAGTGCTCTCGCAATTGCAACTCGCTGCTGTTCACCTCCCGAAAGCTGCGCGGGGAAATTATCCAGTCGCTCGGAAAGTCCTACCTGCTTTAAAATCTCTTCAGCAGGAATATAATCATCGCAGGTCTGTGCAGCAAGCTCAATGTTTTCCTTTGCAGTAAGATTCTGAATAAGATTATAGAACTGGAAAATAAATCCGATTTCATAACGGCGGTAGGAAATAAGCTCCTTCTTGGAATATTTCGCAATATCCTTGCCGTCAACCATTATACTTCCTTCATCAATAGTGTCCATACCGCCCAGCATATTGAGAACGGTGGTTTTTCCCGAACCTGACGGGCCGAGTACAATTGCAAGCTCGCCCTTTTCAATATCAAAGGATATGCCGTCGGACGCATTGATTGTGATTTCGCCCATTTTATAACGTTTATAAACGTCCTTTACTGATACAAAGCTCATTATCTGCCTTTCTTCTGCGCCTTAGTGTATTTCTATATCGCCGCTGTTGCCTACACGTGCAACACAGTTGCCGCACTTGGAGGAAACATTGTGCTGTAAGCTGTTTATACGGATTGAAACGCCGGGATAAATAGCTCTTCTGGCAACAACACGAAGGTCGTTACTTATATCTATTTCCTTATTTATCTCTTCTATTCTGCGCTTCATTTCCTGCAGTTGCTTCTGATGTACGAATTTTGCTCTTATTGATGTGACAAGCATTTCTTCCCTGTCCTCAGGAAGTGTGCCTGCCGCCTTTTTCTGCGCCTGAAGAGTATCGCAGATCATTCCCAGCTGTTCAATCTGAACCTTGAATTCTTCAATCTTCTTTTCAAGGTCAATTCTTTCTTCTGCAAGGACAGCTGTGTTACCTAAAACAAGATTTGTTCTTGTATATGTTTCAGAACCGATTATATTGGCTTCAATGTCAGACAGACAGGTATACTTACCACCGATAATTGCAGCCTTACCACCGCTTGCAGTAAGCTTACCAATGCAGAAAACCTCACAACCCATGAAATTCTGGGCAGTAAGCTTGCCCTTCGCGGTGATTGTGCAGTTTTCAAAGAAGTTTGCAGATATGTCTTCACCCTCAAAATTGGAGCTTACAACACCCATTCTTACGTCAATCTTACCTCTGGCATAGATTCTTGCACCTGTAACCATACCCGTTACTGTAACATTGCCGCCTGAATAGATTTCATAACCTTCTTCAACATTGCCTCTGATGATTACATCACCGATAAAATCGATATTACCTACCGATACGTCAACGTCACCATTGATTGTAACGTCCTTGTCAACCACGAAATGCTTTCCTGTCCAGCGGAGATTGCCTGGAATGTCGGCATAAATAGTTAAACCGTCCTCGGAAAGCTTTGTGCCTGCGCCCACATTCACAAGTGCAGGCTTACCCGGAGTCTGTCCCGCAACGATACCGCGTATGTCCTTACCCGGCTCGCCTTCGGTGGGGGGAGTGATTTCTGCAATAACTGTGCCTTCCTCTATGTTGGTGACAAGACCCAAGTCGCGGTAGTCAACATTACCGAACTCATCCTCTTCAAAAACCTGAACATTGGAGCAATCAAAATTATACTTGATACTTCCGTTTACGCCGTCAATTGCAGGTTCGCCCTTTGCGGCAAGCACAGAGCGTCCATAGTTTCTTTCGTCAAAGATCCTTTTAAGGTCATCATGAAAGACATTATAACGTATACCCCTCATTATAAGCTCATCACAAAGCATTTCATATGTATAGGGTCTGCCGCCGAACTGAGGCTCGTTTACAACAACATGAGCGGTCATATAGCGTTCGTCAATAGTAATAACTGCATTACCGTTAATAGGTTCAGGCATAATTTCATCTCCCTTCACAACAAGGCACATTTATCATATTAACTTATTATATCATATAATTATAAAAATTTCCATAGAATTTTGAAATTTTTTTCGATATTTTTGTATATTATTCTATTTTTGTGATTTTTGCAAAATTTGCCATAAGCTTTTTTGTGCCAACCGTATCAAAACTTATCTCAATCAGCGTGTCATTTCCGATGGGAGCAGCAGAAATTACTGTTCCCTCCCCGAATTTATTGTGTTTTACACGCTCACCTGCGGAAAAAGACTGGGATACAACGGCAGCAGACTTTCTCACAGGGGCAGAATGGTCGCGCAGATAGTTCGGTTTTGCAGTACGTACTACTGCTTTGCTACCGAAAGATGTGTGAGCTGACCTGTCGATATATTCGATATAATCCGAAGGGATTTCACCTATAAAGCGGGAAAGCTTGTTGTGCATAGTCTGACCATAGAGCAGTCTGCTGGCGGCAGTTGTCACATAAAGCCTTTTTTTCGCTCTTGTAATTGCCACATAGCAAAGTCTTCTTTCCTCTTCAAGCTCAAATGAATCAGAAATACTGCGGTAAGACGGGAAAATAGTCTCCTCTGCACCGACAATGAACACATGCTCAAATTCAAGACCCTTTGCGGCGTGCATTGTCATAAGTACAACGCGGTCTTCTTCCTCATCAAGGCTGTCCAGATCGGAAATAAGAGCAACCTGCTCAAGATAATCAAACAATGTTGCATCTTCGTTTTCTTCAGTAAAGGTAATCATTGCAGATTTCAATTCCTTGATATTTTCAAGGCGTGCAGCACCTTCTTCGCCCTGCGACATAAGCATAAGAGTGTATCCGGACTGTTCAAGTAAATCATCAAGAGTATCAGTTATAGTTCTTTCCTGTGCTGAGTTTATAAGCTCCCTGAACATTCTGCCTAAAGGAAGCAGCACTTTCGCCTTTCTGGAAAGTGTCACAAACTCCTCGCAGCGTTCCATTACCTCAATAGGGCTGATTCCCAGAGAGAAGGAAATATTGAAGATTTCCGTCTGGGTTGCATCACCGATACTGCGCTTGGGCTCATTGATAATGCGCGCAAGACGGATCGTATCAAACGGGTTGTTGATTACGCTTAAATATGCGATAATATCGCGGATTTCCTTACGCTCATAGAATCGTGTACCGCCGATAATGCGGTATGGCACACCCATTTTTCCGAGTGCAAGCTCGAAGGTACGCGACTGGGCATTGGTACGATAGAGAATGGCATTATCGCTGTATGATGCGCCCTCTTTTTTCGCTTCAAGAATCTCATTGGCGGCAAAAATTGCCTCCGACTGTTCATCCGTAAAACGGTATACCTGAATTCTGTCGCCCTCACCAAGGTCGGACCAAAGATTCTTTTCCTTGTGCTGAGTGTTGTTGCGGATTACAGCGTTTGCCGCATCAAGGATGTTAGTAGTGGAACGGTAATTCTGCTCCAGCTTTATTACCTTGCTGTCAAATTCATTCTCAAATGACAGGATATTTTCGATAGTTGCACCGCGGAAGCGGTAAATGGACTGGTCCTCGTCACCTACGACACAGAGATTGCCCCTACCGCCCGAAATAAGCTTTATAAGCTCATACTGGGCAATATTGGTATCCTGATACTCGTCAACCATCACATAGTCAAAATGATTCTGCCAGTAAGTCAGAACTTCATTGTCCTTACGGAAAAGCTCAACGGTTTTCATGATAATATCATCGAAATCGAGAGCGTTCGAAGCCTTCAGGCGCTTCTGATATTCAATGTAGATATCACGTATAACACGGAGCTGATAGTCAGTTCTTCCCGATTCATCCATGACGGGAAAGTTCTCAGGAGTTATAAGCCTGTCCTTTGCTCTTGATATAGCGTTCATAACGAGCTTTTCTGAGAACGTTTTATTGGAGATATTCAGTGCATCAAGGACATTCTTTACAACACGCTTGCTGTCATCGGTATCGTAAATAGTGAAAGATGTGCTGTACCCCAGCGAACCTATGCTTCTGCGGAGAATTTTTACGCAGCAGGAATGGAAGGTTGATGCCCATACATCCGCCGCAGGGGCATTCATATTCAGAAGTCGCTCCTTGAGCTCTCCTGCCGCCTTGTTTGTAAATGTAACAGCGAGGATTTTCCAGGGTTTTACACGGTTTACACCCACAATCTCGGAAAGATGCCCGATAATCTCAGGAGTATTCTCATATCCGCCTGCACCGTAAACCTTGAGAAAACGCAGGTCATCTTCTGTTACATTCGGTACAAGATCACAGTTGTATGCATCGCCGAAAAGAAGCATATTCGCAATTCTGTTACAGAGAACGGTAGTTTTACCGCTTCCTGCACCGGCAATAATGAGAACTGCACCGTTTATATGGAAAATAGCTTCACGCTGACGTTCGTTTGTACGCGAAAAATATTGTTCAAGTGCTTTTTTCTTTAATTCGTTGTATTCCATTCCCGAAAACCTTTCTGAAAAAATCTCTTTAAAACAGCATTAACCTGACGTAAAAAATACGTCAGGTTGATGTTATTTGTTCTTAATTATTCAGTTGCCTGAACAGATGTGGAAGGGGCACTTGTCTGCTCATCTTCTTCAGTGTCAAGCACGAGGAAAGGATTGATTCCATCGCTCATAACCTGAGGAAGTACACCGTTCCAGTTTGTAATCTTGAGATAGTCGATATAATCAGGGCTGTTCTTAAGCTGTTCCTGCACTACCTGGATTGCGTACGCCTGTGCATCAGCAGCAAGCTTCTGGCTGTCTGCTTCTGCCTGTGCGGCAATTACTATCTGCTTTGCTTCTTCTTCCTTTTCCTTGGTCTTGTTTTCCATCTTAAGGGCGTCCTGTGCGGCAATAACCTTATTCTGGATAGACTGCTCAAAGGCATCATCAAAGCTTAAATTTTCAATTGCGAATGACTGTACGATAATACCCTTTTCAGCAAGGAGAGGTGTAAGCTCATTTTCAATTCTCTGCTGAACATCACCACGGGACTGTACCAGTTCTTCAGCCTTTACCTTACCGATTTCATTCTTGGTAATCTTCGCTACGTTCTGGATAAGAAGCTTTGATTCAACATTTGAAATGCCAACCTCTCGGATAAGGTCTGAAAGCTTATTCTTATCATAGGAATAGTTGAGCTTCAGGCTGAGTTCCTGAACTGTCTGGGTATCACTGGTATATGCATCGGTTGTTGTTGCGTAGACCTGTTCACGGATATCAACCTGCTTGATTTCTTCTATAAAAGGAATCTGGAAATTAAGACCTGCTGTAAGGTCATCGTCAACAATCTTACCGAAGCGGTACTTTACGCCTATAAAGCCTTCGTTTACAATTGCAAAACAGTTGAATAAAACAATAACGGCGACAAGCGCAATTACGATTATAAGAATTGTTTTTCCGATATTCTTATCGTTTTTCTTGTCAATAGGGTTGGTTTTGAACTTGATTTCACTCATTTTAATCTTACCTTTCTTTCTGTCTGTGTGGGTTGAAATTGTGTAAATTAAATTTACTGTACTTATATATTACCATATAAACAATAACTTGTCAATAGGTTTTTAATAAAAATGTAAATAATATTTACACGAGTATTGAATTTGTCAAATTTCAGAAAGCTCAGAGTACTTATCCTTTACCTCAGCTGCGGGAGAAACGGGCATTTCTTCGCCGTTCTTTATCTTTCTCATAGCCTGGGTAAGCATGAGCTTGATACGGTTGACCTGATTTACTTCGGAAGCACCGGGGTCATAGTCAACAGCGATAATATTTGAATTGGGATTTCTGCGGCGGAGTTCCCCGATTACACCCTTACCTGTTACATGGTTAGGAAGACACGCAAAAGGTTGCATACAGATGATATTTGTAACGCCGCTGTGGATAAGTTCAAGCATTTCCGCAGAAAGGAACCAGCCTTCACCTGCGATATTACCTGTGGACACAATACCGTCTACAAGCTTTCTCATATCGGAGATACGCATTACTTCGCCGAACTTTGTGCCCTTGATTGCTTCCCAGTAAGGCTTTTCAATCCACTCGAAGAGCTGAATTGCCTTATTGCTTAAGAAATGACGCTTACCGGAAACGGTGAGCAGTTCATGACGGGAATTTGCGTGGTCACAGAAGAAGTAGATGAAGCCCATTAAATCGGGAACTACCGCTTCAGCACCTTCAGCTTCCACAAGACCTACTACGTCATTATTTGCAATGGGGTTGTACTTAACGAGGATTTCGCCTACGATACCTACTCTTGGCTTTACAATATCCAGAACAGGAAGTTCGTCGAATTCCTTTATGATATTCTTTACGTTCTTCTTATAGCGTGAGAAGCTCATGTGCTTCAGATCTTCTCTTAAATATGTATTCCATTTTTCCCAGAGCTTATCAGCACTGCCCTTTTCGACTTCATAAGGTCTTACACGGTAGAGACAGCGGCAAAGGATATCTCCGTAGATTACTGCCATAAATGCACGGATAGCAAGAGGTACTGTAAGCTTGAAGCCGGGCTGCTTCTCAAGACCATTGAAGTTGAGAGAAATAAGGGGAGTCTTTTCGTAACCTGCGTCAATAAGCGCCTTCTTGATCATACTGATGTAGTTTGTGGCACGGCACGCACCGCCTGTCTGGGTAATCATAAGGGCGGTATTGTCAAGGTCGTATTTTCCGCTGTCGAGAGCAGCCATAAGCTGTCCGATAACGAGAATTGAAGGATAGCAGGCATCATTGTTTACATACTTTAAGCCTGTATCCATGATTTTCTTGGAATAATCCTTTAAAATAACGAGATTGTAGCCCGAATAATTGAAAGCGCTTTCCAAAAGCTCAAAATGGTAAGGTGCCATCTGGGGAGCGAGAATTGTATAACGCTTCTTCATATCGGGTGTGAATGTAGGCTGACGCTTGTAGCCTGTATATTCCATATCGGATTTATAACCTGTTCTGTCACGTTCCTCCATTACGGAAATAAGCGAACGCAGACGGATTCTTGCAGCACCGAGGTTATTTACCTCGTCAATTTTCAGAACAGTATACATTCTGCCGCTGTTCTGCAGGATTTCCTGAACCTCATCGGTTGTGACAGCGTCAAGACCACAGCCGAAGCTGTTGAGCTGAACAAGCTCAAGATTGGGATTCTTACTTACATATCTTGCGGCACGGTAAAGTCTGTTGTGATACATCCACTGGTCAACTACTCGGATAGGCTTGGGTAAATCGCTGCCTAAATCAGCTACGCAGTCCTCGGGGATTACCGCAAAGCCGTAGCCGTTGATCATTTCGGGGATACCGTGGTTGATTTCGGGGTCGATATGATAAGGACGGCCTGCAAGGACGATACCCTTCTTGTTTTCCTTTTCGAGAAGCTCTAAAACTTCCTTACCCTTTGCACGGATATCTTCCTTGAACTTCTTATCCTCTTCGTATGCCTTTAAAAGAGCTGTTCCGATTTCCTCACCGCTGATACCCAAGGGGTAGAACTCCTCTACCAGACGGCGTGCCATTGCCTTTTCATCATAAATAGGAAGGAATGGGTTCATGAAGCGGATTTTCTTGTCACGAAGCTCGGGAACGGAGTTCTTGATAACCTCGCTGTATGTAGCAACTACAGGACAGTTATAGTGGTTGTCGCCGTGGTCGCCGTTCTTCATTTCGTAAGGCAGTGAGGGGTAGAAAATGAATTCAACGCCGTCGTTGAGAAGAGCCATGATATGTCCGTGGGAAAGTTTTGCAGGATAGCATACTGACTCGGAGGGCATTGTTTCAATACCCATATCATAAATTTCACGGGAAGACTTGGGAGAAAGCTTTACGCTGTAGCCAAGTTCTGTGAAGAATGTGAACCAGAAGGGATAGTTCTCATACATACCGAGAACACGGGGAATACCAACCACACCTCGCTTTGCTTCCTCAGCGGGAATAGGAGTGTAGTTGAATAAACGGTTGTACTTGTATTCGTAAAGGTTGGGGAGAGTTGCTTTTCCTGCGCCTGTACCTGCACCGCGTTCACATCTGTTGTTTGTTATGAAACGTCTGCCGTCGCTGAACTTGCTGATAGTAAGGAGGCAGTTATTGGAGCAGCGGCCGCAGCGTGCTGTGGACTTTTCAATTGTGAAGCTTTCGAGCTGTTCCAGCTTTGATACGCCTGAACCCTCGCCGTCATCTCTCTGCATTGCAATAAGCGCACTGCCGTATGCCCCCATAAGACCTGCCTTATCGGGGCGTACAACCTCGCGTCCGCAGGTAAGCTCAAATGCACGGAGAACAGAGTGGTTCATGAATGTACCACCTTGAACGATAATCTTTTCGCCCATAGCCTTGGGGTCACGGATTTTGATAACCTTGAAAAGTGCGTTCTTAACTACGGAGTAGCTTAAGCCTGCGGAGATATCCGCAACGCTTGCGCCCTCTTTCTGAGCCTGTTTTACGCGGCTGTTCATAAATACGGTGCAACGTGAACCGAGGTCAACAGGATTCTCTGCTGTAAGGCCTATTTCCGCAAATTCACGGCTGGTCATGCCGAGAGCATTTGCAAAGTTTTCGATAAAGGAGCCGCAACCCGATGAGCATGCTTCGTTAAGAAGAATGCTTTCGATTTCGCCGTTCTTTACACGCATGCACTTCATATCCTGACCGCCGATGTCAAGGATGAATTCAACGCCGGGGAGGATTTTTTCGGCAGCTTTGTAGTGCGCCATTGTCTCGATTTCACCGTAATCAACACCAAGAGCAGCCTTGATAAGATGCTCGCCGTAGCCTGTTGCAGTGGATTTTGCAATATATGCGCCTTCGGGTAAAAGTGAGTAGATTTCCTTTAAGATACCGATTACGGACTTTAAGGGGTCACCCATGTTGTTATTGTAGTAGGAGTAGAGAATTTCAGCATTTTCATTGATAAGGCAGGCCTTTGTGGTAGTTGAACCTGCGTCAACGCCAAGATAACACTTACCCTTATGTGTTGCAAGGTCAGCTGTGGGGATAACGTTCTTTGCGTGACGTTCAAGAAATGCCTTCTTCTCTTCTTCGTTCCTGAAAAGAGGGTCAAGACGTTCAACCTCGTGAACAGTAACCTTACCAAGTTCGGCAATCTTCGCACGAAGCTCGGAAACACTTACAGTTCCTCTGTTGTCAGCGAGAGACGCACCTGCCGCAACGAAAAGGTTTGCGTCAGGCGGGAAAATAATATCTTCATCCTTAAGCTGAAGAGTTTCGATAAAGCGCTTACGGAGCTCGGAAAGATAATGAAGAGGTCCGCCGAGGAATGCAACCTTACCGCGGATAGGCTTGCCGCAGGCAAGTCCGCTTATAGTCTGGTTTACAACGGACTGGAAAATAGAAGCCGCAACGTCAGACTTCTTTGCGCCGTCATTCATAAGGGGCTGGATATCACTCTTTGCGAATACGCCGCAGCGGGAAGCGATAGGATAGATAGTCTCGTATTCCTTTGCCATTTCGTTGAGACCTGTGATATCGGTGTTGAGAAGAGCCGCCATCTGGTCGATAAATGCACCTGTACCACCGGCGCAGGTACCGTTCATTCTCTGTTCAATACCGCCTCTGAGGTATGTAATCTTTGCGTCCTCACCGCCAAGCTCGATAGCTACATCAGTTTCGGGAATAAGGGTCTCAATTGCGGTTGTACCTGCGGAAACCTCCTGGATAAAGGGAATTCCCAGCCATTTAGCCGCAGAAATACCGCCGGAGCCTGTAACAGCAATAGTGATTTCGTCTGCCTTTATTTCGTCAAGTCCTCCTTCAAGAACCTCTGCAAGAGTCTTCTTGATATCGGAGTAATGTCTCTGATATTTCTTGTAGATAAATTTGTTTTCATCGTCGAGAACAGCAATCTTTACGGTTGTTGAACCGACGTCAAGACCAATGTGAAGCATATAAACAATCCTTTCTTCCATAAAACCGTATAAAAACGGATATTATCATTATACTACAAAGCGACTTTTTTTTCAATGGTTTTCTGAGATTTTTTCGGAAAACTTTCAGTAAAAATTCAAAAATGCTGTTTTTTTATTGCAAATATGGATAAAAGACTTGTATTTTTTGGCGGAATGTTATATAATAGATGTATTATTATTTAAATAAGAAAGGATAATAAAACAATGGTTGTTACTAAGGATACTATTATCGGCGATATTCTCGACGCAAATGCAGAAGCTGCTGCACCCTATTTCTTTGAAATGGGCATGCACTGCCTCGGCTGCCCCTCTGCAAGAGGCGAAACAATTGCTGAAGCCTGTGCAGTTCACGGCGCTGACGCTGATGCTCTCGTTGAAAACCTCAACAAGGCTCTCGGCAACTGATGGCTGTAAAGCTTGACCCGAGACTTCTGACCATTGCTGAAATGGTGAGAACGGACGGGAAAATCTGCGATGTAGGCACTGACCATGCTCTCCTGCCCTGCTATCTCTATGAGCAGGGCGCAGGAGAGGTTATCGCTTCCGATGTAAACGACGGACCTTTAAAGGCCGCAGAAGCTACCGTGAAGCAGTACGGCGCTGAAAACTGCGTTAAGGTCATGAAATCTGACGGGCTTCGTGATGTTCCGCCCTGCGATGATGTTATCGTGGCAGGTATGGGAGGCGAGCTCATTGCCAGAATCGTTACGGAATGCGCCTTCACAACCGAAAATACACACTTTATTCTCCAGCCGATGACCAAGGCGGAAATTCTCCGCAGAGAACTGTACTCAAACGGATTTGAAATAACCGAGGAGCGCACAGCACAGTCGGCAGGAAAAACATATACCGTAATGCTTGTGATTTACACAGGCATAAAACAGGATATAAATGACAGATTTGCATTTTTCGGAAAAAATACTGATGAAATCTACATAGAATCAGTCATGGAAAAACTCCGCAAAATGACAAAAGGAAACGAACGCTACAAGGAATTGCTCTGAGGAGGGAAAGAATATGACAGTACGTGATATTTACAATTTTTTAAACAGTATTGCACCTTTTGACACCCAGGATAAATTCGACAATTCGGGTCTTCTCACAGGAAGCATGGACAAGGAAATCTGCAAAATCGCCGTTTGCCTTGACATTACCAACGATATCGTCGGAGAATGCGCAAAAATGGGTGCTGACCTTATCGTGTCACATCACCCTGTCATTTTTGAAAAACTCGGCTGTGTTCTGAAAGACACTCCCGTCTATAATCTCGTCAGAAACGACATTGCCGCTATCTGCCTGCACACTCCCGTAGATATGGCAAAGGGCGGTCTTTCCGACATCATGTACGAGCTTATGGGCTTCGGAACTCCCACAGGCGCCGAGGTTCTCCATGTGATTGACGAAAAAACAGGCAGAGGTTACGGCAAGATTGCCCACCTTGAATTCGGTATCAGTGCGCAGTATCTTGCGGAAACCGCAAAGGATGCCTTCAACTGCACAACAGTACGCTTCGTTGACGGCGGAAAAACAATCAACACCGTTGCAGTCTGCTCAGGAGGCGGAAGCGGCGAGGTATATACAGCTATCGACAAGGGCATTGACGCACTTATCACAGGAGATGTGAAGTGGTCCGCATTCGTTGATGCAAAGAATGCAGGTCTTACGGTAGTCGACGCAGGACATTATCATACCGAAACAATTATGTGCGGTTATATTTCCGACCTGCTTACAGAGAAATTTCCCGATGCGGAAGTCTTCATTCCTATCAACAACGATGATATATGTCAGTATATCTAAAATAATTTTACAGAGGTAGTTTTATGTCACTTGACGGTGCGTTTCTTCATGGGGCAATGACAGAAATGCTGGACAGGAAGCTTATCGGCGGACGAGTCGATAAAATCCATCAGCCCTCCCGTGAAGAAATCATTGTAACAATACGTACCTTCGGCGGCGCGGAAAAAATACTTTTTTCAGCAAATTCCGCCTGCGCGAGAGTCAATCTGACTGACACAACTCCCGAAAATCCCAAACAGCCTCCCGTTTTATGTATGCTGTTCAGAAAATTCCTCTCAGGAGGACGGCTTACAGCTATTCATCAGGACGGACTTGAACGAATTATAAATTTTGATTTTGAATGCACAAATGAAATCGGCGATATCGTTCATAACAGGCTTGTAGCAGAGATAATGGGCAAGCACAGCAATATTATTCTCCTTACGGAGAAAACAGACGGCTGGCGGGTTGTGGACAGTGTAAAGCGTATTACCGATGATATCTCATCCGTAAGACGCATTTTACCCAATATACTTTATGAGCTCCCTCCAAGAGAGGCGAAAATTAATTTCCTTGACTATGATTTCGGTGATTTCCGAGTCAGACTGCAGGAATACTCCGAACAGCGCGTTGCAAAGGCTCTGCCTATGATTTTCGAAGGCATCTCCCCTATTTTCGCAAGAGAATGCGCATACAGCTGTACCAGAGATGTTGACGCAGTTGTAAATACTCTCACCGACGACCAGTGGGATAAGCTCATATTCTTCATAAAGAAGAGCCGTGATACATTGCTGGAAAGAAGCGGCTGTACGGTTGTGACAGACAAGTACGGAAAGCCTAAGGATTTCTGCTTTGTTCCCATTGCACAGTACGGTACGGAAATGACAGAGAGTCATTTTGACAGTCCCAACGCCCTTCTTGATAAATTCTACGGAAGCCGTGCAGACGCTGACAGAATAAAGCAGCGCTCAGGCGACCTTATGAAGACAATCCTCAACATCTATGAACGTATTTCACGTAAGCTTGAAGCGCAGAAGCAGGAGCTTGCGGAGTGTGCGGAAAGAGAGGATTTCAGGGTCTGCGGCGACCTGCTCAGCACTAATATCTACCGCATGGAAAAAGGCATGAACGAAATCGAGGTTGATGATTTCATCAACGGCGGAAAACGGGTTATAAAGCTGGATATAAGGCTTACACCATCACAGAATGCCCAGAAATACTATGCGGAATACAGAAAGCTGGACACCGCTGAAAAAATGCTCTCAAAGCTCATTGAACAGGGCGAAAAGGAGCTTTTATACATCGACAGCGTATTCGACGCCGCAAGCCGTATCGGAAGTGGTACAGGCAGTGACGCAGAGCTGTCGGAAATCAAGCGGGAACTTCAGGAAACAGGGTATCTCAGGCAATCAAAGGACGATAAGCGAAAAAGCGAAAAGCCCTTGCCTCCTCTTAAATTCAGGTCAAGCGATGGTTTTGAAATTCTGGTGGGACGAAACAACTATCAGAACGATAAGCTCACACTCAAAACAGCAAAGGGCGAGGATATGTGGCTTCACACCCAGAATATCGCAGGCTCCCACGCCATAATCGTTTCGGAGGGCAAGGAAATACCCGATAATACGATTGTCGAGGCAGCTACTCTTGCGGCATACTGCTCAAAGGCGAGAAACGGCACAAAAATCCCCGTAGATTATACAAAGGTACGCTTTGTAAAGAAGCCGAACGGTGCTAAGCCCGGTATGGTTATCTTTACCAATAACAAGACAATCCTTGTTAATCCCGACGAAGAGCTTTATGAAAGGCTGAGGGTGAAATGAGCGAGAGATATTGTCCGGAATGCGATACCGTTTTCTATAACGGACAGCGGTTATGTCCCGACTGCGGAGCGGAAATGCAGACGCGTGATTCTTCGGAAATGTACTGCCCAGATTGTAAGAATATGTTTTACAACGGGCAAAGAAACTGCCCCGACTGCGGAGCTGTAATGAATAAGCCCTCGTCCGTAGAGAAAGCCGCATTTGAAAAGAAAATGCAGGGCAGTATGGAAACGGAAACAAAATATGAAGAAAAAAACGGTAAAATCGAAACCTGGCACATTATAGCGGCAGTTGCTGTCGTTGTAACAGGCATTTTAACTGCAGTTTCCGCAAAAAGTGCAGGCTTTGTCCCGCTTATTATCAACCTGCTGTGCGCGCTTCATATAGTTTTCCCTGCCATAATGGTGAAACGGGCTTTAAAAGGAGCAGTACGGTCAGACCCGACTATCGCAAACATTGTAAGAATCGGTGCGATTGTTATAGCGGCGTTTGTTGACGCATTTCATTTTATTTAATAAATTATTTTCCAATAATAAAAGAAAGGAATTTCAAAATGAAGAAAGAACTGGCAAAAACCTATGCGCCCAAGGAATTTGAAGAGCGCATATACAAGAACTGGGAGGAAAAGAAGTATTTCCACGCTGAGCGTGACCCCCAGAAAACACCTTATACTATTGTAATCCCTCCGCCCAATATCACAGGTCAGCTCCATATGGGACATGCCCTTGACAACACTTTACAGGATATTATTATCCGTACAAAGCGTATGCAGGGTTATGCGGCATTATGGCTCCCCGGCACCGACCACGCTTCTATCGCTACCGAAGCAAAGATTGTTGCGGCTATGAAGGAAGACGGTGTAACAAAGGACGATATAGGCCGTGACGGATTCCTCGAAAGAGCATGGGAATGGAAGAGAGTTTACGGCGGTCGTATCGTTGAACAGTTAAAGAAGCTTGGTTCTTCATGCGACTGGGACAGAGAAAGATTTACTCTCGATGACGGCTGCTCAAAGGCAGTTCAGAAGGTATTTATCGACCTTTACAACAAGGGTCTTATCTACCACGGCGAAAGAATCATCAACTGGTGTCCCAACTGTAAGACTTCTATCTCCGATATCGAATGTGAATATGAGGAGCAGGCAGGCAACTTCTGGCATATCAACTATCCTTTGGCTGACGGAAGCGGCTACGTTCAGATTGCAACAACCCGTCCTGAAACACTCCTCGGTGATACTGCCGTTGCTGTTCACCCCAAGGATGAACGCTACAAGAATATCGTAGGCAAGATGGTAAAGCTTCCTCTTACAGACAGAGAGATTCCCGTTGTTGCCGATGAATATGTTGAAATGGACTTCGGTACAGGTGTTGTTAAAATCACTCCTGCTCACGACCCTAACGACTACGAAGTAGGTCTTCGCCATAACTTACCCGTACTTAACGTAATGAACGACGACGCTACTATTAATAAGGAATACGGCGGAAAGTACGCAGGCATGGACAGATATGAAGCAAGAAAGGCTATGGTTGCCGATCTTGAAGAACTCGGTCTTCTTGTTAAGGTTGAGGAACATGTTCATAACGTTGGTACCTGTCAGAGATGCCACACAGTAGTTGAACCCAAGTGCTCCAAGCAGTGGTTCGTTAAGATGTAGGAACTTGCTCAGCCCGCTATCGACGTTGTAAAGAGCGGTGAGCTCAAGTACGTTCCCCAGCGTTTTGAAAACGGTTATCTCCACTGGATGGAAAATATCCGCGACTGGTGCATTTCCCGTCAGTTATGGTGGGGCCACAGAATTCCCGCTTACTACTGCGAAAACGAGGAATGCGGCTACGAGGAAATCAACGAAAACGGCATTTCTGTATGCCCTAAGTGCGGTGCTAAGATGAAGCAGGACGAGGATACCCTCGATACATGGTTCAGCTCCGCTTTATGGCCCTTCTCTACTCTCGGCTGGCCCGAAGATACAGAGGACTTAAAGTACTTCTACCCCACAAATACACTTGTAACAGGTTACGATATTATTCCTTTCTGGGTTGCAAGAATGATTTTCTCAGGTCTCGAACATACAGGCACAAAGCCCTTTGACCATGTTCTTATCCACGGTCTTGTACGTGACGAGCTGGGACGCAAGATGAGTAAGTCTCTCGGCAACGGCGTTGACCCTCTCGAAGTTATCGACCAGTACGGTGCTGATGCACTTCGTCTTACTCTTGTAACAGGCAACAGCCCCGGAAACGATATGCGCTGGACAGATACAAAGGTAACTGCTTCCAGAAACTTTGCCAACAAGCTCTGGAACGCTTCCAGATATATCCTTATGAATCTCCCCGAGGATATGGAAAAGGCAGTTCTTCCCGAAAACCTTCCTATCGAAGACAAGTGGGTACTCACACTTTACAATAAGCTTGTAAAGGAAGTTACAGACAATATCGAAAGCTTTGAACTCGGTATCGCTATCGGCAAGCTATACGACTTTATCTGGGATATCTACTGCGACTGGTACATTGAACTTACAAAGCCCAGAATCGCCGCAGGCGGAGAAACCGCTCTTGCTGCACAGAACGTACTCGTTTATGTAATGCAGGGCGTACTCAAGCTTCTCCACCCCTTCATGCCTTTTATCACAGAAGAAATCTGGCAGTCCATGCCTGTAGCTGACCAGCCCGAAAGCATTATGATTGCAAAGTGGTGCGAATATGACGAAAAGCTCGACTTCGCAGCTGATGCTGAAGCTTTCACAAAGATCATCGACGCTATCAAGGCTGTTCGTGTTCAGAGAAACGAACTCAACGTTCCCCCTTCAAAGAAGGTTACAATGTATATTGAAACCGCTGATACTGCTCTCTTTGATTCCTGTAAGGTATTCTTCGAAAGACTTGCAGGCGCAGGTGAACTTGAAATCAGCGAAAAGGCTGCCGCTTCCGAGGGTATGATTACAGTTGTTACAGCTGCTGCAAGAGTATTTATGCCTATGGGAGAGCTTGTTGACACCGAAAAGGAACTCCAGCGTCTCGAAAAGGAAAAGAAGACAGTTCAGAAGGATATTGACTTCTTATCAGGCAAGCTTAACAACCAGGGATTCCTTTCAAAGGCTCCTGCTCAGCAGATTGAAAACGAGCGTGCAAAGCTCGCAAAGGCTGAAGAAAAGATGGCTAAGATTATCGAATCAATCAACGCTCTTAAATAAGGCGAGGAAATCAGATGGCAAGAAATATACTATTTATAACTCTGTTCATTGCTCTTTACGGAACATTGTTTCTGCTGGGAACCAGCGGCGGTGACGAGATAACTGACAGAAACGGATTCGGAGAATTTTCAGAAAATCATTACAGCTGCGAAGCATGCGGTTTTGAAATGGATTTCAAGTCAGACTGGATTCCCCTTGATGGAAAAGCAATTGCAAACAGTTACTCTGATCGCGAGCTTACCGAATATTTCGGTGAGCCCGGAAGCTATGATATCATAACAGGATTTTCAAGTCCTGCTCTGTATATGGAATGCGTCCGCTACAATAATATCAGTCTCGGTTCTGAATATTTTACCAGCACTTATCTTCAGCAGGAACTTGATTACTGCAAGGAGAATATTTCGCTGGCAGGCGGTACTCTCAGCGGCTGTGGAAGCTATGTTATGCAGGCTCAGGGAAACGGATCAAATATGGCCG
Source organism: Ruminiclostridium sp. (assembly GCA_045532185.1). Taxonomy (GTDB): domain Bacteria; phylum Bacillota; class Clostridia; order Oscillospirales; family Ruminococcaceae; genus Ruminiclostridium_E. The sequence goes on from JAZSFL010000021.1 coordinate 88,570, forward strand.
TCTATTATTACGACTATTATATCGGTGATGAATTCTATTCAGAGCTTAATTGTTTTGTAAACTGCGGTAAAGATACTATCTGGTTATACGGTTATTACTTGGACAAAGAAGGATTAAGCGAAATGATGGATTTCCTTAATTCCAATATAAGATTCACTTCCCCGTCAGAACAGACAATCTGAAATTGCTGCGTCGTATCTGCTTTATTGCAGGTGCGGCGCACTTTTTTTGCGTCTGAGACGCAAAAAAACTTATCCGGCGCAGCCGGATAAGAACGCATAAGCGAAAGCTTATGCAGTGCGCCGCACCGTCCGAACCGGCACTTGTTTTATACATCATTATTCCACATTTTGACAATACGTTTCAACAAGGAAATTAACACAAGTTTTATTTTTTAGTTAATATGCACAAGTCGAGCTGGAATTTTTCTACACTCGTGACCGATTTTTCACAAAAAAGGGGTAGATTTTTTCAAAATAATCGTGTATAATAATAACCAAGGTATTTTTATACCAAAATTACTCTTGGGGGTACATTATGAAAACTTATAAATGCAGAAACATCAGAAATGTTGCGTTGGCAGGACACGGCGGAAGCGGAAAAACCTCCCTCGCGGAAGCTTTAATGTTCGTAAGCGGCGGTCTTGACAGAATGGGTAAGGTTTCGGACGGAAGCTCCGTTTGCGACTATGATCCCGATGAAATAAAGAGAAAGATTTCTCTTAACACTTCCCTTACATATGCAGAATGGAAAGATGTTAAGATCAATATGATTGACACTCCCGGTCAGTTCGACTTTATCGGCGGTATGTATGAAGGTATCAGAGCTGCTGAAAGCGTTATCATCGCCCTTCCCGCAAAGGACGGCGTTGAAGTCGGTACTATCAAGGCTTACCGTGAAGCGCAGAAGAACAAGAAGGCTACAATGTTCGTTGTAACAAGAATGGAAGAAGAAAACTCCAACTTCTACAAGTGCCTCGAAGAACTCAAGACAAACTTCGGTCCTTCCATCTGCCCTATCGTTGTTCCCTTTGACAAGTACGGTACAGTTGAAAGCTACATCAACCTTCTCGAAATGAAGGCATATACATATGACAAGAACGGCAAGCCTACAGAAGTAGAAATGCCTGCTTCCGAAAACAGACTCAAGGGCTTACGTGCAGCTATGGCTGAGGCTATTGCAGAAACAGATGAAGAACTCATGATGAAGTTCTTCGAAAACGAAGGTGAAGACTTTACAGAAGCTGAAATCATCAAGGGTCTTCACGACGGTATCGACCAGGGCATCATTACTCCCGTAGTATGCTGTTCAGGTGACACTCTCGCAGGTGTTGATATGCTCCTCAATACTATCGTTTATATGCTTCCTTCTCCCGATGAAAGAAATGCAGAAGGCACCGAATACGATGAAACAGCTCCTCTTGCAGCTATCGTATTCAAGACAATTGCTGACCAGTTTATCGGTAAGATGAACTTCGTCAAGATTGTAAGAGGTACTCTTACAAATAAGGATGAAGTTGTAAACGCTACAACAGGCGAATCAGAAAAATTCGGCAAGATGGTTGCCCTCAAGGGTAAGAAGCAGGAAGAAATGGTTGAAGCTTATGCAGGCGACATCATCGCTCTCACAAAACTCAACGCAAACACAGGTGATACTCTCTGTGCTGCTTCCGATGTAATTACTCTTGATAAGATTACGTTCCCTGAGCCTTGCTACTTCAAGGCTGTAAAGGCTAAGGACAAGGGTGACGAAGGTAAGATCAGCGCGGCTATCAGACGTTTACTCGAAGAAGACCGCACATTATGCTACATTCATAACCACGAAACTCATCAGCGTATCATCGGTGGTCTCGGCGAACAGCATATTGAAGTTGCAGTTCAGAAATTAAAGAACAAGTTCGGCGTTGACGTTCTTCTTGAAGAACCTATTATCGCTTACCGCGAAACAATCCGCAAGTCCGTTACTGTTGAAGGCAAGCACAAGAAGCAGTCAGGCGGTCACGGTCAGT
>JAZSFL010000018.1:0-46237 GCA_045532185.1 Ruminiclostridium sp.
AACTGCCGTTTGCGGACATTTCCGCAGGCGGCTTATTTTTATGTTATCATGTAATCACAACAGAACAACACAAACGGAGGAAATATTATGAAACATATTTACACAAGAACAATTATCGCTGTTATCTGGTTTATCGCCGCTGCGGCAGGTCTTTTCACAGCCAACTACATTATGACAGTTGTAGGAATCATCGCAGGCTTTGTTTATCTTAATTCTGCAAACAGCATAAGAAAAAAGGAAAAGGATAATAAGTAATGAGTGAAAAAATTTTAGAAATAAAAAGCCTTGACGGCTGGTACAAAAAAGGAAGCAATATTCTTTCAGAGCTTTCCTTTGAGCTTAAGAAAAACGAGATAGTTGGTCTTATCGGACTTAATGGCGCAGGTAAAACCACGCTTATAAAAATACTTTCGGGACTGCTTGAGGGCTACAATGCCGAAAGCGTATGCTTTGACGGAAACTCAATAAATTTCCGTGACAGCAATTTCAAAAATCAGCGTTACACCGTTTTTTCAGAAGACAGCTCCTTCGGATATTTCACGTTCAGAGAATATCTGTCTTATGTCTTTTCAGCTTACAGAAAAAAGCTCACTGATGTAACGGAGCTCGTGAAAGGCTTTCATTTTGAAGAGTACGAAAACAAGCTCCTTAAAGACCTGTCAATGGGCAACAGGCGCAAGGTAAACCTGATAACAGCCTTTGCACTGAAAGCTCCGCTGCTGTTTCTTGATGAGCCGGTAAACGGACTGGATTTTCAGAGCACGGAGTTTTTATACAGCCTTATTTCAGGCTATAAGGAACACGGCACTCTCCTCTTTTCATCCCACATTCTGGAAAGCATAACTCTCACATCCGACAGAGTTATGGTACTTGAAAACGGCAATATTTCACACATATTCACAGGCGAAGAAATAACCGCCGAACGTGTAAGAAAGGTATTGAAACTTGACAATGTTATTTAACGTATTCAAAAGAAGACTGTTTGGTAAGGGCTTTGAAAAAATCTTAAAATATATTGCTGTCTGTGTCATAGTTTTCTTCGGACTTTACATGGCAGAAGTTAAAATTCAGATTGCTCCATTCATAAAATATCTTATGTCGGGTACTTTTACCGCAGGAATTATGTGGCATTCCCTCTCCTCTGACAACTGCGCAGAGCTGAGTGGAATAGCAATGCTTCCCTTTAAAAAACATGGCTTCACTTTTTCGTATATTGCCGCTTACGGACTTTACGCAGTGATTACAAAATCAGCACTTCTGATTTCCGTTATTTCCGCAGTATCAGTTCCCACAGCAACCGAAATCGTCGGTATGATTATCTGCACACTGAACGGTATTTTCGTTACCTCGGCAGTGTTCGCTATGAAAAGGCACCGTGTCATCGGTTTTATCTGGGCAGTGGCTTCGGTTGCGGCAATTTTCACTGAATACACTGTTATAATTCTTTCTGCGAATCTCGTTGCTGCGGTAATCGTGCTTATGTCTGCCAATCCGTACAATTTCATCAACAGCTTTTCGGCAAGCGAAATCCTTAAAAGCTCCAGCAGACACAGTGTATGGAAATACCTTTTCCGCTATATGACCGCACGAAATAATTACCTTATAAATACCGCTGCAATGTGGGCTGTCGGGATTGTTCTCCCTACTTTTATAACAGATATAAACGGCAGTGTCTTTCTGCCTATGGGCTTTGCAATTCTTTCAATAAACACACCCCTCTGTGTGCTTATTTCCGCTGACCGTTCCCTCGGTGAAGCAATACATTTTCTTCCCTCTGGAAATCGTATGTTCTGTCTGCCCTACTTTTATTTCATAGCCGTAAATAATCTTATTGCCTATACATTCTATCTTGTAAGCTTCGGTTTACAGACAAGCGGTTTTGAAGCGAAAAACATTGTGCTTGCGGTTATATTCGCATTGCTCGGCGCTTTCGGTTCAGTTTTTATGGAAATGAAATTCCCGCTGACAACCTGGAAAACCGAAAGCGATTTATGGCACCACCCGAGAAAGTATATTGTTCCCGCAGTACTTCTGCTTGCTGCAGGGGCAGTGTGTATAGTGTAATCCGCGGAAAATCTGTTTCAGCAAGCATAGACAAAAAGAAAAGACCGTTTTGATCGGTCTTTTCTTTTTGATATTTTTGAGTTATTTCCGAATATGATTAAAACCGGTCGCCTTTTTCACAATCGTCTTATTATGAAGCATTTCCTTGTCAACAGGTGCTACAAGGTCAAATATCAGATTTATTTCAGAGGCTTCATCTATAGCTTTGCCCATTGATACAATTACGGAGTACCGGTGATTTTCCTTATTCCGTTCATCAAGAACAGCATTGATTTCAGCTATGCAGTCATTCACATCGATATCGCTGAATTTGCCGGTAATTACCTTGAGAAACTCGTCGCCGCCCATCCGGAAGTTTTCTTCCCTGACTGCATTTCTGCATCTTACTGACTTCAGAGTATTGCCTGCGGTTTTTATTGCATCGTCGCCTGCTTCATGACCGAATGTATCATTGATATATTTAAGACAGTTGAGATCAGCCATTATAACAGCAATCCGGTCACCGTCTGCACGGGCTTCATTCAGTATTTCTTCCGAGAGCATATTGAAGCCGTTACGGTATACACAATCAGCCTGCGAGAGCCATTAAAGGCAATCGCAGACTTTTTCCATTTATAAAATAAAAAGAAAATAATATAATCTCTCTCCCTCCAAGTCTGCAGGCTTTACTCACTTTCAGAACAGTTCATAAACTTTAACTTAAGAAATTTTCAAAGTTTGCGAAAATATATGAATTTCAGAAAGGAAATCCTGAATACGACGATGATGTTTTAGAAATATTTCCAAAGCAACAGGAGCAAATCAGGATATGTTTATCGGAGTATAAAATATAGAAACCACACTGATTCTCTTTATAAATTACAGAACAGCAATTTTCTTAGGGATGTAAGTCCTGATAAAATCAGTTAATCTATTGACAGCACGGGATATATGAGTTATAATCATTGTAGCAAATACATTTCAGGAGGTCTGGCATGAGAAAAATCAACAAGGATATTGTCGCAATAATTATCTCGGCTATCGCATATGCTGTTATCTTTGCTCTGATTGCGGTTTATTATTGCTCTGTAAAGAATGAAAGTAATAATATAAAAGAAGTCGGGCTCTCTTCGAAATATTTCAACGGAGAATCTTACACCCTTCCTGATTTCGATGTAAAAATCGGACCACGCGGCGGAGATTCGGGCGCGTGGCTGAAGGATCCCATTACGGATGACAACGGAAATGAACTTCACGGTCCCAGCGTAGGTATTATTTACGAAATAGTCATCAGAAACACCTGTAATGCGCTTATTACCGACTGGACAGCAGATGTGTACATGCCTGAATTCATGTGGATTAATAACGGATGGAACGGTAAGATAGAATTTCACCAGACCAGCAGCGGCAATGAGCTGGTTCAGCTTATTGATTTGCGTGAATATACGAGTGAACCTATTGAACTCGACTATTACATAGACCATACCGGTCCGATGATTCCTCTCGAAAAAGGCGACAGATTCGTTTACAGACCCAGCAAGGCAGATAACGAATTCCCTCTTGAACCTGCCAAGGAAAACGAAGATGTAAACGACTCGACAATTGTCGGCTTTATCGTATACGTCCCTGACAAGGGCATTGACTATGCGCCCGTGTTTGATAATGTTGTATTTCATTATCATCTGAGCAGGAACGCCTGGTCTGACCCTCCGTTCATAGCTCTTGTGTCGTTTGATATTGCCTTGCTCGTACTGATTATCGGTCTTGTGATGTCGCATATCAGAGTAAGAAATTTATTGAAACAGCAGAAGCATGACGCACAGATAATCGAACAATCCATCAAGACATTCATTAATTTCGTTGAAGCAAAGGATCCCAATACAAAGGGTCACTCCGAACGAGTTGCTGAAATAGCCTTTGCCCTCGCCAACGAAATGGGATACTCTTCAAAGGAATGCAATGATATCCGCTGTATAGCTCTTATGCACGACTGCGGAAAGATTGCAATTCCCGTAAATATACTGCGGAAACCTGATAAACTCACCGACGAAGAATATGAAATAATAAAGCACCATACAACAGTCGGCGGTGATATGCTCAGAGATTTCAACTCCATAAAGGATATGAATATGGGTGCCCTTTATCACCATGAACGTTATGACGGAAAAGGCTATCCCAAAGGTCTGAAGGGCGAAGAAATCCCGCTTATTGCACGTATGATATGCGTTGCAGACTCCCTCGATGCCATGAACAGCAACAGATGCTACCGACCCAGACTTACCAGAGAGGTAATTATTGAAGAACTGGAAAAGAACAAGGGTAAGCAGTTTGACTCTGATATAGTTGAGCATGTTCTGAAGCTTATCAGACAAGGTACTATAAAAATAGGTGAATAATTACCGCAGTTTTTATAAATCCTGAAACAAGACAATAAAATTACACCCTTCCATGGTATAACGTAATACCATAGAAGGGTGTTTTTGTTATGGCTTATAACTCACACTGCTGATTCCAGATGCCTTCCATACAGCTTCTTATGTAGGTTTCTGTTACATCCGCAGTACGCTCAAGCCCTAATCTGTTGCTGTTCACGGACGGCTCGTGGCGACGGGAATCATCCCCGCTTTCCGACGCAATAGTAATTGCGATATGACTTTCTGTATTTATCATGACGTCACATTGCCGCAAGAACCCTGACATTATCATAAATGTATAAAGAAGTAAGATTATGAAAGGAAAATAATTTATTGTCATAAAATGATGTAATCCTTATATCATCAGGAATACACCGAAGAAGCAGAAAATAACAGACCCTGCAGTCCCCGTACTGCAGTTTTTTATCTGAAATCAAGCATAAATACAGATTTTATAAGGCATAATGCTACAAAATTTCCGTATTTTTTGTAATTAATGTAGATATTTAATCATTTTGGTTACAGACAACGCTTTTTTCATTGCATTTTTTTAATTAGTGTGCTATACTATTGTTATTAATATGAAATATTATGCAATTTTACAAATATATGAAAGGAAAAAAACATGAAAGCAAGTAAAAGATTCCTTAAAAAAGCGTTAAGCGTTGCGGTTTCAGCAGCTATGCTCCTCAACTCCTCAGCAATGGCATTTGCAGAGAACGAACAGGCATCTGTGGAAAATATTACCGCAATCACCCTTTCCGAACCTGAATGGGAATACCACGAGGGCGTCGGCAGTATATACAATGTGGGCGAACCCATATCCTTCTGGGGTATGCGACCCGGCACTTTCAACACCTCGTACTACAATCAGCTTGACGCGGATTCACAGGCTGTCTATGACGCTCTCCTCAGTTCATATTCAGCCGGTGCACACGATAATACTGTAAGCGTATCTGTGACCACAGAGACTTTTGAAGGTATTATCATGAATGCCACTACCACAAACACCGAAACAGGCACTAATACGAACCTCTCTCTGGAACCCTCATCCACCGAAATTATCTACGATTGGGCGGAAACCGAAATAGTCCCCGCTCTGCTCGCTCTTCTTTATGACCATCCTGAGCTGAGCTGGCTTGTAAACGTAAGCTTCGGCACCCGCTATTCGGGATTCGCTTTTGATCAGGCAGATATCACAAACGGCAACGGTGCGAACACTATCACCGCTACCGTAAGCGGTGTTGAATTCTGGCTCACAACTGTAAAAACCGACACAGGTAACGCAAGCGACCTTTCAGGTGCAATCGCTACCGCAAAAGCAGCTATAAATGCCGCTATCGGAAACAGCACAGATCGTTATGACATTGTAAAGGGAATCAACGATTATCTCTGCAATACCGTTACATATAACCACGACGCGGTAACAGACGGCATATATACCGACGATCAGCTCCGCTGCTATCAGACAGCATACAGCGCATTCTTCAAGTGCAACGGCGATGATGAAATCACTACCGTATGTGCAGGTTACGCAAAGGGCTTCAAGGTTCTCTGCGACAGCTACGGAATCCCCTGTGTATATGTTTCGGGCGAAGCAGGAACAAGTTCAATGGGTCCTCACGGCTGGAACTATGTTCAGATGGATAACGGAAACTGGTACGCTGTGGACGCAACATGGGCTGATCAGGAAGGCGGCACAGGTATAATTGACGACTTCTTCCTCGTAGGCTCCTCTACTCCCGCTCCTCATTTCAGCAACTTGACTTTCTCAGACACTCATGTTTCTTCAGGAGTACTTGATGATAACTACACCTATACATTCACATATCCCACACTCAGCACAACAGCATATGAACCGGGCGCAGAACCGGAAAAAACCGCTCTTACCGAGGAAAATGTAACTGTTACAGACGGTTTGACCTATAACGGCAGTGCTCAGTCACCCACGATCACTGTCAAAGTAGGTGAAACAACCCTTGTAAAGGACACTGATTATACAATTTCAGGCACTGCAAGTGCAACAGATGCAGACACCTACACCGTTACTGTTACAGGTAAGGGTAATTATGAAGGCACCGTTGAAAAGACCTGGACTATCGGAAAGGCTGACTCCTATGTAACTGCATCGCCTGCATCGACCAGCCCCGTATACAACGGCACTGCTCAGGCTCTTGTAGTCGCAGGCACTCCGAACGGCGGTACACTTGAATACAGCCTTAATGAGACAGACTGGTCAGCGGAAATTCCCACAGGCACAAACGTTGGCTCATACACTGTTTATGCACGTGTAAAGGGTGACGAAAACCATAATGATTCGGTTGTGGTTTCTGTACCTGTAACTATCGCAAAGCGTCCCATTACAATAACCATTGAAAGCAAGACTATTGAGACTACTGAGAATGTTCCCGCGTTAGGCCACTCAATCACCGAGGGTTCTCTTGCCGCAGGACATAGTCTCAGCCTTAATTGTGAGTTTGAATTAAGCGAATATGCTCCCGGTGAAGGTATGCCCGGCAATTTCACCTACGCACCGTCAGCGGGATATCCTAAAATTACAGATAGCAGCGACAACGACGTTACCGCAAATTACGATATCAGCGTTATAAAGGGTGTCCTCTCTATCGTAGAGCACGTTCACGAATGGCAGTATCGCATATCAGAAGACCTCGAAAATACAATTGTCGCTGTATGCCGCAACAGTCTGACATGCAATGTTGTTACACCGCCGACTATTACTTTAAATGCCCCCTCGAATCTCGGCTTTGACTACAACTCAAAGTCAGCTACGCTTACAATCAATGACGACCTCGGCGCATTTGACGGCATTGACGATTCGGATATAACTTATTGTGATGCAAACGAATCACCCCTCCTTATCGCACCTGCAGATGCCGGCACATACACAGCAGATATATGGGTTGACGGCGCTTATGCAAGGGTTACATTCACAATCACACCCAAAGACCTTAATGATATTACCGCTCCCGTTCCCTCTGTACTTTACTACGAAGGCGACGAACAGAGCATAGTGTTCAGCTTCCCTGACAGCGATTGTCCCTACGGTGATTTCTACCTGACAGCAGGCACCGAATATACAATGACAGGTACGACAAGCGCAACAGATGCAGGCACTTACAATGTCACAATGACAGGTAAGGGCAACTACACAGGCACAATAAATACCAGCTGGACAATCAATAAGGCAGAAATCGACTCTATTGAAGCTTTCCTTGATGAAAACGGCGACGAAATCGAAATCACCAAGGAGTTTGACGGAACAAATACATACGAGACCTCTGCTATAAAGCAGATAAAAGTCAAGAGTCAGGTCGGCACTCCTATGACGCTGACGGTTGGCGAAGGATATAACCTTGCAATCACACTTGATGGTACAGACACAGGCGAAACCACCTGCACAGCTGTAATCACCATCAGCGGTGACATGGCAGATAATTACATCAATGCTTCCTACAGCTTTGATAATATTCCTGCCGAAATCACAAAGACAAAGGCAACAGTCACAACTGCTCCCGAAGCAGTAGCAGGTCTTGTTTACAACGGCTCTGCACAGGAACTTATAAACGAAGGTACAGCCGAGGGCGGTACTATGATGTACAGCATTGATGACGGTGCGACATGGTCTGAGAATATTCCCTCAAAAACCGATGCAGACAGCTACATCGTAAAATATTACGCAAAGGCTGATGAAAACCACTCCGATTCTGCTGTATCCTCCGTTGAGGTTACTGTTGCACCCTTTGATCTGACAAACGCAGTAGCGGACGGAACTACCGAATTTGAGTTCAACGGCAGTGCTTATAACGTTGGAGATTATGTCAAGCTTTACCTTGACGCAGAAAAAACCAGGGAAATCCCCTGTACCGTAAGCGGTGACTCTTCAGCGACGAACACAGGCAGTCACGCAGCTGTTTACACAACTTCAGATGATAACTTCACAGGCTCAAAGACAGTAAACTGGGAAATCACCCCCACTGATATTACAGGTTTTGAAAAGTTCTGCGATGCAGACACCAATCAGATTTCCGTTACCAAGGAATTTGACGGAACAACAGACTTTGATACCTCTGCACTGAAATTGGCTGAAGTAACGCTCGGAACAGAACCTTTTACACTTGAAGTCGGCACAGACGCTGATGTAACTGTCACATTTGCGGATTCAGCCGTAGGCACAACAAATTACACCGTTGTTATCGCACCCAAGGGCGATGCGGCGAATAATTTCAAGGAAAGCTCCTATTCCTTCACTATGACCGATGGTGAAATCACCAGAGTAAAGGCGAAGCTTCTTACCGCTCCCGAAGCTGTAACAGGACTTGTCTACGACGGCAATGCACAGGAGCTTGTAACCGCAGGTACAGCTGAGGGCGGTACTATGCAGTACGGCATGAATGACGGTAACAGCTGGACATGGACTGACACCGTTCCCAAGGCAACAGATGCAGGCACATATACTGTTTATTATAAGGTAATCGGTGACGCAAACCACGAAAACGGCGACTACGATGAAACAACCGACTTTGTAACAGTTACCATCGCAGAAGCAACTCCTCAGTATACTGCTCCCGAAGCTAAAACGGATCTTATCTACAATGCCGAAGAACAGGCACTTATTACCGCAGGCGAAAGCTCCGACGGTACATTCTGGTACAGCACAGACGGTAGTACATTCGCTGAAACTCTCCCTGTCGGATATGACGCGGACGAATACACTGTTTACTGGAAGCTGGTAGGTAATGACAACTACGCTGATGTTTCGGTGCAGAGCTTCAAGGTTACCATCGCAAAGAAGGATGTTACCGTTACCGCAGAAGACAAGAGCATGACCTACGGCGAAACAGAACCTGCTCTTACCTACACATACGACAACCTTGCAGGAACCGACACACTCATCGGCGCACTTGTACGCGAAGCAGGTACTGACGCAGGCACATACGCAATAACACAGGGCACTCTTACAAATGAGAACAACCCCAACTACAATATTACATTTGTAGACGGTACATTTACCATCAATAAGGCAACTCCCGATACAAGCACAATCCCCGAACCTGTTGCTTCGGAAATCACCTATGGTCAGGCACTTTCCGCATCAACCCTGCCAAATGGATGGAAATGGTCTGAACCCACATGTATTCCTGCAGTGGGCGAAGAATGCGAAGCTTATTACACAGTAGACGACACAAACTATGATTACAGCGGCGTAAGCGGCTATGATGCGGATTTACATGCTATCACCGCCACCGCAGTTATCACAATCAATAAGGCTGACGTTACCGTTAAGGCTGAGGATAAGTATATTATCGTCGGCGCAGAGCTTCCTGAAGCAACATACACAGTTACAGGACTTGTAAACGGCGACACTCTTACAGTAAATCCCACAATCGGCTATTCAGGCGCAGACAACATGACAATAGGCGAGTACGATATCATTGTTTCCGGTGCTGAAGCAAGCAATAATTACACAATTACACACAAAAACGGCAAACTTTATGTTGGTATCTGCGACCACGATGGTACAATGGTACGCAAATATGATGCTGATTCCCACTGGTTTGACTGCACAAAGTGCAAGGCAACAGGCTTAAGCGACGAAGCTCACAGCGGCGGCACAGCTACCTGTACAACAAAGGCTGAATGTTCAGCCTGCGGACAGGAATACGGCACTGTCGACAGCAACAACCATAACGTTTCCACAACATGGGCATATGATACAGACGGACACTGGCACGGCTGCGAATGCGGAACAAAGTTTGACAGCGCGGCTCACAGCGGCGGCACAGCTACCTGCACAAAGCAGGCAGTCTGCACAGTTTGTAAGATTCCTTACGGCAAGGCTCTCGGCCACAGCTGGAAAACAGAATGGGCAAACAACAGCACTCATCACTGGCATGAATGTCAGAACGCAGACTGCCCCGTAACTGCTGACAGCAACAAGGACAGTTATGCTGCTCATAGCTTCGGCGAATGGGTAACGGTAACTGAAGCAACCGCAACAACAAAGGGTCTTGCAAAGCGCACCTGCGAATGCGGCTACGAAGAAACAAAGGATATTCCTGCAACAGGCGGCTCAGGTGGCTCAAGTGGCGTTCCTGCTGTTACAACTCCTTCTTTCATAGTAACCACATCCAACTGGTCTCCCATACCTTCTGTAACCACTACACCTCCTTCCGTTACAGGAACAACTCCCGGCTGGTCTCCTAACCCCTCCGTAACAACAACCACAACAGCCACAACAACAACCCTTCCTCCCGTAAGCGAAGAAGATGAGGTTATTGATGACGACATCTACGAAGATGATGACGCAGAGCCTCAGATCAAGGGTGATAACGGCAAGATGGGCTGGGATGCTATCAGCGATGAAATTGCCGACGCAGAAGACGGAGATGTTATTACCGTTGATATGAACGGAGCAACTGAACTTCCCGAAGAAATCCTGGAACAGATTCAGGGCAAGGATATTGACCTTGTAATCGAGCTGGATAACGGCGCAACCTGGACCATCAACGGTGAAAGCATAACCGATCCCGCAGATATCGACCTCGGCGTTGAATTTGACTCTGATATTCCTGTAAAGGTTATCAATAATGTAACAGACGAATGCGATTATATCACTATTTCTCTCGCTCACGACGGAGAATTCGGATTCACAGCTGTTCTTACAATTGATATGGGCGATGAAAATGAAGGTCTTTACGCTAACCTCTACTACTACACAGGCAATGATACAGAATTCATCACCGCAGATAAGATTGACAGCAAGGGCAAGGCTGACCTTACCTTCACTCACGCTTCCGAATATGTAATCGTAATTGACGAAGACAATCATGGCAAGCGTGTGGAAGAATCCGATGACGAGGAAATCGTTACAGAGGATGAGGATAATGACTCCAACCCCTTCACTGCTGTAACTATCAGCTTCACAGGTGTTATTGTTTCCGCAGCTGCGGTAGCAATCACCAGAAAGAGAAGAAAATAATTGACACAGACAAAATGCGCTGAGGCGATGCCTCAGCTCATTTTTCATTATGATATAAACCGTTTTGTTTCACTCAGAAGATTATAAAGTCCGTCCTGAGACAGAACGCCTCGTTTTAAATCGGACGGCAGCTCCCCGCGCTCATCAGCTTCATAATCCGAAAGCCACAGGCCGCTATCCATATAACGGGAAAGCGTGCGTATCTTACTGATTATATCGGGAGTTACAGAATTATTTCCGCCATTCTCCGTCAGCGCGTCCGTTACCTCATCGAAAAGCCGTTCCATTTCACGGACACGCATTATAATTTCCCTGCTCATTCTTCCTCCTGATCTGCCTGATATTCAAGAATATCACCAGGCTGGCACTGAAGCACCTTGCAGATTGCGTCAAGGGTGGAAAAGCGGATTGCACTCACCTTTCCCGTTTTGAGCTTTGACAGGTTCACGTTTGCAACTCCTACCTTCTCTGAAAGCTCGTTCAGGGATATTTTTCTGTCCGCCATTACGCGGTCAAGTCTTAATATAATTGCCATTTTGCACCGTCCTTAAAGTGTTTCGTCGGATTCCTGCTGAAGCTTGCAGCCGTAGTTCATTACATAGGACATAATACCAAGAAGCACACCCACAACACAACTTCCTACCGTCAGGAAAAAGTAATAGTGACATATATCCGAAAAAGACTCAGAAAAGATATGGGAAGCGCACTGAACGAAAATGCTCGCAAAGCTGCACAGCAGGAGAGCAAGAGAAGCCCCTTTCACTTTATCCGCTATATCGTAGTGGAAAGGAGTCCCGCCGCTTTTGAGCGTTCTGAATATTGCACGGCCGAAGTTAAGTGCACTCACAATACCGAAAAGCGGAACTGCGCTGTTTAAAGAGAGCACAAGCACATCCTTCATATCTGCACCCAGCGTTGCAATAATTATTGTTACAGCCAGCGCAGCAAGCGCAAAAACTGCCAGTATCACAATACACAGCACTTCGAAAATCTTACACACCAGAGCAAAGTCCTTCTTTTCCTCTTCAAACGTTCTTTCGTTTACATCAACCGTTTTTTTCATTTTAATACCTCCATAGTCACGGGATTTCCCGTATAATACACAATTTTTCAAATTCATAAGTACTTACTATGGTTAGAGTATAGCATATCAATTTACGTTTGTCAATAGTTTTTTAACGATAAACGTTAAATTTTTTATGTTTTTTAATTTATTGGCATAGCCGACACCACAATTGTTCATCCTTCAGCATTCATTCTTCATCAAAAAAGGCAGGTTCCAAACCTGCCTTTTTTATTTATATTCCGCTTACTCTGCCGTTTTCGTCCTTGACAAAACCTTTCTCAATGGCATAAGCTATGCCCTTTTCAGCTGCGGATTCGATTGCGCCGCCTATGCGGTTGTAGCCAAATACGGCCGCCGTTATACGGACAAGGTCTTCCCTTGTCATGCTTATCTGGCTCTTTATGATTTCATTTACCGCATTTGCAATTTCCTGAGGGGGGATTTCGTCCATACTGCGCTTTTCATCACCCTCGGCAGGCGTTCTGTAAATGGTAAAACTGTCGGGCATTACATCATTCTGCCATAAGAATCCGTCAATTTCCGTAACGGGAAGCTCTGCGAGAGTCTCTCTAACCCTGTTTTCCGCCTTTTCGGTGACACGGGTTATATCAAAGGCGGAAATCACCTTTTTTATAAGCACATCGGTGCTTACGGGAGCTTCTGTGCCAATTACCGCTTCGCATATCCTGCGGATTTTCGTATCTGTTTTAGCTTCATAGAAATCCTCCGCCTTACCCATTACCGAAGGGTTGTAGCTTTCGTAGACAACAGCGTTCTGCGCCTTTATCGGAGCCGCTTCCTCCACGATTTCAGGCTCAGGTGCAGGCTTTTCCTCCACCTTCTCCGTAACTTCAGGCACAGGAGGATTGCGATAGGCTCCGAGAGCCTCTTCAATCCTGTTTCCTATTGCCGCAAGCACCTTGGGAAGATTGTCGTAGACATCAAGAATCCATACATTATGGATATTCCAGCCGAGGCCTTCCAGCACCGAGGGCTGGGAGAGACAGCGGTCACGGGCAGTACCCGATTCAAGGTAACGCTGTCCGTCACAGCGGATACCGAGGATATAGCTTTCGGGGTCATCGGGATTGATAACACCGATGTCAATTTTGTATTCGGAACAGCCGATATTGCATCTTGTCCTGTAGCCCATTTTTTCAATTTCAGCCGCAAGAAGCTCTGCGAGGCTGTCATTTTCAGCCGCTACAGCGGTACGCTTCGGAAGTGCCGACGCACCGCGCTGGGCAAATTCAAGGAAGCCCTTCAGACCTGCAACACCATCTGCATCCGTGCGGTTCAGGTCAATCATATCGGGAGTTATTGTCGCATATACCTGCATCTCCTTGCGCGCACGTGTGATTGCAACATTGAGTCTTCTCCAGCCGCCGTCGCGGTTGAGAGGGCCGAAGTTCATGGAGACATTGCCCTCCTTATCAGGACCGTAGCCTATGGAGAACATTATAACGTCACGCTCATCGCCCTGTACATTTTCCAGGTTCTTGATAAGTATGGGTTCGTACATGCTGTCTGCAAGGGTTTCGAGGTCGGGATTCTTTCTGAATTCCTCGTTCAGAAGGTCGTCAATAAGTATCTGCTGAACAAGGCTGAAAGTAACTACGCCGATACTTTCCTGACGGAGCTTGTCATCGCTTATGCGGCGTACGATTTCTGCTACAACCGCCTCGGCTTCTGCTCTGTTCTGTCGTGTGCCGCTCTTGTCGTAGAAGCCGTCAACGTGAATGTATTTGACACGGGAAACAATATCGTCGGGCGACGGGAATGTAAGCAGTGAATTTTCGTAGTATTTCGCATTACTGTATGCAATAAGGCTTTCATGGCGTGAACGGTAGTGCCATTCAAGCTTCTGCTGAGGCATTGCCAGAGCCAGACAGTCGTCAAGCACGCTTTCAAGGTCTTCCATTTCGATATTTTCCTCGTCAACGTGCTCAGCGTTGAAGAAGCTGGTTGGCGGCAGCTGGTTGGGGTCGCCCACGACAACCACATTCTCGCCTCGTGCGATTGCGCCTACCGCTTCGCTGGTAGGAAGCTGTGACGCTTCGTCAAAAATTACAAGGTCAAATTTCGGGAACGCAGGGTCAATATACTGTGCTACCGAAATGGGGCTCATCAACATACAGGGACACATTCTGGGGAGAAGATTCGGAATATTGTCAAAGAGCTTTCTGATAGGAGTCATTCTGCCCTTGTTCTTGATTGTCCTGAGGAGCATTCCGATTTCGGAGGAGTCTGCCGCATTTGCAGAAACTGCAGGTACATTTGCCGAAAGCTTCGCCACAAGCTCACGCTTTGTAAGCTCAGCGAACTGCTCATCAAGGTCGCAGAACTGCTTTATGCTGTCCTCAAAAGCCGCGCCGCGGAACTGAGATAACAACGGTTCGGCAGAGATTGCGGAATTCGCCGCCGTGTAAGTAAATCCTGCAAGGAATGAGGGCATAACTTCATCTGCAGAAATTCCGCCTGTCATAAGCGCTTCGGAAACATCCGCAAGGCCGAGAGCATTCACCTTATCTGAAGCAGTAAGCACTGCGCTCTGCTCGCGGAGTGCTTCGGCGCAGTTAATCCATACACCTGCACTTTCAGCCGCACCCATGAAGCAGGAGGGATATTCCCCGTATACCATGGTAAAATTAACGCCGTATTCTTCCGTAAGCTGCTTTACAACAGCTTCGTATGCAGTAAATTTATCGCAGTAGGCTTTCATTACGGATTCATCCGACTTTGAAATTATCTTTTCCGTGATTTCATCGTTTCTTATTTTCGGCATTATATCCCTGAGCTCAAGGCTGTCGGCAAGAGACTTGTTCAGCTTCGGGAAATCAGTGTCCTTACCTGCCCATAATGCGCCGAAAAGGGCAGTCAGATTCATATCCGCAGAGGAAATTTCCTCTGCAAGGGTCTGACGGCGTGCAAGTCTTTCAATCGCGGCAACAAATTCCTCATCAGCAGGCTTGCCCTTTTTGCGGTAGAGTCCCATCTGCTTTAAAAGCTTCGACTTGCCCATCATTTTGCCTAAAAACCAGCTCTGCTCCGCTTTTTTCCAGTCAAGCTGAGCCTGTACCGCATTCCAGCTGTCAACGGTGTCGTCAAATTCTTCACGCACAAGACAGGAAACCTGCTCAAACTCAAGACCTGCGGAAATCAGCCTGTCAACTCTTTCCTTTTTCAGGGCATATTCACTGTCGTTTACAACCGCCTTCATTATATATTCCGACTGAAGTACGATTCCGGATGCCTCTGCCGCTGATTCAGCCATGACAATACCTGCCGCAGGAATGCCCGTAAAGGCAGTATATGCGGCATTTACCTCATTTGCGGCAGTTATAAGCTGACGGCAGAGGGCAACGAAATTGTCACGCGCTTCGGGAGTGTAATTTCTCAGTCCTACCGCTTTAAGTTTTGAATTCACATATCCGCCTGCCTGCTTGTCTGCGTTTACAAGCTCAGCAACTGCGGCACGCTGTGCAGTGAACTGCTCAGCGGTCACACCTGCGGAAGAAATTGTAAGCTTTCCCTTATGCGCTGCATTTTGCTCAAACATTACCAACAGTTCATAGAGCGACAGACCACAGGGATGCTTCTTGTGTATTGCACTGATTGTTCTGTTCAGCTTCTTTCGTGTTTCAAGAAGCTGTGCGGCAGTTTTTGAATAATCCTCAGGCTCTTTCGTTCTGCGGATATTGAGAGTCTTTTCAAGCTGTGAAAGCACCGTCTTTTTCTGGGTCTTGTTTGAATGAAGCTCGAGACAGAACGGGTCAAGTCCCAGCTTCGCAAGGCGCTTCTGTACTACGGATAATGCCGCCATTTTTTCCGCCACGAAAAGCACGGTCTTACCCTGATATAGGGCATTTGAAATCATGTTTGTGATAGTCTGTGACTTGCCTGTTCCGGGTGGTCCGTGAAGGACGAAGCTTTTTCCGTTCGAGGCTTCGTAGATTGCGGAAAGCTGTGACGAGTCGGCACTTGCAGGAACGGCAAGGGCGGAGGGCTCAATGTCGTCAGGGTTTTCCACAGGAGGCACTTCGTCCGTAAATGTAATTCTGCCTTCCATAAGGCTTGCGACAACCTTGTTCTGTTTCAGATCATCGGAACGGCTTTTTATATCATTCCACATAATGAAACGGCTGAAAGAGAAATGTCCTAAGAACACAGCATTGATAATCTCCCAGTTCTTCATAGACGAAACCGCTTCGGCAACACGGCTGAACACCTGCGGTAAATCCACGCCCTTTTCATCTGCAGGCAGAGGCGACAAGCCCTCGGCCACAATGCCGAAATCCTGTCTCAGAAGCTCCAGAAGAGTCACGTTTATCTGCGCTTCCTCATCACGGCTCCTTATAGCGTAGGAACGGTCGATATTCTTGCGCACAATGTCCACAGGCACGAGAAGGATAGGCGCAATACGCGCCTTTTCGCACTTGTTATTCTCATACCACTTGAGAAAACCCAATGCAAGATACAGGGTATTTGCACCATTTTCTTCCACACTCACCTTTGCCTGACGGTGAATTTTCTTCAGCGCCTTTTCCAGCTCGGCGGAAGTCATATATGTATTGATTTTCTTTTTGTTCAGATCTTCAATTATATCTTCCGATGGACGGTTTTCTTCATACAGCTTAAGCTCATTCTGAACGAAATCAGAGCCGTCCTCACAGGGGATAATCCTGAAGCTGTCATCAGAAAAAATCCTGTTTTCAAGCTCGGCAGTGTTCCCTGCGGAAAGCTGTACCGAGGAAACTGTAGGGCGGAAATTCAGCAGGCTGTTGCGAAGGCTCAGGTCAAGAAGCTTTCTCTCCCACAGTTCCTGCTTTGTGATTGTTTTATTCTGGGCGGTCTGTTCCATAATGCAAAAACCTTTCCTGTTTATTTGATAACTACTTCAATTATAGTATATCTTCGCGGAAAAATCAAGATTTTTCCTTGCAGACACAATAGAATGTGAGCCATTATCTGCATCCATATTGTTAAAAATGATGAAAATTGCAATTTTTCAAAAATAATAGTGACTTTTCTGTAAATTTGTGGTATAATTATCTGGATATTTTTGAAGCAATTTATCGAAAGGAAATATTCTTATGAAATCACAGAAGCGTTTCGCTGCAAGAGCGGTTTCCCTTATGCTTGCGGCAACTATTCTCCTCGGCAGCTGTCAGGAAAGCACAGTTGTGGAAAACGGAGATATTGACAACGTTGTAGCAACAGATACAACCACAACTACAACTGAGGCAACTACCACCACAACTACAACAACTACTACCACAACAACTTCGGCTACAACCACAACCTCCGCTACTACCACAACAGAGGCAACTACCACAACCGAAGAAACAACAACTGCTTCCGCAGTACAGCAGACACTGGCTCCCTCCGCACCGGCAGGAACCGCGGCAGCTACACAGGCTCCCGCAACCACAAAGAAAAAAATCACTACCGTAAAGGAACATGTAAGCGGTTACAGAGGCGGTAAGAGCTACCCCGAAATCAAGCATGACCTTGAATACATGTACGAGCTTAACACCGACTTTATCGGCTGGCTTAAAATCAAGGATACACCCATCGACGTTCCTGTTGTTCAGGCTACCGACAATAAGTTCTACCTCGAACATGATTTCTACGGCAGATATGACACAACAAAGGTAGGCACAACCTTCGCAGACTGGCATGTACCTGTTACCGAAAATGGCGGCCCCGACAACCTTGTAATCTACGGCCACAACATCAGAACAGGCGTTGGCCTTGCAAAAATCACAAACTACTACCCTGACCGTTACGGCAGCCTTGATTTCTACCTTACACACCCCACATTTGAGTATGAATCAATCTACGGTGGTGAAAGTACATATGTAGTTTTCGCAGGCATGTATGTAAACACACAGACAAAGCACGGCAGTGTATTCAACTACTACAAGTTCAGAAACTTCAACTCCGAGGACACCTTCTACCAGTACTTTGAAGCTGTTTTCGACAGAAGCGTATTCTACAACCCCGCACTTGACATTGCATACGACGACGAGTTCATCACCTTGTCCACCTGCTACTATCCTATGGGTATGGACGTTGATACACGTTTCGTTGTATTCGCAAGAAAGCTCCGTGAGGGCGAAAGCGCAAAGATTAATGTTTCCGAAGCGTACATCAACAAAAGCCCCCTCTATTTCGATTACTACTATGCGGCAAACGGCGGCAGCTGGGCAGGCAGAAAGTGGTCCAAGAAGCTTATCAAGGGTTACAGCTCATGGCTTAAGGAGCAGGGCGAATAAGTAAATAAACTCCAAAACCTGAGAAGTTGATTCTTCTCAGGTTTTTTATGCAAATTATTTCGGCATTATCTGCAGAATCCTAACAAATAATATGATAAAAATAAAATGTCGAATTTTTTTAAAAATTTTCAAAAAAGGTATTGACAAGTGAGAACGAATCTGATATAATATAACATGTCGCTGAGCTAAGAGCCTTGCGACAAGGTGATATGGCGGTATAGCTCAGTTGGCTAGAGCACTTGGTTCATACCCAGGGTGTCGTTGGTTCAAATCCGACTGCCGCTACCACTAAGGCCCGTTGGTCAAGAGGTTAAGACATCGCCCTTTCACGGCGGAATCATGGGTTCGATTCCCGTACGGGTCACCAGCAAAGCACTCCCGAATGGCTTGATAAAGCCTTTCGGGAGCTTTTATTTTTTCTGATTTTTTTGGTTTGACTGCTACGTGACCAATATTCCGAAATGACGGTCATAGGAGCATGATTCAGAATCCTTTTTGACATTGAAAACACCTGCTGCTTAGGCAGGTGTTTTCTTTTTATCCGAAAAAACACATTTAGTCATTTACGATTTGCATAACCGTGCTTGACTAAATCGCCGAATCCAGCCGAACCACACTCAAAATACACATTGCAATTTTAACCAAAATATGATATAATTAAATTGGTTTTTTATACAAATTTTTATGGGATGGCATTAAAAAGGGATTATAATTACTCAAAAGATATCGTCTACAACAACTTCTCCTGGTGTGAGCCTACCCCCGAGCAGAAAGCCAGAATCGAACAGACAGCCCAGGCTATTCTTGACACTCGTGCTAAATATCCCGCTTGCTCCCTCGCTGATCTCTATGACGAGCTTACTATGCCCCAGAACTACGTAAGGCTCACCACGCCAACAATTTCGCTGTTATGGAAGAATACGGCTTTGACAAGAAGATTACCGAGAGCGCGTGCGTAGCGGAGCTTATGGGGATGTATAGGGAGATGACGGAATAATAGTAAGGAGACTACCATGAATGAATTTGACTGTATAAAAAAATGGAGATTAAATGAACTTAATGAGATTATTGATTTTGTTGATGAAGAAATTTACAATAAAATGCATGAAAATAAAGTACCGTATGCTATTGATTATAAAAATATAATTTTACGAGTTATGAGTAGTTCAATTATTTGTATGCGCGAAATTATATACCTCTCGTCTTGCGGCTACTCAGAGGGTTGCATGGCTCTTGTAAGACTATTGTGTAAACATGCAGTAATATTATATTTCTTGGATACAGCGAAAAATTCATCGGTCTTCTCTCGAATCATTGAAAATTATTATAACGATTCAGAAATAAAACGCAATAAAACCATTCTTTTTACTGCCGAAAAAGCTGGAAACGGAGATAAAATAAATGTGCTAAAAGATAAACTTAAAAATTTTACTTCTGCCATCCCTACATATAACAATAAAAACAAAGGTGTTTACTGGTGGACTAATATTAATAGTTTTGCTGACATGTTTAATGTTATTATCAATAGAAATCAAAGCATAGATGGCAGAAGCGACGTTTTATCTTCATTGTACATAGATTACAAGCTCGCATGTTTACAAACTCATTCTTCGTGTTTAGGAAATACATAGAGAATTGGAAAGCCAAAGGATATTACAATAATTGATACATCTCCAACAGCAGAAACTCATAACATTCCTTTGCTTATGGCATTAAAATCATTTCTTATTATATTGCTTGTTGCTTACGCAAATCTATCATTAGATTTTAATAAATATAAGCATAAATTTAACGAATTATTAGCGTTTTATAAAGGCCAAAATATCAGTTGCACAGATTAAGATTTATTATGTATCACTTCTTTAGGCAGATTAATATATCAAAATTGAAACCTGATGAATACTATAATAATGAACTATTTGAATTAGCACGATTTGGAAATACAGTTTATTCAAAAAATAAAGCACCAAAACTCACGCATTCGCAAATTATTAATTGCTTAAAAGAAAAGTACTAAGTGATATTTTCAAAAAACTATTGCCTGAATGTACAATATATACTTCAATTATTATCCTAAAAATCAATCGCAAAAACAAACGAATGAAAATGATATAATCGTTAATTATGATAATACTCTTATTATA
The DNA here is from genome assembly GCA_045532185.1 of Ruminiclostridium sp. Taxonomy (GTDB): domain Bacteria; phylum Bacillota; class Clostridia; order Oscillospirales; family Ruminococcaceae; genus Ruminiclostridium_E. The sequence continues at coordinate 20,946 of JAZSFL010000018.1, forward strand.
ATAGAAGTAAAAGCTGGCTCTTTTGTATATACATCTCCAATATCTGATTTCATCGCACATATTAAATCGTATAAAGATTTGATTAAAGAAGCCGACATTCAATGCTAAAAAACAAAAGACTATCTCAAAAAATGATATTGCTAAAATATACAATCAAGATAAAAGGCTAAAAGCAGAAATAAATATGTCTGCAATTTCAACAATCTACATGATGAGTGTTACAATAGATAATATTAATGCTTTTGCTGCGAAAGCAGATAAATTAAAATTTCTTAAGCCAACCTCCTTGCAAACGAAACCACTGCTGACAATATTGAACGTCAGGAAGCGGAAGTTAACTACATCAAGACAACCTCCGCAACTGTAAAGGGTCTGATGGACAGAATGTCTGACAAGAAGGCGAATAAGGAAATTGAAAAATTATACGACCTGCTTCACTCCAGCCCCTCCAAATCCAGCCCTGCTGTAAAGGATATTGAAGTTGAAATTGCTGACAGGGTTGAAGGCCTTGAAGCAAAGGTAAGAAAAGATCTTGCTGAAGATGTAATCAGGATTTGCGGTGAGATTATATCTCTTACAGAAGAGCGTAACAGAATTCTCCAGACAAATCAGTAAAAAGCTCAGTCTTATGACTGAGTTTTTTCAGTATTCAAGAGCTTTCATAAGGAGATAATCCTTGCCTTCGTCGAAGATAGCCTTTACAGCTTCTTCGTCAAAGGGAACTTTTATATCAATGTCATTTCCGCTTTCGTAATCAGCACCCGAGTCAACGGACACGTCACCGTTTTCATCAAGTAAAAGCGAGCCTGAGAAGCCGAGCATTGTATCATTGTCGAAATATACGCCGCCTACACCCTGGGCAGAGCCGTTGGGTTCAGTAAAACCGATGATTGTCACATCGGGCATGCCCTGCATAACTTCAACAAAATGGTCCGCCGCACTTACGCTGTTGTGGTTTACGATTATAGTCAGCTTGCCGTCCCATAAATCTTCACCTGTGATGTAATTGTCCAAATCCTTTATAAATCTGCCGTTCTCGTCGGTAACATAACCTCCTGCGGCGTCGCTCCAGAGAGCGTCGGTACAGTAGTAATGCTCGCCTACGGGCGCAAATATGGATGCAATCGCCTTTACCATTCCACCGTCACCGCCTGCGTTGTCACGCATATCAAGGATAACATGCATTTTGCCCTGAGCCTTCAGTTCTTCCAGCTTTGCAATAATGTCCCCCTTGAGCGCCTTGTACTCGCCGCTTTCCATAGACTCACTGTCGAACAGCATCATCTTGAGACGCAGTGCCGAGGTGTTTTCGTCAATCTCCTCCCACATAAGATGGCCTGTTTCGATACCACCTGTAATCTTAGTCAGTGCATCCTTTAATCTTCCGCTGTAATATGCGCCGGTTTTCGGGAGAACCGCAGTCTTTTCATTGCCGCTGTCGTCAAGGAAGCCTACGGTAATGCTGTCGCCGCCTGTGCCGCCGCAAAGGATTGTTCGTAAGAAGGCTTTGTTATCCTTGTCGGTAAAAGTAAAGTATTTCATTACATCATCACTGATGTTTTCAGGCTTTACACCATCCCATGATGTGATAATAGTTCCGTTTCGGATTCCTGCCTTTGCGGCTTCACTGTCAGACGCAACATTCACTGCTGCTGTTCTGCCGTCAACAAGAGTCATGGGTGCCAGACCATAGTCGTTACCGAGAACCTTGTCATACATTTCGGTCATAGTTATTTCATAGTCGGTTTCAGGTGCAAAGGCCACGTGTCCGTCATTGAAGCGTGCGCAGAATTCTGTCCATATGATAGTGTTTTCCAGTTCATCCTGTGACCTGTTCACCGCTTCAAAACGAGGTAAAAACTCTTTATAGAGCGCGTCATAGTCGATATTCTTATGTGCTGAAAGAACGTAATGGTCTTCCATTGCCTTTATGCCGTCCTTGAAATCCTGTACATAATCGTAAGCACGGTAGCCTTTTGACAACATACACAGGGGAATTGTCACAACCGCCAGAACTGCGGAGACAATTGCCGAAATTCTGCGTAGCTTACCTCTGTCCTTAAAGAAGCCTGCCAGCGGAACAACTGCTGCAATATATGCGGGAAGCATATATATTTCAAAGCCTGCAAGCCCTGTAACCAGAAGTGCCAGAATTGCAGGTGCGGCATAGCAGATACGCCATTTCTGGGTTATTCTCTTTTCCGCAACCTTTGAAAGAACAAAGAGCAGTATTGATAATACAATCAGGAGAATTGTCAGAATTAAATCAAGATATTCCATTTCAAATCCTCCTTAGTGCATATCGTCGTTCTTGAAGAACGTGTAACCCAGAAGCAGTGCTATAGCGCCGATAATAACAGAAACTATAATCGTGGGAATAACAAAATCGGCTGAAAGTGCTGTCTCATAAATATAGTGCAGGTCTCCGCCCAGCCCGAAGCTCTGCCATTCATTGATAACTGTAATTGCGTTTATGTTGGTCATTCCAAGAACAAAACAGTGGTCTGTTGTTATGGGGATATTCATACCGAGAACAATGCACAGCACATAGCTGATACCCATAACGATATAGGGATTCTTTATTATGAATGTAAGGAAAATGAACTCGCAGATAACCCTTGCTATGGGGAATGCCATAAGCAGGAGTCTTGAAAGCATATCCATGAAATTCACCTTATCTCCCCAGCCGCCTAATATCGCAACATCTACAATAATCGGAACGGCTATAAGAAGCAAGGTGACAAGAGTGCCGATAATAAGTGTGGAGATTACTCTGCCGAAATACACCTGACGTCTTGTATGCCCTGACATTATTTCGTAATTCATGGTCTTGTCGGTGAAATCCGCACCGCAGGCCTGGGCTGTGAACAGGTACATGAAGAACTGAGCCAGAAGCGGCAGCATGGTTGCCAGCATCACTGCGTGCTCTCCGCCTGTTATTTCGACTTCCCCCGACGCCATATCCGTTATCATAAACGCCATCATAAACATTACCGCTAAGATACCAATAAAGATAAAGCGGCAGATTCTGTCCTTTCTCAACTGTAAAAGCTGAGCCTTCATTATATTTTTCATCTGTCCGCCTCCTTACTTCATATCGCTCTTGCGGAAATACAGGTAGCTGATTAAAATACAGCCTATTCCTGCCACAAGTGAAACTATGATTGTTACCGCCGCAAATGACGGGTCAACGCTCATGTCAAATACCATCTCGTCCTTGCCGTTTATGTACTCCCAGCCATATTTTACAGGAGTCACAAGGTTCATGAAATTCGCCGCTGAGAAGGCAGTTACGAAATTGCCTATCTTTATTCTGCCGATTTCTTCGAGTGCCTGAGGAATTACCGAGCTGAACTCAATAAATAAGAAGCTTACAATAAGGCCTACATAACAGCTCTTTGTAAGGAAGGTAAGCAAAACACATTCACAGTACATTCTGAATATTGTGAATACGGCAAGTGCGCAGCGGAAAATCATTTCGCCCATGTCCATGTAAATGCCCCAGCCGTTTATAAGACTGAGCACAAGGGGAGGCAGGATAAATCCAAGCACCGCAACGGGCATGCACCATAAGAAGCTTACCCAGATTCGGCTGAAGAAAACCTCTTTGCGGTTGTGACCTATAAGGATTTCGTAGTTCATGGTCTTGTCTGCATAGTCCCAGCCGCAGATACGGGTAGTGATAATTATAATGAAAACTGATACAGGCAGGCAGAAAAGAGCCTGTGACGAAGCGAAATATTCGCTTCCCGTAAGATTAAGTGCACCGTTTAAGTCACTGAACACCATAACATAACCCAGAATAAGCGCCAGAAATGCGTAATATGTAACGTTATCTCTTTTTGTCTGATACTGCAGGGACTTTATTATGTTCTGCATTTTCTTCACCTACCATATTCATATAATACTGTTCAAGATTTGCTTCGTTCATTGCGAGAGTTGTGGGAATTACTCCGTTTTCAAAGAGCGCCTTTGAAATATCACGGATATTTTCAAGATTTTCATAGAGCCTGATACTGCCATCCTTGTCAACATCGAACTGTGTAAGCTCCAGCTTGTTCTGTAATACCGCCGCCGCAAGATTGTTGTTATCGGTGTCGATACGGTAGTATTCCTTACAGATTTTCTTAAGCTCGGGAGCTGAAACTGTCTGTAAGATCTCACCATTGTTGATAAAAATGTAGTCGGTACATAAAAGGGACAGCTCGCTTAAAATGTGTGAGGAAATTATGATTGTGATATGGTCCTCACGGTTGAGCTTCAGAAGCAGTTCACGGATTTCCACGATACCCTCGGGGTCAAGACCGTTCACAGGCTCGTCAAGCACCATGATTTCGGGCTTTGTAAGAAGAGCGTTGGCAATACCCAGACGCTGGCGCATACCCAGAGAGAAATTCTTTACAGGCTTCTTGCCTGTATCGGTAAGATTCACGATTTCCAGCACCTCGTCAATACGTTTCTTATTGGGGATACCCTTCTGTATACGCTGGATTTCCAGATTTTCGCGGGCAGTCATTTTTTCCTTTGCGTAGGGTGTTTCAATCATGAAGCTCATACGGCTTCTTGCCTTCGCAAGGCCCTTTTCGCTTGTTTCTCCGAAAACGGAAATGCTTCCTGCTGTGGGGAGTGCAAGTCCGCCAAGCATTTTCATAATTGTGCTCTTACCTGCGCCGTTGGGACCGATAAGACCGCATATCATGCCTTTCTTTATCTGAAAGGAAGCGTCCTTTACCGCTTTCTGCTTCATGTACTGTTTTTCAAGATTCTTTACATCAATAAGTATTTCTGACATTATGTAAACCGTCCTTTCAACGTTTTTCTTTGTTTCCATTATCAGTATAAATCCAAATTATAAAGAATTTCTTAAATAATTTAAAAAATTTTATTTTTCTCATTTCTCTGATACAAAAACGGCAGGTCACTGACCTGCCGTTTTGTTATTGAATTTTACACCAATAAAAAGAACATCGCTTTCAACCTCTGCAAAAACCTGTGCATTCTGCTTTTCCGCAAGAAGCTTCACTATGTAGAGACCCAGCCCCGCGCTGCTGCCGCTTCGTGCCTTGTCCGCGCGGTAGGTACGTTCAAAAATCCGCTGTGTGTCAATTACACGGTTGTTGTCCAGCCTGTTGGAAAAAGTGACAGCACAACTGTCCCCTTCTTCCGAAAGCTCCATACGGAAGATCCCCTGTGCATATTTTATGACGTTGTTCAGAAGATTACCCAGCATACGGGAAAGAAGTACTCTGTCCGCCATTATGAAAACTGTCTTTTCAGGGAATACCACTTCTGGTTCCAGGTTATTTGCACGGATAACCGCCTCGTTATCAACTATGAACTGCATAAGCTCATTTGTAATGCTGACTTTTTCAAGCTTAGCCGAGGAATAATCACTTTCCAGCACCGAAAGTTCAAAAAAATCGTCCGCCATTACTTTAAGCGCCCTGCATCTGTCTTCGCTTGTCCTGATATATTCCAATGCGCGGGGACTGAGATTTTCCTCCGCCTTAAGCATCTGGAGATTGCCGCTTATGACGGTCAGGGGAGTCCTTAAATCGTGGGCTATATCCGAAACCGACTGTCGGAGGCTCAACTCTGCCGCTTCACTCTTTTCCTTCAGCTTCTTCTGATAGTCGAGATTGTGGTTCATCTCCGTCGTCATTCCGGAAAGGCTCTCATCCACAAGGTCGACGGTAAGCTGTCGGTTATATTCCATATCACGGGTAAGGATAAGCTCCTTTTTTATCCCGTCCATACTTTTTTTCAGACGCATTATATATGTAATCAGCCATATGCACAGCAGAAAAAGCACTATGCAGGCTATAATCAGTATTACCACCTTATTCCTCCCTCAGGCGATAGCCTACACCCCATACGGTTTCTATGTAATCCTCCCCTGCCGCCTTTTTCAATTTGCTTCGCAGGTTGCTTACATGGACGTTTATGGTATTATCTTCGTAATAGTAGGTGTCATTCCATACGGTTTCGTAAAGATTCGCTTTTGTGAACACCTTTTTCGGGTGGCTTAAAAACAGCTTTAAAAGCTGCATCTCCTTTGAAGTGAGGGTCACAGGCTTACCATCGCAGGTGACGGTGTTTTCGCTGACGCTGTATACAAGCTTCCCGAAGAAAAGCACATCTTCACCCTTTGAGACAACACCCGCCCTGCGCATTACTACCTGTATACGCACAAGTACCTCGTTTAAATCAAATGGTTTCAGGATAAAATCATCCGCACCCGTCCTGAGCATTTCAAGCCGTGTTTCCATCATTGATTTTGCGGAAAGAACAATCACAGGCTTGTCGGAATATGCCCTGAAATCCTTTATAAGCTGTTCACCGCTTATGTAGGGCAGCATAAGATCCATAAGCACTATATCAAACTCCTGCTTCTGAAGAAGCTCTGACGCGGTATTACCCTCAGAGGCGGTTATTGTTTCATAGCCGTTCTGAGCAAGAAATCCTGTCAGCAATGCTGAAATTTCCTTGTTATCCTCAACGATAAGTATTTTGACCTTCATTTTACCCCTCCGCCCTTAAGTTATTAATTCAATTCTATCACAAAAGCCATAATTTTACAAGTATAAAAAAATCCCCTGAAAAACAGGGGATTTCAGTATCATTCTTCGTCAGAAGCAAACTGGCTGGGGTGACGTGTGAAGAAATCCACACGGGGTTCAAGGAACTTTAACTTATGGTCTGCTCCATTTGTAAATGCAGCCATTCCGTCAAAAATCTTATCCCAGCTCCAGAAGGACTTATCAAGCTGTAAATATTCGAGAAGCATTTCCGTACCCTTGGGAGCCATAGGGTGAACAAGCACAGCGGCAATTCTTATCATATGGAATACCTGGATAAGGGTCTTTCTGCGAAGCTCGTCATCCTCGTTCTTGTCAGCGTCACCTAAGTTCTTTACCATGTACTTGCTCATCTTTCTGATGTAGCTGTCGAGAACGTAGGTAGCCTGGTGGAATTCAAAGCGGTACATGAAGCGCTCGTAATCGAGAATAGCCTTCTTTGCGTCAGCAAGCACCTGCTCGTCGATTTCGCCTACGGGCATTACGCCGTCGTAGTGCTTCTGGCAAGCATAGAAGCAGGTACGGATAATTCTGTTGAACACATTTGACAGCAGGAAACCGTCCTTTACTACAGGATCGGGATCTTCGGGATTTGCCGCAGGATTTAAGGGCTTGGGCATAAAGCTTACGCTTCTCTGACCGAGACCTAAACCGAGATAGTGCATACGGAGCTGTTCGGGTGTGTAATAATCAAGTAATTCTGCCGCCATGGGAGGCTTTACCGCACCTGAGCTGGAAGCCTTCTTGTCGAGGAACAGAATGTGGTTGTTTGCACAGAGAATAGGCATCTGGATTTCACCCTCAGGCGGGTCGATAACGTTGTTTTCGCCCTCCTGAAGCGCCATGAACATTGCCATTTCGGCAACACCGTAGAAATAGATGTTGTCAGCGCCGATGAACTGGTAAACCTGTGCGTCCTTGGAGCACCAGAAGTCCTTCCACTGGGCCTTGTCCCTGCCCTGCTTTTCCAGAGCCGCAACAGTAAAGGAAATAGGTGCCCAGAGGGATTCGGGCCATACCCAGATTGTCAGAGGGTCTTCGCCCTCAAGAACGGGAGCCTTTACGCCCCATTCGATATTACCTGTAAGACGGAAAGGAACAAGGGTCTTACCTGTTCTGAAGCGGATACCGTTTGCGCTGAGAACTGCGGTAGCTTCATTCATTTCGTCCAGTGTCTTGAAAACGATAGTAAATGACGGCTTTTTCTTTTCCTCTAAAAATTCGTGAGGCGGCATCTGCGCCTTTACAGCCTCGTACTTGTCCTGAAGCTCGTTCTTGATATGAACCACAGGTTCCTTTAAAAATTCGTCAATTGTCTTTGTAACAAGCTGACGTACATTCTTCTGTCTGGAAATCTTCTGAACATACTCCTTCATAAGAGCGTTGTAGGAGGGTAAGTCAAAATACCAGTTGTCAACGTTCTTCATTACAGGAGTTTCACCTGTAAGGGAGCTTACGGGGTCGATAAGATTTTCAGGCATATACTGGTGGCCTAAATCGCACTCATCAGCATAACCCTTTTCGGAGTTGCATCCGTCAACGGGGCACTTACCAACAACCTGACGTCCGTTAAGGAAGCAGCCTGCCTTCTCGTCATAGAATTGCTTGGTGCTGATTTTGCGGAGATGTCCGTTTTCGTAGAGCTTGCGGATAAACTTATCGGAAACCATGTCGTGAATTTCCGCAGTTCTGCCAAGACCCGAAGCACCGAAAATATTAAGGCTTATCATATAATCGTCAAGGGTCTTTTTCTGTGCAAGGTGATTTTCTTCAACGTAGTCCTGGATACTGCCCTTAAAGCCCTCGTTCTCGCACTTTTTACGGTAACCCTCTGCAATAGGAGAACCGTAACAGTCCGTACCCGAAACGAAGATTACATTCTCGTCACCAAGACGGTCACGTAAAAATCTCGCATATACGTCAGCAAATACGAATACACCGCCGATGTGACCGAAATGGAGAGTCTTATTGCCGTAAGGCATACCGCCTGTGATAACGGCTCTCTTAGGAAATTCGGGACGGGGAATTTCGTGCTTTACAAATTCTTTCTTGTCGCTCATTTTCTTTTGTCCTTTCGATTAATTTAATTTATCGAGGCTCTTTCTGAGTCTGGTTAATGATTCTTCCTTACCGAGAACTGCCATAAGCTCAGTCGCTCCGCCTGGAGTTACGGACATACCTGAAACAGCAATTCTGATAATCCACATTACCGCGCCTGCCTTGATTTCCTTGGCTTCCGCAAATGCCTTGAGTTCAGCAAATAATATGTCATTATCGAAGCTTTCAATACCCTCGATTACGGGAACTGCCGCTTCTAAAACGTCCTTTGCCATTTCTAAAGTTGTCTTGTTCTTCTTGTTTACGAAAAGCTCGGTATCATATTCGGGGAGACCTGCCACAAAGGCTGCCTTTTCGTTTACCTCGGGGAATGTGGAAATTCTTGTCTGCACCATTGCCGCAAGCTTTTCGTCGTCGGCAAATGCCTTTAACTCGTCATTGTAGTAAGGCTTTGCCATTTCCATGAACTTTTCAAGGGAAAGCTTCTTGATGTAGTTATTATTAAACCATAAAAGCTTTTCATAGTCGAAAACAGAGGGAGATTTGCTGATACCTTCGAGGGAGAATACCTTTTCAAGCTCTTCAATTGTGAAGAATTCCTCGTTTGTGTCCTTGGGGCACCAGCCTGTGAATGCCATATAGTTGATGATAGCTTCGGGAAGGTAGCCGTTCTTCACAAGCTCCTGGAAGCTTACAGAGCCGTGACGCTTGGAGAGCTTACTTGTAGAGCCGTCCTCGTTCTTACCCATAATTAAGGGCAGGTGGCAGTAGGTAGGTCTTTCCCATCCGAATGCATCATATAAAAGCACGTACTTTGGAGTGGATGTAAGGTATTCACAGCCTCTTACAACGTGTGTTACACCCATTAAATAGTCGTCGATAACGTGACAGAAATTATATGTGGGGAAGCCGTCAGCCTTAATCAGAATCTGGTCCTGCATTTCGCTGTTTTCAATTTCGATATGACCGAATACAACGTCGTCGTAGCCTGTGCTGCCTTCAAGCGGCATCTTCTGACGGATTACGAAAGGCATTCCTGCGGCAAGGTTCTTTTCAACCTCTTCCTTGGGTAAATCACGGCAGTGGCGGTCATAGCCTGCGCCGATTTCGCCGTCCTCATGAAGTTTGTCAAGGCGTTCCTTTGTGCAGAAGCAGTAGTAGGCATAGCCCTTTTCAACCAGCTGCTTTGCGTATTCCATATAAATGCCCTTGCGTTCGCTCTGGATATAAGGACCGTTGGGTCCGCCGATATCGGGGCCTTCATCGTGCTGTAAGCCTGTCATTTTAAGTGTGCTGTAGATTACGTCGGTTGCACCCTCAACATAGCGTTCCTGATCTGTGTCCTCGATACGGAGGATGAACTTGCCGTTGTAGGCTTTCGCTAAGAGGTACGCATAGAGTGCGGTACGAAGATTTCCGATATGCATGAAGCCTGTAGGGCTGGGCGCAAATCGTGTTACAAAATCTGCCATTTTTATATAATCCTTTCAAAATTTATTCATAACAATACATAGTATATTATATATAAAAACAGCTGATTTGTCAAGGCAAAAAAAGTCATCGCTATGCGATGACTTTTAAATTCAATCCGACTCTAACAAAGGAAATGTACCGACAATTTGTCCTTCGGTTGTAAGGCCAGCTCTTGTGCCACTCCACTCATGGCAATTAACTGTCCATCCGCCCTCGCCAAATAAAGCTTCAATTTCAGCAACAGGAGTTTTTGATTTCGGCGCATAATAAACAGCTTTGCACCGTTCATCTTCTATCCATGCGCTTATATAAGCATTTTCGATTTCAGGGTACATACATGCCATTTCGATAGCAAGATTCGTTTCGACTGCCCCTTCAGCTACTTTTTTGTCGGTGCTACATCCTTCACCATAACCAATCCATTGTAGTTTCCCAGAATTAGATTTTCTGAATGCTTCAGTATTGTTATTATTTATATACCAGATTTTATCTTCGACAACTATACTCAGTTGTACTGAAGAATTATTATCCTTATGCATTCCACAACCCATAATATCCGCTTCGACAAGAAATGTGTCAATGATTGTCGCCAATCTATCCGCAAGTGTATTTGCACCCAATACTTTACAAGCAATTACATAATTTTGTAGAGATTCTGCAATTTCTTTATCAAAACATATGTATCCTTTCAAAGAATATCCATCATCAGGTGTAAAACCTATGTAAACAAGTTCTCCCTCTCTCAACATTACATCTATATTACAATCTTCAAGTTCTGGAAAAGTTTTTAAAAATTCAAAAGCAAGATCCGATTCCACACTTTCCTCATCATATTTTTCACCTTCAGAATTGGCTATACCGTATCCTGTCCATTTCAATTCACCTGATTCAAAATACTGAAATCCATAATTATGAACATAACAATTGCCAAAAGCTGTGCCTATAGTAATTTCAGCTGTACTACCCTCTACTTTCTTCATAGCACATCCCATATTTTCGTATTTTTCAAAGATCTCAATCAATCCAGGCATTACCTCCTCGGCAATTTTATAACATTCCTCATCACCTGAAAAAAACATATCAGTAAATACTCCTACTTCTGCATCGCCTTCTGCAACATTGTCAAGAGTCACTTCTTTTTCTGTTTTTGTTTCTACCGATTCAATTATCGTGGCTTGAGTTTTAGTCTCATTAGTTTTGATTTCTTCGTCATTAGTTATAAAAGAACTATCATTATCCTTTATATTGGATATGTCACGGTCATCAGATAAAGTTGCATAAGACTTATTGGTTTGATTGCAACCAGCACTGAAAACTGTTATTAAAAATAAGAATAAAGCGCCTATTCTTCTTTTCATATATTACTCCTTATTCATGCGGCCACAGAGTGCCTGTTTTGTTATTCTTCTACCGCAAATTCCAGCACAGGAGATGTGCCGACAATATTGCCTTCATCGCTCATACCCTGATTATAGCCGTCCCATTCGCAGTATTTTTCGAGCCAGCCACCTTCTCCGAGAAGATAATCCATCTGTCCGTCGCCTGCGGTAGTATCCTCGGTAAAATACGCTGCCTTGCAGCTTCCGCCTTCAATCCATGCGCCTGCAGAACCATTCTTTATATCAGGAAATTTTGTTGCAAAAGCAAGTGCCAGAAGCGTATCAGGGTCCTCAGCATCAGCCTTTTCGGTAGTGCTGTCTGCTTCACCGTAGCCGAACCACTCCATTTCCTCATTATACACGAAGCACTCGGTATCGTCCAGCATTACCGTCCATACACCCTCGTCTATGTATATGCATAGGAATGTGCCCTCGCCGCCTGCTGTCATGCCGTAACCGCTGAGTGCAGCCTTCAAAAGAAAGGAGTCGATTTCGTTACGGATAGAATCTGCGGTTTTATTGAGTGATTTCGCCTTTTCTGCCACTGCCACAGGGTCATAATCATACTCAGGTTCTTCGTATTCTTCTTCCTCTTCTTCATCTTCGTAATCAGAATAATCTTCCTCGGAAATTTCTTCATCAGTACTCAGCTGAACCGTTGATGTTGTTGAAGCGGGAGCTGTTTCCTCAGAATCCTCCTCGGTTATATCTGCAATATCCTCTGCGGTTTCGGTATCTGTACCGCCGTCCTGGCTCTGTGTATCTGAAGCTGTGGTTCCGTAAGAGCCTCCGCCGGGTACATCATTTGAAACAACCTGCTGGTTGCAGGAAGCACAGAACAGAACCATAAACGAAAGAACCAATGCAATACTTTTCTTCATAAAAACACCTTTCTCATTATAACTTGACCGAAATTACACCATAATCGAAAGCATCAACCTTTATGCTGTCACTAAGCTCAATACCTCTTACGATTTCGTGACTGCCCTCTGCTGCAAGGTCGGAAATCTTAAAGGTACGGGTCTTTCTTGAACGGTTGAGGATAATTACCGCCTGTTCGCCGATTTCCCTGTCAGTACGGCTGAAAACTGCGTAATCCTTTGTTACGTCAATAAATTTTATATCACCCTTTGCGAAAACCCTGAGCTTTCTTCTGATAGCTCCAAGCTCTCTGGTGAATTCAATCAGACGTTCGTCTTCATTACCCCAGGGATATGTGCGGCGGTTGAAGGGGTCCTTGTAGCCCTCCTGACCTGCTTCATCCGCATAGTAAACTGAAGGAATACCGGGAAGGAAGAACTGGAGTACCATCGCACAGTGGAGGAGAGAAATACCGAATACAAACTGTTCATCGGAAAGGCTGTGTTCAGACTGCCATTCTCTGCCGTTCCAGCCCACATCATCACCTGCAAGGCGTGTCAGAGCACGCTCGGTATCATGAGTGGAAAGGAAATTCATAAGAATATCGGTGCTGGGCTTGGGATAGTGTTCAACAATAGTCATTACGCCGTCTGTAAGCACCTGAGGATTACCGTTCTTTACATAATTCAGGATTGCTTCCTTGAAGGGATAGTTCATTACGCTGTCCAGCTGTCCGCCTACAAGATAGCGGCGGCGTACACCGTAGCTTTCTTTGTTTGTAGCGTCCTCCCATACCTCGCCGTAGATAACCTTGTCCTCGCCTTTTGCCTTTACAGCACGGTTGAGATTGTCAATAAACTGATCGGGAAGCTCATCCGCAACGTCAAGTCTCCATCCTGCCGCACCCAGGTCAATCCACTTCTGTAAAATGCCGCCCTCACCACAGATATAATTTGTGTAGGCAGGGTTGTTTTCATTTACATTGGGTAGAGTTGTGATTCCCCACCAGGATTCATAGGTGTCGGGGTAATTCGAGAAGCTGTACCACTCTCTGAAAGGGCTCTGCGCGTCGCGGTATGCGCCTGTATGCTCGCCGTAGCGGCCGACTTTGTTGAAATAGATTGAGTCTGCGCCTGTGTGCGAGAATACGCCGTCAAGAATAATACTGATTCCCTTTTCCTTTGCTGCCTTGCATAAATCCACAAAGTCCATTTCATTACCTAAAAGGGGGTCGATTGTCTCATAATTTGCAGTGCAGTAGCGGTGGTTTTCGTGGGCCTCGAAAATAGGATTCAGGTAAATCACAGTAACACCTAAATCCGCAAGATAGTCAAGCTTCTGCTGAATACCCTTAAGGTCGCCGCCATAGTAGTCATTATTTGTAATCATACCACGATGGTCGGGTCTCCAGCAGGGTGTTTCGTTCCAGTCAGTGTGAATCTGACGGTCGGGGGGGATGTTGAGCTTGGGAATACCGCTGTTTGCAAAGCGGTCAGGAAAAATCTGATACATGATTCCGCCCTTGAGCCAGTCGGGAGTTGTCATTCCCTGTTCGTAAACTGTAAGCTGGAACAGGTCTCCGTTATCAACAACGCCGATATTCACGCCGTTACGCTTGATATAATGGCGGTTGCGATTGATAAGCACGGAGAAATAATAATGATGAAGACCTGTATCCTCAGGGACATACTTACAGCTGTAAATTGCATGATTATCCTTGATATCAACAAATTCAAGCTTTGTGAAACGCTCCTTGTGGCCGGGGCGGAACACTACAAGAGTAGCTTCTTCGATAATATTATCTGCAGGAAAACGGAGGGAAAATTCGCACTCGCTGTTTCTTTCCACCGCACCAAAGGGTTTCTTATAATCGGGACTGAATGAATCGTAAATGGGAAGCATAGGTTTATCCTTTCAGTTTTTATTTATACAGAAACAGGGTGCGAAAGCACCCTGTCATGTTATTAAAATCAGATGCAGTGCCAGATGTCACGTGCGTAATCAGTAACAGCACGGTCAGCAGAGAAGATACCTGCGCCTGCGATGTTTGCAAGGGACATCTTATTCCATGTGAGAACATCCTTATATGTCTCACGTGCCTTTGCCTGTGCAGCGCGGTAGCTTTCAAAGTCAGCAAGACACATATACTGGTCAACGTAACGGATAGCGTTTGCAACCTCGTCGAACTTAGCACCGTTGAAACCGCAGTACATAGCATCAACTGCATCACGAATGATGCCGTTGTGGTTGTAGTAGCCTTCGGGAGTGTAGCAGTTCTGCTTCATTACGTTTACTTCGGGTGTGGACATACCAAAAATAAAGATGTTGTCGTCGCCTACCTGACCGTGGATTTCTACATTAGCACCGTCATAGGTACCCATTGTAATCGCACCATTGAGCATAAGCTTCATATTACCTGTACCACTTGCTTCAGTACCTGCAAGAGAAATCTGTTCGGAGATTTCAGAAGCGGGCATAAGAAGTTCGGAAAGTGTTACACGGTAGTCCTCAAGGAATACAACGGAAAGCTTTTCGTTGAGCTTAGGGTTCTTCTTGAGATCTTCGCCGATGCACCAGAGAAGCTTGATGATCTGCTTTGCCATGTAGTAACCGGGAGCTGCCTTGGAAGCGAAGATATATGTCTTGGGAACAAAGTCAGCGTCGGGGTTGTTGAGTAAGAAATTGTATTCGGAGATGATGTTGAGGGCATTGAGCTGCTGACGCTTGTATTCGTGGAGACGCTTTACCTGTACGTCAAAAATACTGTCAAGATTCAGCTTTGTGCCTGTTGTATCATAAACATACTTTGCAAAATCTGCCTTGTTCTCTCTCTTGATTTTTGCAAGGCTGTGGAGTACATCCTTGTTGTTTTCAAAGAGTCTGAACTTGGAAAGCTCCTGACCGTCCTTCTTGAAGCCTTCACCGATGTATTCGCTGAGAAGCTTTGTAAGTCTGGGGTTGGACTGGAGTAACCAGCGGCGGTATGCAATACCGTTTGTTACATTCTTGAACTTTGTGGGCTTATCCTGATATTCGTTGCTGAATACGCTTTCCTTGATGATTTCACTGTGGAGCTTGGATACGCCGTTTACGGAGTGGGAAGCGTCTACACAGATATTAGCCATCTTGATGACGTTGTTGTTGAAGATGGACATCTGGGAAACCTTTTCGTAGGGGAGTCTGTTGGAAAGACCTTCACAGTAGCGGCGGTTGATTTCGCAGATAATGGAATAGATTCTGGGGAGAATTCTCTCGATTAAGTCCTTATCCCACTTTTCAAGTGCTTCTGCAAGTACAGTGTGGTTTGTATATGCGAATGTATTTGTAACGATATGCCAGGACTTGGACCAGCTGTAACCGCAGTCATCGAGAAGGATTCTCATAAGTTCGGGAATAGCGAGTGTGGGGTGGGTATCGTTGATCTGGATAGCTACCTTGTCGTGGAGGTTGTCCAGTGTGCCGTATACATTCATATGACGCATTACGATATCACCGATTGAAGCAGCGCACATGAAGTACTGCTGACGGAGACGGAGTGCCTTACCTTCAAGGTGGTTATCGTTGGGGTAAAGAACCTTTGTGAGAGCGTGAGCAATGTTGTTTGCGCCGAGAGCGTTTACATAGTCACCGCTGTTGAATGCACTCATATCAAAGGACATAGCCTTTGCGCTCCATAAACGGAGTCTGGAAACACCTTCGCTGTCATAACCTGATACATACATATCGTAAGGTACAGCCATGACGGGTGTGTAGTTTACATGAGAAATGTGGTGGTATTCGTTATCCCAGTATTCGCGGATTTCACCGTCGAAGTGAACCTCGATAGCCTGGTCAGCAACGGGAACGAGCCAGCTTTCACCACCGGGGAGCCAGTTATCGGGAAGCTCTGTCTGCCAGCCGTCGATAATCTTCTGCTTGAAAATACCATATTCGTAAAGAAGGGAGTAGCCTGTTGCGGGGTATGCACAGGTAGCCATACCGTCAAGGTAGCAGGCAGCGAGACGACCGAGACCGCCGTTGCCGAGACCTGCGTCAGGTTCTTCCTCATAAATCTTGTCAATGCTGATTTTGTAATCCTTTTTGAGCACCTGTTCAGCAACTTCGTTAAGGCCGATGTTAAAAAGAGATGTCTTTAAGGAACGTCCCATAAGGAATTCCATAGAGATGTAATAAACCTGCTTCTTGCCTTCGGAATTAACCTTATGCTCAAAAGCGTGGCGCTTTTCTTTGAGATGTTCTACTACAATTCTGGAAAGAGCCTTGTAAATCTGGGAGGTTGTAGCGTCCTCAACAGTTACATGAAAGTCAAGGGCAAGACTATCCTTGAGCTTTCTGCTAAGCTCTGCATTTGTGAGCGGTGATTTCATATCTTTTCGCCTTTCTTTCTTATATTTCATAAAAATTCCACGATATATTATACCTGAAACTCCGACAAATTTCAAGGGGTTTTACCGCTTTATAGAGGTTTGCCCAAATTCCAACGGCATTTTCAGACTTTTTTTATGTGTTTTTGGTTATTTTTTCAGCTTCAGAGCCTTTCTTACTTCATTTATACTGCCGGCATGGGAAACAATAAGCAGCTCATCGCCCGACATAAGCTTTGTCTTACCGCGGGGGATGATAAGCTCGCCGTTTCTGGTGATGGAAATGACGTTACAGCTTTCGGGAAGCCTTATATTCAGAAGCTCCACTCCTGAAAAATGGAATTTTTCAGGCAACTCAACCTGATAAACCGCAGCTTTCCCGTCATTGAGAGGAATAAGCTCCTTGATGGCACTGTGGTCAACTTCGCGCTCCATCAGGCTTATAATGCTGTCTGTTGCGGAGATTACTATATCAACTCCGAGAGCACGTATATTCTCCACATTCTTGGGGTTATTGGCCTTGGCAATGGTCTTTTTCGCATGAAAAACCTTTTTGGCTATCTGACATGCGATAAGATTGTTCTCATCCCTACCCGTAACGGCAATGACCGTATCCGCACCCTCTGCGCCCGCTTTTTTAAGAGCCTCGGCAGTTGTACCATCACCCCAGATTACGGGAATATGCAGTGAATCCGCGGCATTACGGCAGGATTCCTTGTCTGCATCAATTAATGCAACATCAAAATTTCTTTCTATCAGCGTTTTTGCAAGATAATAGCCTACCCTGCCGCCGCCGATTATAATAACCTTTTCTGTCATTGCAGCCGCCCCTTTCAGTCAACAAGCTTTGAAAAAATCAGAGTGTCGCCCTCGTTCAGTATAAAATTGTAGTTGCTGACAAGTCTGACTGTTCCGTTTGCGGCAACAACTGCAAAAAGTATCTCGTTATCATCCAGCGTTATATCCAGCGCACGTTCCCCTACAAGGTCAGCGGGAACAGGTGCTGAGAAATTCTTGATGGTATGGTTTCTCATTCTGAAGCTGCTTTCGGAGTTGAAATCACCGAAGGCAGAAACGAAGGAATCCACCGTAAGATTGGTAGGACAAAGAGTAGTAAAGCCGAATGAACTATAAAGGGCTTCCTTTTCGCTGTCGCTGACTCTTACGATTACCTTTTCCACGCCGAAAACGGTTTTTGCCAGCTGAGCCACCATAAGATTTGTATTATCTTCGTTTGAAGCGGCACAAAGCGCGTCACAGTCGCGGATACCTGCTTTTACAAGCACATCCTCGTCAATGGGAACACCGCAGAAAGTGAGACCGCTGAAATTATCACTGAGATTCTCGAATTTATTTTCATCGGAGTCAATAACAACTATGTCGTGGCCCTGCTCCGAAAGCTTGTCGGCAAGTGCCGCACCGATTTTTCCGCAACCCGTAACAAAAACATTCATCAGAACTCAAGCTCCTCTCCTGTCTGTAAATACTGTATGCGCTCACCCAGCGAAGGTTTCATCATACTGTATCCCGCAAGACCTGTGCAGTGGCAGGTGTAAAGAACACCCGTGTCGATTGCCTTTATTTCGTTTATGGTCTTGTCAATATATTCATCCGTACAGCACAGCTTCTTTGTGGAACTGCCCATCATATGGAAGCCGCCTACCACCGAGATTATGGGAGAATCAGGGAAAGAACGGCGTACTGTCTTCAGGACATTGACTATTCCGCAGTGGGAACACGGAGAAATAACCACACAGCCCTTTTCCCTCCTGTTTTCGGGGAAAATCACGAAAAACGCCTCATGGTCGAAATTATCCTTTATGAGTTTGCCACTTTCGTCTTTATAATTGCGGTAATCCTGTGCGTACATGGTGTAATCGGGAATTTCGTTGGTCATTGCGAAAAATCCCGGGGAAATCTGCTGAAAATTATTGTAAAAAATAAAATTAGCGGGATATTCCTCATACAAGTCAGCAATAAGACCGACAGGTATGCGGATCATCCCGTATTTTGCATAAAAATCCGCCATGCAGGCAGCCTTGGCATAAATCTTAACAGAAGGGTTCATTCTGATAAGCGCTTCTATTCCGCCTGTATGGTCGATATGATTGTGAGAAATAAGAACCTTCTTAACCCTTGAAAGGTCAATTTTCATGCGCTGTGCATTGCTTATAAGCCTGTCCGACGCACCTGTGTCGATAATAAAACTTTCGCCGCCGTTCTCCACGTAAAGACTGAGACCGTGCTCGGCTTTAAGCTGTTCAGTTGCACTGGTGTTTTCGATTAATGCCACAACTCGCATAAAGCGGCTCCTTTCATTTCAGGGTTATAAGTACAAGCTCGGGACGGTTGAAGATCCTCGGCATGAATATGCAGCTCAGATTCTTGTAAAGTCCGCGGCTTACTATCATTTCAGTGCCGTTTTCACTGTAATATCCCCCTGCATATTCAGGGAAAAGTCCCTCGCCGGGAGCATAGACTCCGTTGAGGATATACGGAATGCGCCACTGCCCCCCGTGGGCATGACCTGCAAGTATAAGGTCGAAACCATTTTCCTTCATTACAGGAAAATCCTCGGGGAAATGATGCAAATCAATAGAATACAGCCCGTCAAGCTGTGACGCGGCGTTTTTGTCGGAAAAATACTCTGTTCCGCAGATACGGATTTTCTGCCCGTTTACTTCAATTACCGCAGTTTCATCTTCAAGCACAGTGACACCGCGTTTTGCCATTTCTTCCTTGTAATAACCGGGCATTTTCGTCTTTGTCTCATGGTTGCCGATTGCGTAGAAACAGGGGTATTCACCCGCCAGTGCGTCAACCAGCGCCCACGAATTTTCAGTTCCGTTATGCTCGTCGAACAAATCGCCACCGAACATCACAATATCCGTGCCGAAATCCGCAATTTCCTCTATAAGCTCACTCTGTCCCTTGCCGTAAAGGGAGTTGTGTACATCGGAAAGAAATGCAAGCTTCACGGGAACGTCAATTTTATCGCTTTCGATTTCATAATGAACCACATTAAGCGACAGACGGCAGGCAATACCTGCGAACACGGCAATACCGCAGGCTATTGCCAGCTTTGTGCGTTGCTTCATCTGGGAAGCTCCACAAAACCTACCTTCTTGTAAACCTTCTGGAGTGTGCGTCTGGAAGCCTTGTATGCCTTTTCGGCACCTTCCTTCATGCACTGTTCAATATATTTCTTATCGCTGATAATCCTGCCAAATTCTGCCTGCATGGGAGCTAACATATCTGCTGTTGCTTCACCTACAGCAAGCTTGAAATCGCCGTAGCCCTTGCCTGCGAATTCCTTTTCGATTTCATCAAAGCTCTTGTCTGTAACCGCAGAATAGATGGACATAAGATTATTGATACCGTCCTTGCCCTCGCGGTAAGCTACCTCTGCTTCACTGTCGGTTACGGCTCTCTTGAACTTTCTTACGATTGTATCCCTGTCGTCAAGAATGGAGATGCAGGCGTTGGGGTTTTCGTCCGACTTGCTCATCTTCTTTGTGGGGTCCTGAAGAGACATAATCTTCGCAGTTGTCTTTGTGATATAGGGTTCAGGCATTGTAAATGTATCGCCGTATACCGAATTGAAGCGCTGAGCGATGTTTCTTGCAAGCTCAATGTGCTGCTTCTGGTCAACACCTACAGGTACAAGGTCAGCCTGATACAGAAGAATATCCGCCGCCATGAGCACGGGATATGTGAAAAGACCTGCGTTGATATTTTCGGGATGCTTTTCGCTCTTGTCCTTGAACTGTGTCATTCTGGAAAGTTCTCCGAACTGTGTGTAGCAGGAAAGCACCCATGAAAGCTCAGCGTGAGCAGGGTTGTGACCCTGGATAAAAGCAATTGATTTCTGCGGGTCAACTCCCATAGCAAGTAAAAGCGCATAGCTTTCGGTAATCTGCTTGCGGAGCTTCTGGGGGTCCTGTCTTACAGTAATGGAGTGCAAATCCGCAATGCAGTAAGCACAGTCGTACTCGTTCTGTAATTTAATCCAGTTAACCAGTGCACCCAGATAGTTTCCGAGAGTGGGGGTATTTGTAGGCTGGATAGCACTGAGTATTCTCTTTTTTGCTGTTGTTTCTTCCATTTTGTTGTCCTTTCTTTGATTTCAGAACTTCGTTCTGAGATGAATGGTGAAAGATGAATGATTATTGAGTCTCCTGCGGAAACAATTTTTAAAATCCGTGCCTAAAGGGCACACCGTAATTTTTCATCTTTCATTCTTCATTTTTCATTTGAATTATTTATACATTGTCTTTGCCACAGCAGCAAGGATATCTGTACCCTTTTCAATCTGCTCGTCTGTGGGTGTGGAATAGTTGATTCTGAATGAAAGTGTAGGCTGCTTTTCGTCTACTAAGAATGCGTTTCCGGGAACTACCGCAACCTTGTTTTCAACCGCCTTCTTGCAGAAATACTGCATGTCACCCTCGGGAAGTGTACCCCATACGAATAAACCGCCGTCAGGCTCTGTGAACTTAATGCTCTGGGGCATCTTGTACTTCAGGCAGTTAAGCATAAGGTCGCACTTCTTGCGGTAGATTTCCTGAAGATTTGCAATATGCTCGTCAAAGTTGTTTCTTGTAATGAACTGGTGAACAATTCTCTGGGAGAGGATTGAAGTATGGACTGTGGAAACCTGTAATGCACAGATTGCCTTCTGGATGATTGTGTTTTCAGCACACATATAGCCTACTCTGAGACCGGGCGCAAGAGTCTTGGAGAATGTACCTGCATAGATTACATGACCCTTCTTGTCAAGGGAACGGATAGAGGGAATTGCTTCGCCCGCAAAGCGTAAATCGCCGTAGGGGTTGTCTTCAAGAACGAGAACATTGTACTTGTATGCAAGTTCCAGAATAGCCTTTCTCTTTTCAAGGGAGGTTGTGATACCTGTGGGGTTCTGGAAATTGGGAATAACGTAGATGAAAGCGGTTCTGGGGTTGTCCTTCAGTGCCTGTTCAAGGGCATTGATGTCCATACCATCGTCTTCCATGGGAACGCCTACAAGCTTTGCGTTATAGGAGCGGAAAGCGTTCAGGGAGCCGATGAAGCTGGGAGCTTCGCAGATGATTGCGTCGCCTTCATTGCAGATAACCTTTGCGGTCATTTCCATAACCTGCTGTGCGCCTGCGGTGATGATTACATCATCATCGTTCCAGTTGAACATACCCTTTGAGTAGAGGTCGTCCTTTATCCAGTCGCGTAAGGGACCGTAGCCCTCGGAAATGGAGTACTGGAGTGCTCCTACAGGGTCGTTTTCGAGAATGTCTGCGGTAATCTGTCTGATTGTTTCAACAGGGAATGCTTCAGGGGCAGGGTTGCCGCCTGCAAAGCTGATTACAGTGGGATCTGCTGTGAACTTTAAGATTTCACGGATTGCAGAAGGCTGTAAGGTCTGGATTCTATAAGAAAATGCGTTCATAGTGTGTCTGTCCTTTCTTTGTTCAATAAATAATCAAGTTGAGTATACCATATTTTTACGGATTTTTCAAGTACCATAATATATTATAATAAAATTTTACAAAATTCTTTAACAAGGTATTGCAAAAAAGTGCAATATATGGTAAAATTCTGGTTAAGATTTATTTTGAAAGGAAAAACACTATGCAGTTCAACATCTTCACACTGATAGCGTTTATACTCTACTTTGCAATTATGCTGGGTATAGGCTTTATCAGCTACAAGCGTTCAAAAAGTATGAGCGACTACTTCCTCGGCGGCAGACAGCTGGGAAGCTGGTCCACGGCAATTTCCGCACAGGCTTCCGACATGAGCGGCTGGCTTCTTCTTGGTCTTCCCGGAAGCGTACTTATTTCGGGTCTTACCGAAAGCTGGATTGCCATCGGTCTTTTTATCGGTACATATCTTAACTGGAAGCTGGTTGCTACCCGTCTCAGAAAAATGTCCGCGGCGGCAGGCAATTCAATCACAATCCCCGAATATTTCCAGAACCGTTTAGGAAGCAAATCCCCCGTTATCCGCTTTGTATGTGCGGCTATCATCTTTATTTTCTTCCTTGTGTATACAGCTTCCGCTTTCAGCTCAGGCGCAAAGCTTTTTGAATTCGTATTCGGCATTGACTACACACTTTCCCTTACAATCGGCGCAATTATAATCATTGCATATACCTTCCTCGGCGGCTTCCTTGCCGTTTGCTGGACTGACGTTATCCAGGGTATTCTGATGTTTATTGCTCTTATCGTTGTTCCCATTGTATGCGTATGCGTAACTCCCGATTTTATGGGCGTTGTAAACGAAGCAATTACTACAGAAGCACTCGCTTCCAACTATCTCAGCTTCTTTGCAGACAAGAACGGCGGTATAGCTGTAACAACCATCATTTCTGGCCTCGCATGGGGACTCGGCTACTTCGGTATGCCCCACATTCTTGTAAGATTCATGGCAATCAGAAGCGCTGACCTTATCAAGAAGTCCCGTCTCATCGCCTGCATCTGGGTATTCGTAACCCTCGGTGCAGCTGTTTTCGTAGGCGTTGCAGGCTACGGTTATCTCAACGCACCCGGCAACGAAGCACTTTTAGAACAGTTCAACGCAATCGGTGACGCTGAACGTATCTTTATGTTCATGTCCTCAACCCTGCTCCCTGCAGTTCTTGCAGGCATTATCCTCTGCGCTATCTTAGCGGCTATTATGAGCACAGCAGATTCCCAGCTTCTCGTTACTGCTTCCGCTGTAACAGCTGATGTTTTCGCACTTATCAGGAAGGATGCAAGTGACAAGGTTCAGATGTGGATTTCAAGAGGCACTGTTATCGTTGTTGCAGTTATCGCTTATTTCCTTGCTCTTGACCCGAACAGCTCGGTAATGGGTCTTGTATCCTACGCATGGGCAGGTCTCGGTGCTGCTTTCGGTCCCGCAATTCTCCTCTCCCTCTTCTGGAAGAAAATGAATATCGTTGGTGCTGTTACAGGTATCATCACAGGCGGTGCTACCGTAATTATCTGGGAACAGTTCTGCAGCGGCACAGGTATCTACTCTCTTCTCCCCGCATTCGTACTTGCACTTATCGCGGTTATTGTAGGTTCTCTCATTTCGGGTAAGACTCCCGAAGGTGTAGACGAGCTCTTCGAAAAGGCAAGAAACAGTACAGTTCTTGAAGAACAGGCATAAGAGGCACAAAATGGCAGACGAAAAGAACCTCTCACCCGATAATTCCTCCGAAGGAACAATAGTCGCCGACAACTGGGCGGAAACTATGAAGGAAGACATGGAGGAGTATATCGAAGAACAAGGGATATACATAAGACAGTAAAAAATACCGCACGGTTATTACCCGTGCGGTATTCTTATTATCCACGTAAAATTTCTTCTCTTATCTTGAAATGAACGGGGAGACCGTTCTTCTTTTCAAGCACCATTTCGCCCTGAATAAGGGGAAGGAAATACTTGAGTGCATTTTCTGTAACATCACAGCCATCGGGAGCAATCCATTCCCTTGGGAACATCTTTTCCTTGTTCGCTATTTCGCTTGCGGGAGCGCCGTCAATTTCAACCACATAGGGCACATCACTGATTCTGCGGAAGTACATCATCTTTCCGCTTTCGCCGCGCATTGCCGCTCTAACACCTGCCGCACCGATAGAAACGGATTCGTCAATATCAGTCTTGGAGCTGATATGGGAGGAGCAGCGCTGCATAACGTTGAGTTCGATTGAACGTGCCTTGCATCCGATTTTGTCACGTACAAGATTTTCAAGACGTTTGCCCACGCCGGAAAGATACTTATGACCGAAATTATCGGTAGCACCTGAACGGAACTCGTCGTCGCCCAGCTCCATGCCTTCAGAAACGGCAATGATAACAGCCTTGTGCTTTGCCTGTTCACGCTTCACGTCAGCCAGGAATTTTTCGGCATTGAAATCAGCCTCGGGAAGATATATAAGATGGGGCGCAACCTCACCGTTTGCACGTAAAACGCAGGTAGAGGCAGTAAGCCAGCCTGCATGACGTCCCATAATTTCGATAATGGTTACAGATTCGATACTGTAAACCGAGCTGTCACGGATAATCTCCTGAACGGTGGTTGCCACGTACTTTGCAGCAGAGCCGAAACCGGGAGTATGGTCGGTGATGCAAAGGTCGTTGTCTATGGTCTTTGGGATACCGATAATCTTCACGTCGGAACCATTCTTTTCAGCGTACTTTGAAAGCTTGTCCACAGTGTCCATGGAGTCGTTTCCGCCGATATAGAAAAATGCCTTTATATCGTGCTTTCTGAAGCACTCCATAATCTTTTCGTAAACCTCACATGCTTCATCCGGGTCGGGAAGCTTATAACGACAGGAGCCGAGAACCGTTGAGGGAGTCTGTTTCAGAAGTTCAATATCCTCGTTGGTACGTATCATAGTCTTAAGGTTGATAAGGTTGTCGTTGATAATGCCCTCAATGCCGTTGATAGAGCCGAAAATAGCGTCGATTTCAGCAATTTTCAGTGCCTGACTGAAAACGCCTACAAGAGAAGCGTTTATGGCGCAGGTAGGGCCGCCTGACTGTGCAACTGCAATATTCATGGGGATTTCCTCCTCGTGTTGTTGTTA
>JAZSFL010000016.1:0-46323 GCA_045532185.1 Ruminiclostridium sp.
AGTGCGTCCAAGGAGGATTCTTCAAGCTTTTACACAAAAGACTCGCGCTGTGTTGTGCTTGTCTACGAACGTTACAGCATACTGGGCGACAATCGTGTAAGCCTTAACGTAACCCTCTACGAGGCGGACGGTCATATCTTCCTGAGTGCCATTACGTCAGGCGGAAGTCAGGCAGTACTGTTTAAGCGCAATACTATGGGCGAAGAAGCCTTTTTGGATGTTTTCGCAGATATTATAAGACCATTTCAACTATACTAACAACAAGGAATAATAAAATGAGAATTGCAGACAGATGGCAGGATTACTGCCTTATCGATACATCAAAAGGCGAGCGTCTTGAACGCTGGGGTGATATCACCCTTATCCGCCCCGACCCCCAGATTATCTGGGAAAATCCCTCTCCTGCCACCGAGTGGAGTACTGCCCACGCGAAGTACAACCGTTCCAATAAAGGCGGCGGCTCATGGGATTACAGAAAGAAGTTTGACGAAAGCTGGAACATAAAATACGGCGATCTTACCTTTATGGTGAAGCCCACAGGCTTCAAGCATACAGGGCTTTTCCCCGAACAGGCTGTAAACTGGGATTATTGCGATAATCTCATCAGAAATGCAGGACGTGAAATAAACGTTCTCAACCTGTTCGCATATACAGGCGGTGCTACCCTCGCCTGTGCAAATGCAGGAGCCAGGGTATGCCACCTTGACGCTGTAAAGGGCATGGTTGACTGGGCAAAGGAAAATGCACGTCTCAGCGGTCTTTCGGATAAACCTATCCGCTGGATTGTTGACGACGCTATGAAATTCCTCGGCAGAGAAATCCGCAGGGGAAACAAGTATGACGGAATTATCCTGGACCCGCCCAGCTACGGCAGAGGAACAAACGGCGAAATGTGGAAGCTCGAGGATTGCATTTTCGAGCTTATGCAGAGATGCACCGCCGTGCTTTCAGATAAGCCTCTGTTCATACTCCTGAACAGCTATACCACAGGACTTTCCCCCTCAGTTATGGCTTATCTTCTCCGTATGACGGTAGGACAGAAATATGATATTGATGTAAATGCTGAGGAAATTGCCCTCCCTGTTCAGAAAACCGGGCTTGCAATCCCCTGCGGAAACACTGCTATTGTTTCCTTTAAGTAACTCCGGAAGGGACAACTAAATGAACATTATTGAAGTAAAAGACCTTGAATTTGAATATAAAAACTATGATGACGACGGAAACGAAACCGAACCCAACAAGGTTCTGAAAGGCATCAATCTTTCAATCCCCAAGGGACAGTTCGTTGCCGTTCTCGGACATAACGGCTGCGGAAAATCCACCCTCGCAAAGCATTTCAACGGTATTCTCACCGCAACAAAGGGACAGGTGCTTGTAAACGGAATCGATACCGCTGATGATGACAGGATTTTCGACGTAAGGCAGACAGTAGGCATGGTTTTCCAGAATCCCGATAACCAGCTGGTTGCTACTCTTGTTGAAGAGGACGTTGCCTTTGCTCTGGAAAACTTAGGTGTACCCCAGGAGGAACTCAGACGCAGAGTTGACGATGCACTGAAAACTGTAAGCATGTACGATTACAGGGAACATTCTCCGCACCAGCTTTCAGGCGGTCAGAAGCAGAGAGTGGCTATTGCAGGTGTTCTTGCAATGCGCCCCGACTGTATTGTCCTTGACGAGCCTACGGCTATGCTCGACCCCAAGGGCAGAAAAGAAATAATGAAAACCATAAAGCTCCTCAACGAGCAGGGTGTTACCATTGTTCTCATCACTCACTACATGGAAGAAGCTGCCGAAGCTCAGCGTGTAATCGTAATGAACGACGGTAAGGTTATCATGGACGACCAGCCGAAGAAGATTTTCTCGCGTATCGAGGAAATGCAGGCCTGCGCCCTTGATGTACCTCAGTCTACTGAGCTTATGCACGAGCTGAGAAAGTGCGGAATTGATGTTTCGGACGAGGTTCTGAACGAGGAAGAAGCACTTGCGGAAATCCTGAAGCTGGGCATAAAAGGTAAGGCTGTCTACACTTATATTCCTGACTATACCGAATCGGACAACGCTCCGAGTGCCGCAGAAATAAAGAATCTCACCCACAAATACAGCGTGGGCACTCCCTTTGAATCAGTAGCAGTTGATAACGTAAGCCTTGAAATCAAAAAAGGCTCATTCATCGGTGTTATCGGTCATACAGGAAGCGGAAAATCAACTCTCATACAGCACCTCAACGGCCTTTTAAAGCCTACAAGCGGCGAAATTTTCATAAACGGAAAAAACATCTGGGGCAAGGATAGCGATATCCGCGCGGTGCGTTTCATGGCAGGTCTTGTGTTCCAGTATTCAGAGTATCAGCTGTTCGAGGAAACTGTTTACCGCGATATTGCTTTCGGGCCTAAGAATATGGGTCTTTCCGACGAAGAGGTTGACAGAAGAGTAAGAGCCGCCGCAAAGAGTATGGGCCTTTCGGATAAGCTTCTTGAGCGCTCTCCCTTTGATTTGTCGGGTGGACAGAAAAGACGCGCAGCACTGGCAGGCGTTATTGCAATGGAGCCTGAAATCCTTATTCTGGACGAACCCGCGGCAGGTCTTGACCCTAAAGGCAGAGATAAAGTGCTGGATGAAATCCATCAGTACCACGAAGAATCGGGCACTACAATACTCCTTGTTTCCCATTCCATGGAAGATATCGTAAAATATGCGGACAAGGTGCTTGTAATGAACCACGGCAGACTTTTCTGCTACGAAAACACCGACATTGTCTTCAACCGTGCAAGAGAAATAAGACAGGTAGGACTTGATATCCCACAGATTACAAAGCTTTCCCACCTTCTCGCCGAAAACGGTATTGACCTGGGCGAGGATATATATACGGTTGAACGCGCAAAGACAAGATTACTCTCAATTCTGAACAAATAAAGGAAACTGAAATGCTTAAAGATATTACTATAGGACAATTTTTTCCTGGCAACTCCATAATTCACCGTATGGACAGCCGTGTAAAAATCATCCTTGAGCTTATATATATTGTGATGCTGTTTATAGCGCAGAATTTTTATGGCCTTGCCATTGCGGGTATTTTTATGCTGACCGCATTCGTTCTGTCAGGCATAAGCCTGCGTATGATTTTAAAGAGCTTAAAACCCATTCTGCCTATTATTCTCTTTACTGCAGCACTGAATATTCTGTTCGTAAAGGGCAATACCGAGCCTCTTCTTACATTCTGGATATTTGAAATCCACTATGAGGGTATAGAAATCTCCATATTCATGATAGTGAGAATTATTTTCCTGATTGTTGGCATGTCGCTATTGACCTACACCACCTCCCCTATCGTGCTTACCGACGCTATTGAGAGCCTTTTATCACCTCTCAAAAAGCTTAAATTTCCCGTTCATGAGCTTGCAATGATGATGACTATTGCTCTGCGCTTTATCCCCACACTTATTGAAGAAACTGACAAGATTATGATGGCGCAGAAAGCAAGAGGTGCAAACCTTGACAGCGGCGGACTCATGAAGCGTGCAAAATCACTTGTACCGATACTGATTCCCCTTTTCGTAAGTGCATTCAAGCGTGCAAACGAGCTTGCAACCGCTATGGAATGCCGCTGCTACAAGGGCGGAGAGGGACGCACAAGGCTGAGAACTCTTAAAGCCACAAAGCTTGATTTCTTCATCACTATGATTACACTCTGTGTTTTCGGCTTTGTAATTATCAACAATATTGCTTTTGCCTGAAGGAAAGATTATGCGGAATTTAAAGGTCTGTATTTCATATAACGGCTCAGCATACCATGGCTTTCAGCGGCAGAATAATGCCGCTTCCGTACAGCAGACGGTTGAGGAAGCTATGAGCAAGCTGCTGGGACAAAGCGTGACAATAAACGGCTGTTCAAGAACAGATACGGGAGTTCACGCAAAAGAATTCTATTTCAACGCTAAAATCGACAACAATATTCCCTGTGCGGGCTTCATAAAAGGCATGAATTCCCTGCTGCCCCATGACATTGCGGTTCATTCCTGCGAGGATGCAGATGATGATTTTCACGCAAGATACTGCTCAAAGGGAAAGGAATATATCTATATTGTGAATATGTCGCCTGTCAGGGATGTCTTTTCAGGAAAGCTCGCGCTCCATTATCAGGGAGAGCTTGATATTGAAAAAATGAACAGGGCGGCAAGGCTCTTTATCGGCGAACACGACTTCGCTGCGTTCTGCAAGGCAGAGGCAAAGGAACACCTGAAATCCACTGTCAGGACAGTAACCGCCTTCAGCGTTCACCGCGAGGGGAACAAGGCTGTTTTCACCGTGAGAGGCAACGGATTTCTTCACAATATGGTAAGAATCATGGTGGGCAGTCTTATTTATATCAGCGAGGGCAAGCGCACCGAAGAAGATATAATCCGCGCCCTTGAAACAGGTGACCGTGAAGCGGCCGGAAAGACAATTCCCCCTGAGGGCTTATATCTCAACAAAGTTTTTTATGTTTAATCAGATTTTGGAAAGGTACAGAAATGAAGATACCTGAAAAAGAAAAAAGAAATGTGGAACTTGCGGCGGCAATGACTGCAGCAGAACCGCAGAAAAAAGAAACCACCGCAAAGAAAACAAATCTGTCGCAGCTGCGCAAAAATGCAAAAACAAAAAAGAACCTTTTTAAACTTCTTGTCATTCTTGCGTGTGTACTTGCACTGGCTGTCGTATGGGTAAATGCGGATACTATATTTGAACCGCTGAGAGGTATTGCTTCAAAGATTGAAACAAGAACCTCCACATCAGTTGGCTTCCCCGTTTCCCTGCCGGGAAGCGCAGGATATTCCTTTGAGGAATTCGGCGAGAATTTCTCCTTGCTTACAGATACTTATCTTTACACATACAAAACCACAGGTGAACAGATTTACGCACTCAGACACGGTTACAGCAACCCTTCTCAGATTACCAGCGACAGGCGTATCCTGCTGTACGACAAGGCATCCTACAGCTTCGCTCTCTACAATAAAACCAGTCTGATATATGAAAAAAACGTTGAGGATAAAATCCTTTTCGGCGCACTGAGCAACGATGATATGGCGGCAATTGTCACAAATTCAGCCCGCTATTCAAATATTCTCTATGTTTATGACAGCGGTGGAAACTGGAAATACACAAAGAAATTCGCAGATGAAAATGTTATGCAGGTTGCTTTTTCCGGCGACGGCGAACATATAATTGTAACCACCATAAGCGTTGACAGCGGCGAAATTGTTACAAGCATATACAAATACTCAATCAAAAGCGATGAAAACTATAAGTGGAAATATTCCTTCAAAGGAAACAGCCTTCCCTGCGGTCTTTATGCAGACCTTTACAACGTCATCTGCGTATGTGACAACACATCAGTCATGCTTAACTGTTCCACAGGCGAACTTGTCAACGAATACAACTTCGGCGGGAATCTCAGAGACTATCAGATTTCATCAGATTTCACCGCAATCTATTACAATGATGTTTCCACAAACAGAAATACAATTGTTTCCCTTGACGGAAATATGCAGCCTGTCTCCATTGTGAATGCAGGTGCAAATGCGCAGAAGATTCTGCTTGAAAATGATACGGTATACGTTCTCGACGGTATGCAGATCAAAATATTCCGCGGTACTCTGCTTGATGCTGATACTGCGCTTCCGCTCAGCGAGGACTATTCCGACTTTATTAAAATCGCAGACAGCGTTTATCTGCTGGGCTACGATACAGTAAACACCGAAAGGATTAATTAAATGGGCACAAGCTTTTTCTGGTTCTATGATATTGTTCTGCTGGCAGTTGTTGCGGGCGTAACCTTCCGAAGCATTAAAAAAGGCGGAGTAGGCGTTATTATCAGCACTTTAGCGGTAATTATTGCTTTTATTGCAGCTTTTATGGTCAGCAATGCAATTTCCGGCGCAGTCTACACAAACTATATAGAAGAACCGCTGATGGACTACATTGATGAAACAATAGATGGAAAGCTCGGAGAAAATACGTTTTCCGAGCTTGATAAAATTGATATGTCAAAGGCAGTCGTAAGCGGTCAGTTTCTGGGAAATATGGAACTCACACCTGATTCCACAGGAGAGATTATTCTTGACCTTTCAGATATTGACCTTACTGAAACAGGAATGGAAAATGCCGACCTTACAGTTTTCGGCATCGGTGAGGATTTTGATTACTCACTGGTAAAGGTAGGAAATGTGGAAATTTCCGAAAATGAACTTGAAAACAGAAGTATAGAATCCATTGTTCTGGCGAGAGTTCTTACCACAAATCTTGAATCCGGAGAGCTTTTCACCGCTTTCAAAGAAATAGGAGAAAAAATATCCGATACACTCCCGCTTGTTTTCGGAGACTATTACGAAAAAATCTCTGACGGAAACAGTGATGTAATCTATAATCTTTTACTGAGTGTTACAGACATGGGATATGACAATCACGGCAAGGCTGTTATTTCCAACATTATTGAACCGATTGTAATTATTCCTCTGAGAATAATACTTTTCCTGATTGTTTTCACTGTAGTTGCAATTGTTCTTGAGGCAATCGCAAATGCTTCAAAAATTATCAACAGAATTCCTGTTATATCCTCGGCAAATGAACTGCTGGGCGGTATTCTGGGACTTCTCAAGGCAGCAATAATTATTTTTGTAATCTGTATAGGAATCCAGTTCCTTATTTCAGTAACTGATGATTCACTTGTTTTCATAAATACAGGCACAATTCAGGAGACAATTTTCTTCAAACATATATATAATCTTGATCTTATAAATCTTCTGAAATCATATGTGTAACGTGGAAAGGACAAAATGTTATGATGATGTGTTCACGATGCGGTAAGCGTCCTGCTGTTGTATTTCTGGCAGGGCTTAACGGCACGGAAAAATTCGAAAAGGGATACTGCCTTACCTGTGCAAAGGAAATGGGCGTACCTCAGGTAAATGAATACCTCAAGCAGATGGGTATCACAGACGAAGATCTTGAAAACGGACTGGATATGCTTATGGGTATGGGCGCCGAGGAAATGAGCAATTCGGACGACGATTTCAGTGATATGCTGATTTCCGACGAAGACGACGACAATGAAGACGGCGTAGGCGGCTTCCAGAAGGGCGGCGCAAATATCCTTCCTCCCTTTATGGAAAAATTCTTCGGCGGCAGCAACAATGCCGGTGCTGACAAGAACAGCGAGAAGAAAGAAAAGAAAAAGAAGAACAAGGACGCAAAAAAGCGCAAGTTCCTGGAAACCTTCTGTACCAACCTTACCGGCAGAGCAAAGGACGGAAAAATTGACAGAATTATCGGACGCGACAAAGAAATTGAACGTGTTATCCAGATTCTCTCCCGTCGCAGTAAAAACAACCCCTGCCTTATCGGTGAGCCCGGCGTAGGTAAGACCGCAATTGCCGAGGGTATTGCACAGAAAATAGTTTCAGGCGATGTTCCTTTCCGCCTGCAGGATAAGGAGCTGTATCTCCTTGACCTTACCGCACTTATTGCAGGAACACAATTCCGCGGTCAATTTGAAAGCCGTGTAAAGTCACTTATCGATGAAATCAAGACAGCAGGAAATATTATCCTCTTTATTGACGAAGTGCATAACCTTGTAGGCACAGGCGACAGCGAAGGCACAATGAATGCGGCGAATATGTTCAAACCTGCACTTTCCAGAGGCGAATTACAGGTTATCGGTGCCACCACCTTCAACGAATACAGAAAGCACATCGAAAAGGACAGCGCCCTTGAACGCCGCTTCCAGCCCGTAACCGTACTCGAACCTTCCGTTGACGAGACGGTTGAGCTTTTAAAGGGTATCAAGGATTACTACGAAAATCACCATAAAATCAAGATTTCCGAAAGCCTTATCCGCCCCTGCGTTACTCTTTCGGAAAGATATATCACAGACCGCTTCCTGCCCGATAAGGCTATTGACCTTCTGGACGAAGCTTCCGCCTGTGCAAGTATCAGAAGTGCGGAGCTTACCGATTATGAGCGTCTCACAAAGGAAAACAAAGCTCTTGAAGCAAGGG
Organism: Ruminiclostridium sp.; assembly: GCA_045532185.1. GTDB lineage: Bacteria > Bacillota > Clostridia > Oscillospirales > Ruminococcaceae > Ruminiclostridium_E. The sequence goes on from JAZSFL010000016.1 coordinate 8,040, forward strand.
AATCCGAGCTTATGAGCGAGACGGAAATTGACTATGAGAAGCTTGCTGAAATCAAGACTGAAAAAGCAAAGAATGACGAAAAATTAAAGACTCTCGAACCGCTGGTTGAGAATGTTGAACTTACCGCTTCCGATTTATCCACCGTAATCGAAATGTGGACGGGAATCCCCGCAAAGAAGATTATGGAAACGGAATTCAAGAAAATCGCAAAGCTTGAAAATGTGCTGAAGGAAAAGATTATCGGTCAGGACGAGGCCTGCGAAACGGTTGCCGCAGCGGTAAAGCGCACAAGAGTACAGCTTTCCGTTAAGCGCAGACCCGCTTCCTTCATTTTCGTAGGACCTACGGGTGTAGGTAAGACACAGCTTGTAAAGGTGCTTTCCGAAGAGCTTTTCAGCGGTGTTGAGCCCCTTATCAGACTGGATATGTCCGAATATATGGAAAAGCACAGCGTTTCCAAGATTATCGGCTCACCTCCCGGCTATGTGGGCTTTGATGACGCAGGTCAGCTTACCGAAAAGGTACGCCGCAGACCCTATTCCGTTATTCTTTTTGATGAAATCGAAAAGGCCCACCCCGACGTAATGAACATTCTTTTACAGATTCTTGACGAGGGTAAGGTAAACGACTCCCACGGAAGAAGCGTAAACTTTGAAAATACAATCATCTGCATGACTTCAAATGCAGGCTCTTCCGACAATTCCACAGGTCTCGGTTTCGGCAAGACCACTGGAGATATTTCCAAGGAAAAGGCAATGAAGGCGCTCCGTGAATTCCTCCGCCCCGAATTTATCGGCAGAGTTGATGAAATCGTGGTGTTCTCGCCCCTTACAGTGGAAAATTATGCCGATATTGCAAAGCTTATGCTGGAAGATATGACCCTTGCGCTTGAAGAAAACGGCATAAAGCTTACCATTGCTGACGAAGCTTATAAATGGATAGCCGAAAAGGCTCACGGTGGCAAATACGGCGGACGTGATATCCGCAAGGTTATCAGAAAGCATATTGAAGATAAGGTTGCAAACCTTATTATTGACGCCGATACACCTCTCAAGAAAATCGGCATTAAGGTAAACAAGTCAAACGAACTGGTAATAAAATGAAAACTGCAATTATAACAGGCGGCACAGGCGCTATCGGAAAGGCGCTTGTTGCCGAGTTCTCAAAGGATTACAGAGTTGTTTTCACCTGGAACAATAACGAAGAGGACGCTATAATTCTTTCCGACAAATACGGCGCAACTGCGGTGCAGTGCGACGTAAGCAGACCCGAAGAAATAAAGAAGCTTGAGCCGTATATAAAGGGCTGTTCCCTGCTTATAAACAATGCGGGGATTTCCCAGATAAAACTCTTTACGGATATTACCGATGAGGACTGGACAAAGATGATAGGCGTGAACCTGTCGGGTGTGTTCTATCTTACTCGTGCGATTGTTCCGGAAATGGTGCATAACAAGTTCGGTTCAATCATAAATATCTCCTCCGTCTGGGGTGTTCATGGTGCTTCCTGCGAGGTGCATTACTCCGCCGCAAAGGCAGGGGTAATCGGACTTACAAAGGCTCTTTCAAAGGAGCTGGGTCCATCGGATATACGTGTTAACTGCATTGCTCCCGGTGTAATCGACAGCAGAATGAATGCGCATCTTAACGCAGACGAGCTTACTGAGCTTACCGACTGCACCCCCCTCGGCAGAATGGGAACTCCCGATGAAATCGCCCATGCGGCAAGATTTTTTGAACAGAACAAATTTGCCACAGGACAGATTCTGGGCGTGGACGGCGGATTTTATTAAAACGAAAAAAGGGCGCATTGCGCCCTTTTAGTGAATACACAGTATTGACATAATTTTGAAAGGCGGTGGCGGTTTGGAAAAATTCTTACAGCTCAGACAGGAAAACCCTGTTTTTATCTACCATAACTACGATATTAACAATGATGGCTTCTCCTTTCATTTCTCTATCGGTGAATATCATTTCAACCCTTGCTGGAAATGGAACGGAAGCTATATCAACGAAAAAACCGATATGAAGCTTCTTGAAGCCATGATTTTTTCTCTCGGTATGGCGGAGCTTGTAAGCTACTGGAAATGCGCCTGCCCGCCCACAGTACTTGTAAAGTGCGGTGCGCTGGACGATTTTCAGATTAAATGGTGGAAAAAACTGTATTTCAACGGACTTTCGGAGTTCTTCTACCGTAACGGTATCGAAACTGACAGGGAAAGCTTTATGAACATCATTCCTGACAGCCGTGATGTACCGCATTTCACCGAAAACGACACAGACCGCAGGGGTGCGCTGATTGCAGTCGGCGGCGGCAAGGACAGCGTTGTTACCCTTGAACTGCTTAAAGGCATGCAGAGCGACAACCTCTGCTACATCATAAACCCCAGAGGTGCAACTCTTAACTGCGCACATACAGCAGGGTATGATGATGATAAGATAATCGGGCTTTCACGCACTATTGACAAAGGACTCCTTGAGCGCAATGCCGCAGGTTGGCTCAACGGACACACACCCTTTTCCGCAATCGTAGCTTTCTCATCATACATCTGTGCTGTGCTTACAGGCAAAAAATATATTGCCCTTTCCAATGAAAGCAGCGCAAACGAAACCTATGTAAGCGGCGCGGAAATCAACCACCAGTACAGCAAAAGTACAGAATTTGAACGTGATTTCAGGGAATACACAAGTAAGTATTTTCTTCCCTGCCCCGAATATTTCAGCCTGCTGCGCCCTTGGAGCGAGTGGCAGATTGCACGGGAGTTTGTGAAATATCCGAAATATTTCCCTGTGTTCCAGAGTTGTAATCTGGGCAGCAAAACCGACATCTGGTGCAGCAACTGTGCTAAATGTCTCTATGTATATATCCTGCTTTCGGCGTTCCTTACGGACGATGTTCTGGTGAAAATTTTCGGCTGTAATATGCTGGATAACCCTGAATTTTTACCTATGTTCGACGGACTTGTGCTGGACGGAAAGGATAAACCCTTTGAATGTGTGGGAACAAAGGCTGAAGTGAGACTGTCACTTGAAATGTCCCTTGCACTCAGAAAAAATAATCCGCCTGCGCTCCTTAAAGCCTACTACGGTTATAAGGAAATCGGCGGCTTTGATATTACAAAACTCGACAATTTCTTCGACAACGACAACTTTGTGCCTGCGGAATTGCTTCCGCTTCTGAGAGGAAAACAATATGTTAAAAAAGCTTGAAAATTTCTTTAAAGGTAAGCGTGTTCTTATTCTCGGCCTCGGCAGAGAGGGACGCTCTACACTTGATATACTTAAAAATATCGACTGTACCATCGGTATCGCCGACAAAAATCTCACTCCTACTCCCGAGCTGGAGCAGTATGAATTATATCTGGGCGACAACTATCTTGACTGCCTCGCTAAATTCGATATTATTATGAAATCCCCCGGGATTGCACTTCTTGATATGGTTTCCGATGATATAAAGGCGAAAATCACCAGTCAGACAGACCTTCTTCTTCGCTTCAGAAGCAATACCCTTATCGGTATCACAGGCACAAAGGGCAAGTCCACAACCTCCTCCCTTACCTGCCATATTCTGAAGGAATGCGGTAAGAATGCGGTACTTATCGGAAATATCGGTATTCCGCCCCTTGAACGGATAAGCGAGTTTGAAGAGGATACAATCATAGTCTGCGAAATGTCCTGTCATCAGCTGGAATATGTTCAGGCCTCCCCTGATATTGCGGTACTTCTGAACGTTTTTGAAGAACATCTTGACCACTATGTTGACTTTGACGCATACCGTGGTGCAAAGGAAAACATCTACCACTACATGAACGAAAACGGCACCCTTATTATCGGCTCCGACTGCGTGCATGAAAAAATCGGCTGCGGTATCGTTACCGCAAGCCTTGACCACGAGGCGGATATTTTCGTAACTGAAAATATCCTGAACATAAACGGTATTGAAATTTCTATTGACGATATCAGCACAAAGCTTATCGGTCACCACAATTTCTACAATATCGGTATTGCCATGTGCATTGCGCTTACTCTCGGCTGTGACAAGGAGGATGCCCTCAAGGCAGTTTCCACCTTCACAGGACTTCCCCACCGTCTCGAAAACGTCGGCACATTCGGCGGAGTCCAGTACATCAACGACAGTATAAGCACCTGCCCCAGTACGGCAATTGCCGCTGTTAAATCCTTTGATAAGGTTGATACAATCATCATCGGCGGTATGGACAGAGGTATTGACTACACCGAGCTTGTAAGCTTCCTGAACGGCTCGGATATTGAAAATGTCATACTCCTGCCTGACAGCGGTTATCGGATTTTCCCCGACCTTGACGGCGGCAAGCGCAGTATCTTCAAGGCTAAAAGTCTCGCAGACGCAGTAAGACACGCAAAGAATGTTACAAAGGTACGCTGTCTTCTCTCTCCTGCGGCGGCAAGCTATGGATTCTACAAGAATTTCGAAGAACGCGGCGAGCATTTCAAAATTCTGGTTCAGCAATAAATACAATTATCAAAGCTAAAGATTTATCAGAAACTTGCCGATATAACAGTTAATACCTTTTTTCAGGAGGTTCATATGACAAAAAGTGTTTTTAAAATTTTATCTGTTCTAGTGGCATTCTGTATTTTTATATCAGATTTTTCCTTGTTTGATATCAGTGCTTTTGCGGCAGGCTCATCTGAAAGAGCCTCTTCCGAAGGCTATGTTATCTGGGTAAACGGTAAGAATATCAATAAAGAAAAGCTGTATTACAATTATATTTCTGTTCCTATGGCCGACTTACGGGGTACAAAAACTGCTGTCCCCGGCAGTGGAACACCCAACACCTCCTTAAGCCCTGCTCTTCCTTCAGGCTGCAGATATGTATTAAGCGTAACCGACAGCTCGGTAAACAGTATTGATGACGCTTACAGGAAAGGCAAAGGAAAAACCATGCGCAGTCAGGTTTCGGTCAACTACAATGTAAACAGGGACATCCTTAAAGTCACCGCAGGAACAAAAGCAGGAAAGGTAAAGGTCTGGATTGCCGAGCTTTATGAGGATACAAAACAGGTTATTGCGTATGCCTGTATTGATGTTACTGTAAAAGTTGCAGATAAGGAATTTGGTCTTTCATTAGTTGAGGAAAAGAGTCCCGGTGTAATTGTAACAGCCGAAAACACCGCAACATCAAATGCAGGTTCTTCAGCAACCATTCAGATAGCTCACACCATCAATGATGTTTCTCCTGACACTACATATAACTGGAAACTTATTCTTCCGAAATACTGCGACGAAGACCTGGTTACCATGCAGGTTGCAGATGACACACGTTCCTGTACCCTGAAACTCAACTCAATACTCTATTATGATGAAATTACCTATGTAAGAATCCGCTGCGTAAACGAACAAAGCCGTAACGTAGCTACTTACAGAATCAGAATACAGAATAATATCACTTCTGTTACAGGTATTGAAAAGCCTGTAAAATTAAGAAGCGCTATGAATATCATGCGCAAGGTTACAATCACACCACAGATAACAACCCGTTTTGAAGATGTAACCGACAACACCGACAGAATCAAGGCATTCGTTCTTACAGGAGCTGAGGGTGGTTATGAATATACAAAAAATGGTAAACTTCTCATAACAAAAAGAGCCAAAACAGTTACCGTTACCATTGATGAGGCAGGAAGAATAAAACTCAAGGCAAATGCAGGTACTCCCGATGGTACGGAAGTAAGAGTGCTGTATGTTGTAATTCACGCAGACAGGACATTTGATGTATATGAAAGCGGAGTAATTACGGTAGGATGAAACCTTAAAAAGCAGGGCAAACGCCCTGCTTTTATTTATATTCTTTACCCTGCCAGCTGTCCCTTTCCTTCTGAGCCTTATCAATTCCACCCAGTACGGAAATTTTATCCATACTCCATAACGGAGCAACAAGCTTACTTTTATCACCATCGCCTGTAATCCGCTCGATTACAGTTTCGGGAGGCAGCACCTCAAGCTGACGGACAGTTATATCTATATATTCTTCCTTTGTGAGCGGTGTGTATTGTCCTTTTTCATACATTTCGTGAAGCCGTGTGCCGCGTATCACATGAAGAAGATGTATCTTTACTCCGTCTGGGCGGAGTTTACCTACTGTCTCAGCTGTATCAAGCATCATTTCTGCCGTTTCATGGGGCAGTCCGTTTATTACATGCACACATACTCTTATTCCTGCATTTTTCAGCATATTATAGCCTGTAAGAAACTCGCTGAAGGTATGACCGCGGTTGATAATTTCCGCTGTCCTGGCGTGCTTGCTCTGAAGTCCCAACTCTATCGTTACCGGTACAGAAAGCTCCTTTATAACCTCAATAATTTCGGGGTTTATACAGTCTGCTCTGGTAGCTATTGCAATACTCCTTACTCCGAAATCCACCGCCTCACCGTAAAGTATGCGGAGAATATCGGGATTTGCATAGGTGTTGGTATGAGCCTGAAAGTATGCGGCAATTTGAGCATCAGGATTTTTGGCGGTAATCCGCTCTTTCTCTTTTCTCAACTGCTCAGTGATACTTATACAGCCCGTAGTAAAATAGCCGCTTCCGCCGTCACAGAAAATACAGCCGCCGCGGCTCTTTGTGCCGTCAATATTGGGACAGGTAAACCCCGCGTCAATTACTGCCTTGTAAATTCTGCCGCCCCAGGTGTGCCTGTTATGATAATTAAGGGTGTGATAACGCTTGTTATCATCGGAAAAACAGAAATTCATACTATTATTCTCCTGCCACTCCCCTGAACTGAAGCAATATCCAGCAGGAAATCACGGTTGACCTGTGCACCGATCGCACCCAGCATATTCACCATATTGTGATAGGCAATATCAGGAGTGTTGTTTTCCTGGCTGAGGTGACCCAGCAGGAGTGATACAGTACCGCTTTTTACAAGCTCCCTTGCGAAAACACCGCTGTCACCGTTGGAAAGATGTCCTCTGTCGGAGCGGATACGTTCTTTCAGCACAGGGGGATACTTGATATTCCGGGTAAGCATTATAGGGTCGTAGTTGGACTCAAGAAGCACAAAGCGACAGCCAAGGAGATTCATCCTTACCTCCTCTGTGATGCGCCCTATATCGGTGCATACAGCCGCTTTTACGCTGCCTGTATCAAAGGTATACCCCATGCTTTCAGCACTGTCGTGAGGCGTATGGAAGGCGTTTACAGCGAAGTTTACGGGCACTTCGGCAAGGTCAGATGTTTTATGTATATTTTTATCAGTAAAAATCTTTTTCTCATCAACAATACGCATAAGCGTACCCTCGGAAGCATAAACAGGAATATCAGTATTTTTTGTAAGCTGGAAAAGACCTGCGATATGGTCGCTGTGTTCGTGAGTTATAAAAACTGCCTTTATGTCTTCAACACTTCGGTCGATTCTTGCAAGACTTTCCTTAAGCATTTTAAGACTGCATCCCATATCAACGAGGATACCTTCTCCGTTATGCTCTATGTAGGTGGAATTTGCCTTACTGGAGCTGCAAAGAGATGTAACTCTCATAGGTTTTCCTTTCTATACAAAAACGGCAAGAGCAATGCTCCTGCCGTCTGATAAATCAAAGTGCTTTGCGGATATTAGCGGGAATTTCCCTCTTTACAATATCTGCGCCCATTTTTCTGAGCTTTTCATCCATATTTTCATAGCCGCGCTCAACGTGGTAAATATCCTCAATTTCGGTTGTGCCGTTGGTGCTGAGACCTGCAATAATAAGAGCTGCACCTGCACGAAGGTCAGATGCCTTTACAGGAGCGCCTGTAAGATGGCTTACACCTTCAATCATTGCCACATTACCGTCAACGGAAATATCTGCACCCATACGGCGGAGCTCATCCACATAGCGGAAGCGGTTATCGAAAATACCCTCATTTATGATACTTGTACCCTTGGCAAGGGTCAGAAGTGCAGCAAGCTGAGGCTGCATATCTGTGGGGAAGCCGGGATGAGGCATAGTCTTAACGGTAATTCTTTCATAGCTGTCCTGACCGATTACACGAACACTGTCGTCATACTCCATAACAACTACGCCGATTTTACGAAGCTTGGAGGTAATGGGTTCAAGGTGCTTGGGAATAACGTTCTTGATAAGTGCGTCACCCTTTGTTGCCGCAACGGCAATCATAAATGTACCTGCTTCAATCTGGTCAGGAATAATGGAATATGTTGCACCGTGGAGTCTGGAAACACCGCGGATTTTGATTACATCGGTACCTGCACCCATAATATCAGCGCCCATGGAATTCAGGAAGTTTGCAAGATCCACGATATGAGGCTCCTTAGCCGCATTTTCGAGGATAGTAAGCCCCTCAGCCTTTACAGCAGCGAGCATAGCGTTTATAGTTGCACCGACGGAAACCTTATCGAAATAAATCTGTGTTCCGAAAAGGAAATCAGCGTCAAGCTCAACAATGCCGTGTTCAATTGTATAGTTGGAACCGAGAGCACGGAAGCACTTGAGATGCTGATCCATGGGGCGGTCACCAAGGTCACAGCCGCCGGGCATAGGCACTCTGGCATGACGGAATTTGCTTAAAAGTGTTCCTAAGAAATAATAGGAAGCTCTCATGGAACGTGCAAGTTCATAAGGAACTGCAACGTCACGTACATTTCTGGGGTCGATACGGATTGTAGAATTATTGATAACCGTTACTTCTGCGCCGAGTTCACGGAGTATTCTGAGATCAATGGAAACGTCGTTGATATTGGGGACGTTTTCAAGAATACAGGGCTCGTCCGCAAGTATTGTTGCAGGAATGATTGCGACAGCAGCATTCTTTGCACCGCTGATTTCAACCTCTCCTGTAAGGCGGTTGCCGCCGTTTATAATAAATTTTTCCAAAATCTTACCTCTTTTTTACCCCTGAGAAGGGTTTATTTATATAAGACGAAAGGCCTGAAAGCCGTTTCATCGGAAAATGCTGTTTAACAGCGCACGCTGTTAGGTTATATTATATCACAATATTACCAAAAAGAAAAGCCTTTTTTAATAAAATCTACATTTTCACTATATATATTTGACGATAATTCAGACATTATACCGTCAGACTTTTTTTCAGACCCGAAAAAAACGCTCTACAAACGCAAAAACACGGCAGTTTACATTAATTTAACTGAAACTGCCGTATTGTGCCGATTTCAACGCAATATTCCATTTTTGGCAATTCTGCACAAAAATCAACATTGATATTATCCGATACTTACAAGTGTATCAAGCGGAACCTGTGTCGTTGTTTCGGGGGTAGTTTCGGGTGTTGTAGTGGTTGTAAGAGTTTCAGCAACAACCTGTGTTGTGGTGGTTGTAGTGGTTTTCTTTGTAGCCTTTGTGGTTTTCTCGGTTTCCTCCGGCTGAATCCTGATTATTTCAACCGATTCGATTACTATTGAATAGATAGGTTTTGAAGCAATTCCTCTCTCGTCATCAATAGCGTTTCCTGTTACAACCTCACTTGCCGTTATAGCTTCTAAGACACTGTAACCGTCAATAACCTGTCCGAAAACAGTTTCCGTTCCGTCAAGATAATAAAGTCCGCCTCTGGAGCTGTACTTTTCTACTACCTCTGCAGGAATTTTCTTGAGTTTATTAAGATATTCCGTGTAATAAGCCTTATCCTCGTCTGTAAGCCTTGAAACAATCGCCTCATCCGAAAGCTGTTCTTCCAGTGATGTGATTACAGCATTTATATCCTGGGGAGTATTGTTGTCAACTATACAGAACTGGGAAAAGCTACCCTTTGAATTTGCCGCGAAGCAGAGCGCACCATAGAAATGTCTTGCATATTCGCTGGTCTCGAGAGCCACATAATCCGCATCGGGAATCTCACCGTCCGTACCGTCGCCGTTAAGCGAGCCGCCCTGTATTGCGTAATTATCTATGACTCTGTGTATCGTTTTCATATCATAGTAGCCGCGTTCTGCAAGCTCTGTGAATTTCTGAACGGAATTCGGAGCAACCTCAGGGAAAAGCTTTGCGGTAATTTCGCCGTAATCCATAATTTTTATGACAGCATACACATCACCGTTCATAAGAGATACATCGCCGATATTGCCTACAGGCTTCTTTTCATCGCTGCAGGATGAAAGAGACAGAATCATTGCTCCGCAGGTAACCGCGGCAATAATTTTTTTGAAAAGACGTTTCACTGCTGAACCTCCTCTTCACTTTTATATTCAGTAATTTCTATACTTTCAATTACAAGCTCTTCAACGGGGCGTGCTGTGTTTTCATCAATTTCTGCAGTACAGATTTTCTCGATTACATCAAAGCCTTCGATAGTCTGACCGAAAACGGTATAACAGCCTGCAAAATGAGCAACACTACCCTTTTCTACAAAAGCTGTAAGAAGCTCCTCCGGAATCTTCTGGCTTCCGTCCTCGTTTTTGAAGCCTCTGAGCTGTGAGAGTTCATCTTCCGTAAGAGAACGGTTATTGATTACAAAGAAACGGCTGTCACCGTAACCTGCCCTACTGCTGTATGAGCAAAGCGCACCTTTGAATGTCCATAAATCAACATCGCATTCATTTTCGATATGCTTTCCGTCATTTGTATATCCTTTTGTGCCTTCCTCGTCATATGCGCCTGTCAGGAAAAAGGCTTCTTCTACAATAGCATAAATATCCTTGCCGTTGTAGAAGCCCTCATTGGCACGGTTTACGAAGTTATCCACAGTATTGGGAGCATATTCGGGATAAAGAACTGCCTTGATAGTACCGGCAGAAGTGTTGATAACAGCCATCATCTGACCATCTTTCGGCTCTTCAAGCTGAATCAGGTCCATCTCCTCAAAGTTATAGCTTCCCAGAGCGCTGGCACTCTTGCTTCCCGTAAGGGCAGTAATCATTACAACAGCGATAATAACACTGAGAATAACAATCATTATAAATATTTTCTTCATAGGGGTCCTTTCAATAAAGGCAAACTGCCTTTATAAATATTGATTGAACCCTGCAGTTACAAAACAGCGGGGTTCAGATCATTATATAACTGACACATTTATCTGAGCAATGTTATATTTATTTTATTATATAACAAATTCAGCCTTTAGTCAAGCCTTTTTGATAGTTGTACCCTGCCTTGTTTCCTCAATAATATAGCCCATTTCTGAAATCTTTGCACGAAGCTCATCTGCAAGAGCGAAATTCTTTGCCTTTCTTGCTTCTGCGCGCTGTGCAGCAAGCTCTGCAATCTCAGCAGGGATGTCATCTCCCTTATCCTCGTTTTCAAGCAGCTTCTGTCCTGCTTCAACAAGACCTATGCCAAGTACCTTGTCGAATTCTCTGATGAGCGCAAGCTTTGTTGCAGGAGTTGTATCTGCCTTGAGGACGTAATGAACAACAGTAATTGCAAGAGATGTATTCAGGTCATTGTTGAGAGCTTCCTCAAAAGCAGTAACAAGCTCGTCATACTTCGACTGTTCGATTTCGCCCTGCTCTTCCTTTAAAAGAGAAGCAATCTTTGATGTAATCTTATTGTATGCCACTACTGCATTATCAAGATTCTCATAAGAGAATACAAGGGACTTTCTGTAATGGGACTGGAGGCAGAAGAAGCGGTATACAAGCGGGTCATAACCCTTTGATTCAAGAAGAGAAACGGTTAAGAATTCACCTGTGGACTTACTCATCTTGCCGCTGTTTGTGTTGAGGTGGAGAATGTGGAACCAGTACTTGCACCATTCGTGGCCCAGGTATGCTTCGGACTGTGCAATTTCGTTTGTATGATGAGGGAAAGCGTTATCGATACCGCCGCAGTGAATGTCAAGGTATTCACCAAGATGCTTCATGCTGATGCATGAACATTCAATATGCCAGCCGGGATAGCCGATACCCCAGGGGCTGTCCCACTTGAGTTCCTGGTCGTCAAACTTGGACTTTGTGAACCAGAGAACGAAGTCAGCCTTGTTGCGCTTGTTGCTGTCTTCTTCAACACCCTCACGTACACCGACAGCCAGATCCTCTTCCTTGAAATCGTTGAAAATGTAGTACTGCTTTAATTTTGATGTGTCAAAGTAAATGTTTCCGCCTGCTTCATAAGCAAAGCCCTTTTCGATAAGGCTTTCAATTACACGGATAAATTCGTCGATGCACTGTGTTGCAGGCTCAACTACGTCAGGACGCTTGATGTTCAGCTTCTTGCAGTCCTCGAAAAATGCGTCAGTGTAGAACTGCGCGATTTCCATTACTGTCTTCTTTTCACGCTTTGCGCCTTTGAGCATCTTGTCGTCACCTGTGTCGCCGTCACTGGTGAGATGTCCTACGTCAGTGATGTTCATAACACGCTTTACATCATAACCGATAAAGCGGAGATACTTTTCAAGTACGTCCTCCATAATGTAGCTTCTGAGATTGCCGATATGGGCGTAGTGATAAACGGTAGGTCCGCAGGTATACATGCTTACCTTGCCTTCAAAACGAGGGATGAATTCTTCCTTTTTTCTTGTTGCGGTGTTGTAAATATACATAGTGTCTGTCCTTTCTTATTTATCCATTTTTTCTTCAAGTTCTTTTATCTTTGCGTTAAGCAGGTCTATCTGTGCATTCATAGCGCAGAACTGCTGTGATACAGGGTCGGGGATATGAATCTGGTCAAGTTCAGCCGCAGGGCTTACCTTTACACCGTCACGCTTTACGATTCTTGCAGGAACGCCTACTGCTGTGGAGTTGGGCGGCACCTCGCTGAGCACTACCGCATTTGCGGCGATTTTCGCATTATCGCCCACCTTGAACGGTCCTAAAACTCGCGCTCCTGAACCTACCATTACGTTATTCCCGAGAGTAGGGTGACGCTTTCCAACGTCCTTACCCGTACCGCCTAAGGTTACATTCTGATAGATTGTGCAGTTATCGCCGATTTCGGTGGTTTCACCGATAACTACGCCGCTTCCATGGTCAATAAACAGACCCTTTCCTATTTTTGCGCCGGGGTGGATTTCGATACCGGTACGCTTAAGGGCATTCTGGGAAATCCAGCGTGCCAGAAAATAATGCTTTTTAAGGTAAAGTTTATGAGCTCTGCGATATGCACGGATTGCCTTGAAGCTGGGGTACAGGAAAAACACTTCAAGGTCACTGTGAACCGCAGGGTCACGGGCACGTATTGACGCAATATCCTCTTTTATATTTTTGAAAAACATAATGTTTCCTTTCACTGTAAACAAAAAACGCCTTCATAACGGCAAGAACCGTTACAAAGGCGTAGCTGACGCTGTTCCACTTTGCTTCCCTGATATAAGAATCAGGCTCATTACCTTTAACGCAGGTCTTACGTGCAGGAATACTTAATTCCTCCTGCCGACTGGATAAACGCACTTTCACGGTACTCCTCCTGCCGATTTCCACCCCCACGGCTCTCTGTAAGGTCTTGTATCCGTTACTCTGAATATCTCATTCGTCTTTTGATATTGAAATTATAATATCATAACACTATGAAAATGTCAAGTCAAACAAAATAATAGCAGATTATTATAAGAATCAGGGTCACGATAGTAATTATCCAGTTGCGCGTTACACGCTTACGAAATTTCTTATCCTCTTCTTCCCTGTTGTATTTTTTACGCATAATATTTCCTTATCTGTGATTTGCTCTGTATGCAAGGTAATTCTCAAGGATAACCGCCGCCGCAACTGCGTCGATTACTGCCTTGCGCTTCTTGCCGCGCTTATTTACTTCATTCATCATATTGTGGGCAGTTACCGTAGTTGAACGTTCGTCCCACATATTTACCTCAATGCTGAGCCGCTCACGGAGCAGGTCCGCAAACTGACAGCATTTTTCGCTTCTGGGACCGTAGGTGCCGTTCATATTTATGGGATTTCCCACAACTACCAGCTGACCTCCGATTTCCTTTATCTTTTCCGCAACCTTATCGGCGCACACTTCAAATCTTTTTTCATCAATTATGCACACAGGGGTTGCAAGCATTTCCATAAAGTCGCTTGCGGCAATACCTGTATGGCTGTCGCCGAAGTCAACCGCTACTATCTTCATATTGTAAGTTCCTTTATCTTATTCTGTGGCTTCTTTAAGTGCCTGTGCAAGCTGGTCAGGGCAGGATGTGCCCTTGAAGCCGCAGGTGATACCTTCGAGGCGCTTGATAACCTCGTCTACAGGCATACCCTTTACAAGGGAGCTGATACCCTGTAAATTGCCGTTACAGCCGCCCATAATCTGAATGTCTGTAACAATACCATCGTCGATTTCTATAATCATTTTACGGGAGCATACTCCCCTGGGTGTGTATTCGTAAGTCATTTTATGTTTCCTTTCTTATTTCTGTGACTGAGTCCAGCAATCGGCAACAGCCTTTGCTACGCTTGCGGCTACTGCCTTGTTGAGAGGACTTGCGATAATATTTTCAGGAGTGATTTCTTCATCGGGAATAACCGCAGCTATTGCATAAGCCGCCGCCATCTTCATTTCCTCGGTAATCTGCTTTGCGCTTACGGAAAGTGCCCCCTTGAAAAGTCCGGGGAATACAAGAACGTTATTAATCTGATTGGGGAAATCACTTCTGCCTGTACCAACAATATATGCGCCTGCGGCCTTTGCTTTGTCGGGCATAATTTCGGGGGTGGGGTTTGCCATGGCGAAGATAATGGGCTTGTCAGCCATGCTCTTTACCATTTCGTCAGTAACAAGGTCAGGCTTTGATACGCCGACAAATACATCTGCACCAACCATAGCGTCTGCGAGAGTACCCTTGCGGCATTCCTTGTTGGAAATCATCTTTATTTCATTATGTGCAGGATTTTCATAATTATCATCACGATTGATAATACCACACAGGTCAACCATTACAAGGTCTCCGATACCCAGCTTCAGTAAGAATGTACCGATAGCGATACCTGCGGCGCCTGCGCCGTTGATTACAACTCTTAAATCGGACAGCTTCTTGCCTGCGCACTTTGCGGCATTGATAAGCGCCGCGCCTACTACTACCGCTGTACCGTGCTGGTCATCGTGGAATACGGGAATATCGAGGCTTTCCTTGAGTCTTCTTTCAATTTCAAAGCAACGGGGCGCGGAAATATCTTCAAGGTTGATACCACCGAAGCTGTCAGCAATAAGCTCGATTGTGTGAACGATTTCGTCAACGTCCTTACTCTTTACGCAGAGAGGAAATGCGTCTACGTCAGCAAATTCCTTGAAAAGACAGCATTTACCTTCCATTACGGGCATACCTGCAAGACCACCGATGTCGCCGAGGCCCAGAACCGCTGTACCGTCAGTAATTACCGCTACAAGATTCTTTCTTCTTGTAAGCTCATAGGATAATTCGGGCTTATCCTTTATTTCAAGACATGCCTGTGCAACACCGGGAGTGTATGCAAGGGACAGGTCTTCTCTTGTCTCGATAGGGGCGCGGGAAATTACTTCAATCTTACCCTGCCATTCGTAATGCTTTTTAAGTGCTTCTTCCTTTATATCCATAGAAAAAGTCTCCTTTGTCTTTCTTTTGTTCTTTATTTCTTACATTTCAAATTTTGTAATTATCTTTCTTACGCTTTCCTCGGGTGTGAACTTATAGCCGAGAGAGATTGCATAGTGGTTGTAGAAGCCGTGGAAGTCAGAACCGCCTGTGGGCATTACCCCGTACTTTTCGCAAAGCCCCTCAAGGCGCTTTTCACATTCCTCATCAGCACTTTCGTGATAAACCTCGATACCGTCAATCTTTTCAGCCGCCGCAAGTTCCTCAATCAGATCAAAGCTGTCATAAACCTTAGGGTGGGCAATAACCGCTGTGCCGCCTGCAGAACGGATAAGTTCAAGAGCAAAGCGTACATCAGGGTTGCTCTCGGTTTCGTGCTTTACCTCTTCCGCACATAAACCGTACTGTGCGTTGAAAAGGGATTCGTAAACTTCGCCGTAAAGCTCGGTTGTATATCCGTAGTCCATGAGAGCGTGCATTATGTGGCATTTGTAGATTGCCTTGCCCCCTGCCGCATAACGTACAATATTTTCAAGAGCAATAGGATACTTTTCCATAACTTTAAGTGCCATCTGCTTGCCGCGCTGCTTTCTTGCCTCGCAGGTGCGCAGGCATAAACCCTCAAGTCTGTCGGGTTTCTTTGGCATATAGCAGAGAATATGTACCTTTTTGCCGCGCTGGGTGTCAACTGCAGAAATTTCTACCGCAGGAAGCACCCTGATACCATAACGCTGACCGAGGACTACTGCTCTCGATGTGGAAGCAAGATTATCGTGGTCAGTGATAGCGAGACAATCAATGTTGTTTCGCTTGGCCTGTGCAATAACCTCTTCAATGCCGAGGGAGCCGTCGGATAATGTGGTGTGACAATGCAGATCTGCTCTCATAATAAACCTCTTTCATAAATTTACGTCGTAACTGCTCAGCGGATAACCTTGCCCTTGATTTTTACCTTATCGGTTCTGGTATGCTGAACCTGCTTACTGCTTCCTGATGTATCTGTTGGTTCTTCAAAGCCGCCCTTATCTTCAAAGAGGGCTTCGTCTGTCGTTTCATAGCGGGCATATTCGGGATTCTTTTCACCTCTTGCCGCGTAATACGGGTCAACTATATGCTTCTGTATCACAGGATATGCACAGAAGGTAGCAATAAAGCACATCCATGCCGCGGGAACAAGGGGAAGTGCTATAAGTGAATAAACATTACCCAGTGACATCAGGGCAACAATCGCCGCTGTAGCAAAAAATCCGATGAAACTGCGTTTTATTCCCACAACCATAAGTATGAAGGAATTCTTTATAATCTGATGCATTTTCAGATTCAGTGCCACGATCTGCGGATAGATGTAGAAATGCATCATATATACGATGAAGCTGAACGCAAGGCACAGTGCAAACATTACCTTGCTGAAGGCATCACCTGTTTCAATGATTTTGATATAACTGCTGATATTGATGACAATTACTACCACAAACAGAATATCAAAAATTCCTATGCCTATTGACTGTTTGAAATTCTTTTTGAACGCTTCCTTGAATTCGTGGAAAACGAAAATCGGTTCACCTATTACAAATTTACGCATAACCTGGGTCATAGCCGCAAGGGCGGGACCGAAGGTCACAATCGGAAGACAGAACAATGTAAAAATAAGATTTATCTGAAAGAATTTCCAGAACTTGTTTCCGAAAATCTCCCAGAACAGAAAGAACGGCTTCTTCTTCGGACCACCCTTCTGAACGCCCTTACCTGCCTTACCGTATTTGAATAAATCCAGTGCCATAAAATAAATAATCCTTTCGCCTGAGACCTTATAATGCAGAATAATGCATTATAATGCTACTATTATACCACTTTTTCCGCATTTTTGCAAGTGTTTTTTCGCTGAAATAAGCCTTTTTTCTTGTTTTTTAAGGCACAACCTGTACTACCTGCGCAAATCCACAGAAATAAACGGAGCTTAAAATACAGCGCAGGGGCGAACCGTGTTCGCCCCTGCACTCAGGATAAAATATTTCAGTGTCACTTTGCTTTGATCAGGACTCTTTTTGTTACTATCTTGTGCAAAACAAAAATCCATGCGGCAACCAGAGCAGCCAGAAACGCAACATGAAAAGCCGCATACAACGCAATTACTGCAGCAGGTTCAGTAAATCCGAGGAAATTACCATCAAAGGAACATAAGGATATATAGCAATATCTCACGCATACCAGAATCGCTTCAGCTAAAATCAAAAAGCCCGCAAGCTTTTTTCTGTTAAATACTACAGTGATAAAATAATCTGTAACCATCATTAAAACCACAGGTGCAGCAACTCCGCAGATTAATCTGAAAATCTGCTCTGCGGTATCATGGACTCCAAAGCCTAAAAACGGTTCACAAACACAGATATAAACAAATGCGGCAAGCGCAGCGGCTCCGAGCGCAACTAAAAAGCAAGCATTCTTAACCTTTGATTTTCCAATAACGATGTAATTATTGTCCATTTTGCATCCTCCTTTGAAGAAGCATTAACAAAGCCACTTTAGCTTTATTTTGATAATAGCATGCACCTTATGTTTTTCAAGTATTTTTGCGCACTAATTGCACAAAAATCCGCATGCAGAAAACGCTGTATGCAGATTAATTCCGCCGCGGCACTGCGGCGGAATCCGTTTTTAACCTAACATATTGAGATATGCACCGCTTGTATTTACAATGTTGGTGATATTTCCTGTCTGGTTGTAAGCATTGAGCTTATTGTAACGGTCGCTTTCGGCATACGCCTCCAGCTGCTTTGCCTGCTCACCCATGAAGCTTGCAAAAGAGTCTTCCTTGCCGAAGATTTTGTCAAGCTGGGAAGCAGAGGCGGAATTGAATGCTTCCTTGTCAATGGACAGTGTACCGTCAGAACCTACGCTTATACCTACCTTATCAAGGCGTGTGGTATATGCGTTGGTCATGTTGGCAACAAAGCTGTCCTTGTTGGAAACTGTGCTGTCGCCTGAAGAGCCGATACCCGATACGAAATCGTTATAGCTCTTTACGAAGCTTTCGGCTGCGGAATATGCAGCGTCATAGTCAATTTCACCCGTTTCTTCATTTTCTGCAAAAGCTGATTCCAGCTTTGCAACCGATTCTGAAACGGCATTGGAGAGGGAGCCGAGCTTATCCTCGTAAACTTTTTCCGTAGAGCCGTTTATAAGCTTCTGGATATAGCTTTCGGAGGATGATGTGTCTTCTGTTTTCTGCATTGCGAAGTATTCCTTGTAAAGGTTCTTGCTTACGCGGAAATCAGACCACTGGTTGAGAACATTGCTCATTGAACTATAAAAATTATAGTTGTTGTTAAGAGAGTTCAACATAAAAATCCCTCCTTTCTCCTGATAAATAAGTGCCTATTTATTCATATGTTATATCGTCCGTTTTTTCCTGAACTTTAGTTTTTTCACCGATTTTCTTCAGTTTTTCCCATCATTACAGTGAGCCAGTCCGAAAGCTCCGCGTCCTTCTTTTCTTCTTTTTCACGATTGTATGCCTTTGCTGTTTCGGAATCGGGATTTTCCTTTGCGTATTCCTCCATACGCTCGTCATAAAGCTGGTCATAGCTTTTCTTATCGGGGAAACGAAGCTGTGATCTTTCCTCTGTGCGTTCCTCACACATAAGCGTAGCATTGAAATGGGGATAACCTTCAATTACTGACAGGAGCTTATCCTCTTTATGTGCCTTTGCACAGTCACCACAGACAAATATCATTGCCGTGCAGTAGATCATTGCACCGATATAGGTGTACTTTTCGTAGTTCTTTATGACCATTATAACGCTGACAACTATAAAAACTGCCGCCAGAGCCATATACAGGTAAATAGCAGGTCTACGCCTTGTACCGAAGGCGAAATATCCGAGAATTGTAAATAACAGACAGGCTATCATGGGAGGATAATTGAACTCAATATAGAAACGGCTTTCGATAAATTCTTCAGAACCCATCATTACCGCCACCATAGCCATGTCAACAGTAAGCAGGCGGAACACATAATAGAACACCTGAACGCCAAGCAGCAGGACAGGAAGCCAGAAGCCGACCCAGCCGGCAAGACCAAAGCTTTTTTCAACTTCTTTCTTGCGCATTCTCAGTGACTCGATAACCTTTACATGAACATTGTTATTTATCATAATTCCGCCCCCTTTCCTGTTTTTATTATACCCTTATGAAAATTTCCTGTCAATACCCCGAAGCGACATATTTCTCAGCCTACGGGTAGTATAATAAAACTGAAATACCGATACAGGCTGTGGTGGTACAATGGTTATTTATCTTGATGTTCTGATTGTCATAAATTTCTGCATTACATATTTCTCCCTGAAAGGCACTGCCAGGCTGCTTCATGCAGGCTACGGCACAGGACGGCTTATTGCGGCTTCGGTTCTGGGCGGATTTTCTTCCCTGACCGCACTGATTCCTCTTGATTTTCTGCCGTCCTTCGGACTTAAGATTATACTTACAGCAATGATAACCTTTTTAGCTTTCGGCTGGGGCGGATTATCCGCCTTTACGCTGCGCACTCTCGTTACCGCTGTGACAGGCGCGCTGGTCTGCGGAGTTACAATAATGCTGAGAGAACTTACGGGAAGCAGTTTCTTCGGCGCGGCAGGGGGCTACACTTATCTTGACATATCGGTGCTTCATCTGGTGATTGCCACCACTGCAGTTTACATACTGATATCTCTTTACCGCCGCACCTGCGACAAGCCGCACGGCGGAGAAATGATAAAACTGATTATAAAAAAGAACGGTAACAGCGCAGAGCTTCTTGCCTACCCCGACAGCGGAAACAATCTGCGTGATTTTCTTACAGGTCTCCCTGTAATCGTCTGCCGAAAGGACAGAATCAGCAGTATAACGCCTGACCTGTACGACAACCCGAAAGGAGTACGCATAATCCCTTTTTCATCCGTAGGCGGCAGCGGTTTTATAACCGCATTCCGCGCCGACAGTATTTCCGTACAGCGCGGAAACGGGCAGACAACGCAGATTGACGCACTTATAGGCACAGAAGAAAATGCACTGAAAAACGAAAACTTTGACGCGGTTATAAACCCGAAAATAATAGTATAAAACAAGGAAAGGAAGAAGAATATGAACACAGTCACAAAACAATTCACGGCATTCGTAGGGAAGCTTATGGGAAGCGACAAACCCATGGGAATCTATTACATAAACGGAGCGGACAGCCTGCCGCCGCCTCTTACCAAAGAAGAGGAGGATGAAGCATTTTCATTGCTCAGCACCGATTTTTCAAGGGGCAGGGATATTCTTATCACTCATAATCTACGACTTGTGGTTTATATTGCAAAAAAGTTCGAGTCAACGGGAATCGGCATTGAGGACCTTATCTCAATCGGCACTATCGGACTCATAAAAGCAGTAAACACCTTCAGTCCCGATAAAAACATAAAGCTTGCGACCTACGCTTCAAGATGCATAGAAAATGAAATCCTCATGTTTCTCCGAAAAGCAAGCCAGCACAAAACAGATATTTCCATAGAAGAACCTCTGAATATTGACTGGGACGGAAATGAGCTGCTCTTATCCGATGTTCTCGGAACGGACGGTGACACGGTGAACGAAAACATCGAAAGTGAAGCGGAAAAACAGCTGCTTCTCGACTCCGTTGCAAAACTATCCCCGAGAGAACGTTTTATTATGGAAAAACGGTTCGGTCTTGTAGACGGAAAGGAGCTTACCCAGAAGGAGGTTGCCGACCTCATCGGCATTTCACAGAGCTATATATCACGCCTTGAAAAGCGGATTATAAAAAGACTGAGAAAGGAGCTGGAGAAGATAACATGAAAAGAGGCGGTGCATTGCACCGCCTCTGATTCATATATTATTTGTCTGCTGTTAATTTTCTGATTTCCTTTGTATTCTTTACAATACTGTATACCGACATAGCTATAATAATTACACTTACACCTGCGCCTGTAAGAGCAATCATAAGCCATTTTCCTTCAGGGGACATATCGCCACCGAACTCGGAAAGCATTGCCGTTTCGAGAGACAGCATCGAAACAGGCGCCGCCGCCATGCTTATGATTTTCGCCATGGACATTACGGGACTGCCAAGTTTTCTGTACTTTATAAGATTCTTTATTGCCACCGCCGTAAGCCAGAAGGTATATACCGCCATTGCATAAATAAGTATGCCCTGATATTCATAACCCTTGTCCTGATACAGAATCATAAGCACCGCGCCCGACAAAAACAGATTAAGAGTAAGCAGGATATAACCGCACAGCCTCGAACGGCGCAGCTCCTTCAGGAGGTCGTTTCCGATGCCTGTTCCGCTCACAAAACGGAGCAGCAGAAAGCGCATCACCGCCAGAATAATATAATAGAACGCAAGCACGTGAAACCATGCGGTATGATTTATAATTCCCGAAACAATATTTACTGCAGCAAACAGGAAATTAATCCCCAGCGATATGTACAACGTCACATGGGTCCTGAATTTCATATCCGTCATAAAGCGGCTTCCCAGAGGGTTATTATAAACAGCTTTTTTTGCAGTTCTGTAATAATTCGGCACTGTTTTTATGCACCTCATAACAATGCAGGCAAGAGTGTAGAAGGACAGCACGTATGCAGCATATGCGAGAAGATTTTCTTCATAGCCGCCCATGAATATAAAAAGCAGAGCTGCCGTACAAATCGGCACAAGCAGAGCTATCAACCATACAGGAGGATAAAGCAGCTTAACTATAGCTTTCAGCTTCATTTGCATCCCTCACTTCCTCCCCTATACAATATCCGTTCTCTACCCCTGTTATTTTCACTTTTACAATGCTGTGCCGGGGGATATCTGTACCGTAGATTCTTACGGGTGTATAATTAGGCGTGTAGCCGTTGACATAATCGGGAGATTTCCGCTTTTCAACAAGAATTTCCTGTACCTTGCCAACCTGTGAAGCGAGAAATTCACAATGCAGGCGGTTATCAATATCCGACAGGATTTTGTATCTCTCATTCTTCACATTTTCGGGTATGTGGTCAGCACGCTTTGCGGCAGCAGTACCCTCTCTTACAGAATAAGAGAATACATGGATTTTTGCAAATCCTACTTTCTGTGCAAAAAGACAGGTTTCCGAAAACTCTTCATCCGTTTCTCCTGCAAAACCTACCATAATATCGGTGGTTATTGCCGCAGATGGAAAACGCCTGCGGATATTGCAGACTATTTCGTAATACTCCTCTGCGGTGTAATGACGGTTCATCCTTTTAAGGGTTGCGTTGCTTCCGCTCTGCAATGACAGATGAAAATGAGGGCACAGTTTTTTCTGTACAGCAAGACGGGTAAGCATTTCCTCATCAAGAAGTTCAGGCTCAAGGGATGACAATCGTACCCGTTCCACACTCTCAACACCGCACACCGCTTCAACTGCGTCAGCAAGGTTTTTTTCCATGTCCTGACCGTAGCAGGAAAGATTGATACCTACAAGGACTATTTCCTTCTGCCCTGCCGCCGCACACTCCGTAACCTCGGCAACAATATCTTCAAGACTTCGTGAGCGGACTCTGCCTCTTGCATATGGAATAATACAGTAGGAGCAGAAACGGTTGCAGCCGTCCTCGATTTTTATGAATGCACGGGTTTTTTCACCCTGACGGCAAAGCTCCATTCCCTCGTAAGTCGTGGGCATAGGTGGAATTTCAACTGCTTTTTGTCTGTCAGCGAGATATTTTTCAATAATACGGGGAATACTTCCCTTAGAAGCGTTACCCGTGACAATATCCGCTCCCGATTTTTCCGCTTCCTCGGGAAATGCCTGGGGAAAACAGCCTGCAAGCAGGATTATTGCCGCAGGGTTTGCCCTCTTAATCCGTGCAATTTCGTGACAGGCTTTTTTATCGCTTGTTCCTGTTACCGAGCAGGAATTTATTATAATTATCTCAGCCGTTTTTTCATCGGCAGTCTCCTGAAAGCCTGCTTTTCGCATGGCAGTTGAGATACCGATACTCTCGTACTGATTGACCTTGCAGCCGAAGGTTTTTATTTTAAAAAGCATTAAGAAATTTGTCCTTTCTTGTAATGTTGCACAAAAACATATCGAGCAGTTTGTTATTTATTGCTAAAACACCAAATTTTCAAAAATCCCCTTGACAATTCCCGATTTTGTGCTATTATATGGGTAAAGGTTACGGAGATGTAACTTACGTAACCTTAAAGATAAGTTAAAAAGTAGAACAAAAGAAAGTAAATTAAGTTAACAGGAGGAACACACCATGACAGAATTCAATGTAAAAATCACAACAATCAACGACGTAAAGAAGTTTGTTTCCACAGTTATGACATTTGACTACGACATCGATCTCGTAAGCGGCAGATACGCAATTGACGCAAAGTCTATCATGGGTATCTTCAGCATTGACCTTTCCAAGGAATTAAAGCTCATCGCTCACACAGATGACGCAGCTGAACTCAAGGAATCTATTTCCGAGTTCATCGTAAAGTAAGACACCGTTCAGCGCATAATCCACCGCGCTAAAATAGCCTGAAGCTGCGATTAACGCTTGGCGCAGCTTTATGGGAAATTAAAGCCGTTACTCCTCAGAGGACGGCTTTTTCTTTTTGTCTTTTATTCCTTGTGAAAGCCGTTGAACCATGCTCTTTCTTCAAAAGCACGCTTTTTCGGAGATTTTACCTCCTCTTCGGCAACTCCCACAGGAAGCAGGCACACCAGCTCATAACTATCAGGAACTCCCAGAATTTCCGCCATTTTATCACATATCCTGTCGTCGTCGGTGATATGGCCCTCGTACCAGCAGCTTTCGTAGCCGAGAGCGGTTATCATAAGCAGCATATTTTCAATTGCAGCTGAGTAATCCTGTACCGCAAAGCACTTATCACGGTAGGCATTGATACGCTGAGTAAGCACGCAGATTGCCGCAGGGGCAGTTCCAGCTACGGGAGGGTCAATAACACCCAGGAGCTTCGCAAGAACCTCTCGGTCATCAATGGTGATAAGGCTCACGGTCTGCTTGTTGCAACCTGACGGAGCGGCAAGACCTGCTTCCATAATTTTCCGAAGTTCTTCCCTGGGCACGGGAACAGGCTTATATTTTCCGCGGTAGCTGTGGCGGGAGTTTATTATATCAAGAATATTCATTTTGCACCTCTGGAAATTATTATAGTTATGCAGATAAATTGGTTTTTTCCTCCATTTTCTTTTGAACATACAGTTTTAATTCAAGCAATCCATAACTCATAAATGCAATAGATGCGTAAAAACAAACACCTATTATGAAAGCATTAATAAATGTGAGATTTTCAGCAGAAACTAAACCATATACCAAGTCGCCAGTAATCAGAAAACGGATATAATCAAATAAAGCATATGATACAACAAAAGCCGGAGCTATAAAAATTCTTCTAACATAATCAGTTTTATCTTTCAATTCAAGCTTTGTCGTAAATAAATACATTGCCAGAACAACAACGGGATTTATAACATGCATAAAGAAAAACATACCGCTGAAGTTAAAGTCGTGCCATCCGAATATCTTAAAAAATACACAACAGAAAGCTGTCAATATACATGGTAAAACAAACTGATATAAAATGACAGGTAATGATTTCTTAGTAATCATTACTACTAATCCATCCGTCATCAGTAATAATCCACACAAAGCATTAGAAATAAAAGTCAACTGATACATATAAGCAGGGTTAAAATTGTACCCCACAAGAGCTGATAAAATAATGAAAAAACCTATAAGTATTTTTACTATATTTCTCATCGTTCTCCTCCTTCAAATATACATACAACTTCTTATTTATCATCCCATTCATTATACCAACAACCCATAAAAATGTCAATCAAAAAGCATCAGCGCAGCCGATTCCATAATCCTTCATCATTCATTCTTCATCATTCATCAAATAAAAAAGACGGCTTTCGCCGTCCTTTTTTATTTAAGATAAAGCCCGTTTTCATCTGCGTCAATGGTTATCATATCCCCTGTGTGGAGCTTGTCTCCGATAATTGCTCTTGCAATAAGGGTTTCCGCCTTGCGCTGAATGAAGCGCGCAAGGGGTCTTGCTCCGTAAATCGGGTCATAACCGTTGTCGATGATGTATTCCTTTGCCTCAGGGGTAAGCTGTACCGATAACTGCTTTTCCGCAAGGCGCTTACTGAGTGAAGCTATCATAAGGTCAACAATATCCGAGATTTCCGCTCTGCCTAAAGGCTTGTAGTACACAATCTCATCGAGACGGTTTAAAAACTCAGGTCTGAAGGACTGCTTCAGGAGCGTATCAACCTGATTTTTCGCTTCATCGCTGATTTGTCCGTCGGGAGTGATACCATCAAGAATAAAGGGTGAGCCTAAATTTGAGGTCATAATAAGAATTGTGTTCTTGAAGTCCACAGTTCTGCCCTGGCTGTCGGTGATTCTGCCGTCGTCAAGCACCTGTAAAAGGATATTGAACACATCGGGGTGTGCTTTTTCAACCTCGTCAAAAAGAATTACCGCATAGGGCTTTCTTCTTACCTCTTCGGTAAGCTGTCCGCCCTCGTCATAGCCCACATATCCGGGAGGTGCGCCGATTAAGCGTGACACGCTGAATTTTTCCATATATTCGCTCATATCAATGCGGACAATGCTGTTTTCATCATCGAACAGCGCTTCCGCAAGCGCCTTTGCAAGTTCGGTCTTGCCCACGCCCGTAGGTCCTAAGAACAGGAATGAGCCAAGGGGGCGGTTCGGGTTCTGGATTCCTGCACGGGAGCGGAGGATTGCCTCGCTTACCTTTTCAACCGCTTCGTCCTGACCGATAACACGCTTGTGAAGGATTGCCTCCATATTGAGAAGCTTTTCACGCTCGCCCTCCATGAGCTTTGCAACAGGGATACCTGTCCAGCGGCAGATAATCTTTGCAATTTCCTCCTCGGTAACTTTATCACGGAGGAGAGTGGAGTTACTCTTCTGTTCTTCCGCCGCCTTTTCCGCTGCTTCAAGTTCCGCCTGTAACTGAGGCAGTCTTCCGTACTGGAGTTCAGCCGCTTTGTTCAGATTGTATTCGCGCTTCGCCTTGTCGATTTCGCCGCCTATCTGCTCCATTTCCTTACGTAAATCCTGCAATTTTGTGATAGAACTGCGCTCATTCTCCCAGCGTGCTTTCATTTCTGCAAACTGCTCACGCATATCGGATAATTCCTTACGAATTTCTTCCAGATGTTCCTTTGAGAGATTGTCGCTTTCCTTTGTAAGTGCCGCTTCCTCGATTTCGTGCTGCATAATCTGTCTGGATAAATCATCAAGCTCGGTGGGCATTGACTCCATTTCCGTCTTGATAAGCGCGCAGGCTTCGTCCACAAGGTCTATTGCCTTGTCAGGCAGGAAACGGTCGGAGATATAGCGGTTCGAGAGAGTTGCCGCAGCAATAAGGGCGGTATCCTGAATCTTTACACCATGGAATACTTCGTAGCGTTCCTTTAAACCTCGCAGAATCGAGATTGTATCCTCAACCGTAGGCTCGCCCACCAGTACAGGCTGGAAGCGTCTTTCCAGAGCAGCATCCTTTTCGATATACTGACGGTATTCGTTAAGGGTTGTCGCACCGATACAGTGAAGCTCCCCGCGCGCAAGCATAGGCTTCAAGATATTGCCTGCGTCCATTGCGCCGTCGGTCTTTCCCGCACCTACAATAAGATGTAACTCGTCAATAAAGAGGATAATTTTACCCTCGCTTTTCCTGATTTCCTGTAACACCGCCTTGAGTCGTTCCTCAAATTCGCCGCGGTACTTTGCGCCCGCAACAAGTGCACCCATATCAAGGGAGAAAAGCTGTCTGTCCTTTAAGGAACTCGGCACATCTCCCCTTACAATACGCAGAGCAAGTCCTTCAGCGATAGCGGTCTTACCTACGCCAGGCTCGCCGATAAGAACGGGGTTATTCTTACTTTTACGGGATAAAATTCGTATAACGTTTCTGATTTCGCTGTCACGTCCGATTACCGGATCAAGCTTGTTGTTACGTGCAAGTTCCACCAGATCCTGACCGTACTTTTTCAGCACGTCATAGGTGTTTTCAGGGTTGTCGCTGGTGACATTGGTATTGCCGCGGACATTTTTAAGAACAGCCAGAAACTTATCCTTTGTAACACCAAAAGCGGAAAGGATTTCCTTGGTCTTATCCTTGCCCTTTTCTATAATTCCCAAGAAAATATGCTCGACGGAAACGTATTCGTCACCCATGCGCTGAGCGCTTTCTTCGGCACAATTCAGCACTCGGTCGGTATCCTGTGTGATATATACCTCGTCGGGCCGTCTGCCGCTTCCTGTAACCTTGGGAAGTGCCGTGACCGCCTTTTCCGCCTGCTCAGCCATTGCCCCCTCGTCAATTCCCATTGATTTTATAAGCTGAGGGATAAGCCCCTCCTGCTGTGTAAGGAGAGACAAAAGCAGATGAAGCTGGTCAATCTGCTGATTGGAATTCGATACGGCAATGCTCTGTGCATTCTGGATTGCTTCAACTGATTTTCTAGTTAATTTCTGTGTATTCATGTTGTTCTCCTTTCTTTTGTCCGTAAATTATATAATCACAATTCCGTTTTCAAGATACTCATAGTATCTGTCCACGGAAAGCTGTGCAGCCACACGGCGGTTTTCAATATTTCCGAAATATATTTTCAGTATTTCATCAAACATCTTTATATATTCGGAAATCGCCTTTGCGATTTCGTCGTTTGAACGATGTTCAATCGCTTCAGGAAGACGGAAGGTACGAATGAATCTGCCGTCGTCGATTGTATAGGAAATGCCTTCGGGGAAGAATTTGACTATATACTTGTTTTCGAGTTCCGCCCAGAGCTTCAGGAACTCCGTAAGATCGGATTTCAGGTTTTCCGATTGAGTGCGGAAGGATACGCGAAGCTGTCCTATGGTCTTGTCAAAACCACGATGCAGCTCAAGACTGTAACGTATCACGGGCTTGTACTTGTATTTCAGAGCCGAACGAATGGACAACATTGCATCAGAAGGCTGGGGCTGAATCTGAAAGGCAGTACTTTTCATAAGACTTTCAATTGCACCGAAGATATCATTCATCCGCTTTTCGGGAGTTGTATAAGAAACAGCTTCCGCCAGTATCTCATTTATAAGAGCAGAACGGCTTGTACCCTTGCCGTATGCAAGGCGGTCTATAACCTCTATTACATCATCAGAAAGCACGAGACTGTATACACTTTTTTTCATATCAGGTTTCCCCTTTCTTTTGTTCTGAGGCTATTGTATCATATTTTTAATAACTTGTCAACACTTTTATTAATTTTAATTACAAGTTATTAGAAAATCACCCTTGATTTTTTTATAATAATAATGTATAATCTAAGAAATGAAAGTTGTTTTCAGAAAAAAGGGGGGGCAGAGCGTGAGTACAAAGAAAATACTTGTAGTAAATGTAATAATGCTGGCATTGTGTGCAATTGTATTCACAATTATCCACCTTGTCCCCAATGACGCCGATCGGTTGAGACGCCAGCAGGAGATATACGCCCGCGAAGCGGAAAGCGGAATCGACAATCACTGGGCGTATTTCCTGATAAACGAAGAATTTCCGCTGCCTGACGGATACAAACCCGAACTGGAAACGGTACAGGGGCAATTTGCAATGGATGCCCGCTGTGCCGAGTACGCGAGAACAATGATTGCTGCGGCTGAAGCGGAAGGAATACAGCTTTGTGTGGTTTCCGCATACCGAAGCAATGACAAACAGCAGGAAAACCTGGAAAGCTACATCCACCGACTCATAAACGAGGGGCATACACCCGAAGAAGCTGAAAAGCTTGCACTTATGGAGATTGCCGAACCCGGAAAAAGCGAGCATAACGCGGGGCTTGCACTGGATATACTTACATATGACTGGTGGGTAACCCATGATGATGTTACTGCGGATTTTGAAGACACCGAAGAATTCCGCTGGCTTCAGGAAAACGCCCACAAATACGGCTTTATAATGCGCTACCCCGAAGATTGGGAAGAAACCACAGGATATACCTACGAGCCGTGGCATTACCGCTTCGTCGGACTTCACTACGCAAAGGAAATCAAGGATTCGGGACTGCCATTTGAATATTATTATAAGATGTATTTCTGAAAGGACCACCACGGGCAGTTCTCGCTTTTCAACATGCTTTAAACCCCGCTGTTGCAGAACGGCGGGGTTTATTATTTTTGTTACGATTCCCTTTTATGAACAGAACCTGTGGTTTCCGATTACCTTGATGACCGGTCTTGAGTGGATAAATTCGTTATCAGTTTTATCAGGGTTGTAGTAATAGATTGCACCGCCGCTGGGGTCCCAGCCCGATAACGCATCACGGGCAGCGGAATAGGCACTATCGGTGATTTCCTCGTTGAACTGGCCGTCAATAAGGGCGGTAAATGCGCCGCTCTGATAGATTACACCTGCGAGGGTGTCGGGAAATGAAGGATGCTCGATACGGTTGCAGATTACCGCGCCGATTGCAACCTGACCTATATATGATTCACCTCTGCCTTCAGCTGAAATAATACGTGCTAAAAGCCCAACATTGGCGTCAGTTGCTTCTGGGAGAGTGCCTATTGTGATACCAAGTCTCTTCAATGTTTTCTCGTCGGCAATTCCCGTTTCAGGCAGACCCTGCTGACGCTGGAACTCACTTACCGCCTGAGCGGTCTGTGCACCGTAATAGCCTGTGATTTCACCTGTGAAAAGCCCACGTTCCTTTAAAACACGCTGGATTTCTTCAACTTCGGTGCCGCTTGAGCCTGTCTGGGAATATGCAGGCACTTCAGTCTGCACATCAACTGCCTTCACACAGAGCACAGCAACAAGAAGTGCAATCAGAAGCTTATAGAATGTATTCATAAAATATTATTCCTTTCATACTGGATTTTGCTTACATTGCAATTATCTGCTTTTGCGTCCTTAATATTCCCTTTTTTCTTAAAAAAATCAAAACCATAATTGTAAAATAAAGGCATTTTTCAACCAAAGCAAAGCGGGCAGTCATAAGCAACGCTTATGACTGCCCGCTTTTATGCGGATAATTATCTGATGCCGTAGTTTTCGATTACGTAATCCATATCCTTATCGCCTCTGCCTGAGAGGTTGATAAGAACAGAACCGTGTTCCATTGTCTTTGCAAGCTTCATGCCGTATGCAACAGCGTGGGAGCTTTCGATTGCAGGGATGATACCTTCAAGACGAGCAAGCTTGTAGAATGCGTCGATTGTTTCTTCGTCGTCGATTACATCATACTTTACTCTGCCCATTTCCTGTAAGAATGCATGCTCAGGACCTGAAGAAGGATAGTCAAGACCGCTTGCAACGGAATAAACAGGAGCAGGCTCACCGTTTTCATCCTTGAGCATAATGCTGTTGAAGCCGTGCATAATGCCCTCTGTGTCGTACTTTAAGCTTGCTGCATGGTCGCCAAGCTTGGGACCTCTGCCAAGAGGTTCAATACCGTAAATGTCAACAGGGTCATTGAGGAAGCCTGCGAAAAGACCTGCCGCATTTGAACCGCCGCCTACGCAGGCAACGATTGCATTGGGAAGATGACCTGTCATATCAATAAACTGTTCTCTTGCTTCAATGCCGACAACACTCTGGAAATCCCTTACCATCATGGGGAAAGGATGAGGGCCGAGAACAGAGCCGATGCAGTAGATGGAGTCGTTGTATTCCTTGCTGTAAGCATCAAAAACTGCGTCAACAGCTTCCTTTAATGTCTGTAAGCCGTGTGTTACTTCCACAACGTTTGCGCCGAGGATCTTCATTCTTGCAACATTGGGAGCCTGCTTCTTTATATCAACAGAACCCATGTAGATGTCGCACTGGAGGCCGAAGTAAGCTGCTGCGGTAGCGAGAGCAACACCGTGCTGACCTGCGCCTGTTTCAGCGATAACCTTCTTCTTACCCATGTACTTTGCCAGGAGAGCTTCACCCATGCAGTGGTTGAGCTTATGTGCGCCGCTGTGGTTTAAGTCCTCACGCTTTGCATAAAGCTGAACCTTGCCGCCGAGTGCATCGGAAAGTCTTTCAAGATGTGTAACAGGAGTGGGTCTGCCCTGGAATTCCTTTCTGATTCTGCGAAGTTCAGCAATGAACTTTCTGGACTGGCAGATAGAATAGTAAGCTTCTGTAATTTCAGCCATAGCCGCCTTGAGCTTGTCGTCAACGTATACTCCGCCGTACTTGCCGAAATAGCCATTGTTGTCAGGGTAGTTGTTGAAATAGGTTTCGAAATCAATTCCGTTTAAAATCATGATAATGTCCTCCATAATATAAATAAAAGTTAAAATTTAATCGTGCGGTAAAATCAAAGCGGGCGACGCCATCGTTTTGTAAGCAGCATATTATGTACCTCCAAATAAAAAAACTCTGACCAATGCCCTGTCAGAGATTCTCATTTAACATAAAAACAGCCCTGACAGAAAACATCTTAATCTGTCAAGGACGAATAATCTTATCCGCGGTGCCACCTTGATTCACGGCCTTGCCGTGCACTTTCAGCAGGATACAAGCATACCCCCGGCAACTAACGTATGCCATACGTCACAGAATACTCGGCCGAAGCCTTTGACTATGCCCTCAGCGGTCCATTTGACAATCTGTGTTTCGCCTCATTCTCAGCATCTGAAGCTCTCTGTGGAAGCATAACTGCCTTTATCTCCGCATCAACGGTTTACAATATTTAGTTTTTATCAGTATAGCACCATATTTTTGTTTTGTCAAGAGTAAATTGTAAAAAAACGTCGGAAGACATTTTTCGATGAATGATGAATGATTGTGGTATCGCCTTACGGCGATATTTTTTAAAATATGTCCGCAAAGCGGACACCTTAATCTTTCATCTTTAATCTTTAATCATTCATTAAAACAAATAGGGCAGCCCTTCCGGACTGCCCGTCTGTTTATTCAAGAAATATTAGTCCTGAGCAGGAGCGTAGTAATCTACAAGACCTACTAAGTTGTCGTACTTCTTCTTGCTGTTTGCTTCAGCGATATCGAAGAGCTGCTTAGCTCTGTCAGGGTTAGCTCTCATGAGGGAGTTGTAA
This sequence comes from Ruminiclostridium sp., assembly GCA_045532185.1. Classification (GTDB taxonomy): domain Bacteria; phylum Bacillota; class Clostridia; order Oscillospirales; family Ruminococcaceae; genus Ruminiclostridium_E. Next base: position 40,568 of record JAZSFL010000016.1, read on the forward strand.
CGAACTTCTCTCATCATGAATGCCTGGTAGTCACCTGTAGGAGCCTTGCTGTCGAGGGAGAAGGGATTCTTGCCTTCGTCAGCTAATGCAGGGTTGAAGCGGAAGAGGTGCCAGTAACCAGCTTCTACTGCTTCCTTTTCTACCTGCTGTGCGATTGCGAGACCGCCCTTGATACCGTGGTTGATACAAGGAGCATAAGCGATGATTAAGGAAGGACCATCGTAAGCTTCAGCTTCAGCAATTGCATCTAAGCACTGCTTCATGCTTGCGCCCATAGAAATCTGAGCAACGTATACGTAACCGTACTGCATAGCAATAGCAGCTAAATCCTTCTTCTTAACGTTCTTACCACCTGCTGCAAACTGTGCAACTGCACCGATGTTTGTAGCCTTGGAAGCCTGACCGCCTGTGTTGGAGTAAACTTCTGTATCGAATACGAAGATGTTTACATTCTTGCCGGAAGCGAGAACGTGGTCAACACCGCCGTAACCGATATCGTATGCCCAGCCGTCACCACCGAAGATCCAGTTGGACTTCTTGTTGAGGTAGCTCTTGAGCTTGAGAACTTCAGCCTTTTCTTCGCTGTCGCAGCCGCAAGCTTCAACAGCCTTAACGAGAGCGTCAGTAGCAACTAAGTTAGCAGCGCCGTCGTTTGCTGTTTCAAAGTACTTAGCGATAGCGTCCTTAACATCAGCGTTGTCACAAGCAGCTTCGAGTGCACGGAGCTTTTCCTGTGCTCTGCCGCGGAGTGTATCCTGTGCAAGGAACATACCGAGACCGTATTCAGCGTTGTCTTCGAATAAGGAGTTACCCCATGCAGGACCACGACCAGCCTTGTTTACTGTGTAAGGTGTGGAAGGTGCGGAACCGCCCCAGATAGAAGAACAGCCTGTTGCGTTGGCAATGTACATTCTGTCACCGAAGAGCTGTGTGATAAGCTTAGCGTAAGGTGTTTCGCCACAGCCTGCACAAGCGCCGGAGAACTCGAGAAGGGGCTGCTTGAACTGTACGTTCTTGACATTGAGAGCGCTGAACTTTTCAGCAACTTCAGGCTTGTCAGCGAGAGTCATAGCATAGTCGAACTTTTCCTGTTCAGCCATCTGTGTTTCGAGACCCTTCATAGCGATAGCCTTTGTCTTAGCGGGACATACGTTTACACATACGCCGCAACCTGTACAGTCGAGAACGGAAATGCCCATAGCGTACTTGTAGCCTGCAAGACCTGTGCAGTCCTTCATCTTCATGCCGGCAGGAGCTGCAGCAGCTTCGTCAGCGTTGAGAACGAAAGGACGGATTACAGCGTGAGGACATACCATGGAGCACTGGTTACACTGGATACAGTTTTCAGGAATCCATTCGGGAACGTCAACTGCGATACCACGCTTTTCGTAAGCAGCAGAACCCTGAGGGAATGTACCGTCAGCCATACCAACGAATGTAGAAACGGGGAGGGAGTCACCGCGCTGTGCGTTTACAGGAATAAGGATGTTGTTAACGAAGTCAACGAGATCCTTTCTGTCGCCTGTTGCAACAGTCTTGGGAAGTTCACCTTCAGCGTCTGCCCATGCAGCGGGAACGTCAACCTTGACAACTTCGCCTGCACCTCTGTCGATAGCAGCGTAGTTCATGTTTACGATTTCGTCACCCTTCTTAGCAAAGGACTTGTATGCCATCTTCTTCATGTAGTCGATTGCTTCTGCTGCAGGAATAATGTCTGCGAGGGAGAAGAATGCGGACTGAAGAACTGTATTTGTCTTGTTGCCGAGGCCGATTTCCTTAGCAACCTTGATAGCATTTATGATGTAGAACTTGATGTTGTTCTTAGCGATGTAAGCCTTAACGGGAGCAGGGAGCTTTTCGTCAAGTTCGTCAACTGTCCACTGGCAGTTGAGTAAGAATGTACCGCCGGGGATTACATCCTGTACCATATCGTACTTGTCAATGTAAGAGGGGTTGTGGCAAGCTACGAAGTTAGCCTTGTTTACATAGTATGTAGACTTGATAGGTGTCTTACCGAAACGTAAGTGAGAGATTGTAACACCGCCGGACTTCTTGGAGTCGTATGCGAAGTAAGCCTGAGCATACATATCTGTGTGGTCGCCGATGATCTTGATGGAGTTCTTGTTGGCACCAACTGTACCGTCAGAACCAAGACCCCAGAACTTACAGCATGTTGTGCCTTCAGGTGTTGTGTTGGGGTTTTCGCCGATTGCAAGGGAAAGACCTGTAACGTCATCTTCGATACCGATTGTGAACTTAGCCTTATCCTTGTTGTTGTATACAGCGATGATCTGTGCAGGGTTAGTGTCCTTGGAACCGAGACCGTAACGGCCTGTGAATACAGGAACATCCTGGAACTTGCCAGCCTGCTTGAGAGCTGCTACTACGTCGAGGTAGAGAGGTTCGCCGAGAGCGCCGGGTTCCTTTGTTCTGTCAAGAACTGTAATCTGCTTAGCAGGTGCAGGAATAGCGTCTACGAATGCGTTTACAGCGAAAGGTCTGTAAAGTCTTACCTTAACAAGACCAACCTTCTTGCCCTGTGCGAGCATGTAGTCGATTGTTTCTTCGATTGTATCGTTTACGGAGCCCATAGCTACGATTACGTGTTCAGCATCGGGAGCACCGTAGTAGTTGAAGAGCTTGTAGTCTGTGCCGATTTCAGCGTTAACCTTGTTCATGTACTCGGTAACGATTTCGGGCATAGCATTGTAATACTGGTTACATGCTTCTCTTGCCTGGAAGAAGATATCAGGGTTCTGAGCAGTACCGTGGAGTACAGGCTGTTCAGGGTTGAGAGCACGGTCACGGAAAGCTGCGATTGCATCGAGGTCAGCCATCTTTGTGAGTGTTTCGTTGTCCCATACTTCAATCTTCTGGATTTCGTGAGATGTTCTGAAACCGTCAAAGAAGTGTAAGAAAGGAACTCTGCCCTTTAATGTTGCAAGGTGAGCAACAGCACCGAGGTCCATAACTTCCTGGGGGTTTGTGGAACAAAGCATTGCATAACCTGTCTGACGGCAAGCGTATACGTCGCTGTGATCGCCGAAGATGGAGAGTGCGTGAGAAGCGAGAGCACGTGCAGAAACGTGGATAACGCTGGGAAGCAGCTCACCTGCGATCTTGTACATGTTAGGGATCATTAAAAGAAGACCCTGAGAAGCTGTGTAAGTAGTTGTTAAAGCACCAGCTGCGAGAGAGCCGTGTACTGCACCTGCAGCACCGCCTTCGGACTGCATTTCTACAACCTTAACTTCCTGACCGAAAATATTCTTACGGCCCTGAGTTGCCCATGTATCTGTTACTTCAGCCATAACAGAAGAGGGAGTGATGGGGTAAATTGCTGCTACTTCAGTAAACGCATAGGAAACGTGACCTGCAGCGTTGTTACCGTCCATCGTAAGTTTTTGTCTTGCCATTGGAAACATCCTCCTTTTGATTTGCATGGGCGCATATGCGAAAGGGCATAGCTAGTCCATGCTATTGATATAATAATAACACATTTAAAACAATTTGTAAACAGGTAAAACAAAAAATTTTTCTTAAAATTACAAATTTTTTTCTTCCTCTATTGACAGTCTATGGGGATTTGGTGTATAATTATAAGCGTTGTAATTTGCTTATTGCTAAATTTTTAACATTTAATATTTATATTGGGGTGTAGTGCTGAACCGCCAAACGCTGCCAGTGGCAGAATAAGTGCAGGCAGTGAAGGCGCAGCAGTCGGAATTCTGCGACGCAAGAAGCAAAGAATTCCGGTTACTGCAAGTCGCTAGTTGGCAGCGCACCGACAAGGCGTGCGGCAGACCGCACAAGCCTCTATGACTCAACAGACATTTAAACTCAATAATATCGGGGTGTAGCGCAGTTGGTAGCGCGCCTGCTTTGGGCAGATTCTGCGAAGCGCCGCCAGTGGCGGAAAAAGCGAGCAGAAGCTGGCGCAGCGGTCGGAAAATCAAGCGAAAAGCGCAGATTTTTCGGGCACCGCAAGAGGGCGAGCAAGCAGGATGAACAAGCTTCCCTGCCTCAGCAAACAGTATAATTCAATAATATCGGGGTGTAGCGCAGTTGGTAGCGCGCCTGCTTTGGGAGCAGGATGCCGTGGGTTCGAGTCCCGTCACTCCGACCAAAACTAGTGGTCAATTTAGATATTTTGCCATCAAACGCCTTTGTTAAGCGGTTTTTTGGCACCATATCTAATGAAAACCACGAAACGACCACCGTAGATATTTTACGGTGGTTTTTTCCTATATAGGTGACTCGAACTTACGTCACGTAGAATATAAGCTCATAATTTCGTTAAACATTAACAAATCGTCTGTGATTTTCAAAAATCACAGACTTTTTTTATTTCCAAAATAAGCCAAAAACATTCACAAAGTTCAAGTTTTCTTTTTGTTGCTTTTGATGATAGATATACAAAACTGATTGTGGTATTGTGTTGTGTAAAAAATGAAAGGTGGTATCAAGATGAGTGACATTATTAAAGCCATATACAGAGGTGAATATAATCCAATGGAAAACCTCGGTGATGAACTGGAACTCCTGACATTAGATGTTCTCAAAAAATCAGAGGAACTAAACAAAACTCTGAATGATGAACAGAAAGAAAAACTTGAAGAATTCTGTGAGGCCAGCTCAAAAGTTAATTCAGCTATGGAAACCGAAGCCTTCAAGCGTGGCTTTAAATTAGGTGCAGCCATGATGAAAGAAATAGATTGAAAGGATGATATTATGAAAAGTGTAATCGAAGAAATATATACCTCAAACCTCCGCCCCACCGATCACATCAAAGCTGAACCGGAATATGTGAATGAATCAATAGCAGCAGAAAAAAAGCTGATTGAAACCTTTACAAAAGAACAATCCGAGCTGTATGAGAAATATACTGTACTGGACAACATCCATAACGGCAGACTCAATATATCAGCATTCAAGTACGGACTTCAGCTCGGAATCAGATTAATGAGCGAAATATACAATATTAAAGATAAATAATCATCTCCTCTTCCCCGAAGCCTGCAGGAAAAAAACCTGCAGGCTTTACTTATTTTCAGAACAATTCATAAACTTTAATTTTAAAACACTTAAAAGTTTGTGAAAATATATGAATTTCAGAAAGGAAAACTAAAATGAGCAAATTCAAGAACTACGAAAAACTCATAGGTGTTACTGCCGAAGGTGATGCAACGGAAATCGAAAACAATACAGAATCCGTTGCCGAGTATATCTGCAGCAAAGGTGTCAAAGGTGACCTCTACATCCTCACTCCTGACGGTGAGCGTGTTTTAAACACATTTGGAATGTTTGTTGACAGATGTGTCAGTCCCGAATATATGGAACAGCTCAGACCTGTTCTCGTTCAGAAACAGTTAAAAACCGAAAGTGAATTTGGATTAAGAATGTAAGGAAGGAAATAAATAATGCTTTTTACCAACTCCCCCGAACTCCGTATGTACGAAATAATGATGAAAACACCCACAAGAGGCTGTTCGCCCGTCTCAAGTCTCGCTATCGAAAGCAACAGCAATTATCACCCTATATGTGTTGACAGAAGAAAGGTATTAACAGACTTCGTAGAAGGATATGAATGCAGAGCTTTAAAAAAGCGTCTTCTCAAAAACAATCCGTATAAACCAAGTTTTGAAAACCCATCACATCGTGACCGTTTTTATGATTTCTTTGAAAAAAGAATTCTCATCGTTGAAAAGAGCCGCCGCAATTTAGTTGCAGCGGTTTTTCTTTTGTCTGCCGATGAG
>JAZSFL010000015.1:0-9585 GCA_045532185.1 Ruminiclostridium sp.
CGTACCGCCAGCGGTATGGATCATAGCATTGGTTACCTTTTTGCCCTCGCCGTCAAGCACGATGCTCTTTTCTGCAGGAGCTTCAATAACAAGGGTCGCGCCCTTTTCTACACGGAATATCTCACCCATAAAATCAGCAGCACGCTTGATGGTACGGGTCTTATATTCATCGTCGGTCTTTGCGGGGTTTACATCGGTGGTAACGGTAATATTCATACCCTTCTTTATAACAACAAATCCCGCAGTCTTCCGACCACGGGATTAATTTCTTATGTTCAGGCGCTTCCTGTGGATTCCTGAGAAGCTATCCCGGGGAAACTGCCGTCAGGAGGAGTAATTCCGAACCCACCCTCGGGCATCACACCTTCAGGTAACTCAGGTCTTCCGCCTGTGTTTCTGTCTTCCCGTCCTCCGCGGCCGCCGAATCCTCCGAAGCCTGCATCAAAACCCGATCGTGTCTGAATCTCTTTTCCGTCAAGGTAAATTTTACAGCTTTCCGCAGCTTCTCCGCAGAAAATAAGCCCTTTTGTCTCCTTGGGCACTGCAACAGAAACAATCATATTTCCGCTGCTGTCCGTTACGGTTATTTCAGAACCCTCCGATGCGGAAAAATCGGCTGCGCTGATACAGCTTCCGTTTGGCTGTCTCATCATGCCCATACTGCCCATGGCAAGGATATTTCCCCCCGTTATATTTATGCCGTAACCGAAATCGCCGCTGTCAAGAGAGGAGTTGGCATTGTTTTCAGGGCCGAAAACAACTACCGTGCCTCCTGTGACGTTGATATCGCCGTTTGCGTCAAGGCCGTCACCCCCTGCGTTTACGACAATCGTACCGCCGTTTATATTCATTGTATGATCAGCGGTTAAATCATCTCCGCCTGTGTTGAGTCCGTCATCAGTGGAAACAACGTTTATTTTACCGCCGTTTATGGTGAGAATGCTCTTGCTTTCGATGGCTTCCTCGCTCTGAGTTACATCTATATCAGCGTTTATTGTAAGTGTGCCCTCTGCCGCGATGCCCTTGCCTGCAGAAGAAGAAAGAGTGAGCTTTCCGCCTGTAATAACCGTCTCTCCGTCGCACTTCACAGAGTGGTCTGTGGAAGCTACGGTAATATCACTGTCTGTTATTTCCATTTTCAGAGCCTTTATGCCTTTGCTGCTCAGTTCGGTATCTGCAAGAATGTCGCCCGAAGTATGCACATTTATGACACTACTGTTTATTTTCAGGTCGTAACCTGACTGGATACCGTCTTTTTCGGTTGAAAGGGTCAGATTACAGCTTTCAAGGGTGATTCCGCCTTCGCGGTCACTTTCGGTTTTGAGGCAGTCTCCTTCGCTAGTTACATTTACTGTACAGCCTACGGCCTCTATAATGCTTCCTGAGCCGATTCCTGATTTGTCCGCTTCAATGTCAAGAACGCAATTGTTTATACGGACCGATTTTTCCGCGTATACAGCGTCTTTGTATCTTGCGTTGATTGTAAATTTCCCGTTTCCGCTGAAATACAACTCTCCGTCGCTGTGTATTGCGGAACGGTGAAGTTCCTCTTTTTCAAAACTTCGGGAAAAATCATAATCCTTGCCGTCCGTAAGCCGGTTCTCGGTGCCTTCTGCCGCTTCAAGCACAAGCTTTCCGCCTGTGCTTATGATTGCAGCTCCGCTTTTATTTGTAAGCTCTGCGTTATCAAATATTATCTTGACTGTCTCTTCCGAGTCAACATAAATCATACCGTCGGACATTTCACCTGTAACAGTGTAGACGCCGCTTTCGTCGATTGTTATACAGCCGTCGTCTATCCATGCACCGCTTCCGTTTATGGAAATGGTGCTGCCGAGAATTATTGAACATTCATTTGAAAAAGACTCGGTTTCAACTAAAATATCCTGACTGCTTAAATTTTCTCCATCCAAATATGTCATTCCGTCATAGATATCGCTTGTTTCCGTCTGCCGTGCATTGCAACTGCACATTGAAATGATGACAGCCGCGGCGATAAATAATTTTACAGATTTCATAATACTCCTTTATATACAGGGTTTTGTTTAAATCATGATACCCCTGTTCTGTGAAATATGAGTGACAATTTTTTAATTTATAACTGAATATGTCCTGTCACATCGACATTTCATATAAAAATGAATTTTTGTGTTCAAAAACTTGCAATTTTTTTAATAATGTGATATAATAAAAGTACTATTTTTTCAGGAGGTACGATATGGCTAACCACTACGCCTTTTCCCATGTAACACCAGAGCTTGAACGTCTTGCGGCGCATTGCAAAGATAACAGCAATATCGCCCCCGACCTGTATACAGAACATAATGTATTCTGCGGACTTCGTGACCTTAACGGTAAGGGTGTCCTCACAGGACTTACTGATATTTCGGAAATTGTTTCGAAAAAAGAGATAAACGGCGAGCTTGTGCCCTGCGATGGCGAGCTTTACTACCGCGGATATAATATAAATGACCTTATCAAAGGTTTTATGAACGACAGGCGCTTCGGCTTTGAAGAGACGATTTACCTGCTCCTTTTCGGCAATCTTCCCGACAAGGATGAACTGGATAAATTCACAAACCTTATTTCGGATTACAGACAGCTCCCTTCGTCTTTTGTGCGCGATATTGTTATGAAATGCCCCAGCAACGATATTATGAATACCCTTGCAAGAAGCGTCCTTACTCTTTATGCGTACGATGAGAACCCCACCGACCTGAGTATCCCCAATGTACTCCGTCAGTCACTGGAGCTTATCGCACTTTTCCCTATGCTTGCGGTGTACGCTTATCAGGTAAAGCTTTACTATATGGACAATAAGGGGCTTGTTATCCACCGACCCAGAAAGAATCTTTCCGTTGCGGAAAATATCCTTCATCTTCTCCGCCCCGACAGCAGCTATACCGAACTTGAGGCAAGAGTCCTGGACCTTGCTCTGGTGCTTCACGCAGAACACGGCGGCGGTAACAACTCCACCTTTACAATGCATGTTGTAACCTCCTCGGGAACTGATACATATTCTGCAGTTGCTGCAGCGCTGAGCTCACTCAAGGGTCCCAAGCACGGCGGTGCCAACCTCAAGGTTGTGGAAATGTTCGATGAACTCAAGGCAGAGGTTAAGAACTGGGATGATGACGAAGAAATTACCGCATATCTTGAAAAGCTTCTCAATAAGGAAGCCTTTGACAAGAGCGGTCTTATCTACGGTATGGGTCACGCAGTTTACTCCGTTTCCGACCCCCGTTCAGGCGCATTCAAGGGTTATGTAGAAAAACTGGCTGTTGAAAAAGGCATGGAAAAGGAATTCAATCTCTACGCTTCTGTTGAAAGACTTGCAGCTGAGGTTATTTCCAGAAAGCGCCGCATCTACAAGGGCGTAAGCGCGAATATTGACTTTTACAGCGGTTTCTGCTACACAATGCTGGGACTTCCTGCAGAGCTTTATACTCCTCTTTTTGCTACCGCGAGAATCGCAGGCTGGTCAGCTCACAGAATTGAAGAGCTTATCAACGGAAAGAAAATTATCCGTCCTGCATATATGAATGTTCAGCCCAGAAGAGAATACGAAAACCTCTCCGACCGTTGAGGCCGCGAGCTGTACTCTAAGAAAAACACGACATAAAAACGGCGGCATTTGCAATTATGCAAATGCCGCCGTAATATTTTTATCCACAGCCGTCAGACGATACCATAATCATTCATCATTCACTAAAAAAGCCACCCTATCGGGTGGCTTTCATATTACCATAACTGGCCGTCATCACGGATTATAACAACCTTTTCAGATGTTATCTCGTTTACAATGAAATACTGTTCAGGCTCTTCGTCGAAGGAAACATTGGTTCCTGCTTCGCAGATTTCACCTGCCACATTAAGCTTGTAAACTGCTCCCTTTGCGGTGAAATATGTTTCTCCGCCGTAGGAAATAATCTGAACACTGTCATCAATTTCCGCAGTAACGAGTCTTCCTGTTTCAACATCGAAAATAAAGGATGTTCCATCGGGAAGGATTATTGCAAAGCTTCTGAAATCTGCACTTCTCTTGATTCTGACATCGCTGCTGAAGCTTGCATATTCAAGAAGTGTGCCGTCAATACAATTGAAGCTGTAAAGTGTTGTTTTTTCTGTACCTGCGTTGGTTGTGAAATAAAGGACATCTCCGCTGCTTCCTGCAACAGATACAGGTGCGTCAACCTCTGCAAGAGGACGGAATGACAATTCTGTATTGCTTACCACGTGAAGCTCATAAATAAGCGTGCTGGTCTGGGAAACTGCCTTGAGATAGAACTTGTCAGCTTCCTCACAGTAGGATACGGAAGCAATTTCGTTGTTTCCGATGTTTGCGCTTGCATCGTATACAAGATGGGTGTCATCCACAGTATTTACCGTAACAAGGATATTACGTACACCATCTGCGGAACAGCCTGTGAGGATTATTCTGTCTTCATCCTTGTACGCAAGCTTGGGATTCGAAATATCCACAGCAGCACCGTACTGGTTTCCTGTGAAAGCGCCGATTGTGTAAATATAAGCCTGTTCCTTTGCGAGAACTACAACGTTATTGCCTACAATGTAGGTGTTGAGAGCATTCTGGACATTAAGCTCATAGATTTCAGTGAGAAGTCCCACATCTCCGCGATAATATGTGGTTGTGGTTTCTTCGGGAGTTGTTTCGGGCGCGGAAGTTGTAACCTGTTCGGTTGTTTCTTCGGTCACAGCCTCTTCACTGCCTGTGGTGGTCACAGGAGGAACTACCGTGCTGTCACCTGCAGATTCGCCGATAACGGGAGCTGCTTCAGCTGTAGTTTCGTCAACTTCCTTGAAGGAGAAGGGAGTTGTTGTAACAACAGGAGCTGTAGTCACAACAGGGACGATATTCATATGATCGTTTACGAGAGGATCGCCGTCTTCAACCTCTATCGGCACGAAAGTGCTGTCATTAAGTTCATCAGAGCCAAGCTCTGCAAGATAAACAAGGGAAAGATCCTGTACGTCGCGGTAATAGCTCATGGGAAGAGAAAGCTTTGCGGCAACAGCAATGTCTTCGTCTGCATGTTCAGCGGCAAAACTGCCTATATCATCTCTGAGTATTCTTTCCTCTTCAAGGTAAATCGAGCAAAGCTCGATATCGCCGGAATCATCTACAGCGGAAAGCATCATAAGGATTTCGTTGTAGCTGACGGGTTCCATGAAGGTAACGTACATATCGGTGTAAAGCTGTTCATCAGCGAGATTATAGTAGTTCTTATCGGCTTCTATAAGACGCTGTGAAGCGGACATTGCCACTTCGGGAGCAACCATTACATCAGGTGCGGAGGGACGGTTTGCAAAGGAAACAGCACCGACTGTTACAGCGGCTGCGGCAGCTATACCGACAGCAGGCTTCCAGTAGGTTGAAGCAACTTTCTGCCAAGCGGGCTTCTTAGCCTGCTTCAGGGCATTCATTCTGATTTTTTCGGGGTCGAGGGCATAAGATGTCATCAGCTCTTTGTAAAAATCATTTTTATTCAAACCTGCGTCCTCCTTTCCTGTGAATTTATGTAAGATTAAAGATTGAATTTCTTTTTCTGTCTTTCAATTGTACGGTAAAGCTTATTCTTTACTGTTGAAAGATTAAGGTCGAGAGCCTTCGCCACTTCGTCAAGTTTCATATCACATACGAAATGGAGATAGAAGATACGACCTGTTACAGGGTCATCGTTTGCAATATCGTTGAAAATCTGCTTTGCCACAAGGGAATTGCAGAGCACGTCCTCAAGGCTTTTCTGCTCTCTGGACATTTCCGCTTCAACCGCCACCATCTGTTCCTCGCTGAAATCGGCAAAGGAAGAGCTTATGCTGTGCTTTTTGATGAAGCCGAAATAGTTCTTGCATTCGAATTTTGCTATATTAATGACAAAAGCCTCTGCGTTTTCTATATCCTCGTAACCTTTCTTGGCAATACGCTGATAGAAACGTGCATAAATATTCTGGAGAATATCCTCGGATTCCTGGATACTGCCGCATTTGCTTACGACATAACGGGAAACAGAGGCAAATGTCTCGCTGTAAACGCTGTTGAAATAGGCGTCAAGCGCATTGCTGCCCAAAAGGTTCACCTCGCTTTTCCGACCTACACTTAGTAGTAGGCGTTTTTTTCAAAAAAGTTTCATTTTCAAGAAATTTGTTGCAAAAATAAGTGACTAAATTTTGCATTATTTTTTGTCAAAACTGTGCAAATCGCCTTAAACAGGCAGTTTCTTTACACATTTTTATATTATACCATATTTCTGCCGATTTTACAATACCGAAATTTTGTCAGGCGAAGCGCCTGGGCAGTTCCCTGCCTTTTCCAAAGCGGATTTCACTTATTTTACCGCATAGACGACAAAAAAGCAGGCTCTCCCACTCTGAATAGTGAGAGAGCCTGTTGCTTCTTCTGTTTACCCGTATTAATCATAGTTGTAAGGGGTAACGCCCCGTATGAAATCCACGCTTATTCCCTCGTTCAACTGAACCCCGTACGCTGTTGCAATCGGCATACGCTTCAGGGAGCCCATAAGCACAGCCCTTTCAGATGTCTTTTTAAACCGGGCCCCGGTCCTAGAAACATCAGAGGCGCTTTCTTTACATTGTGACGTTCCGAGCTAAAAAAGCAGCTCTGGTTATATAACGCATAAGCGATATATACACATATGTAAATAATAATGAATAACGATAATTAAACAGTTGCGAATCCGCCGTCACACAACATTCGTTGCAAATCCGAGTGTGAAAGAGGCGGAACCGCCTGCCGCGGCTCGCGGCTCATTCACCGATGGTAATTGCGTCAGGGAAAATGCTCTTGCTTTCTTCCTTATTAAGGAATGTTGTGCTTACATAGCCCTGAATGATTGCGCCGTCATTTACTGTAATTGTGGAAGCACTGATATCGCCGAAGACAACTGCGTCGCTCTTGAGCTCTGCCTTGCCTGTGGTGGCGAGATTTCCCTTGATTTTGCCGTTTACGTTGGCATATGTAGAGGTAAGGTCACCGATAAGGAGAGTATCACGCTCCATAAAAGCGTTGCCCTTCATCTGAATATTACCCTGAATCTGGGAAGTACGCAGACTTGCGTTATTGCAGGCGATGTTGCCTACAATCTTACCGTTAAGGTCGATATCCTTTGTGGTTTCAACGTTGCCCTTGATGTTGCCGTCAATGCTCATATTCGCAAAGGAACGTACATTACCGTCGATTACTGTATTTCTTGAAATAACTGTTGTTTCGTTGTCGTCAGCCTGCTGATAGTAGGATGCAGGGGGCTGAGGAGCAGGAGAAGGCTGCTGATATCCGCCGAAAACAGGAGGCTGGGGCGGAACAGGAGGCGGAGCCTGTGTGTTCTGCTGGGGGGGAGTATATAAAGGAGTCTGCTGCTGAGCCTGATGCGCTGCCTGCTGCTGGGCATAGAGCTGTTCAACCGTTTCAGGTTCGGAAGTCTGCTCTGTTCCGAACATCTGGGGACGGGGTCTGTTATCAGCCTGTGCTGCCGCATTTGCTCTTTCAAAAGCCGCATCAAAGGGATTCTTTTCAGGATATTCGCCCTGAGCAAAAGCGTCCTGCTGACGGTTGTAGTTTTCAGCCGCACGTGCTGCGCGTCTTTCGATTTCCTCGAAATCATCAACCGCATTACTCTGAGCCTCAACCATATTGTCGGTTACAGCCATAAATTCGGATGTATCCTCGGCAGCTACGGCATTACGCATTCCGTCAACGGTGGATTTGTCATTTCTTCTGTCGTCCTTGCCACCGCCACCTGTAAGCTCTCTTACTGCCTGCGAGAAATTTTCTTTGATTCCCATTTCTTTTACCTATCCTTCCTAAAACTGGACGGGCTTCGTGTTTTCCGTGAGCCTGTCAAGCTTATAGCCTCTCTCGTCGTCGAGAAGAGCCTTTATTATATCTTCCAGAACGAGTACTGTATTGAGTCTGTCGTCACGGTCGTGCATAAGAACAACCGCGCGGTTTGTGCCTGCAATCTGACCGAGAACGCCTACGTACATTTCTGTCCAGTCTGCGCCGCCTGCGTCATTGCTGTCCACATTCCAGTCGAAATAGACAAAGCCGCGCCTTGTCATTTCTGCAATAATCTCGTCTCTTGTTTCTTCGTTGAAATCGTTGATGCTGCCGCCGGGGAAACGGAAAAGGGATGCCTTTACCCCCGTAGCTTCATATATTCTGTCATAGCATATCTTGAAATCCGCAAGAAATGCTTCAACGCCTGCGTAAATCTGCTTATAGTCATGGGTTGCGGAATGAACGCCGATGGTGTGACCTGCGTCAACAATCTTCTTCATCCGTCTTGCACATTCGTCGCTTCCGTCGGGAACAACGAAGAATGTAGCCTTGATGTTATATCTGTCAAGGTAATAGAGTATGCTGTCCGTGTACTTTGATGGACCGTCATCAAAGGTCAGATACACATAATCCTTGTCATCGCTGTATGTAACTCCTGTTGTCGCTGTGCAGTACAGCTCGGGATAAAGGCTGGCATACCTGCTGTCTTCCGCCTGTCCGCCTGCCCCGGTGGTTGTGATTGCAGAGGTTGTGGCCTGCAGTGCTTCGGTTGTTGCCGGTGTTGTTTCAGCGGGAGTTGTTGTAATGCCGCTTTCCTGCGGAATCTGCGTGGTATCAGAGGTTGTTGTCTGCACATCCGCAACAATTCCGTCGTTCATGGTCGGAACAGATTTCACGAACTGCTCGTAAAGTCCGCTGTCGTACTCACTTATAAGCTTCAGGAATGCCTCCTTGTCCTCAACGGACTTATAAAGCTCGAACAATGCCTCAGGAGTATCGAACGCGGCGCTGTTATCCAGCCTGAAATCGCTTATCTGCGACTCAAGCTCCGTGATTTTCTTTGCCTTTTCTGAATTTTGTATGCCTAAATAAACACAAAGGCCTGTGGGTATAAGAATTGCCAGTATAAGTATGGTTATAATCAGATGCTTGAAAAACTTTACACTTCCGAAATACAAATCTTTACCCCCGTAAGTCACATATATACTTAAATAATACTATAATAATGCCCGATTGTCAAGTAATTTTCAATATTTTCAGCAATGCTACATCTGTAAAAGCTATAAAAACAGGCTTTTTGGGGGAATGTTAAAAAATTTACAAAACCTATTGCAAAAGTTTTGCTTTTGATATATAATATATTTGTGTGTTCAGGGCTTAACATAATGTATAAGGACAAGCCCTGATGCAAAATTCTGAAAGGAGTTAGTAACTACTATGATTTATTCACATGAAGTTGAAACAATGTGCCCCGTAAAGCAGGGCGTTGCTCATGGCGCTGCTCCCATCCCGGAAGAAGCAAAGTGGGTAAAGGCCAAGGATGTCAAGGACATTTCCGGTTTTACACACGGTATCGGCTGGTGCGCACCTCAGCAGGGTACCTGCAAGCTTACCTTAAACGTTAAGGAAGGTATTATCCAGGAAGCTCTCGTTGAAACAATCGGCTGCTCCGGTATGACTCATTCCGCAGCTATGGCTGCTGAAATTCTCCCCGGCAGAACAATTCTCGAAGCTCTCAACACAGACCTCGTTTGTGACGCTATCAACAC
>JAZSFL010000029.1:0-13930 GCA_045532185.1 Ruminiclostridium sp.
AGAGCCGAAAATAGCGTCGATTTCAGCAATTTTCAGTGCCTGACTGAAAACGCCTACAAGAGAAGCGTTTATGGCGCAGGTAGGGCCGCCTGACTGTGCAACTGCAATATTCATGGGGATTTCCTCCTCGTGTTGTTGTTATTATAATGATAACATTATTTTTGTAGAAAATCCACGCTTTTTAAGCATTTTCCTTAAAATGTCCAAAGTTATTTTTTTCTAATCGTTTTCATTTTACGTTTTTGTTAAAAGCTAATAAATTAAACAAATAAAACAAAAGCGGTTAGCTAATAAACTAACCGCTTTTGTATTAACCGCCGAAAAACACATTGGTAACAAAAATTTCAATACCGATGAAAATCAGGATTGCCCCGCCGAAAACCGAAGCCTTTCCTGCAAGCTTTGTGCCGAATTTCCTGCCTATTGCCACACCTGCCATGCAGATAGCAAAGGTAACGACCGCAATCAGCACAGAACAGACGAACGCCATGAGAAGGTCATATTCCGCAATGGTAAAACCTACGGAAAGTGCGTCAATAGAGGTCGCAACGCCCTGTACCGCAAGCGCCGCAAGGGTTGTCTTTTTCGGCTCATCGTCGTCATCTCCGCCCTTTATTCCTTCAAAAAGCATTTTTCCGCCGATAAATCCGAGAAGAATCAGTGCAATCCACGGAATAAGTGCTTCAAATGCACCAAAGACCTCAACTATTGTATGCACGCATATCCAGCCCAGCATAGGCATCAGAAACTGAAAGAATGCAAATACTCCCGCAATAAGGCACATCTTTGATTTTTTCATTTCCGGCTCGTTAAGCCCGTTGGCAAGAGACACGGAAAATGCGTCCATGGCAAGTCCCACGCCGAGTAAGATGCTGTTGAAGAAAAACATAAAATCCCAGTTCATAGTTTATTATTCCTTTCGTTTTTATAAAAATATTCAGATGACACGTTTTTTATGTAGGATTGTCCGTTCAAATAAAAAATGAGCACAGCCGTAAGCTATGCTCGGTATTGTCATATATACAGACTCCATGCATAGCTTTACTACACATGAGTCTCGCAAATTAAAGTAAACCAGATTTTTCAATCAGTATGTTGGCTTACTGCGTAAATCTACGCCTGCTACTCCCTCATAAGGCATTTGTATTGTAACACAACCGTTAAATTTTGTCAATAATTTTTGAAAATTTATGCCAGATAAGAAAAAATTTATTATTCCTATTGAAATTCTTTCCGTTTTCGTGTAAAATATATTATGTATTAGTGTAAATTGGATAATTATGCTCAGAAAGAAATATATATAACCGCAAAAGAAAGGAAATTATAAAATGGACAAGGTTATTGCCTTTTTTAAGAATAACTGGTGCAAGCGCGGGTTTTCCCTGCTGAGTATTGCATACCCGTTATTCCTCCTATACGTAGACTGGCTTGCATTCGCCTATTCACTTGAACCTACAAACCCTATTGCACTGTTTTTACTGTATGTTCTGGTGAACTTCGTTTTCGGCGGTCTTATGTTCTACACAAGAAAGCAGATTATCACACGCTTCTGTCTGTGTATCTCGCCGCTGATTATATTTGTAATGATGATTGTGGCCTTCAGTAACTGGTATATAATTGTTCCGCCCCTTGCAATCACCGCTGTGGTGTTCCTTGCCAGCGGCGCAGGCGAAACCCTCAAGACCATCCTCGGCACTATCTACCTTATGATGTTTGTGGTGGGCGCTCTTGTATACCTTACACTGCTCCACTTCAACCTTACTCCCCAGACACTGATTTTAAAGAACTACTGCGACCTTGCAGACCGCAGCTATGCGTACGAATATTCCCCCGAAGGCACTTACCGTCTTGTAACCTATATCAACGATGATAACCCCGAACGTATCTCCGCAACATACTACATCGAAGAAACGGAAAATGACGTTCAGCTCTGGTATCTCAACGCATACCGCCATTTCGACAGCCTTAAGGTACTTGTAACAGTACATCAGGATACCCTCAGATACCACTGGGAATCTGACAGCGAGCTCTACATCGACGGCAGACTCAAGGATATTCCTGAGCTGTTCGTTCAGCAGCGCACACCCGATGATGAAGAAGAAGAGGAAGAGGGTTCTTCCGTAAAGAAGCCTATCGTCTTTGATGATATAGAAACCGAAGAAAACCCAGATGAAACAGCGGAAGAAACCGCTGACCACGAAGAAACAACCGAAGAATAATCGTAAATTCAGAATGCAGAAAGGAGTGATTCAGGAAAATGATACGTCAGCTCAGCATTACAGGCAGAAATTCCAACGAAATCTATACTCTGCTCTACCCCAACAACCTTATAAATTTCTGCAAATATGACTTTACCCTCTTTCTGAATCACTGTACCGACCTTTGCCGTATTGCCCATCGTACCGGCGAATACAGCATTGAGGATGTCTATTCTATACGCAACTCCATTTCAGGCTGTCACAAGTACTATGAGCAGAATATGCGCCTGAAATTTGAAAAAATCGTTATCGACTGCTGGATTGACTACCTGTGCAAGCAGAATGAAATCGGCGTCACTACCCTGTGGCAGAGCTTTATGCGCTGCGGAAATGACTTTGAAAAAGCGGTTTTTGCCCGCCTTTCCGAATACCGCCACAACCGCGCAATCAACGAGTGGGTAAACCTCTTAAAATTACAGGAATATGCCCGCACAAAGGTTGAATTTGTTTTCGGCACTGACCTTTCAGGACCTGCCGAAGCCTCAAACAGGGCAAATTATTTCGACCTTATGTTCAACGTTGCCGCAAATGAACAGGGATTCCCTATTGATGAAATCGGCTCCTCCGATATTTACTCCATCGGACGTATGCCCAACTCTCCCTTTGTGCTTCAGAATGCGTCCAAGGAAATTCTCCGCGGAGTACTGAAGAACATGGACTACTCCGACCGCATCTATAAATCAAAGAACAACCCCGAGTTATCCGACCGTACGGCAATGGATGCATTCTCGGTAATCAAATCATATATTCCTGACAGGAACGACAGTCTTGCAAATACTATCATAAAATCCATGTCGGGTATGCCCTCAAAGGTATATGTTCCATCCTCCTTCAAGGCGGTTATCGACCTTGAAATTGACGCAATTATCGAAAGCGGTGCAGTGCTGAGACAATGCCCACGCTGCGGCGAATATTATCTCAAGGATGAAGAATACCCCTACAACTACTGCAACAACCCCGACAGAAACGGTGTGGTATGCCTTGATGTGATGAACGCAGGAGCTGCTCCTGCAGCAAAGGCCGCATTCACCGCCGCACCTGAGATCATTACCATTGAGCCCAAGAATGAGCCTATGGACAAGGGTTATGTAAACGAGCAGATTGAAAAATTATACAAGGAAATGGCTCAGAGAGTCAACATTGACCTTACTCAGCGTGATTTCTCACGCTGGTATCAGGCAGCACTGAGGCTCAAGGAAAAACTGCTGACAGGTATGGCAGGCCAGGAAGAACTGGATGATTTCTTTGAACTGTCCAGAGGCGATGAATTCGCCTCCAGAAAACAGCCGCCGCCACCACCTCCCGAACCCGTTGAACTTACCGAATCGGGCAAGGAAATCAAGAAGTTTGTATTTGAACGTGTTGAGCGCCCTGCCGCTCAGCCGAAAGCACAGCCTGCACCCCAGTCGGAACAGGCGGCAATCGACGCCGTAAAGCGCCTTTTCAGTCAGGACACCCCCGCTCCTCAGCACCAGCAGGGTTACTATGCCCGTCAGGGAAGTCAGTACCCCCAGCAGAAGGCGACTACAAAAATAATCCGCGGAGGAGGACAAGGTGCAAACTATACCGAAAGTCCCTTCGAGCGTATGAAGACAAAGACGGTGGTAATTCCCAACGGCGAGCAGGAAAAACCACCTGTGGTATACGCTCCGCCGCCCGTTCAGAAAATCCCCACACCAACGCCCAATATCAGAGAAGCTGAACCTGTTTTCACTTCGCCTTTTACCGCACCCGAAGCTCCTGACGAGGAGGATGTAAAGGTATTCCGCACAAAGAAGGAAATTGAGGACGATGTGAAGGTATTCGTCCCCAGAAAACCTGCTTTCAATGCATATATCGAGCCTTCTCCCTATGAAAGAATAAAGCAGCCTCTTCAGGATTACAGAAGAAGCCGCGAGGAGGAACCCGAAGAGCAGATTGAGGGTCAGATTTCAGCTGAGGAAATCGCAGCACCCGTTCAGCCTATCCCCTCAGCCGCACCTGCTGCGTCGGCAAAGGCGATTTCCGCTTACAGGACAATCACACTGCCGAAAACTGATACTCAGCCGGACAGAAGCAAGACTGACAAGGCTGATTTCGCGGAAATTCTTGACAGTATGAACCGAAGCGACGGCTTTGCAAGTGATGAGGAAGAGCTCAACGCAGACGGTCTACCTATTTCTCACAAGACCCAGCACGTTATGAACGCCCTTTTCGCATCTCCCAAGGCAAGTCCGTTCTTACGCATAAATCTTGATGATGATGATGACTGAGGCGAGCCGCCTCGGGCAGTTCACGCCTTTTATCGAAATCTTTAAAGAATAAATGTTGCCTGACGGCGTGAGCCAAAAGCTGTTTTTGTCGTCATCAACTCAGGCGAGCCGCACAATTATATGTAAATAAAGAAATCCACCCCATAGGGTGGATTTCTTTATTTATAGAATTTACTTTTCGTCAGTATCAGTGCCGCGGTTACCGCAAGGACTGCCGCAATTCCCAAAGCGGGAAGGGTCTGGGGGAAAGGCAGGTCCTTTACATTCATTCCGTAGAAGCTGAACACGATTGTGGGAAGTTCCAGTACGATTGTGATAACAGTCAGCACTTTCATGGCCTGGTTCAGGTTGTTGGAAATCACGTTTGAATAGGCGTCCATGGTATTTGACAGGATGTTTGAGTAAATGTTACTCATTTCAATCGCCTGTTTTACTTCGACGAGTACATCTTCCAGAAGTTCCTGGTCCTCATCATAAAGCTTGATAATTCTGCCGCGGAGCAGTTTTTCAAGCACCGTCTCGGTGTTTTTCAGAGAGGTTGAAAAGTAGACAAG
Source organism: Ruminiclostridium sp. (assembly GCA_045532185.1). Classification (GTDB taxonomy): domain Bacteria; phylum Bacillota; class Clostridia; order Oscillospirales; family Ruminococcaceae; genus Ruminiclostridium_E. The sequence goes on from JAZSFL010000029.1 coordinate 5,065, forward strand.
TGACTTCTCTAAGCTTAATAACTGTAACAGCGCCTTGTTGGTCATGGCCTTGTGCAGCTGCTTCTGTGCATAGTTGAAGATTTTATCAATCTGCTTCAGGAACTGCAGGTACTTTGCCGCAATTCTCAGTAAAAGGCAGAAGATGAATCTTGTCTTGAACTGGGTCTTTACATTCTTTACAACACCCTTTGCGAAATCGTCGATAATGCTGTTTTCCTTCAGGCATACGGTGATTACGTAACGGTCGGTAAGGATAATGCCCATAGGCATTGTGTAATAGGAAAAGTTCTTTTCCTCGCTGTCGTCCGTCTTTTCGGCAACAGGATAGTCAAGGACGATAAGTGTCTGTCCCTCGTCGCTTTCGATACGGGAGCTTTCCTCTTCGTCCAGTGCGGAACGGATGTAGTCACGGTCAATCCCCAGCTCTGTCTCAAGCTTTGAAATCTCCGCTTCGGTAGGGGCGATTGCCGAAATCCAGCAGCCAGCCTCAAGAACTTCCGTTTCCTGAATGGTATTTTCGATGGTCTTATAAATTCTGAGCATAGCTTTCTCCTTTCACAGGGTACAGCTATTCTCATAACTGCACACTATGGAATTAAATTGTGTTTTCGCCCGCAAGGGTCTGCAGTTGTCATTTATAAAATCCTCCTGTAAAAAAATAATACACATTTATTTTACCACATCTTAACCGATTTTGCAACCTGTTTTTATAAAAAATATGTATATTTATATCCCGAAAAAATCTCGGATAAGCCTTGACAAACAGAGAATTTGCTGATATAATAATAAAGCTTGGTTCGCAAAAGTGGACCAAAATCCTTGCTCATACAGGAGTATGGGCCGATAGTCTATAAGGAGGTACATGAAAATGGCAAAGTTAGGCGAAAAGTACGAAGCAGTCGTTGTTTTCTCTTTAAAGAACGGAGAAGAACAGGTACAGAACCTCGTAGCTAAGTTTTCTGACTTAATCAAGGAAAACGCTGAACTCGTAAACGTTGACGAATGGGGCAAGAGAAAGCTTGCTTATCCTATCAACTACGAAGCAGACGGCTACTATGTAGTTTACAATTTCGACAGCAAGCCTGATTTCCCTGTTGAGTTCGAACGTGTTATCAACATCACCGACGGTGTTTTACGTTCACTCGTAGTATTACGCAAGTAATCGGGATTTCAGATACTGACAGGAGGTGCCGTAAATGTATAACAAAGCAATATTAATGGGCAGAATCTGTAACGACCTTGAAGTGAAGACTACACCCTCGGGTGCAAATGTCCTCTCTTTCAGAATTGCAGTTGACCGCAGCTATCAGGCTAAGGGCGAAGAACGCAAGTCCGATTTCTTCAATATCGTTGCATGGAGAGCAAACGCTGATTTTATTTCACGCTTCTTCTCCAAGGGCAGAATGATTCTTGTTGAAGGCGAGCTTCAGACAAGACAGTATACCGACAAGAACGGTTCTACACAGACTGTTGTTGAGCTGGTCGTTGATAACGCACGTTTTACAGGCGAAGCAAAGGCACAGGGTGGTTATTCCGCACCTGCTCCTGCTTATTCCGCACCTGCTTACTCTGCTCCCGCGGCTCATCCCGCAGAGCAGTCCAATGCGGCTCCCGCAGCTTCCAACGGAAGCTACACCGCAAATGATTTTGTAGCAACTACACCAACAGATGACGATTATCCATTTTAAAGAAGGAGGATTCTAACAATGGCTGAAAAGAAGGAAATGAACGAAAGAGCAGCTCGCCCCGTTAAGCGTACAAGAAAAAAGGTTTGCCAGTTCTGCGCTGACAGAGCTGAATTCATTGATTACAAGGACGTTGCTAAGCTCAAGAAGTGCATGACAGAACGTTCCAAGATTTTACCCAGACGTGTAACAGGCTGCTGCGCTTATCACCAGAGAGAGCTCACAACAGCTATCAAGAGAGCAAGACAGATTGCACTCATTCCTTACGTTTCTGACTGATTAACGTAAATATTAAAGGCTGAGATTTAATCTCAGCCTTTTTTGTTTATCTCCACTGCGACAAAAATCAAAAAAAGACGGTGTAAGGCGGATGTCCGTATAGAATGTTTGTGCATATTATTGAGGAAAACCCTTTTGAAAAAGGGCTTTTCCTCATACTCCTTTCCTAAAACTTCAGATATTAATTAAAGCCTGACAGGTTTACCATGTCAGGCTTTAATTAATATTAAAAGTCTTTGGAAGGGGTACGGGGGATAACCTTTCTACAGAAAGGTTTCCACCGATAATGCATATAAGCCTTCTATATGAGCACTGCTCTTATGCCGTCTTTTATTATCCACAGCTGTCTTCTTTGAAAAATGCCTGAATGTCAGGTAAAACCCTGCTTTCTTCGGTAATGAAGCCGAACTTCTGAAGACGGAACAGCTTGCGCTCATCGTCAATTTCAAAAACCGCAGATTTTACAAAACGGTTGTCGGCGAAGGCAAGAATTGCACGGACAAGTCCATCATAGAACATCTCCATCTGACTTTCAAGATGTGAAATCGTGATTGTATCGCCATTAATGACACCTGAAACTGTGCCGTAGATTTCATCGCCGTCCTTCATTTCAAATAAAATCCGATCTGTGACATCCTTGTTCTGTAAAATCGTAATCATCTGCGTTTACCGCCCTTTCTACCGCCCATGGGACGCTCCTGCTGGCCGATTGCGTTTCTTAAAATACGCATTTCTTCCTTGGTAAGGTCGGCATACTCGCCAGGCTTCAGCATACCCAGCTTTACGCCTGCGATTGAGGTACGGCGGAGTCTCTTCACCGTAAGGTTCACCGCTTCGCACATTTTACGAATCTGACGGTTCTTACCCTCTTTTATGATAAATTCTAGGACTGTGCGTTCTTCCTCTTCAATAAGGATATTTACAACACAGGGTCTTGTCATAACGTTAGGTTCAATTTCAACCCCTGACATAAGTTTATTTACCTGGTCCTCGTTGACCTTTTCCGCAACGGTAACACGGTATGTCTTTGCAACATGCTTTGTGGGATGCATTATATCATTTGCGAATGCACCGTCATTTGTAAGAAGAAGCAGGCCTTCAGAGGTGCGGTCAAGTCTGCCGATGGGATAAACTCGTTCCTCAACGCCGCCAAGCAGGTCGGTAACTGTCTTTCTGCCCTGCTCGTCGCTCATGGTTGTCACATAACCACGGGGTTTATACAGCTTTATGTAGCGGAGGGTAATACCATCCGCCTTGATTTTTTCACCGTTTACAGTAATAAGGTCATTGCGCGGATCAGCTTTGTCGCCGATTGAACAAGGTCTGCCGTTTACCTTAACCTCACCGTTCTGTATATACTGTTCAGCTCTTCTTCTGGAACAATAGCCGCTGTCTGCAATTATTTTCTGTATTCTTACCTTTTCCATAATCTGTCCTTTCAGGGAGCCTCACGGCTCAGCTTAATCCGAATATTTCCATTATCCTCCCGAAAACATCCTTTTCGGGGGTTTTTCTTATACAGGCCGATTCCGCAATAAGCGGAACGCTTGCTATTTCGTCATTTTTATAGTATATCTTTGCCGTTCCCACCGTTTCACCCTTGTAAATTCCTGCATATACAAAAGACGGGAGATGATACTCAATTGAAATGAACTGGTGTTGGTTCCCGCCCAATCCTACCGTTACATTACTTTCGGGAGAAATACGCAGCTCTTGCGTTTCGCTTCCGAAAACAGGAATCGTAAAGCTTTCTGCGGATATTTCAAAAGCTGTAAGCTGTTCAAATCCGTAATCCAACAGCTGTGCGTGATCGCTCCAGTCATCGGGAGCATTCAGTGTCACTGCAATAACAGTCTTTCCGTCACGCTCCGCCGCTGATACAAGGCATCGCCTTGCATTATCGGTAAAACCTGTCTTTACACCGATACAACCATTATACTGTGCCAGAAGCTTGTTGGAATTGTAAAGAGTCCGCTTATATGGCGGGTTGCCGTATTCGAGAGAGGCACTCGCCGAAGAACATATCCTTGCAAATTCCTCATTTCTGAGGGCATATCGGGTCAGGATTGCCATATCGTAGGCTGTGGAATAATGTCCGTCCGCGTCAAGCCCGGAAGGGTTGACAAAATGGGTGTTTACCATTCCGATTTCGGCAGCTTTCCTGTTCATCTCATCAGCAAATGCTTCCATACTACCCGAAACGCTGACCGCCGCCGCGTTTGCGGCGTCATTACCCGATGGAAGAAGCATACCGTAACAAAGTGCGCGCCTTGTTACAATATCCCCTTCCTGTAACCCCATAGATGTGCCCTCCACACGAATTGCCATACTGTCGGCGACAAACTGCCTGTCAGGCTGTCCTGCTTCAAGGGTGAGGAGGGTTGTCATTATTTTTGTAGTGCTGGCTATCGCCCTCTGTTCGTGGGCATTTTTTTCATAGAGAATCTCGCCTGTATCTGCATTTATGACAACTGCGCTGTATGCCGAGATATCATCAGGTACGGCATAGCAGGTGGCGCACAGATTCAGGGCTGTCAGAAATGCTGCAGCCAGCGATACTATTTTTTTCATTGCTTCTGTCCTTTCGCATAAGTAAACGTAGGCTCAGGGCGCGGCGTGCCGCCGCGGATTTGCGGAGCAAATCCGCGCTTCTGCGGCGGCGAAGCCGCCGCAGAAGTGCCTGACGCTTCGCGTCGGGCGGCACGCCGCGCCTTCACCCTGATGTTATTCTATGCAGAAACGGGCAGATTTAAACATTCAACTGGGATAATTATTCCTCAGAAGGCTTTTCTTCCTTCTTCTTACCGAAAATTTCCTTAGCCTTGTTTAAAAGCTCGGGTGCACCTTCGATAAGGGAATCAACAGGACTGCCCTTTGCTCCCATTTCGAGAATCTTAGCGTCGCCTGCAGCAGAAACAACAATAAATGCCTGGGGCTTGATTGTAACACCTGCGCCTGCACCGCCGCCGAAAACTTCCTTTTCAACCTTAGCGGGAATATCACTGCCGCCCGATGCAAAACCGAAGGATACTTTGGAAATCGGGATGATTGTTGTACCATCGGGAGTTGTGATAGGGTTGCCGATAATAGTGTTTACATCAACGAGGTCGCGGATCTTTTCCATTGATGTGCTCATGAGTCCTTCTAAATGCTGTGCCATAATCATTTTCCTTTCTTGACTGACTTCTTGCTTTTAACTTTTCTTTTTGGTTTCTTTTTGCTTTTCTGAGCAGGCTTACTGCTCTGATTGTATTTAAGATATGTTTTCAAAACACGCCATGCCAGCCAGATTACGCAGGCAAGAGCGGTTGATAAACGGAGTTTAAGCACGAAGTAAATGAATATATCCTGCTTTTCCTTTGAGAAATCAGGCTCAATATTCACATCCTTCACATGGGCTGTAAAATATGTTGTAAGCCATTTGAAAAACGGGTAAAGAAATGAGCAGATGCTGCCGTACATAAGTGCGGTTTTCGCCGCGTCATCGGAAGCTACAACCCAGTCAACATAAACGTCATACCAGCGTATCTTCCTGAACAGCTTTTTAACGGGCGGCCATGCACTTTCCACATAGTCCATTATCATCTCAATATCAATGCTGAACTTTTTCTTTTCCTTTACAGGCTTTTCCTCTTTTTTCTCAGCATCGGGTGTTTCAGGAACTCTTTCAGGTGGCTGTTCAACCTTTTCTTCAGTCTTTTTTTTCTTTTTTGTTTTCTTTGGCTTTTTAGGCTTTGTGGGATAAATGGTGAAAAACAGGAATTTCACCTTAAAATCCAGCTTGTTTTCGTAATCAACCGTAACGGTTACCGACTGCCTGAACAGGATAATCAGAAAGAGAACAATGCAGCCGAATATTATCCAACCTGTCATTCTTCTCAGTCCTTTCCTCAGAATCAGTTTTCTGCTTCTTCAGCCTGCTTTTTCTCAAGTTCAAGCTCTGCCAGCTCGTCAAAGTCAAGCTGTCCCTCCTGATTGGGAAGGGGCGGCAGCTCTCTCAGCGACGAAATGCCGAAGCAGCGTAAGAATGTATCGGTTGTGCGGTAAGCAACAGGTCTGCCGGGCAGGTCAAGCCGTCCCGCTTCTTCCAGTAAATCACGCTCAACAAGGGTGTTGACAACACTTGAACTGTCAATTCCTCGTACCTGTTCAACAAATGATTTTGTGACAGGCTGATTATAAGCGATAATCGAAAGGGTTTCCATTGCCGCCTGAGACAAAGGCTGCTGCCTTCTTGTCTCAAGTGCTGATTTGATGTAGCCTGAATATTCAGGTCGTGTAGAAATCTGGAATCCGTCGTTGAGACGTATAATTCTCAGACCGCTTTCCTGTACGTTATATCTCCGCTCCAGCTGGTCGATAAGTTTCACGGTAGTTTCAAGGTCAATACCGCTTGCCTCCGACAGCTTTTCGGGTGTAATGGGTTCGCCATGGGCAAACATAATCGCCTCGATGACGGCCATACTTTCATTAAGATTCATTTTCGGCATCCTTTCGTTTCATCATGGACAGATAATTTCCGTCCTCAGAAAATTCAACCCTTGCATGCTTCGACAATTCCAGCAGAGCCAGGAATGTAGCAACCTGCTCCGAACGGGTCTGCCCCTTGTAAAGGGCTTTTATTTCAACGGTTTCGCCGTGTCGTATCTTTTTCAGGACAAACATTACCTTTGTAAAAACGCTGACATATGTCTGTGCCACAATCGGCTTAAGCACCTGCTTTGCTTCATTCTTCAGCTTCTCGCCCTTCTGGCTTAAAGCGGCGTAGCTATCCACAAGTTCATATTTGTCGTGCAGATTGCGGTATGTATTATCCACAGGGATATCCATAGGGTCGCGTACAAATACACAGTCGCCCACAAAATGCCTTTTGAGTCGCTCGGCAACCGCCTTGCACAGTGCATACTCGATAAGTCTGCCTGTAAGCTCCTTTTTCAGTTCCTCAACCTCATGCTTTGGCAGCAGCGCCGCAGTTTTTATGAGGATAAGGTGGGCCGCCATTTCCACGAATTCGCCTGCAACCTCGATATCCGCCTGCTGCATTTTTTCAAGGTACAGCAGGAATTGTTCAAGTAGTATGGAAATTTCGATATCCCGAATGTTCAGCTTATGCTTTCGTATAAGGTCAAGCATAAGATCAAGAGGACCCTCGTAAACCTCCAGTTTAAAGCTTAATTCTTCCATTTTTTCTCCTGTCAGCAGATAAAGCCGGTGATGGCGTCAAGTCCGCTGTAAATAAGGTTCGCAAGCATTGTAAAGGGTAAAGAAAGCTTGCCCGAGAACATAAGCGCAAGAATAACAAGCTTTATGATTTCCTCATATTGCATAATACCGAAATAAAGCTTATTGGGCAGAAAGGAAAGAAAAATCCTTGAACCATCAAAGGGTGGAATGGGTAAAAGGTTGAACGCACCTAAGAACAGGTTGATATTTATAATCATACCTAAGGATAAAACAATATATCCGACAGTATAGTCCGCAACACCGTACAGAGAAGTTCCGAACTGGACAAAAACGTCACCGGGCATCAGAATTATAAGTATTTTAGCAATAATCATAACCACAAGAGATACAATTACATTTGAAACAGGACCTGCCGCCGCAGTAAGTGCCATAGCCGCACGCATAGGAACCTTTCTTGCCCTGTGAGGCTGAACGGGAACAGGCTTTGCCCAGCCTAAACCGAAAACAAGCATACCGATTGTGCCCAAAGGGTCAAGGTGCTTCAGCGGATTGAGGGTGATTCTTCCCTGATTTGCGGCAGTATTGTCCCCGAGAAGCTTCGCCATAAGAGCATGAGAACTTTCATGTATAGGGAAAGCAATCAGAATAATAATCAGATATGAAAAGACTGTAACAACAATGTTGAGTATATCTCCGCCGCTGTTCAATATATCAAAAAGCATAGTTTCTCCTTTGTAAAATGCGCAAAATAACAATCATAATTTATTATACTATATTAATGAAGATTTTGCAAGTATTTTCCGCAAAAATCCGCCTTGCAGGCTTTTAAAATTCATCACCGAAGGCGATACCTTAATTATTTATTTCTGTGCCCCAGGCACAGAAACAAACCTCCACTCTATTTTGCTCCAGTATTCTCCTGCGTAATCAATGCCTACCCTGGGCTTTGTGATATAATCACAGGTGAATCCGTCGTCCTCAAGCCATATTCTGCCAGAAACAGTCAGGTCAACCTTGTTTAAACTACGGTCGATACCCAGGTATTTCGTAAGCTTCGCTGGGCCATTATACCCCTCACAGCAGCGGATAAGCACCGCTTCGGGACTGTCAACCTGTCCGCACACCACGTTGAACATATTATGCATACCGTAAATCAGATAAACATAGGAAACTCCGCCCCTGCCGAACATTACGGCAGTACGCTCAGTCTTACCCTTGCTCGCGTGACAGCCAAGGTCATCCGTCCCCATATAACACTCGGTTTCGGTAATGCGCAGTTTCTTTATTTCACCATTTATGTTTGTGCAGAGAAGCTTGCCCAGAAGAAGCGGTGCAAGCTCCAGTGCAGTTTTTGAAAAAAATTCCAAACCGGTTATTTTTGACATGATTTATGCCTCCTTTTTTATTGGTTAATGAAGCTTCTGAATGAAATAATATTTATGAGCGTTATGCTCTTATTTTCTGAGAGGAATTGTAAAAAATATGAAAAAATTGTTCGGAAAAAAGACCGACCCCATGAAAAAGGCTATGGAGGTAGCAATGACAAGTTCGGCAACAACTATCGACCCTTACGGAATGTATACAGGTGTGCCGAAAGATCCGAAAGAAAAGCCTGTGCAGGATGCGGATGATTTATAAGAGGTACTGATCCAGGGGCGGTGCGGAGCACCACTGTGCAGGCTTTGCCTGCACAGTGAGCCGGAGCGGGGGACCCCCCC
>JAZSFL010000010.1:0-17081 GCA_045532185.1 Ruminiclostridium sp.
AAGCAAAAAGAAACAGCCGCTTTAGCGGCTGCTTGAGAAAAAGATGCGGTTGCCAAATCATTCAGTGAGCCTTCAGGCTCGGCAAGTATTATGCCCTTGAAGGGCTGGTGCAAACCTCGCGTTCAACGCGTGGTTTTGATTCTGAATTATTCCATTCCGATGAATGTGAAGTCCTTGTCCTCGATGATTTTTCTGAAAACATCTGCTTCGATTTCCTTGCTGAGTGTTACAACCGCTGTACCCTTTTCGTGGCTTACAACCGCACCTTCAACGCCCTCAACCGCTTCGAGAGCCTTTTTTACGGTAGCCTCGCAGTGACCGCACATCATGCCTTCGATTTTAAGTGTCTTTTCCATTGATTTTTCCTCCTGAATGGGTTTGTTTTTTGCCGTTATTTTCTTATCCCGTTTCGGGTTATGAACGTCAAGTAAATTGAGCCTTAAAGCGTTTGAAACAACGCAGAAGCTGGAAAGGCTCATTGCCTCTGCGCCGAACATGGGATTCAATGTCCAGCCGGATATGGGAATCCATAAACCTGCGGCAAGGGGGATACCGATAATGTTGTAGATAAACGCCCAGAACAGGTTCTGCTTTATGTTGCGTAGTGCGGCACGGCTGAGTCTTATTGCCGCCGCCGCGTCGCTGAGCCTGCTGTTCATAAGCACAATATCCGCCGCATCAATGGCAATGTCCGTACCTGCTCCGATAGCAATACCCGTATCGGCACGTGTAAGGGCAGGAGCATCGTTTATTCCGTCGCCTATCATGGCGGTTCTGCCCTGTTTTGAAAGACTGCGGATTGCCGCTTCTTTGCCTTCAGGGAGAACACCTGCGATAACTTCGTCAACACCTGTTTGTGCGCCGATAGCACGGGCGGTTTTTTCGTTGTCCCCCGTAATCATGACGACGCGGATGCCCATATTTTTAAGCTGTGCGATTGCCTCACGGCTGTCAGGCTTGATTTCGTCCGCGGCAGCGATAATTCCCATGAATTTTCCGTCATCTGCAAAGAAAAGGGGAGTTTTTCCCTGGTCGGAAAGCTGCTCAGCGATGATTTTTGCGCTGTCGGGAATTGCGACAAAGCCCGATTTGCCTGCGGAAAGCCGTCTGTCGTTATAACGCGCGGTAATACCGCTGCCTGCGTGGGCGGTAAAGTCGTTGACCTCAAAGGCTGTGATATTCAGTTCTTCCGCTTTTTTCACAACCGCAACCGCAAGGGGATGTTCGCTCTGTTTTTCAAGGGAATATGCAAGTGACAGAAGTTCGTTTTCACTGACATTCTCTGCAGGGATAATGTCTGTGACAACGGGTTGTCCCTTAGTGATGGTGCCTGTCTTGTCCAGTGCGGCAATTTCAGTCTTTCCTGCATTTTCGAGTGAAACGGCGGCCTTGAAAAGTATACCGTTTTTAGCGCCTATGCCGCTGGCGACCATGATAGCCACGGGGGTTGCGAGACCGAGGGCGCAGGGGCAGCTTATAACAAGCACTGAAATACCCCGTGCCAGGGCGAAGCCGACAGCTTCGCCGCAGATAAGCCAGATAACAGTTGTGATAATTGCAATAGTGATAACCACAGGCACAAAAACTCCTGCAACCTTATCCGCAGTTTTCGCAACAGGCGCTTTTGTAGAGGCGGCATCACTGACCATCTTTATAATCTGCGAAAGGGCGGTATCCTCGCCGATTCGGGTAGCTTCGCATTTCAGGAAGCCTGATTTGTTTACGGTGGCGGCGGAAACGGTGCTTCCTGCTTCTTTATCAACAGGTATGCTTTCGCCTGTAAGTGCGGATTCGTCAACTGCGGCGTGACCTTCCAGTACAATGCCGTCGACGGGTATACTCTGTCCCGGGCGAACAAGAAAAATATCTCCCTTTTTAACCTGGCTCGCGGGGATTTCTGTTTCGGTTCCGTCACGTTCTACGGTTGCCGTTTTCGGGGCAAGCTCCATAAGCCCTCTGAGGGCATCGGTTGTCTTTCCTTTTGAGCGGGCTTCCAGCATTTTACCTACGGTAATAAGTGTTAGAATCATTGCCGCTGACTCAAAATAAAATTCGTGGGAATAATAGTGAATCAGCTCTGTATTCCCTGTGGTCTGCGCTTCTATAAGCCTGAACAGGGCATAAACGCTGTAAATAAATGATGCGCCCGAGCCGAGAGCTACAAGGCTATCCATATTGGGCGCCCTGTGGAGAACGCCCTTGAAGCCGTTTATAAAGAATTTCTGATTTATGACCATTACGATTGCCGCAAGCAGAAGCTGTAAAAGGCCACCCGCGGCGGCGTTGCTTTCAAAAAAAGACGGGAGCGGCAACCCCAACATATGCCCCATGGAAAAATACATCAGGACAACAAGAAAACCCAGAGAGGCGAAAAGCCTTTTTTTCATCAGGGGAGTAGTTTTATCCTCAAGAGTCAGTGCGCTGTCTGACGGGGATTTCTGTCCTGCTCCTGCTTCCTTTGCGCTGTAGCCTGCGGCGGTAACAGTGGTTATGATTTTTTCGGGCGGAGCTGAGCCCTCCACCGTCATGGAATTTGTGAGCAGACTCACTGAACAGGAGGTGACTCCTTCGACGGCATTGACCGCCTTTTCCACACGGCTTACACAGGCGGCACAGCTCATACCTGTGACGTCATATTTTTTCATTTTACCACCTCGGCTTTATTTCATAAGCTTCTGCAGAGTCTGCATAAGCTCGTCTATTACTTCGTCATTGCCGCTTCTTATATTTTCTGCAACACAGGTGTGTATATGATTGCTGAGCAGTTCGCGGTTGAATGCGCTTAAAGCCGCATTCGCCGCCGCTACCTGAATGATAATATCGGTACAGTAGGCGTTATTTTCAACCATTTTCTTTATTCCGCGCACTTGTCCTTCAATACGGTTCAGGCGGTGAATAAGGGCGGTGTATTCTTCTTCGGTGCGTTCCTTTGTCTTATGACAGCACTGACAGATTTCTTTTTCTTCCATAAAAACTCCTTATAGTTAGGTTTTGCTTACTCTTATATATTATATACCCTACAGGGGTATATGTCAAGAGCTTTTTAAAAATGTCGTATAATGACAGAAAATTTGCTTAACATATTGCAAAAATCATTGAAATAGTATATAATAACAATGTATAGTTATAAGTCAAAAACTGTACTTTCGGCAAAGGATAACCATATATGAAAAAGATTTTTTCCGCCGTGCTGGATTATTTCAGACGGCTTGATAAATTTATGCTGCTGCTCTGCCTTGTGCTCAGCGCATTTTCGGTGTTCCTGCTGTATACTCTCAACACGAATGAAATAAGCGCATATGTTTCCGACAGACAGTGGAAAACACAGCTTGCGGCATCCTGTGTGGGCGCAGCTACCGCGCTTGTGATTTCTGCCATAAATTATCGCTTCATAGCTAAACTCTGGTGGCTGTATGCTCCTTTATCCCTGATACTTGTGGGCTTGTTGTTCACGCCGCTGGGCGTAGGTGTCGACGGAGCGGACGATATAGGCTGGCTTAATCTGGGCTTTATACAGTTTCAGCCCTCGGAGATGCTGAAAATAGCCTTTATTATGACATTCTCCCTGCATCTGAGCAAGGTAGGAGATAAGCTCAACGACATCTGGAATATGCTGCTTCTGGCGCTTCATGGTCTTATCCCCGTAGGGATTATCATGATTCAGGGCGATGACGGCTCGGCACTAGTATTCCTGTTCATGTTTATCGGTATGCTGTTTGCGGCAGGTATTTCATGGAAATACATGCTGGCGGCTGGAATTGCCGTTCCTGCGGCGGTGTTCGTGGCATGGAACTATATCATGCAGCCTCATCAGCTCAAGCGATTTCAGGTGCTTTTTGACGAGGAGATGCAGCAAAGCGAGATACTGGGAATTTACTATCAGCAGTGGCTGGGTAAAAAGGCTTTAGGTTCAGGGCAGCTTACGGGACTGGGAATATCAGGCAGTGAAAAATACACCTATGTTTCGGAAATAGACACTGACTTCATTTTTGCGTACATCGGTATGACCCTTGGGTTTATCGGCTGTATCGTAACAATAATAACCCTGGCGGCATTGTGCCTGAAGGCTCTCTCCAACGGAACCGCCTCAAAGGACAGCCTCGGCAGGTATATCTGCGTGGGAGTTTTTTCCATGTACCTGTTCCACTCGGTAATCAATATCGGCATGGTGCTTGCGGTATTCCCTGTAATCGGTATTCCTCTTCCGTTCCTGAGTGCAGGCGGAACATCGGTTGTATGCATGTATGCGGCGGCGGGACTTGTAATGAGCGTCCATGGCTACCGAAAAAAGAAAACTCATATGTTCTATGAAGAAAAGTATGACTGATAACGGCGCAAGCCGTAAAATAAACGTTAAGAATCAGAAAGGAAATAAAAAATATGGCTACACAGCCCATTCTTGCAACCCTCGACCTTCTTTACAAGGAAGAAGCAATTGAGGCTCAGAAAAAACGTTACGAAAAGGCAATTTCCTTCTACAAGGAATATTTCGCATCAAATGGTGACAGCATCCGCATTTTCTCCGCTCCCGGCAGAACTGAAGTAGGCGGCAACCATACCGACCATAACTGCGGCAAAGTGCTTGCGGCAGGTGTCGACATGGATATTATCGCAATTGTTGAGCCCATTGACGAGCCTATTGCGGTGGTTAAGTCCGAAGGCTTTGACGAAAGCTGGATTCTTCTTGAAGAACTTGACGTCGTGGAAAGCGAAAAGAACACAACAAACGCGCTTATCAGGGGTGTTGCAAAGGGCTTCAGGGACAAGGGCCTGAAAATCGGTGGCTTCAAGGCGTACGCAACCTCCAACGTGCTTAAGGGTTCAGGACTTTCCTCCTCAGCGGCATTCGAGGTTCTTGTCGGTACAATCTTCTCCTATCTCTACAACGAAGGTAAGGTAAATCCTGTTAAGATTGCCCAGATTTCCCAGTATGCGGAAAATGTGTATTTCGGCAAGCCCAGCGGTCTTATGGACCAGATGGCGTGTTCCGTGGGCGGTTTCGTTGCAATTGATTTCAAGGACGTGGAAAGCCCCATTATTGAAAACGTAAACGTTGACTTTGAATCCTTCGGGCATGCTCTTTGCATCATTGATACAAAGGGTGATCATGCTGACCTCACTCCCGACTATGCAGCAATTCCTGCGGAAATGAAGGCTGTGGCAAATTATTTCTCAGTGCCTGAGCTCCGTCATCTCTGCAAGCACGACATTGTGCTCAATATAAATGTTCTCCGTAGCAAATTCGGCGACCGTGCAGTGCTTCGCGCACTTCACTTCTTCGAAGAAAACAAGCGTGTTGAAAAGCTTGTGAATGCACTGAAGAGAAACGATTTTCAGGCATTCCTCGATTCTATAAACGAGAGCGGCAACAGCTCCTACAAGTACTTACAGAACGTTTATTCAAACAGTCATGTTGAACAGCAGGGACTGGGTATCGGTCTCAATATTGCTGAATTTGCCCTCCAGCGCAAGGGTGCGTCCCGTGTTCACGGAGGCGGTTTCGCAGGCACTATCCAGGCATTTGTTCCCTTTGAGCTTATCAAGGAGTTCAAGATGGAAATGGAAAAGGTATTCGGAAGCAATACCTGTCATGTGCTTAAAATAAGACCCGTCGGCGGCTGTGAAGTTAAGCTTGACGCTTAATCTCATGATGAAAAATGAATGATGAATGATTGAGGAGTGCTTGTGACAAAAATTAAAAAGGTCGGCTTATGCCGCCCCGTTTAAAAATCCATCGGCGTAAGCCGATACCACAATTTTTCATCATTCACCATTAATTCTTCATTGCATATTTAATCGGAGATTAAATATGCTTCCGCTTGTTTCACAAGCTTTATATCCACCAGTGCATCGGTGAGTGTGCCGTTTTCGGTGTACTCCTCGCTGAAAATCTTTCCGTTTTCACGTATCTGTGCTGAAAATCCCGCCTTGTCATAGGGGATCAGCAGTTTCATGCGCTTTGCACTTTCGGGAAGATTCTTTGCAATAAGCTCAAGCATTCTTTCAATCCCCGTGCCGTCCTTTGCGGAAATTTTCACGGTTGTATCATCTTCGGGAATATCGTAATCCACTAAATCCGACTTGTTCAGTATATTCACTACGGGAATTTCACCGCAGCCCAGTTCGGCAAGAATCTTCTGGGTTGTCAGAATTTTTTCTGAAGCCTCAGGGTCGGAAATATCGCTTACGTGAAGAATTATATCCGCACAGGCAGCTTCTTCAAGTGTGGATTTGAAAGCTTCTACAAGGTGATGGGGGAGTCTGCGGATAAGCCCTACGGTATCTATGAGCAGTATGCTTCTTCCGTCGGGAAGTTCGATGGAACGGCTGGTAAGATCGAGGGTCGCGAAAAGCTTGTTTTCCGCAAGCACGCCTGCGTCGGTAAGTCTGTTCAGCAGAGTTGACTTACCCGCGTTGGTGTAGCCTACGATTGCGGCGGTGAGGATGTTGTCCTTCTTTCTGCGGCGGCGTGAAAATTCACGGCGCTCGGTCAGTTCCTTCAGATCCGCCTCCAATTTTTCGATTCTTCTGCGGATATGTCTTTTATCCGTTTCCAGCTGCTTTTCGCCGGGACCTCTGGTGCCGATACCGCCGCCCAGACGTGAAAGTGAACGGCCTATACCCATAAGTCGGGGGAGACGGTATCTGAGCTGTGCAAGCTCAACCTGTAACTTACCCTCGTTTGTGACTGCTCTTCCTGCGAAAATGTCAAGAATCAGCATGGTGCGGTCAATTACTCTTATGTTTACAACATCTTCGATGTTTCGGATTTCGCTGGCGGTAAGCTCGGTATCGAAAACGAGAAGTTCTGCTTCAAGGCTTTCGGCAAGCTCAGCGATTTCTTCGATTTTTCCCTCGCCAAGTACCGTGGCACTGTCGGCGGAGGGGCGTTTCTGAATAACCTTTGCCAAAACCTCGGCGTTTGCGGTTTTTGCAAGTTCTTCCAGTTCTTCTATGGAAGCTTCCGCATCGTAGCTGCCGTTATCGAGAGCGGCAAGTATGGTTTTAACGGGAGCGTTGTTCTGTTCTGTTACTGTCATTTATTTTTCCTTTCTTAACGGAGGTTTTTATGAAATTTGAAAATTACGATGTGATTATCGTAGGTTCGGGTGTATCGGGACTCTATGCCGCCCTGAATCTCAATCTGAATCTTAAAATCCTTATGCTCTCAAAAAAGGAGCTTACTCTCTGTAATTCCGCACTTGCCCAGGGCGGCGTTGCAGCTGTAATGGACAAGGATGATGATAATTACGAGCTTCATATAAAGGATACCCTTATTGCAGGCGGATATAAGAATGATATGGATAATTTACGTATCTTAGTCCAACAGGGTCCTACCGATGTAAAGAATCTTCTGAAGTACGGCGTTGAGTTCGACCGCAAGGAGGATGGTTCAATCGACCTTACTCTTGAGGGCGGACACAGCCGTCACAGAATCGCTCACCACAAGGACAGTACAGGCTACGAAATTGTCACAAGTCTTATTGACGGTGTTAAAAAGCTGAGCAATGTGACGATTTTTGAGAACGGCCACCTTGTAGGGATTGAAAAGGACGGAGAGAATTTCTACGCCGCTGTTTACAAATCGGGTGAGTATTCCTATTATACATCAAAAGCAGTGATTTTTGCAACAGGCGGAATAGGAAGAGTTTACGATTTTACTACAAATTCGGCAATTGCAACAGGCGACGGCATTCAATTCGCCTATAATCTTGGCGCAGAAATAAAAAATTTAAGCTATGTGCAGTTCCATCCCACTGCCTTTGCGGATAAGAAGAACCGTGAATGCTTCCTTGTCTCCGAGGCAGTGCGCGGTGAGGGTGCATATCTTCTCAACTGTCACAAGGAACGCTTCATGCACAAGTACGAGCCTGAACGTAAGGAACTGGCTCCCCGCGATGTGGTTTCCAAGTGCATAATGGAGGAGCAGAAGGTAACGGGCAGCGATGAATTCTTCCTTGATATTTCATACAAGGACGCTGATTTTATAAAGAACCGTTTCCCGATGATTTACAGCCGTGTGCTTGAAAAGGGTTACGATATGACAAAGGAACCTATCCCGATTTATCCTTGTCAGCATTATCTTATGGGAGGTATTTCCGTAAATGGCAGCGGTGCAACTACCGTAAAGGGGCTTTATGCCGCAGGCGAGTGCGCTCACACAGGCGTACACGGACTCAACCGCCTTGCCAGCAACTCATTGCTTGAAGCTCTGGTTTTCTCCCGCCTGATTGCCGAAAGAATAAACGAAACCACAGCTCCCTCCGAAAGCGGAACAACAGAATATGATTTCAGAACTCCCGAGGGCATACCTCTTCCCACAGGGCTCCGTACCGAAATCCGACACATCATGCAGAAGGCTTATTTTGTAGTGCCTGATGTGGAAGAAGCTAAGAAATCCATCGGCAGAGTAACCGAAATAAAGAAACAGCTTGAAACAGGCGGTTATGAACTTACTCCCGAATACATCGAGGCGCTTTCAATTGCTACCTGTGCATATATAATTTTAAGTGAGATTGTCTGATGGTTATAATTATCAGCGGGGCTACCCACACGGGAAAAACCGTACTTGCGGACAGGCTGCTGAAAAAGTATCATTATCCCGTTCTTTCACAGGACCTGCTGAAAATGGGGCTTATCCGAAGCGGCAATACGAATCTCACTCCCGATGACGACAGGGAGATGACCCCGTATCTCTGGGGAATTGTAAGGGAAATGATAAAAACGGCAGTTGAAAATAATCAGAATCTGATTGTCGAGGGCTGTTATGTTCCTTTTGACTGGGAAGCAGACTTTGAAGAAAGATATCTGAAAGAAATCCGCTGTGTTTTTCTTGTGTTTTCCGAAAACTATATAAGAAATAATATGGCGAAGATTAAAAAACACGCAGATGATATTGAAAAGCGCCTTGATGACAGCCACATCAGCGTGGATTATCTCGTTTCTGAGAATGAATTTTATCTTGATGGCTGCAAAGAATCGGGCACGGAATATATACTGATTGACAGCGACTATACAGCCGTAGAGGAATATTTTGAACGGACTTTTTTATAATCCGGGCTATGTGTTGTTTTTGCAGCGTATTTTCAATAAAATAAGGAACAGTAGAAAACAGCAGGGAATACACGGAGAGAATAATGAAAATTTTTGCATACTCTTCCTGTGAAGACAAGGAAAAATGGCTTTCGCAGATAAAGGCGCAGGACTGGACTGCGGCGGGTTTTCTTTTCAGCCTGATAAGTGAAAACCGCTTTTACGAAACACTCGGAGATGCGGCGGAGCTTTACATAATGGCGGATGGTGAAAAGCTGGTGTCATTCGGCACTCTTGCACCAAAGGATGAGATTGACGACGATAGCCTGAAGCCATGGATCGGTTTTGTGTATACAGTGACGGAATACCGCGGAAAACGGCTCAGCGGCGAGCTTATTGCGAGCCTTTGCGAAACGGCGCGTACACAGGGTTATGAAAAGGTTTATCTCAGCACTGACCATAACGGACTATACGAAAAATACGGGTTTATCTATATGGAAAACCGTAAGACAGTATGGGGCGAGGACAGCAGGATATATTACATGAATTTATAAAGGAAAGGACAACAAAATGAAATTACTTCAGTTTTACGTGGATGACATCATTAAAACAGCTTTAAACGAGGATATCAACTATATCGACAGCACCACTGATCTGCTTATCGGTCCCAGAGACCGTAGTGAGGCATATTTCGTGGCCAAGGCAAGCGGTGTTGTTGCAGGACTTGATGTGGCACTCAGAGTTTTTGAACTTCTGGATCCTACCGTTGAAATCATTCGTCATACCGAGGATGGCAATGAGGTTTTCAAGGGTGATATCATGGCAGAGTTCAAGGGTAACACAGCCGCACTTTTAAAGGGCGAACGCACAGCGCTGAATCTGCTTCAGCACATGAGCGGCATTGCTTCCTATACAGCCCTCTGCGTGGAAAAGGTAAAGGGTACAAACGCTTCTATCTGCGATACAAGAAAGACTCTTCCGGGACTGCGCGCATTACAGAAATATTCGGTAGTAATGGGCGGCGGCAGAAACCACCGTTATAACCTTACCGATGCCGCAATGCTGAAGGACAATCACATTGACGCTTACGGCGGCATTACAAATGCGGTAAACGCACTCAGAAGCCGTGCAGGGCATATGCTCAAAATCGAGGTTGAGACCCGTAATTTCGACGAACTCAATGAAGCTCTTGCAGTGGGCGCGGATGTAATCATGCTGGACAATATGAGCTGTGAGGATATGAAGAAGGCAGTCGAAATCACCGCAGGCAGAGCAAAGCTTGAAGCCAGCGGTAATGTTACTCTTGATAACATCGGCGAGGTCGCAAAGACAGGCGTTGATATCATCAGCCTCGGCGCACTTACCCACAGCGTAACAGCCTTTGATATTTCCATGAAATGGCGCTGAGGAGGCGTACCGCCTCTGGTAATTCCGTCTTTTCGGTATTGCCTTGATTGACGGACATGTGAAACGACGGGTTCAGAACATGTGTATTGACAGGTCATGAAGGGTGAGTCGGAAAAATAAACCAGTGTAAAACAAAAGGAAAAAACTATGCAGAAAATGCTTGGATACGTAAGAAAAGCGTGTCAGGAATTTGATATGATACAGGACGGAGACAGGATAGCTGTAGGTATATCGGGCGGTAAGGACAGTCTTGTACTGCTTGCGGCTCTTGCAGGTTACCGTCGCTTCTGTCCGCAGAAATTCGACCTTGTGGCAATTACTCTCGATCCTCAGTTCGGCGGAGAGAGAACGGATTATTCTTCCGTTGCGAAAATGTGTGAGGAGCTTGGCGTTGAATATGATCTGATACCTACGGATATCGGTCAGATTGTTTTTGATATAAGAAAAGAACCCAATCCCTGCTCCCTTTGTGCGAAGCTCCGCCGCGGAGCTCTTCACGATGCGGCATTGAAACACGGCTGTAATAAAATTGCCCTCGGTCATCACAACGATGATGCAATCGAAACTTTTATAATGAATCTTTTCCGCGAGGGCAGGGTAGGGTGCTTTGCACCTGTGACATACCTGTCCCGCAAGGATATAACCATGATAAGACCCATGGTTTTTGCCCCTGAGCAGGCCGTTATCTCCTGCTGCAACAGAATGGGATTTCAGGTTGTAAAATCAAAATGCCCTGCTGACCACACCACCGTAAGACAGGAAACAAAGGACTGGCTCATGGAAATGGAGCGGAAGGACAAGGGCTTTAAAATCCGTATATTCGGAGCACTCAGACGCAGCGGTGTCAACGGCTGGGGATTTAAGGAAGAAACAAGGGGGGCGGAATAAGGAATGGATTTTTCAGTACCTGAGCAGGTTGTCGAAATTATAAACGAACTTAAAAGTCATACTTACGAAGCGTACCTTGTGGGGGACTGCGTAAGAGGTCTTCTCATGGGTGAGAAGCCGCTGGATTACGATATTGTCACCAATGCTGAGATGAACAGGCTTTTAGCAATATTTGAGGACAGGTACAAGGTCAACACCGACTATGTTTCAAAGGGTGAAATAATCATAATAAACGGCGCAATGGGCATAAGCGTTTCGCCTTACCGCAGCAGGATTGCTCCCGACGGTAAGCCTGTGTATTGCGGACGGCTTGAAGAAGATCTGCGCCGTCGTGTCTACCGTGCAAATGCCGTAGCGTTCAGTCTTGAGGACGGAATAGTTGACCCCTATGACGGTCTGCCTGACGCCTGCGGTGACAATGTCCTGCTGAATATAATAAGATATGAGCCGAACCCCGAACTTGTAAATAAAAGAAGCAGGCGCAATAAGGGTGTTGCAAACATTTTCGGCTTCAATCCCGATTCGGTATTTGAAGCGGTCCGCCGCTGTGCAACCGAAAATACTGACATAAGCCCTTACGCGCTGGAACAGGTATGCGAAAACGCTGAGGTAATCTTCAAGATGGAAAAGGAGAAATTCCACTCTGAACTTCGTATAATGCTTATGGGCAGACGGGTTACCGACGCGCTTATGGTGTTCAGACCCGTAATTTTTACAATCTTCCCGAAGCTTGCGGAAACAGATGGCTTTGACCAGCGCAGCGCAGTGCATGAGTATCATCTTTATGAGCATATCGCAAAATCGGTAGGCTATGCCGTTCCCGAATATGCCGTAAGGCTTGCGCTCCTGTTCCATGATATAGGTAAAATCGACTGTCTTGCTGATAAAGGCACACACTATTCCTATGACGGACACGGCGAACGCGGTGCAATGCTGACGCGGCAGATACTTACCGACCTTCAGTTCCCTGCGGAGCTTGTCCGCCAGGTTACATTTCTTGTGCTTCATCACGACGACGACATAAACGCAGGAAATTACAGCTCCTACATAGCTGAGTACGGTGCAGAAAACGTAAGGCTTATGCTTCTTGTGAGGGCGGCTGATGTGCGCGCAAAGCGTTCCGACCGCCGCTATGAGCAATGCTCGGCTGACCTGCGTACTCTTGCCGATGAGGTAACGAGGGGCAGAAACGAAACTGTCCGCCGTAATTCTGTAACCTTCTCGGACCTGAAAAAGCTTGCAAGAAATCTGGGGCTTTAATCAGAGCTGATTTTCTTCTATAATAAACAGCAATCCCGCAGCTGTAAAGCTGCGGGATTATATTTTGCTATTGGTTCAGAATATTTGCAAGAGCAGCGGCACTTGCACTGACGATTTCGTACCTGATTTTGTCAGGGAGCGACACAAGAGGCTCGGGGGCGGGCTTTGCAGTGTAGAAGCCCTGAATCAGGTCAACGCCGTAGCTGATAACCGCATTCAGTTCTTCAATTGTTTCAACACCTTCAGCAACAGTCTTGATGCCATTCATCTGTGCGAAATCAATTGTGCTCTTTACGAACATCTGTTTGTTGATGTCATTATATATGTCGGAGATAAGATAACGGTCAATCTTGATAACCTGAGGTTTATAGCGGAGCAGGTTTACGATATTCGAGAAGCCCGCACCATAGTCATCAACCGCAAGATGACAGCCGCCCATATTCTTGATCCGGTTGAGTTCATCGTCGGAAATGTCATTCTGTTCGGTAATTTCGATAACGCAATGCTTCAGCAGATGACTGTATTTCTCGAGTACGGCTTCATAATCAGTACTGTCGAGGAAATGTCCGGGAATAGTGTTGATGAACACACGCTTGCCGACAAATTTGTCAAAATTCTCATCCATATAGGAAAGGACGTTGTTGATGGTGGCCTTTTCGATATCGTAAAGACGGTTGTAGTCCTTTGCTATTTTAAGAATTTCTCCGGGGTTCATTCCGATTTCGCCTGTGGTACGCATCAATGCCTCATAAGCGTAGATTTCGCCTGTCTTGGCGTCGATAATCGGCTGGAAATTATAGATAAACAGGTTCTTTTCGATAAGCAGCTCAAAACGCATATATGCGTCCTTAGGTGCCTTCTGCTCCTTGCGGACTGTTTCTCCGCCCCATTTCAGGCGGTTAAGATACATTTCGCCGCTTGCAAGCTTGAGCAGGGTGTGGATGTCTGTTTCCCAGCTGGGCTCGCCGACTGTGCAGCCGCAGTTTACTTCAAGGAAATAATCCTTTTCATTATTATTGTTGAAAACACCCATATTTCCGAAGAAAATAGAGACGGCACCGTTAATAACTGCACCCATATCAACTTCAGGCAATTCAAGGTTTATGACGGCGAATTCATCGTCGGCTATACGGGCAATTATGGAATTTGACGGGTTAGCCATCTGAAGCCATTCAGAAACCTGTGTTACTACCTCTTCGATTTCGCGAATGCTGAAATTTTCGTATATGTATTTATACTGGGCAATGCTGTATATCGAAACAGCAATTCTTCTTTTGCGTGCAAAGGAGTCGATTTCCTTCATACGGTTGACCAGACCCTTGAGGTTAAGCTGTTCGGTAAGCGGGTCGCGGTTCTGCATATCCTCCATTCTTGAAACCATATGGTCCTGTTCAATATGGCTTACAAGGGTACCGAAGGCGATATTGATAATACGTGTAAGACGGTGGATCTTATTTGCTTCTTCTATGATATTGGAAGTCTTTTTCGCATAATAACCGCAGACTCTGTCCGCAACATAAATGGACTGGAATACAAACATTACCTCTTCGGAGATAACCTCGTCCATTTTGGGATAGAGTTCTTCAATGGGGAATATATCCTGACTCTGATTCTGATATGTTTGATCCTTGGCAGAAATAACAATCATTCTCTTGGAAAAAGGCGACTCAGGATTTGACTTTTCACCTTTGCGGGCCATAGAAAGGAAATTGCCGTTGATGCATACCATAGAGCCGGGGAGTATGTTATCGCGAAGACGCTTTCCGATTATGCCTATATCTGTGCTTTCGAAAACATGGTCAACCCATGAGTAGAGGGTGTTTTCGTGCTGATTTGATGTGGTGAGCATATGGAAAAGATGAGCTGCCTGTTCACGGAAGCTTTTGTTCTGGTCAATCCTGCAGCCACAGGATTCTGATATTTTAACAGAATATTCTTCGATTAAATTGAAAGGTCTGCTTTTCTCGTCCACAGCCTTGAATATAAGCGTCATGCAGTTTCTTGCAAGTCCCTGAATATCCTCGCGGCAGGTGGAAATCTGAGGAGTGTAGAATTCGGCGCTGTAAATGCCGTCGAAGCCTGTAACGATTATATCCTCAGGCACACGGTAGCCGTAATGCTTAAGTCTGTCGCAGACGTTAATAGCGGAGGCATCATTTACACAGATGATTGCATCGGGCTTTCCTTTTTCCACAATAGAATCAACAGCGCGGTAAACGGGAACATTCCAGTAATTGCCATAATAAACCTGATCATCGTCGAAGGGGAGACCGGATTCTTCAAGTGCCTCCTTATAGCACTGAAGACGGGTTTCGGAGTCGCGTTCATCCTTTATTCCTGCAATGAAGCAGGTTTTGTGCGCCTTATGGTCATTTATAATGTGGCGTATAAGTGTTTTATATGTATTTGAGTAGTCCTTGGTTATGCAGAAACAGCCGTCACGTTCCGCGTTGATAAGAATAACAGGTATATTCTTTTCTTCAGCCGTGCTGATAAAAGAGTTGACAAGCTCCTTGTCGTGGAAGCAGCGGTCATCTATAACCAGCGCGTCAAGAACGTCAAAGTTCATAGCTCTGTAAATTGATCTTGCGCCCATGTCATATTCCAAATTTGTGTAGAAATCACGGAAGCTGTTGAAGATAAATAATCTGTAACCCTTTGCGATAGCTTCTCTTGAGAGGTACTCGGCAAATTCGCTTGTGGTTTCTTCGTTCAGCTTTGTAACGCACAGACCTATGATTTTGTAACCGTTAATCATGGCAAACCTTCCTTTCCGCCGACGGACAGCTTTCAGATAAAAAAGGCGACTGAATGCTCCTGTTGCCCGTGAAACAGCAGACTATAAACCTATAATCCATAATGTGTGTTCTGTGTTTATATTTGTTATTTGTATATTAGGTGAATATATTAAATATTATTCAACTCAGTATAACATATTTGTATAAATTTGTCAAGGATGATAACACATCTGACGGCGGATTATGCGGCAAGGATTTTCAGCCTGTTACTACATTGCAGTTGACATTCCGGTTGTTGTGTGGTAAAATTTAATTTGTAATTCTGCAGAAGGTGGTGTTGTTGTGAAAAAAAAGGCTGTTTCCGTGCTGCTTGCGTCAGCAGTGATGCTTACAGGCGGATGCGTTGACATATCCAACAGAAATGCCCCTGAAACACCTGTTATCGCAACGGTTGCAACCATTACCACCGAAGATATACCCGACACTCCCGTAACTGCAAATGTTTCGACCACAACTGCAGGTTCAACATCCAGAGTGCCTGTTATAACTGCAGGTTCTGTAAATGAAATCGAGGAGTTTTACAGCACCTTCGATTTCTCGGAGGCAGATTATGAATTCCTTGAGGGTTGTGCCTTTGTGGGCGACAGTATATGCAGCGGTCTGGGTCACTACGGAATAATACCTATGAACAGTGTTATTGCACAGGGTAACATTGCTGCAAGAAATATTTTTGATTTTACTTTTACGGTTGACGGAAGCGAGTTGTCGCTTGTTTCAGCACTTGTTAATGTAAATCCTGAATATGTTGTTTTCTCCATGGGTATAAATGATGTGAACATTACTTCCGAAGAAGAATTTGCCGAGAATTACCGCGAGATATTAAGTACAGTGGAGGGTTTTCTGCCCAACGCTGAGCTTATAGTTGTTTCAATAACTCCCATAGGTACGGAATCCGCCTTTACAAGCAACGAAAATATCGACAACTTCAATAAGGCGCTGGGAGAAATGATTGCTGAAAATGAAAAGTGGCATTTTGTTGATGTAACGGGAGAACTGAAAAATTCAGAAAACGCTCTTAAAACCGATTACAGCAGCGGCGACGGAATACATCTTTCGCCTGACGCATACTATGCCGTGCTTTATCAGCTATGCCGTGCATATCTCGGTGACAGTACCGATACCACACAGCCTGCTGATGATGAACTTACAATAGAATAAGAAAGCTGTTCTGACAAGAATAAGGTTTAACGGCGGGTACCCGGGCGGTGCCCGCCGTTAATGATTATATACATGTTTTTTCTTGAAAACTATTGCAATTTACTATATATTGTGGTATAATGTCTTTGTAACAACAAGATATGCTGTTTGCAAAGAGAGAAAGGAAGTAAAATTATGAAGAATGTTGAAATAAATATCACAGGCGGAACACTTGAGGATGCAGAAATTCAGGCTTATGTTGACAGAGGCAGAGAAAACAAGCCCAACCTGAAGCTTACAGCTCTCGATATAGTTGTGGACGGTGAGTATGTTGACCTGCAGTATACTTATGACGACAGACCCTTTGAGCGTATCAGACGTATCACAGGTTATCTTGTAGGCACACTTGACCGCTTCAACAACGCCAAGAGAGCGGAAGTTCTTGACCGTGTTACGCATAATCCCGAGGATGATTGTGAAGATGTGTTCGTGAGTTAATCACCCTCCATAAAATACTGCCGCCGCATACCTTTCGGTATGAAGTCGGAGGCCAAGCGG
>JAZSFL010000036.1:0-76168 GCA_045532185.1 Ruminiclostridium sp.
GCTGTCGGAGTCTGAATCGCTGTCAGAATCCAAGTCAGAGTCACTGTCGGAATCGGAATCACTGTCGGAGTCTGAGTCGCTGTCGGAGTCTGAGTCACTGTCAGAGTCAGAGTCGCTGTCGGAGTCAGAATCACTGTCAGAATCCGAGTCGCTGTCGGAATCCGAATCAGTGTCGGAGTCTGTATCACTGTCGGAATCCGAGTCGCTGTCGGAATCGCTGTCGGAATCTGTATCGCTGTCGGAGTCAGAGTCACTGTCGGAATCCGAGTCACTGTCAGAGTCGGAGTCACTGTCGGAGTCAGAGTCACTGTCGGAATCCGAGTCGCTGTCGGAATCCGAATCAGTGTCGGAGTCTGTATCACTGTCAGAGTCAGAGTCACTGTCAGTGTCAGAATCACTGTCAGAGTCTGAATCACTGTCAGAGTCTGAATCGCTGTCGGAGTCAGAATCGCTATCGGAGTCGGAGTCTGTGTCACTGTCAGAATCGGAATCACTGTCGGAGTCAGAATCGCTATCGGAGTCGGAGTCTGTATCACTGTCAGAATCGGAATCACTGTCGGAATCGGAATCACTGTCGGAGTCTGAATCACTGTCAGTGTCGGAATCTCCGTCTACATCTGTGTCGTCTTCGCCTTCAGGATCGTTTTCGTCAACATCAATAATCTGGTCAAGTTTTTCTTGTGTATCATTATCTGTAAATGTTAAAGAACCGAATTCGTTTGCGCCATTGTAGTTCTGGCAGATAAGCTGGCCATCAAAGTGAAGTGAGCCTTCAGGAGATGTTACGTTGGAAGTCGGTGCGAGAAGAGAGCCAATGGATGAACCGATGGTAATGTTGTCTGCATCGGTGACATTAAACAGAATATTGTTATTATTTACACCACCGTTTGAAAGTGGAGCGCCGTTATAGTATGCACCGCCACCAACTTCAAGGGTAATATCTCCCTCACCAACAATGTTGACAATAACCGTCGAGCCTTCCGGAACATTGAAATAAAAAGCCGCATTTCCACTTTCATTCAATTTATTGTACTCTTCAACGGTAAGATTGAACA
Organism: Ruminiclostridium sp.; assembly: GCA_045532185.1. Lineage (GTDB taxonomy): Bacteria > Bacillota > Clostridia > Oscillospirales > Ruminococcaceae > Ruminiclostridium_E. Next base: position 1,056 of record JAZSFL010000036.1, read on the forward strand.
CATTGACCTTCGCATCAGTACCTGTAAAATAGACATTGCTATTATCAGGATCCTTTACAGGAGAACCGTTTGCATCAAAATCAGCAAGTTCCTGAGAAACATTCTTGAGATTTTCAAACTCGCTTTCCATATCAATGCCTGCTTCTTCAGTTGTGAGCGAAGAACCGGACTGAACAGAACCGTTTGTAATTTTGTTGATAACAGTAGATGAACCTGTGCTGTAGTTATCGGGGATTGAAGCCGAACCGCCTACAGCCATATTTCCGGGGCAGTCTGCACCTGTAACAGTAAAGTCGTTCTTAACGAACACATTGTAATCTGCAGCGCCGCCGAGAAGCTTCTTGACAGTAGTGGTAGTGCTGTCTTCTGAGCTTTCGCCAACGGTCATGCCATCAACATTGCTTAAAAGATCGTCAACGGAAGCAGCAGTCTCTGCAGATGCGGAAACAGAAAGCGCATTGGAAGACATAACGGAAACAGCCGCTGCAAATGCCACAGCTGATTTTATTCTTCTGCGTCTTTTTTCGCTCATATCGGATTCCTCCTTATGTATTTTACATAGATTTAAGATTTCATTATTGTTATGGGAAATTTACAGGATAAGCGGAAAATGGGAAAATCCACAAAAGGACATAATTGCCCTACTATCCCTATTCTATGTAAGTATACCATATTTTGGCTCTGTTGTCAAGGAAAATGGCATTTTTGACAACGTTTTCGTTTGTGCATTCTTAACGAATTTTAATCTTAAAATTCGACATACTAAACAAAAAGTTTCAATAAAGTAACAAAACGCAGATACGGCACTGTATTTGCCGCATCTGCGTAACTAAATCAGTTATCAGAAAGAAGCCACTCTCTTTCTCATAATTTCAGGGTTGTAAGCATATTCAACAGCAGTTTCAGCTGTAATGACACCCTTACGGTACATATCAAGAATACAGCTGTCCATTGTCTGCATTCCAGGGGAGGACTGAAGTATTGTATCAATCTGGTGAGTCTTTTCTTCGCGAATCATCGTCTTGATTGCACTGTTCATGGACATAATTTCAAAAGCAGGAACAAGCGTTCCGTCAACGGATGGAAGAAGCTGCTGGGAAACAACACCCTTAAGAGTCATAGAAAGCTGAATTCTTATCTGTCTCTGCTGGTTTATGGGGAACACATCAATTATTCGGTCAATCGTACTTGCTGCACCCAGAGTATGCAACGTGGAAAGGACAAGCTGACCTGTTTCTGCCGCAGTCATAGCCACACTTATTGTTTCATAATCGCGCATTTCTCCAAGGAGAATTACATCAGGAGACTGTCTGAGAGCTGCACGCAGAGCGTCAAGATAGCTGTTTGTGTCAAGATTGATTTCGCGCTGACTGATGATACTCTTGTCATGGCGATGCAGAAATTCTATGGGATCCTCAATAGTGATTATGTGGTTGTTCTGAGTGGAATTGATACGATTTATAATGCAGGAAAGTGTTGTGGATTTACCATTACTTGCCGCACCTGTAATAAGTACAATACCGCCTTTGCATTTACTGAATTCCATAACCTGTTCGGGAATACCCAGCATCTGTGCATTAGGCAGTTCAAATGGCACAAATCTCAGAACAGCCGCATACGAACCTCTCTGCTTGTAGATATTGGCCCTGAAGCGTCCCATTCCACTCACCGAAAAGGAGAAGTCCATTTCGCGGTCAGGAAGCTTGTCATTCTCAAGCGACATATTTGCCATTCTGAAAATTTCGAATACAAGAGCTTCCGTATCCGAAGTGGATAAAATAATATTATCAAGCCGCGAAATAACACCGTACGCCTTGTAGCTGAGAGGCGCACCGCCGACAATGAAGATGTCGGAAGCCGATTTTTCGGTTGCGTTCTTTAAGATTGACATTAAATCCATTATATTTATCTCCTGTTGTTAAATCTGTCCGGGTAAGCTGCCATCCCAAACGCCCAGAGTTTCATCTGCCGTGTCATCCGTTACAGCAACGTTTTTCCATTCGTCAATGCGATATCTGCACCCGTTCTGCGGCACTGCAAAAAAGGTAATTTTAGCAGACAGCATCAGATTATCGCTTATATCTTCCGTAAAAGCCACCTCAAATCCGTCAGGCACCTTTTTTATGTCTAGGTCATCCTTTTCCTCGCAGCAAGCAGGGAAGCTGTCATTAAAGAATCCTGAGTCATGGGACAGCATTGCCCACTCATCCAGCTGTGACAATGTGACCTTTGCCCTGCTGTCAGCCTCATATAATCCGGTTGTAAAGGATACGCTCTTTTCGTTGAGCTTGTCATTGGCTCTTGCCGCCTGATAGGACAGAGACGCAAGAACAGTCAGACATATAACCGCAAACAGCATCGTCAGAGTTACGTAACCTACGCCCATTCCTCTGCCCTCGGATATATTTCTTCCGCTGTTATTCATCGCCGTCACCTCCGTAGGATTTGTACGAAGCGCAGGAAAGAAAATATACTTCCTTTCCATCCAGCACAAAGCTCATATCAAGATAAGACAGCACCCCTGCCGTTTTTTCCTCATCACGCTGCTGAAGATGCAATGTTATTCTGCCGTTTTCCGACGGAGCAAAGCTGTCATCCAGAGTAATTCCGGCAGCATTGCCACTTATCTGAATCCCGCCGAAAACAATATCCGCCGTTTCCGCAAGGCTCCCCTTTACGGAAAAAACTTCCGCCACTGACTGGGAACAGATAACAGCACCTTCGGTTATATCACTCATATCCTGCCTGTGATCGGCCGCCGCGAAAATCTGAAGGATCACCGCTACAGAAAAGCTGAAGAAAAGCAGGACAATTATAAGTTCTATAAAAAACAGATTGGCAGGCTTAATACCCGTGCTGCCCTTAATCTTATCCAGAAATATCACCCTTTCTGACAAATGCCGACATTGTATTGCTTCCGCAGGTTACGGAAATTTCATAAAGACCGTCATTTTCGGAAACGGAGAAGCTGTCCGTTTCCACTACAAGCTCACCGCCGTCTGCCGTGATTTTTGTATCGGCGATGGTGCTTTTTTCGTATATTCCGCCGCTGCCATTATAGATTACAGTGAGGATACTGCCGTTTTCAAGAACAATGCCCTCTCCCCCGTCCATAAGCTGACAGCTGTCGGAAGCTCTTATCTTATTTGAAACATATTTTATTGCCGCGGATGAGCCGTAGGTCATTTCATAACCTTCGTTTATCCTGCCGTATATTCCTGCACCTGAGCCGATTATGACAATCATACAGATTGCAAAAACCAGAAACAGCAACAGGCTCGCCGCAGTACCCAGAACCCTTGAGGTTCCCTTGTATTTTATTCCATTCATATCATGACCCCTTCTCAACAATTGTTACCGACGGACGGATATTTGCCGCAAAGCAGTCGTAATGCACTATGTAACGTTCTCTGTCATAATTCAGACCGTAATTCTCAGTAAGATAATCAAGACTTTCGGGATACGCACCCTCAATGGAGTAACAAAAAGTTATGCCGCTTTCCACCGATTGTCTCACCGCGTCCAGCTGACCCGAACGGGTGGCATTTCCTGCCGAATCCACAGCCGCAGTAAACCACACGAGTACGGCGCAGAAAATTATTATCGCAAGCACTGATGTGATATAGCGGTAGATTTTATTCTTCATATTTTCACCTGCTCCGTTATCCGAGTGCGGACATTATGTTCATAAGCGGAATCATTATCGTAAGAAGTACCGAGCCTATCATAACCGCAAGCAGCAGTACAATCGCAGGCTCAACCAGTGAAAGGATATTCGCGACTGTGCGCTGGGCATCTTCGTTGGCGCGACGGCTCAGCTTACGCCATACAGTTTCAAAGGAACCCGATGTATAGGACATTTTCAGGGAACGGGCGTGAATTTTCGGAAACATTCCCGATTTTCCGATGGCATCGGAGAAATATTCACCTTTCTTCACCATTTCAAGACAATCCTTTATCTGAGAGGAGAGCTTTTTGTCAGTTATAAGACCCAGGCAGTGTTCCAGAGCTTCTTCGGGATCAATTCCGCTGGTTATCATCATACACATGGCGTCAGCAAGTTTTGCCTGTGACAGAATACGGGAAACACCTCTTGTCAGAGGGAATACCGAAGCCAGCTTCAGCATCACACGTCTGACAGGCGGAATAAGAACAACTACACCCAGGAAGACAATCTGTGCAATAAGTACAACAAGCACAACCTCACCTGCGCCATAGGCTATGTTTACGATATCTTCGACTGCAGAACCTATACCTGTGTCAAACTGAGCAAAAATCTCAGTAAACATAGGGATGATTTTCACTACGAGAATTACCATTACAACGGTCATCATCACAAGCAGCATACAAGGATGGAACACCGCATACCTGACTGTACGTTCCATTTCCGCGCGACCCTCGTAATACTCGGATAATCCCTTCAGTGTTTCTTCGAGTTTACCTGTCATACAGCCGATTTCAGTCATTCTTACGGCATACTGAGGGAAAACACCCGTTTCGGCTATTGCCTCGGAAATGGAAGTGCCTGTATCGGTTTTTTCCGAAAGAAAATGGCAGATTGCAGAAAGATTGCTGTCGTCGATATCCTCAGACAGTATTTCAAGTCCGTCGTCCATCTGCATTCCCGTATTCACCATAAGCCACAACTGCTCAAAGAAAAAGGCAGTCTGTTCAAAATTCAGTCTTTTAAATTTTGCCATGGAATTTACGTCCTTTCTTAATATCTGTAAACCGAAGCATAGTTTCCGTTATCGGAAATATACCCGGCAATGTAATCCTTGTCAGATGCGCTTGCATAGAAAGTTGCATCAACTATATTGTAACCCTTTTCGTCAAGAAGCAGCTCAGGGGTTATCCAACCTGTTTCCTCGGTGTAAACCTCGTTCCAGGCATGATATATATCCGTCGCCGCATAACCTATGACAAGCCGTGTGGGAATACCCATCGAGCGGCACATCGCCGCGAACAGCGAGGCATAGTCGAAGCATATGCCCTGCCTGCGTGCAAGCACTGTATCAGGGTCGGGGATATAACCGCTCTGAACAGTTGCCGCCATATCGTAATCGTAAGTGACATTATCGGTAATATAACCGAAGATTGCCGCTATTTTTTCTATATCATCGTCTGTACCTGCACATAATTCGGCAGCCTTTTTCACACAGACGGAATTTTCATCAAACATTGAATATCTGTTGGGATGAAGATACATCTCCACTTCATCGGCAACAGTAAGCTTCACCGATAAATCAAGAGCGCAGGAATAAAGCTTGCCGTCAAGCTGTTCGTAAATCTGTATGCGGTAATCACCGCTTCCCTGCATAAGCGGAAAATACTCCGCCTCACCCGTTACGGCAAGATCATGGTCACAGGTAACACCGCCACTCTCTACCCTGAGCTTCGCACGCGCGCTTTTTCCGCTGTAGGAAGCGCTTATATAACCGCAGGACGCATTGCTGTAATCAATAACCGCCGCCCCAGTGCTTTCAATAAGCTTACCGGGAGAGCTCACAGGACTTATCTTTATCCGGGCAGGCGGATTCACCGCTTCAGGAACAGAAGTTTCAGAAATAAGCTCTGTTTCGGTCACGGTTGCGGTAGTAACAACAGGGACAGTCGTGGTAGTTGTCGTCCGGATTTCCTCAGAAACTGAAAGTGTTGTACTTTCAGCTGTCGTCACGGAAACAGTGGTCGTTTCTGAGACAGAAGAGGAAACCTTTTCTGTGATTGTACCGGATGTTGTTTCCGAAGAAACACCGGACGATGCCTCAGTTGCAGTTGTAAAGGAGGATGAAACGACTTCATCCTCTGATTCTGCCGTTTCGGTATCGGCAGATAAAGTCGTTGCAACAGCGGCAGTACCGCTGTCAGGCGGGATAGTATAAACGGAGGAAGATACACTTTCGCCGTTGCATGATGCACAAAGCATTACCGCCAAAAGCAATGCCGCCATGCGTTTTTTCAGAAAAACGGACATATATCTTCCTCCTTTCGTAATTTTATCTTTCCAGACGCAGATTTCTCATGGAAATGTAATTGTCATCTGCCTTTGTAAACTTACGCTGCTTTCCGCCGCCTAAGATATGGGACAGGAACACACCTGCCTCACGGTAGAATTCATGCTCGTAGTGTACTATATGCGCACCGCCGAACTGGAACTTATCAGAGCTGTAAAAATGCTTTGAAATATCAATAACTGCACAGTCAGTCTGCTGTATAAAGATATTCTCACACATGGTCATAAGTTCGCGTTTTCGTTCAAAATTCGGATCAGACGGCATGTTCTCAAGCTTGTTGTCAAGATTTATGAACTTATCCTTGAGATCTGCTTTTATAATTACAATATTACTGCCGTATATGCCTGACATTTCCCAGGCAAATCTGGTTATGACATCACGCATCTCTGCATCGCTGCGCTTATCAAAAATGTAACATGACTCACATTCGGATTCTATGCTTTTATAGAAATCTGTACGCCGGATAAAGTCATCTACCGCAAACAGTCTTCCTTTATATTCATTCATACCGCAGATTATATCATAGAAATCCACTATAAGCCATTTTGAATGGCTCGACTTAAGGTCAGAAAGACCCTTTCGCCCAAATGAATCCGCAAGTATACTCCTGCGCCACGCACTTCCTCCGAACTGCGACAGCTCATCAGGAACCTCTTTTTCAACAGGCGGATCAAAGGCGGCGGCATGACACTGCTTGAAAATATATTTTCCAAGGCCGGAATTCTTACAGAAGTTGAACACCTCACGGGAAATGCAACTACCCCAGATGTCAGCAGTACGGTTTTTTAGCTGAACAAGATACTGCTCAAGCTGTTCAGGCTTGCTTCTGAGCAGGAAGACACGCTCTGCGGACTCCTCGCTTACATAAGCGCCGACCTCTTCAGACAACAGCTTTGCCATTTTTTTGAGAATATTGAACTTTCCCTCAAAGGCAGGCGCATAGAACTTGTAAGGCCGCGAAATATCATTTTTCAGAACAGCCCGGATAAGCTTCGCAACAGCAATAAACTCTGAGGCCCCCGGGTCATCGGCAAAGAATGAATGTATCCTGTCAAGACTTGCCGTTCCGTATTTTTTCAGCTTCAGAAGACGCCTTTTATTGGCAGCTACAAATTCCTTGCTTGTATACGCAATTATCAGATCAGCAGCATTCTTCATATCCAGCAGCCAGCTCTGCAGTGCTCTTGCAGTCATATTCCTGTAACAGCTCAGCACCCTTTCCATCCATATTTCGGGATTTGGGGCATCTACACAGCGGCGGTTGTTCTTTATAATGTTCAATGCTGCACCGTAAGCGTCAATAAAATAACCCTGTTCATAATTACTGGGAGAATCACCCGCAGTAAAGTAAAAACGCGATATATCAACAACCGACGGGTCGGCAAGGGCGATAAAATACTCCTCCATTGCGGCAATCTGTGCATTCAGCGTTCCGCGCAACGGAATATGGCGAAGCTCAGTTCCGCCTTTGACGAACTTATCAGGGAAATACTGTCTGAACAGGATTATTCTTTCCGACGGGAATTCCGACAGCACAGTTTCAGCATATTTCTTCACAAGCGGCTTCCAGAACTTCTCTTCATAAGGCGCCTTTATACGAGTAAATTCATCCTTATTCTTCTTGTAAAAATCGGATTTCAGGAATCGCTGCGTACCTGTATACAAGGTGCCGTTTCTCTCATAGCAGGAAATACCGCAGGCTGTATAAAAGTCAACCGCTATATAATCAGCATTGCTGTTTTCCAGATACTTTGCAAAACCCTTGCTTACATCAAGCTCGAGAGCTGTTGTAAGTCCCTCGGAAGGCAGGCCATCTCCGCTGCAGGCAGTAAGCTGAGACAACTGCATCGGATATTTGTCAACACGCACAGAATCTCCCGAATCAAAAATCTTCTCAAGAATTACCGAACCGCTTACAATTACCTCCGGACGGTATTCAAAGGGCTCAATTTCTTCACCCATGGTTTCTTTTATTCTTGTAAATGACTTTTCCGAATCACCATTAAAGCAATTTCTTACAGGGAAAACCGTAACACCGCATTCAGAATCCACATTAAGACAGGGAATATAAGAAATATCCGCTTCAATCTCATCCTCTGTTCTGAAAAGCTCCACACGCAGGACGACACTGTCCCGGTTCTCATTGAGTTCCGATTGTGTTGTAATGAAATTACCCAACGAATAAGCACAGGGAACAAGTCTGCCTCTCGGAGTCTTTACATAGCGGAACTCCTGTATCACATGAGGATGTGAGCCTACAATAAGATCAACGCCGCACATTGCCATGAACTGGGATTCAAGAAGCTGCTTATCCTTTACAGCCTTTGAATTCATATTTCCCCAGTGCATATAGACAATAACAAATTCCGCACCGCCGCCACGGGCCAGATCGTACATTCTCTGGAAGTATTCACGGCTGTATTTTCCCATATTTTCAGGAGTGAGCTCAGGCTCGTCCTCGTGAATATTCACCGTCATTGTAAACGCCAGAAAACCAACACGTATTCCGTTTATATCCCTGATTACAGGAGCATCTCCCAGCGTTCCCAGGTTATACATGCCGAGCTGACCAATACTTTCAACAGTGTTGCACAGTCCCTGGTAACCCGTATCACAACAGTGGTTGTTTGCGGTTATCATCATATCGAATCCTGCCCCTGCAACCGCTGTAAGAAATGAAGATGGAGAGTTGCAATTGGGTGCACCCGTATCAAGGCGCAGCTGCTCAAACTCGTAAGGAGCAGGGTCATAGCAGGTAGTTTCAAGAACGCCTACGGAAAAATCCGCCTCAGTAAGCATCTTACGGACCGGATTGAAACTGTCGTGGAAGTCAAACTGTCGGGGAGCACAGGTGCGCTGATGTCCCACTGCACACATAAGGTCGCCCGTAAACATCAGCACAGCTTTGGCCTGAGCCATTGTCTGACCTCTGTCAACATAAACCTTTGTGGTTATTTCCTCGCCTTCGGCAACAATTGCAATCTCTGTTCTTCCGGGCGCAAGTGCACGGACGATACCGTTGCGGTCTACATCTACTATATCCTCATCTTCGGCATAGAAAAGAGCGTATGGTCTGGTATTGCGGTATTCCCAGTCAATCTGGGCTACCTCTCCCGTTCTCATACAAAGCACTTTCTGCGCCTTGAGACTCATCGAAATGGGAATGAAAGGAATTTTCTTCGACGCTTCACCCTCACATTCCTTACCGTCTTCATAGTAAAACGGGCGCACCGCAACAAGGTACTTATCGCCATTAAAAAAGCCGAGTACCTGTTTTGCTGTTTTCTGGGCATAACGCTTTTTTATACATGCACGTGGTGCTTCTGCCCTGAAGAAGAAAAGTATGTAGCCGTCTGCGCCCTCAACAGGGTCCCATTTCACGCGGACAGCGTTATCACGGGGTTCGGCAATAACATTTTCCGGTGCAGGAAGTGTCATAGGCATAACTTATTTTCCTTTCTTTTCTTTTTTCTCCGCCGCGGTACGCAAAGCGTCCAGCTTTTCATAATTCCTGTAAAGTGAATAGTAGGCTCCGCAGAAATGCTGGATATCATCAATTCTTATACGGTAACCATCGTGGCGCACAAAGAATGAACCCAGTATTTTTTCAGGATATCTGAGATACATTACATACTCGGGATAAGCATATCCGTTAAGCATATAACGTGCACGATGAAAGATTGTTTCAATAAAATAGTCCACATCAAACTCAGCCAGATAATCAACCTTTACATTTTCCGACACAACACGGTCGTAAAGCTCGAATGTCACGCACAGAAGCTCAAGATATGTATGGTATGTAGTCTTCTGATCGTGAATTCTTTTAAGATTCACCTGTGCATTGCGAAGGGCAAAGGCATAGTATTCCTCAGTGGGCTTATGCTTTGTGATTTCATTCATTGCATATGCTACCCAGTGGTCGCGATGTTTCGTATAGTCCTCGCGGATAAAGCGGTCAACCGCCGCACAGGCCGCATCCAGCCAGCGCTGTTCCTTTGTAAGGTTATAAAGCCTTGCCAGAGCGAAAACCGCTTCACCGTCATAATAGACAGTACGCATTTTAGCCTTTACTTCAAGGTCGGGAATATTAAGGACATGAGTGAATTCTCCCGTATTCATATCAAGCAGCTCTAAAATACCATTTCCCAGTTCCTGACAGAGCTTGACATACTTATCGCTGCCTGTAACGCTCATATATTCCGTAAGCATTATTATCGAAAGTCCGTTTCCGCCAAGCTTTACCTCCATTTTGTCCAGGTCAGCAATATATGCGGTATTTTCTTCATTACGGGGCTTCTTGTATTTATAGAAGGAGTGCTTCACCAGATAGCCGATTGCACCCTCAACCTGTCTTAAAATGAACTTATCACCCGTTATACGGTAAGCGCAGATAAGGCTCCACATGGAGCTGGCATGACGGAGAATATTATAGCCCGGAATTACCTTATGATAAATTGGATAAATTCCGTATTCAAATTTCCCGTTAAGGTCAAGCTGGTTGGAAAGGTATTCGGAAGATGTGGTAATAACATCCAGGGCGTTGTTCTTTCTGAATTTTTTAAGTATACGCCTGCCACAATTATTACCACGCCAGTAAAGCTCATAGGTTTTATACTTATCATCACAGAAAGCACACCTGCAGTCAAATACAATCACCTCATCCGGAATTGTATCCAGTCTTACTCCGCAGGCAGCCGGCAGGTATTTGTTCACCTGTTCTGTCCTGATAGTTTTTTCCTTGTAGGAAATAATGCGGTTGCCGTTTATTTCCGCTTCAATCATCGCTGTCTCCAATTCATCATCAAAGGAGATTCCATGACGATAAAATTCATGAAATCCTTTTGAAATCGTTCCGATCAGAGATTCAGTCGCAACCCTTTCGGAACGGCACATTATATCAGCCTTTACCCATACAGGATTATAATCCTTTGAGGAAACAAACCTGACTGCTGCTCTGCAGGCTTCATGCCAGGCCAGGGCGAGAGTCGGTTGAGTACTGCGCACAACCTTTGCACGGGTACAGGTATCACAGACAGAGAAAAAAACAGTGAACCTGCCCTCAGTACACAGGGACGGAGCAATTGTTTCTTCATAATCTTCAAAAGTTTTGCCCGAGAGAAGCTTTTCCTTAAGAAGCTCGGATTTTTTATTGAAGTCAAGAACGCATATTTTCATAACGCACCCTCCTCAAAAACGGCATAGTTATACTTATTATAAGTATAACACAAATAAATGGTTATTTCAAGTGCTGTAATGCAATATTTACATATTAAAAGTCACATCTGGGAATCAGCATATTTTACAGGAAAAGCAAAAACCTCACCGTCGGTCTGACGGTGAGGTTCTGATTCTTGTTTATCGGCAGTTCCTGACAGAAACTGCATCTGAAATACCAGAATTATTCTTCTCTGAGGCTGAACTGTGCAACAAGTTCCTTTAACATGGAAGCCTGACCGGAAAGCTCTTCAGAAGCAGCAGCAGACTGTTCGGAAGTAGCAGAGTTGTTCTGAACAACAGAAGAAATCTGGTCGATACCTGTTGTAACCTGTGTGATCGCTTCAGCAGCGCCCTTGGAAGAATCTGCAATACGTGCGTTGATTTCTGCAACCGCACCAGCTGCTTCTGCAACGCTTCCCATTTTTTCAGCAACTTCGTTAACAAGGCTGTTACCCTTTTCGATGGAGTTTACAGTGTTTTCAATAAGGATAGTTGTATTGCTTGCAGCTTCTGCGGACTTACCTGCGAGGTTACGTACTTCGTCAGCTACTACTGCGAAGCCCTTACCTGCGTCACCTGCTCTTGCAGCTTCAACTGCAGCGTTGAGAGCAAGAATATTTGTCTGGAATGCGATATCTTCGATAGCCTTGATGATCTTGTGGATTTCTTCGGAGGAATCACTGATTTCCTTCATTGCGCCAACGAGTTCGGACATTCTTTCGTTTGCTTCGCCAAGCTGTGCACCGGCAATACCTGTCTTTGCATTTGCCTCAGTTGCGTCAGAAGCATTGCTTACGATCATTTCAGAAATAAGGTTGATGGTTGCGGAGAGTTCCTGGATAGAGGAAGCCTGTTCAGTAGCACCCTGAGAAAGTGCCTGTGCGCCGCCGGAAACCTGTTCGGAGCCGCTTGCAACCTGACCGGAAGCAACGTTGATCTGTGCAAGTGTGCCATTGAGATTTGAAAGGAAACCGCTAAGAGAAACAATAATGCGGTTGAAAATACCTACGTAAATCTCTTCATTTGCAACGCTTACATTGAGGTTGCCTTCTGCAACTTCTTCAAGCACAACGCCGATATCATCAATAACTGCAGATGTGTTTACAGCAAGCTTCTTGAGAGAACCGCCTACTTCGCTGATTTCATCCTTATAAGCATATTTGAATTCAATATCAAAGTCACCCTGTGTCATCTTTTCAGCCGCAGAAGCAATTTCAGAAAGACCGATTTTGATGCTTCTTGTAAGGGCGAATGCCATTCCGACACCTGCAAGAACACCAATTATGGATGCAACAACAATTACGATAATTGTAAGTTGACTCTGGTTTGTGACATAATCAATATTTGCCTGATCAAGTGTTATACCCGCTGCTGTTGCTTCTTCAACAAGAGCATTGTAACTACCCAGGAAAACATTGAGCGCATTAACGGAAATTCCGATAAGAACAAGAACGATAATAAGTATAATACCGAATACTGCAATTAATTTTTTCTGAATGCTTAAATTTTTCATATGAACAAATCCTTCCTTGATTTTAATGCATTTCCACTATTAGCTATAGGGGGACTTTCCCGATAAACGCATTTTTATACATTAGTTATTATTACATATTTGGTCAAATTTGTCAATAATAAAACATTACAATTGGAAATATGGCAATAAAAATCATAATAACAGACAATGCCCAAAACAAAAGTTTTGATTTTATTTGTTGATAATAACAACTCTTTTGTGCATTATATACAAAACGATGCAAATAAGCAAATAATTTACACAGGACTTGTTTTTTCTCTTGCATCAATGTATAATAAAATAAAAACATTTCAGACAACTTTGCAGGTATTATTATGAAAAGAAATGAAACCGTTCACTACAACTTCAGACACCTGTCCGTTCCCGGCGGAGGATTTGTCACAGGCTTTATTTTTCACCCCCATGACAGACTGCTTTGCGCCAGAACAGATATAGGCGGAATTTACAGCTTTGATTACAGCACAGGCAGATGGTTTTCTGTGAGCACTTCGCTGAATGAATTCCAGCATCACCTCTACTGCCCCATTTCCATTGCCATTGCTCCGGAAAATCCTGACGCGCTTTTTGCCGTATGCGGCAACAGCTGGAAGAATCACCTGACAAGTGAAAAAAAGGGACGCTCCTCATTCCTCGTTTCTACAGACAAGGGGAAAACCTTTACCGAAAAGGAAGTGCCGTTCAACGCTAACGGAAATGCCCCCGGAAGAGGCTCGGGAGAAAGACTCGCGTACAGGAACGGACGGCTGTTTTTCGGCTCTCAGGGGGAAGGACTATGGACTTCAGACAATCTCGGTGATAGCTGGAACAGGACTCCCTTTCCTGAAGATAACTGTGCCTTTGTTTTCGCACATCCCGAAAATGACATTCTGATAGTCTCCTGCACAGGTGAAACCCTTGCCGAGGGGAATACAAGAGGTCATACATTATACATAAGCTATGACAACGGCGAAAACTTTGAAAGGCTGACTGCACCGCTTCCTCTTAATGACGTAAGATGCGATTACAATGGCTTTGTAGCTGACGGTATTGCATATTGCGGTGATAAAATCTATATCGCCTTCACCCACTCCTTCAGGGATTCCTTCGGCAGATGGAACAGTTATGCCTGCGACAACGGCGGCGGCTTTGACGGCAGGGTTTATGTTTATGAAATAAAGAACGGCAAGGTGGATTTCGCTGAGGATATAACTCCTGTATGGAAGGGCTTTACCGACGAAAACCCTGAGAGAAAGCTTCCTTTCGGCATGGGTGGTATTGATGTATACGAGAATAATATTGTTGTCTGCTCCGTAGGCGGAAGAGGCGATGGGGTATTTATTTCTCGCGACAACGGAAAAAGCTATGACATTATAAAAAGCACCGATACCCACAGATTTGTTATTGACGTTCCTTATCAGAAACCCGAATATAATGCGGGAAGAGTGCCTCTCCACTGGATGAGTAATCTGAGAATCGACCCCCATGACCCCGATTCTGCGGTATTCACCACGGGAACAGGTCCCTTTGCCGTAAAGAATATAACTTCAGGCGAACCGTATATCACCAGCCTCAGCTACGGAATGGAAGAAACGGTTCACCTGAATATATACGGAATCCCCGCCGGAAAGAACAAGGTTATCGACATTATCGGCGACCTTGGCGGCTTTGCTTTCCGCGATCTTGACAAGCCATGCGAAAACTCCTTTGCCGATGAGAACGACCATCGTTACATCACCTGCATAAATGCGGATTTCGTGCCTGAAAACCCCGATGTTTTCGTTACCACAGCCCGGGGAAACTGGACGGGCCATACAAAAGGCGGTGTTATTCTTACACATGACGGCGGCGACAGCTTCAGGCATATCGGTTATCCTGAGGGGTTGTCGGAAAAGCTGGACGAGCTTATTGATGCAATAAAGAAACCCAATACCAACAGCGGCTGGACGGCGATTTCCTGCGACGGAAAAATCATACTGTGGACACTTGCGGAAAAGTGGCAGTTCCTTCCTGCCTGCGGTGCAGTAAGATACGATACAGAAACCGGAAGTTTCACAAAAATAAGGATTTATGACACAGACGGCAATGATATTTCCGAAAGCAGCGAACAGATAAAACTGTTTTCCGACAGGAAGGACAGCAGTCTTTTCTACGGCTTCGGCGGCAACGGTCAGCTCTATATGAGCTGTGACAAGGGCGAAAGCTTCCGTCAGTGCGCAGCACCCGAAGATTTCCCGAAATGCCGCATGTCAGGCTTCGATGGCTTCAAGGGTGGTGAAATCAGATTCAATCCCTTTGAAAAGGGCGTATGCTATGCGGCGCTTATGAACCACGGGCTATGGCGGATAAGCTTCGGGGAAAATATCTCGGCTGAAAGGATTACCGATGACGGAGATTTTGTCAAATCCGTGGGGTTCGGACTGGGAGATTACGATAACACCCCTGCCCTTTATATAAACGGAACACTTTTCGGAGAATACGGATTCTGGAGAAGCTTCGACTCAGGCGAAAGCTGGGCAAGATTCAATACCGACGAGCAGATGTACGGATCCATAACCTCAATGGATGGCGACTTCCGCAAACGGGGTCGGGTATACATAGCTACAGGTTGTGTAGGTGCGCTGTATGGTGAAGAAACCATATAATCAGACATCATCACCGCAAAAATCAGTATTATTTCCCATATTGACATAATAAAGTTTTAGTGCTAAAATTAATTAAATTGACATACAGACAGATAAAATAATGAGGTACAGATATGAAAAAACGTCTTTGCAGCGGGAATTTTCGCAAATTCTTCGGCAGTATAGACAAAATCGGGCTTTCAATCGAAGAGCTCGCAGAATTAATAAGGGATAGTATACATCTTATCGCAGATGACCTTGACCTGGGCAGACTTTCAATCACTTTCTTCTCACCTCCTTCTCCTCTTGAGGAGGAAGGTAATGACGCAAAAATAATGATTTTAGACAAACCCGCCAATGATACTCAGGTTACTACCGAGAAATTTTTCACCACAGGCGGCGGAAACGTTACTTTTGACGCAAGTCCCGTAGCAGGCACAACCTGGGATGAAGAAGGAACAGATGAAATTATCTTCCTTTTCAAGAACCTGTTTGCAATGTGTGGCCGCGCCCGCCTTTCGGGTATTGTGAAAAAAGCACTTTCAAGTGATATTGCAACAGGCCTTGCAAACGCAAACGGATTTGTCACCGCAGGCAATATACTTGCAGCTCACGGAAAGCTTCACGAATATACCGCAATGTACCTGAACCTGAAAAATTTCAGATACATAAACGGTCAGATAGGCAACAAGTACGGCGACACTGTAATCAAAGCCTATGCTGCCGCTCTTGCACGCAATGTGGGAGATGACGGTATTGTCGCAAGACTTGGCGGAGATAATTTCACGATTCTTATCAGAAGCGAAAGAACTGATGAGATTACAGAACTCATCAGAGGAATTGATCTGGATGTTGAATACAATGGTACAAAAAATCACTTCTGCATTGAAGCGAGGGCAGGTATTTACGATGTAAAGGAAGGGGATAAAATGCCCCACGTAATGAACTGCATTTCAGCTGCGATAAGTGACGCAAGGCGTCATCCTACAGATTATACGGTAATATTCACACCTGAAGTCCTTTACAAGATAATGCACGAACAGGAAATTTCTGCAACCTTCCCTTCGGCACTGAGAAATCAGGAGTTCGTTGTGTATTATCAGCCCAAGGTAAACCTTGAAACAAATGAAATATGCGGATGCGAGGCACTGGTGAGATGGCTCAGGGACGGAAAGCTTGTTCCGCCTATGGAGTTTATACCTCTTTTCGAGCGCAACGGAAGCATCTGCGCGCTGGATTTCTATATGCTGGAATGCGTATGCCGCCATATCTGCGAATGGAAGAAAAAGGGACTTGAGCCCGTTACCGTTTCCATCAACTTCTCGAAAACCCACCTTCATAACCCCAGCATTGCAGATGACATTCTTGAAGTCATAAACAGGTACGGTGTTGACAGCAGATATATCGAGATTGAAATGACAGAAATGTCTGATTACAGTGACTACGAAGCGTTCAAACGACTTGTGACCAAGCTGAAGGAAAACGGAGTCATGACATCAATAGATGATTTCGGAACAGGTTACTCTTCCCTTAATCTGCTGACGGACTTCATGTTCGATATTGTAAAGCTGGATAAATCATTCCTGGATAACATTATCCGCAACAACAGTATAACCGATGAAATCGTTGTCAGAAACATTGTGAGAATGGTGCGGGAGCTTGATATGAAGGTAATCGCAGAAGGCGTTGAAACTGCTGACCAGGCGCGTTTTCTCAAGGATATCGGCTGCATAATGATACAGGGTTATCTTTTCGACAGACCGTTGCCTGAAAGCGATTTTACAACAAGACTTACTACAAGAAAATACGACAATGTTTTATAAAAATAAAACCTCAGTTATGGATTTCATAACTGAGGTTTTTTCTATACCTGTTTCCTCATTTCCTTTTTCTTTATTTCGAGACGTTTGTCCGTATCTTCTTTTATGAGTGTGTAGATGACAGAAACAACAGGAATAAAGAATATCATACCCATAAGTCCGAAGAGGTTGCCTCCTATAAGAACCGCAATAAGAGTCCATAAGGGAGAAAGACCCACAGAACCGCCGACAACATAAGGATAAATGAACTGTGTTTCAACAAACTGAACCACAAGATATACTATAAGACAGATGATTGCTTTCTGGGGACTTTCAAGAAGTGCAAGCAGCACTCCCAGTGCACATGAAACAAATGCTCCCACATAAGGAATAAGGGCGCAGATTGCAGTAACAACACCCAACAGAGGTGCGTAACAATGAACAGCGTTTTATTATGCGTAGATACCCACGCAGTATTTTTCTGCCTGAACGTTCCACATTCTGGCGTATGTGCCGCCGCTGGAAAGGAGCTTTTCGTGGGTTCCGCTTTCGGCGATACTGCCGTTTTCAAGCAGAATTATACGGTCTGCGTCCTTTGTGGTGGAAAGACGGTGGGAAATCAGGATAACCGCCTGATTTTCCGCATTCTGAAGCATACTTTTATTGAGTCTGTACTCAGCTATGGGGTCAAGTGCGGAGCTTGGCTCATCAAGGATTGCCACAGGCATATTCCGCATGAACATACGGGCGATTGCCGCTTTCTGGGATTCGCCGCCGGAAAGTATTGTTCCTTCATCGGAAAATTCCTTTGTAAGCTCGGTTCCGGTTCCCTTTTCAAGGGTCTTCAGCTTACCGCCGAAGTCAGCCTTTTTCAGTGCGGAGATTATATCCCCGCTGTCATTTTCCGAAACATAATCCATTTTTACATTTTCCGCAAGGGTTGCTCCGTAAATCTGGAAATCCTGAAACACCGCTCCGATTTTTTCACGGTATTCCTTTGTGTTCAGTTTCCTTATATCGACTCCGCCGAACAGGATTTCACCCTCGGTTACATCGTAAAGGCGCATGATAAGCTTTATAAGGGTTGTCTTTCCTGCACCGTTCTCGCCTACAAGTGCGATTTTCTCGCCTCTGTGGATTGTCATACTTACGTTTTTCAGTACATACTTTTCGTTGTCTTTATACTTAAAGCTTACATTGCGCAGTTCAAGGGTACAGTCATCCTCAGGCACGGGAACCTCTCCCTCACAGCCCTCGATATTTATTTCGTATTCCATAAACCTGCGGAATTTGTCCGCATATTGTCCCACATTCTGAAAATCCACCAGCGCATAATTCATCTGGTCGAGGTGACTCTTGATAGAGTTTGTGGCATTCTTGAGGGATGCCACATCTCCCAGCTGAATAGATTTCTTCTCGATCGCAAGGTATGCAAGATACACGGGAACCGCAAAGAACTGACAGAGTGTAAACACGGTTATCCAGTTTATAAGGGTGGGAGCAAGGATTTTAAGGCTGTATTTAAGAGCCATTTTACGTTCCTCGGCTATTGCCTCGTCGTACTGTTCAAGAAGTGCGTCCTCTATGCCTGTAAGCTTGATTTCCTTGGCATATTCGGGCTGATAGAACACTCGCTTTGAGTAATCAGCTTTTCTGCCGATACGCTGTTTTTCAAGGCCGTATTCGTATTCAAGCTTTGTGATTATGAAACGTGTTATGATGTTGATTATGAAGCCTGCCACAGGGAAGAGCATAATCACAGGATTCATAGTAAAAATCATTGTTCCCGCAACGGCCATTGAAACGATATGGCCGACAATGCTTGCCGCGCTCATAATCGCCTTTTTGGCCATTTCCTCTGACTGGGAAGCGGCAATAATGAAATCATCATAATAATCGGGAATGTCATAGCATTTCAGGTCGATAAGCTGTGCCTTTGTCATAAGCTCACGCTGGATTGCGCCCTCGAAACCTATCATCTTTGTCCAGAACAGGTTTTCAAGAAGACGGAAAATCACCATACGTACAACGTAGAGAGTGAACATCAGCACAAGCACCTTTATTACGCTTTCATAATCGGCGGTTGTGGTGAAAATATCGATTATTTCCTTTAACAGGAAGGTGTCGATATATGCGCCGATACCCATGAATACACAGTGGCATACGATATACGAAACTACCATAAAGCTGTTGTGCTTCATTGCGTATTTCAGAATATATACTACGTTGGAAATCAGCCTTGACATTTTGATTTTATCCTTGTTTTCCTTTTTTACGCTCATGCCGTCACCTCCCCTGCAAGATAGTTCTGAGCCTGTAATTTCCACATTTCCGCATACTTTCCGTCAAGGCTCATAAGCTCGGAATGCGTACCCTGTTCGATTACCGTGCCATGCTCAAACATATAGATGCGGTCAGCATCACGGGTTGCGGAAAGACGGTGGGAAATAAAGATTACCGTTTCCCCGTCGGTAGCTGTCAGCATATTCTTATACATATTGTACTCGGCAATAGGGTCAAGTGCAGAGCTTGGCTCGTCAAGAATTACAATGTCAGGCTTACGTGCAAAAACTCGTGCAATGGCAATCTTCTGGGCTTCGCCGCCCGAAAGTCCCATGCCGTTTTCGTCAAATTCCTTGGTCACCATTGTATCAATGCCTTTTTCAAGGCTGTCAAGCTTGTCGCCGAACTGAGCTTTTCTCAGAGCATCCTCAACCAGCTTTCTTTCCTCGTCATTCTTCGGCTTACGCATAAGCACGTTATGAGAAAGGGGAAGAGCGAACACCTGTAAATCCTGGAACACCGTGCCGAAACGGCGGTGGAGGGATTTGGGCTCGTATTCAGAGGTTTTTTTATCGCTGATTGTAATAGCACCCTCGGTAGGATTATAGAGTCCCATTATGAGCTTTACAAGGGTTGTCTTGCCTGCGCCGTTGTGACCCACAATGGCGATTTTTTCACCCTTACGGATACTGATATTCACATCGTGAAGAGTAGGCTTGTCCGCCCCCTCATAGGTGAAGCTCATATCCTTTATTTCGATATCAGAAAGATTTTTCGCCTTTATAAGCTCAGCTTTATCTGTCTTCGGCTCATAGGCAAGAAACTCACGGAGATTTGTTACGAATGCGCTTTCCTTTGCAAGGGAAACAATAAGCTCAACCGCATCGGATGTACGCCACGAAAGGGTGGAAAGCGCAGGAATCATTGCCACATAGGCGGCGGTCTGTGCGTCGCTTGTGTTAAGCACATAGGTTATGTAAAGATAAGGAAGAATAGTAGACAGAAGATTATAGATTATCCACTTTGCAGGCTCGATTATACAGAGCTTCTTACGCATTTCCCATGTCCTTTTCTCCATTTCGTCATACGCCTTTTCGTGACGTGACAGGAGCAGTTTGCCTATGCCGAAAAGTCTCAGCTCGCCTGCATATTTCTTTTCATAGAACACACGCTTTGCGTAGCTTCCGATACGTCCGTCACGGGTGTTGGACATATCGAGGGAGTAGTACAAATCCCCTTCCTTTTTGCCGAACAGCATTGACACCGCAACCATGGGAACAATGAATATAAGCAGCATGGGGTCAACGTCCGCCACGATAACCGTTGCCGCTATTACTGAGGCAATTCCTGCTACAAGATATGCGGAATAATAGAGGATTGTATTGCCGCGCCACTGACATTCATTAAGCGCGCGGGTATACTTGTCGTAGAAATCAGGTCGCTCAAATTCAGTGTATTCCATTGAAATGGACTTGTTTATTACCTTTTTGTAGAAGCTGCGGTAGATTTCAGGCAGGAACTGCTTTTCGCAAAGCTGGTGAATTGCCGCAGTGATATGTATCAGGATATGTCCGATACACATTGCGCCGATTACCGCCACAAGGGTTGTAAAAGGCGTTTTGTTCTCAATTGAAATGTATATCCATTCGGTAAGATATACCGAGAAAATCGTCCAGAAAACATTTTCGTTGAATTCCTTGATGAACGTGTAGATGACATATCCCTTGCTGCCCTCACACATGGTTTTCAACATATACATTACATTCGAGAACGGGGAGTATTTCTTTTCTTTTTTTTCTTTCATTTATACCTCTCTTTCGTTCTTTGAAGCGAAGCCTGCTTCCATAGTAAAAGCTTCACGGAATCCTGCTCTGTAACAGATATTTTCTGACGGACCCGCCCACTGCCAGCACATAGGAAATTTATTTTCCTTGCAATATTCAACCATAAAGCTTAACAGCTCACTTGCATAGCCGTTTCCTCTATACTCCTTTGCCGTAACGATATAATCGAAGCGTGTATTTCCATGCTCTGATTTATGAATATCAGAGTAAACAACGGCTTTACCGTCTAGAGAGCCGATAAAAAGATAAGTTCCGTCCTGTTCAGTACGTCTCTTTGTAACCTCAATCTCCCAAGGCTCACCGCTGGGAATCAGAATATCCGTTGCGACACGTTCGTCCCAGCTGTTCATAACACGGATATCAAGTCTCTTCGGAATATCAATACTATTCTCTGCTGTCAGAAGCATGACTCTGTGGTCGGCCTCAGCGGTGTATGTATAACCGTGCGCTTTCAGCGTTTCCAGATTGTTTCTGAAATAATCCTTTTCAAAGGGGTGATAAATCGAAGCACGGATACCAAGCTTTTTATAGAACGCTGTAATATCGTCAAGAACTGCACCTAAATCCGTGATTTTATCTGGATAGATGCAGGCATGATTTCCGTCGTATGAGTCCTTGTTGTCCGTCATATAAAAAAGAACACCATATTCTTTTTCCTCATATGAAGCAAACCGCTTTGGAAAGTCGATTTCTTCCTGCTTTATTCCATTTTCGAATTCATTTCTCTCTTTTTTCTCTTTCATTTATACCTCTCTTTCATTCCTTTTCTGCTGCCGCAAAAACAAAAAGGCCTGCATTTCCGACGGAAATGCAGGCCTTGAATGCTGATAAAAACACATCAACAGATGTGTGCGGCAGCAGACAAAGCTTCATTTCCTATGGTAATAGTTGTTGTAGAATAATGTGTACGTGTAAACATTTGTCTGCCTCCTTTCAAAAAAATTATGGACTTAGTATAGCACCGCCCGAAGTATTTGTCAAGACTTTCCGTAAAAATTTTGTCACGAATATCAGAATTTTATTCCGACAAATCAAGAGAACGCACCTTTTCCCTTACCTTAAGCACGAAGGACGGAGAAACCGACAGCTCATCAATCCCCATTCTAAGAAACCGCTCTGTGAGGGTTGTATCCGCCGCCAGCTCACCGCAGATACCTATCCATTTTCCGTGCTTGTGAGCATTGTCAGCCGCAAATTCTATCAATCTCATCACCGCCTCGTGACGGTTGTCGCAGAAGCGGTCAATCTGCGGATTCTGACGGTCGCAGGCAAGAGTGTACTGGGTGAGGTCGTTTGTTCCAACGCTGAAAAAATCCACCTTCGGGGCAAGAATATCGCTGATTATTGCCGCCGCAGGGGTTTCAACCATTATGCCTGTTTCAGTTTCTCCGGAAAAGGCAATCCCGTCATCCGACAGTTCCTTTTTTACCTGTTCAGAGATTTTCTGTATCTCGTCCAGCTCCCACTCGTTTGCAATCATAGGAAACATTATCCCCAGCTTTCCGAATACCGAAGCACGGTACAGAGCGCGGAGCTGTGTCCTGAAAACTCCTGTACGGGTAAGGCAGAGCCTTATCCCCCGAAGCCCCAGTGCAGGATTTTCTTCCCTTTCCAGTCCGAAATATCCACACTGCTTATCCGCACCGATATCGAGAGTACGGATAATTACCTTTCTGCCTGCCATACTTTCGAGAACACGCCTGTAAATGCGGAACTGTTCTTCTTCGGTAGGGTAGTCGCTGTTTTCCAGATACAGAAATTCGCTTCGGAAAAGACCGATTCCCCCTGCGTCATTAAGCAGCACCTCGCCGATATTATCGGCGCTTCCTATGTTGGCAAAAATATTGATTCTTCTGCCGTCCAGCGTCACATTATCCTTACCCCTTAGTTTCTGGAGTAGCTCTCTTTTACGATTCTCCTCCTGCTGCCTTACTTTCGCATCGGCCACTGTAATTTCATCGGGTTTCAGTATAAATTCGCCGTTGAAACCGTCAGCAATGGCAAAATCTCCGTCACTTACCACTGAAAGAAATTCTTCTCCCACACCGATAATGGCAGGAATGTTCATACTCCGCGCAAGAATTGCCGTGTGGGAATTTGACGAGCCGTGGGCTGTGACGAATGCAAGCACCTTTTCCTTATCAAGAGAAACAGTTTCGCTTGGTGCCAGGTCATCAGCGCAGATTATCACCTTTTCCATAAGCTGTGAAAAGCCGTGCGTATTCTCTGTAAGACAGGAAATAAGCCTGTTTGAAATATCGCGGACATCCTCTGCCCTTGCCTGCATATATGCGTCGTCCATTGCCGCAAAAATCTGAGCAAAATTGTCGGCGGTAGCTGCCACAGCGTATTCGGCGTTGACATTCTGACAGCGTATCATTTCCTTTATCGCGTCATTGTAATCCTCATCCTCCGTCATCATCATGTGGATCTCAAAAATTGCGGCATTGGCCTCTCCCACTTCCTTCAATGCCTTTCCGTATATTTCACTGAGCTGTGAAAGCGCATATTTTTTTGCATTCTCAAACCGCAGTATTTCCGACTCAACGTCATTCGTCCTTGTGCGCTTTACGGTTATATCGCTACGCCTGAAAACCGATACCCTGCCCATTGCTACCCCGCCGTAAACACCCTTGCCGTTAAATGTTACCATTTTTTCTCCCGCTTAAAGATTATTTTCAAAAAATTCCCT
Organism: Ruminiclostridium sp.; assembly: GCA_045532185.1. Classification (GTDB taxonomy): domain Bacteria; phylum Bacillota; class Clostridia; order Oscillospirales; family Ruminococcaceae; genus Ruminiclostridium_E. Next base: position 25,039 of record JAZSFL010000036.1, read on the forward strand.
TACCGCTTTTTCTGCCGCTGCTTCAGCTCCGCCCTCAATTGTGACGGTAACTGTGTCGCCCTGCTTTACATTAAGTCCCATAAGTGCCATAAGCTTTGAGGCGGAAGCAAATTTATCACCCTTGAAAACAGTTATTTCGCTGTCAAGATTTTTCACAAGCTTCGCAAGGCTCCCTGCAGGTCTTGCGTGCATTCCGAATTCATCCTTTATGGTGTACTCAAATTTTATCATTTGTATCAGTCCTTTATTTTAATTATTATACCGTAATGATCGGAAACCACAGGGTAATTACTGCCGTTGAAGATAACCTGCGATGAGGTTATTTCCGTCCTTTCGCTGCACCATATCTGGTCAATGCGCATCCCCTGCGTTTCGACAGCCTTGTCACACCAGCCGTCAATAATTTTTCCTACGGTAATTCCGCAGTCCTTTTTTTCAGCAAGTCTGAAGCTGTCGTACCAGCCATCATTTTCTATCATATCATAGCCTTCATCCCGAACCCCGGCAGGCGAGTTAAAATCCCCCATAAGCCAGACTCTGCCGTCGTGGGGCAATTGATCGGAGAACTTTCTCCACTGTGCCTGAAAGGGCTCTTCCTTGTCATCCCACCAGCCGAAATGGACACTGTAAAACCAGTCATCAAGGTAATCTTCGGTTCTTATCCCTATAACTTTACGGGTCTTCCAGTTATTGTAATTATCAATACTGCTTACTGTAAGAGTACTCACATCAATAACGGGACTCAGGCTCAGCAGAGCAATTCCCTCCTGATATTTTCCGTAGCCTTCCTTTATTCCCAGCCATGTCCAGTAGTACCGCACTCCATTTTCATAAAGCATTTTTACCACATTATAAGCGTGGTTATCACCCCTTACGGGAATAATTCCGCAGGAGGTAAAGCCGTAAAGGCTCTCCTCGTGAATTTCCCCCTCGGAGATGCTCTGATTCACCTCCTGCAGGGCGATTATATCAGGTTTTTCCGAGACAATTGCCGCTACAGATATTTTCAATTTCTCCTCATAATTTTCTTCCGCAAGTGAGTGTGTGTTAAGAGTCAGTAATTTCATATTTCCTCACAGAATATCGTTGATATCGGATTTTATAATATCCGCCTTCGGACCATATACCGCCTGTATACCATTATCCTTTTTCATAAGACTCAGCGCCCCCTCAGCTCTCCATTTTTCAATGTCCGCCACAAGGTCGGGATTCTTTACCGTCACACGGAGCCTTGTCATGCAGGCGTCTACAAATTCAATATTTTCCCTGCCGCCGAGAAGGGCAATTATCCTTTCGGGCTGAGAATCCTCTCCTGTTCTGCGTATTCCGTTTTCCTCAATTTCGGTACCGTCGTTTGTATAATTTCCAAGACGTCCCGGGGTTGCAAGTCTGAGCTTTCCTATCATGAAATATGCCACGAAATAACCGATTACAAAGAATGCAATGACAGCTATGATAAAATTGATTATATCCCCTGTAAGACCCGCCTCGACCGACATGGGTACACGGGTAAGGAATTCAAGATTTCCGAAAGAATGAAGCCGTAAATCAAATATGCCCGCCATAGCGAATGCAAGACCCTGTAAAACCGCATACACAGCATAAAGAGGAAGCGCGCAGAACATGAACATAAATTCAATAGGCTCGGTTACCCCTGTCAGGAAAACCGCAAGAGAGGTGGAAATGAACATTGAACGGTAGCGCTTACGCTTATCCTTGTCTGTTCTGCGGTACATTGCAAGACCCACGCCTAAGAGAAGTCCTGTTGCACCTATCATCTGTCCGACCTTGAAACGGGCGGGAGTTACAGATTCAAGAAGAGCATTATAGCCTTCCATATTCCCTGCACTCTTCAGATTTATAAGGTCGGCTATCCACGCAAGCCACAGAGGGTCCTGACCGAAAACCTGACTGCCTGCGTTTGCACCTGTGAGGATTTCGTAGGTGCCGCCGAAGCTGGTATAATTCATAGGGATTGTCAGCATATGGTGAAGACCGAAGGGAAGGAGAATACGCTCCATTGTTCCGTAGATAAAGGGCGCAAGCACAGGCGAGGTATCGGCGGAGTTTGCAATCCAGATACCGAACGCATTGATACCCGACTGGACAAGAGGCCATACCACGCACAAAATCAACGATACAACAACAGAATATACTATTATCATCAGCGGTACAAAACGCTTGCCATTAAAGAATGAAAGTGCGTCGGGAAGCTTTCGGAAATTGTAGAAACGGTTATAGACAGAGCCGCCCAGAAAGCCCGAAATAATTCCGATAAACACGCCCATATTAAGGGCAGGCGCACCGAGAACAGAGGTAAAATAACTCTCTACCTGCATCTCCTGACCGAAAAGTGAGGTCACCATTGCTTCGGGGTCGGAAAGCATTCCGCTTGTGACACCGAATACCGCACCTGTGATATTATTTATCAGAATAAAGGCAAGTATTGCGGCAAAGGCACCTCCTGCCTTTTCTTTTGCCCAGCTGCCGCCGATTGCGGCAGCGAAAAGGATATGAAGATTGCTGATAATTGCCCAGCCGATATTTTCCATTACACTGCCGATTGTGACAACCGCCCCTATATCTGCGCCCAGCATTGCAACAAGTTTACCGAGACTTATCATAAGCCCGGCGGCAGGCATTACAGCAATTACCGTCATCAGCACCTTACCCAGCTTCTGAAGAAAATCGAAATTCAGTCTGCTTTTCTTTTTTTCAGGCGGCTTTTCTTCATCACCGTATACAAGTTCTGAAATTTCTTCCTTTGCAGTTCTTACAGAAATAAGGTCATCGCCAGCTTTTACCCTGCCGCCTGTTACTGTAAGCTCCGAATTTTCGGGCATATCACAGACTAATACGGGAGTAACAGGATTTATACTTCTTCTACGGAGCATTTCCATATCCGCTTCGCCTATCAGGTCACCCTTTCTGACTCTGTCGCCCACACTTACGTGACTTGTGAAACCATCGCCCCTGAGCGACACCGTTTCAAGCCCGAAATGCACAAGAATTTCAATACCATTGTCCGCTGAAATTCCGTAAGCATGACGTGTTTCAGCTACCGAAGAAACCACCCCGTCGACTGGACTGTGAATTCTGCCGTCTGCGGGAATTACCGCGCACCCGTCACCTAAAACTCTGTCCGCAAAGACAGGGTCAGGCACATCTGTTATAGGTATTGCCCTGCCGTTCACAGGCGAGGCAATTACCGATGTTCTATATTTCATATAAGGCTCCTTTATGAAAATTTCTATATGTTTATCTTACTTTTTAAAATCAGAAATATACAGAACAAAAAAATATAAAAACAAAAATCCCCTTGTGCATTTCTGCACAAGGGGATCCGATGTACTTACGGAGCAGTAAATGTGAATGTTACTTCAAGAGTCTGGATTTTAGTTTTTCCTAAGTCAATAATACGTGCAGAGCAGCCTTCTGTGTTTCCGTCAGCGCGTCTTGCGTCATCGGGAGCCTTGGGTACCCACTCATTATAAAGATTTACACGTGTGCACTTTCCGTCATCTGTGGAAGTATAGTCCTTTGCAATAAGCTCGACAGGCTCGCCGTTTACCTTGATTTCGTCGATTGTTGCAATATATCCGGGGAATAATATTTCGCCGTTTGCAATGCCTAAAGCACAGAACGATGTACCCTTTGCACTTACTCCTGAGAAATCAAGACTTACTGTGTATGTACCCTCGCCTTCAACGATAACATTACTGTCATTTATGCCTGTAGTCTTGTTTGTAGGATCATAGGTGTCACCTACACTGTAGGAAACAGACCAGTCACTGCTTGAATACATGATCCATGCAGTTGCATAGTCATCAGAAGCAGGAACAGAAACATCAGCCATTGCTGTTTCGTTGGCAAGCTTATACGCTTCTTCAATATCAGTCTTCGCCTGCGCCTGGATGTCAGCATAGTCCTTGCCTGCTTCGTCAGCTGCGGTTCTGCCCTTGAATACGGCAGCTACGGTTTCATCTGTAACGACACCCGAACTGCGCTTGTAAAGGCTGCTGCAGTCCCAGAGTACAGGGCAGTAATTATAAAGGTCGCAGTTATCAAGGAAGTTTTCATAGAACTTGTCTGTATCAGGTTTCTGACCGATACCACTGCTCTTCATAACAGCATATTCGCCGATAATAACACCGTAGCCCTTATCGGTAAACTTTGTCATCATTTCAAGAAGACCGTTCTGCTCTTCATAGTCGTCGGGAGAACCCCACTGATTGATGGAATCAGTACCGCAGTAATCCCAGGGAGTATAGTAATGAACAGAGATAAGGAGCTTGCCGTCAACCGTATCTTCAGGCATTATGTAACGGTCATCGCAGGTGTTCATAATATCGGTATTATAACCTGCTATAAGTAAGAACCTGTCTTCATTCCTGCCGCCAAGACCGCGGATTGTCTTTACAAATTCATTGTTGATTTCTGTTAATTTCTGATAGCATTCATCCTTCGTGAGGATTCCCTTTGAGCCTGTGATATCACTATCGTTGAGTCGGTCGCCCAGCTCTTCGTTTGCAGATTCAAAAATCAGCTTATAGGAATAATCGCCGAAACGTTCACCTATCTGTGTCCACATAGACTTGTACATTTCCATTGCCTTTTCGCGTACAGCCATATCTTCGGAGCCGAACATACCCCACCAGCCGCCATCCCAATGGTCGTTGATTATAACGTACATATCGGCATTGAGAGCGTAGTTTACAATTTCCTCAACACGGTTCATAAGACGCTCGTCGATTGTATAATCACCGCTTTCAAAATTCATACCGTTTGTCCAGGCAATAGGAATACGGATTGAATCAAAGCCCATAGCCTTCATTCCGTCAATCATTTCCTGTGTTGTGGTAGGCTGTCCCCATGCATTTTCAAATAATGTGGGGTCAGAACCGTTTACATAACCGCTGTGATTGTAGGCTTCCATGGTATTTCCTAAATTAATACCGTTACCCATAAGTTTTGTAAGCTCCAGCGCGTTGAGACCCTTGAGCATTTCTTCTTCGTCGGGGTCGCCGAACGATGAAACGGCAGTTGTAACAGAAGCATTATCTGCTGCTGTTGTGGTAGCTTCCGTATTATCAGCCGCGGTGGTGGTATCAGCATTATCGGCCGCAACAGTTGTGGTTATTGCAGAGGAATCGTCTGCAGCAGACTGTTCACAGCTTCCGAGAAGCATTGCTGCAGCTAAACTGAATGCGACAAGAGATGCCGCAAATTTTCTTTTCTTCATATCGTTTCTCCTTTAATAGATAGTATGTAAAGGTTTACATAAGCTTGTTTTATATTGTATCATAAAACTTATACAAAAGCAATACCCATTGTGATATTTTTTAGAATAATTTTGCCAACATTTTACAAATCATTGACATAATGAAAAATGTATGTTAAAATTCAGCATAGCACACAATAAGGAGATTTTATGGAACTTGTTATTAAAAGATATGAAGAGCTCACAGGCGATGAAATGTACGAAATCCTGAAGGCGAGAATCAATATATTTGTAGTTGAGCAGAACTGTCCCTACCCCGAAGCAGACAACAAGGATAAAAAATCCTGCCATATCTTCTACAGGAACGAAGAGGGAGTTCAGGCATACATAAGAGTAGTAGACAAGGGTGTTTCCTACACTGATGAAGTATCCATCGGCAGAGTAATCACCGTGGCAAGAGGCACGGGACTGGGCTATAAAATCATGTGCGAGGGTATAAAGTATGTCCGCGAAGTGCTTCATGAAAATAGAATCCGCATAAGCGCCCAGCTCTACGCAAAGGGTTTCTATGAAAAATGCGGTTTTGTTCAGGTTTCGGAGCAGTACCTTGAGGACGATATTCCGCATATTGAAATGCTGCTGGAAATGTAAATTATAAAAAAACCTCCCTGAAACCAGGGAGGTTGATTTGTATAATGTCCGTGAAGCGATTAACGCTTGGGTAATTTTAAAACCGCTTAACAAAAGGCTTTTCAGCCATTTTTGCTGCACACACGTTACACACGGCGATATTATTGCGTCAATTTATGCAGTATATTTCAAATTCATAATCACCTTACTTTCTATATATTTATATCAATTTGCGTGCGCCGCTATTCAATAATGCAATGTAGGTTTCTTTAAGAGTCTCATCCTCTGGAACATATATAATCATACCATCCCTACCACGCGTTAATAACACACGATAGCAATTTAATCTAATTTGATATGGGTCTTTAAAACCTCCGCCTGATGAACATAATTTCAGTTCACCGTTTTCCCATCTAAAATCTTCGCCCCAACACATAATTGGCATATCCAATTCTAATCCTTGACACGCGAATTCAGTAACAGCATTATTGAAACTTCTACAAGAACTTTCATCTCCAGGTGGTGCATTAAACCATTTAGCCACCGACATATTTTTAGTAGAATTAAAGTCGTTGTTAACTCCATAACGAGGAAGAATGCGGGCTTTAGATGAGCATACCAAACCATAGGTTTTATCTTGGTTATTATATCTGCGATGACAATATCTTTTCGCCTTATCAAGACTGTCTGTGACATAAATTTTAAAGCCATTCTCAAATATTTTCTTACTTAAATCCTGTGCATGTGATAGCTTGTTTTCTAAAACGGTAGCCACCCACGCCGAAACATCATCTGACAAATGGGAGCGTAATGATATTGTAAGATTTAACTTTTCCGATACATCAACCTCTGTTGCATTTGTAAACATGTTTGATAATTTTTCTGGACATATTACCTTCCAACTACTTTTGCTATTTTTTAATGCTTCATTCCACTGGCCTATGCCAGATTCTTCCCCAATATAAATCTCTTGACCCTCACCTATCAAGCCAACCATAACACACCAATCGGGTATTCTATCAGCAATTTCAATTATCAAATCCGGCTCAGATTTATTAATATCCCTCTTAGCAAAAACCTGCTGCTTATCCCAAGCCCTTTGCGCTTCATCAAAAACTACTATTTTCTCACTCGGGACACCGCGCTGAAGCTTTCCATATTCATTTACATAATTACGTAAAGGCTTTACAAATGTTTTGCTTTTTAATGCGTCTTGAAGCACATCAACGAGAGGACCATTTCCTGATAGAAAAGTTGATTTTAATGTTTTCTTAACATTGGCCTTATACACCAAATCTAAACCTAAAAGCGTTTTTCCTGCCCCGGGGACACCGGTAACTAATACAAGAACTCTAGATTTATTCTTTTCAGCTTCATCAACCGCTTTTAGAATATATGAAACTGCATCTGGAATTCCTGCGCTATTCGCTTTGCGAATATGCGGGAGCTTTTGGCTAAAATATACTATTTTGGCAGCATCAATCAGCGAAGGTAACGGCTCATAAGCTGAACTAATCCAGCTATTTAAATCTGGACATTCATCTGTATTTAAATAGGGCAGCAGTTGTTCTGTGAGTTTATCCGGCGAGCAAATAAGCACCTCCTCCGCCCATTTATATTTCCCTGCGGATTTTGTAGGAACTAAAACAGGAATTACATTCAATTCTGAGCTTGCCTTATGATATCCTTTTATATCGCGGGCATACCCAGATAACTGGTCCATATAAGCTAGCTTAACACCATCTGACATTTTATATTCGAAAACAATCAAATTATTGCCAGATAATATTACCAAATCAGGGCGTCTGCCGCCCTCATATGGTAAAATGTATTCGAAAACTAAATTGCACTGATATTTCGAGCACGCTTCAAAAAAATCACGAGTGCAGTCATAACAATCCTTCCAAGCTAGGAGTTGCTGTTCGCTGGGCTTTTCACCATGAATAATACAATAATTTCCTAGCATTTGTGCAGCCCATGTTTTATAGCCAATGGAAAGAAATTCTGATATAGAATTCGCATAACAACAGCAGAGTGCATTTTCTGTGGTGACTTTTTCGGTTTCGAAATCGCTATTGTGATATGCGCCACTGTTGTCGTCATTGATTTTTTGCAAATTTTCAACAGTGTTTTTTTCCCTTTTAATATTTTTATTGGATGATTTTTCTGGAATATTGCTTTCCTTAAAAATACGTTTATCATTATAATTATGACCGTATTTACAATCTATCCACTGAATAAAATCAAAAAGATTTTTTAAAGAAGTCAATGCTTTTTCATATCCAATGTTTTCATTTGAATGTACTGCACGATTACCAAGCTGAATAGAAAAAATAATATTTTTTCTTACAGCATAAGGAACACCAGTAACAAAAAAATTAGTGTTAATGCGCTCATTAAGCGTGGATAACTTAATAACATCCTCTCTATTATTCACTCTACAAATCCAATTAACGCACAGCTCTACTGCGCGGCGAATAGAAATAGCAGCCGTGGTGGGCGTTTGAATAATAAGAGCCTCAGCTTCAATACACGCGTCAGAAAAATATTCATATTCCGGACATTTTAAAAGAAAGTTGAAATTAGACATAGCATACCTCTATTTTACATTCCTATTCCTTGACTTTAGCCTGAAGTTTAGCGATATCCTCTGGATTATTAATAATATGCACTTTCTTATGACAATTCGGGCATAACGCTACTGTATTATCAATAGAATCAGAACCGCCCTTTGACAGCCAAACAATATGGTGACTTTCCAGATAAGGCTTACCATCTTTATCGCTAAATGGCGCTGGCATATCACATAACTGACAAATTCCTTGAGCACGAACTTTAGAATATTCAGATACATACTCATCTCGAATGGTTCTATTTGAAATTACATACCGGCTAGCAGTTCTGGTAGAAGAACGTTCCATTGCTTTTGTTTTCAACTCATCTTCTGATAACAATCGAGCCTTTTTCTTATGTACCTTTTTTAAAGTTTCGATTGCTATATCGGATATAACAACAGAACTATCCTCAACCCTCAAAGGAAACATCCATACTTCACGCATATTTCCGTTATCATCTTTCTGCCTCTCCTTATATGGCTCGCCAGATAATTTAACAACGCCTTGATAAACATATTTGGCAGCTTCAAACACTTCAAACAAATGGACATCTACCCCATTATTATCAGATTCGGCTAAGGTTTTATTCTGATTACCAGCAAGCACCTGGTTCCCAACTTTACCCATACCTGTATAATGTAATTCCTCGCCATACCATTTATCGTCGTATAAACCTTTAGTATGGTCAGAAATAATAACTAATGTATTAGTAGTGTGCGAGCGACGCATGCCACCCATATTACCTACTTTAAATACATCTGTGAGCTGCTGATTAGTAACAACAGAACCTACAGAAAAATCTGGTTTAAAACGTTCCATAATTATTCCTCCATAATTCTTTTAACAATCGGCAAATCTGCTGGTGCCCAATCCAGTGTTTGCAATTCGTCTTTTTTTAACCATTTATGAGATATATGCTCTTTACGAACAAAATAATCGGTATCGGGACAACACTTATACGTATGCATAGTTATTTCAAAATCGGGATAAGCGTGATGGATAGACATAAAATAATCATTTTCTGTAATATGAGCTTTGATATTCATTTCTTCGTATAGCTCACGCATTAAAGCTTCAGCATTGGTTTCGTTAGCTTCTACCTTACCGCCTGGAAATTCAAATTTGAGCGAAACATAATCATATTTACCTTTATTTCTTTGCATACATAAAAATTTACCGTTATATTCTATTATTGCAGCAACCACTTCAAAATGCTTCATAAACCCTCACGTTTATAATTAAAAATTTGTGTTTTTATAATTATATCATATCAATTTAATAATAGCAATACTATTGATGAAACCATAAGAAGCTTAACAATATCATTTTAAGCTGAGAATTATAATTTGCTTATTGGAATCCAAGATAAGCTTTTATAAACAAAACCTCTCCGAATTGTACTCGGAGAGGTTTATATAACTATTTTATAAAAAACAATTTGATAACTTATATACCCCAAAGTCCGGAAACACACATTTACTAATGGATGAAATAATAACTTTAGTAATATCTGTAGCATTTAGCAACAGATATTTCAGCCAGTTTCATTACATAAGGCAATATCACAATGTTAATTCATACAGTATATCACAAGTTATAACACAACCTTACGGAACAAAGAATACACCTGTGTTTTAATTTTTGCCCGTGAACATATAGGTGTAGGATATGCCATATTCCCTTTTAATTTTCATCAAATCCGAGAAATTTAAACCTACATCACTTGTATTAAGCATATTAGGAATACTTTTTGAACAAAGAAAATCTATTTTAGCAGCTGTGAATCCGAGTTCATTTTTTAATTTATCCGGGTCTATTGAATATTCGCCATTTGACAAATGATGTAAAATAACTCTCGATACTTGCACTTGAAATTTTCTGTATTCTATTGATGTTGATAAAGTATTTAAAATTTCAAAAATTCGCTCTTTAAGTTCATAGTTTTTATCTGTTGAAGCATTGCCAACAATAAAATCTTCTATGTTCGGGTCAAATAAATAAGCAAGTTTACATCCCATATATGATGAAATACGCAAAATTTCTTCATCACAAGGTAATTCAGAAGAAGAGAGAAGTGAAGCAATTATTTCTCGCTCATATGTTTTTGAATATATAGTTTTATCTATTGCTGTCGCTCCATTGAAAGCGCTATTATCACATCTTAAATATTCTTCCGTAACCCCTAAAATCTCAGCAATTTGAGGTAAATACTTAATATACGACGACGTCTTACCATTTTTCCAATCTGCAAAAGCCGACGATGACAATCCAAGTTCGTCAAGCACTTGCTTTTGAGATATATTTTTTTGCTTCATCTCAGATAATATATTGTTTAATATAGACATATTGTCCTCCAAAACCCCTCTTTGATTTTGAGGTAATTAACAATCTTGAATTATTTTCTTGAATATTCAAGAAAATAACATTGACTATTTTGAATGTTTTGAGTATAATTAAGCTGTAATAAATAGATATAAGTTTTTATGACATACTTATTTTTATTATTATATCATAACACCGAAAATAAATCAAGGAGGAAAAAATGGCTGAAATAGTATTAACAGGACGGAACGTACCTGTCAAGGAGCTTGCTGCAGGGATAGGCAAAGACCAACAATTCGTAAGAGTATGTGTAACAACAGGTGTATGGGCGTGGGCAACAGCGATTAAAATGCCGGGAAAGAGCAAATATAACTTCTATCTGAGCGATAAGGATTGCTATGAGCAGCTTGGCTATTACAATCCGGCGGCATACATAAACTAATGGGAAAGTTACGCCACATTTCACCACAGGGTTATACCATAATCAACAACGATTGCCTTAGGGACAAGGAATTAGATATCGAAGAACGAGGATTACTGCTAACCCTAGTATCACTGCCCGATAATTGGAATTTTAGTATCACGGGACTTTGTAAAATTCTACCGTGTGGTAAAGACAAAATTAATAACGCTTTACAGAAACTAGAGGAAAAAGATTATCTTCGGCGTATATATTCAAGAAGCCCAGATGGTAGATTCGATAGTATTGATTACATAACCTGCAGAGGCTGTAAAATAGGAAATTTACCGCTTGCGGATTTTCCGCAAACGGTAAATCCGCAAGCGGTAAATCATAAACAATTAAATACTAATAAATCAAAAATAAACAATGTATTAAATAATAATCAATCTATCGTAAATGAATGCGAATCACATAATACAATATCCGATGTAGAAAGTCCGATTGATATGATTGATAGAACATCACAGAAAAGAGATAATTCTTTGTTTGCGGAACGACAAGCCTATGAAAAGCTCATAAAAGAAAATATCGATTATGATGGTTTTATGCAAGACGGTGGTTATAGAGCTGAGCTTGTAAAAGCTATGTATGCAGTTATTATTGACTCTGTATGTTCAACTCAAGCTACGCTCAGAGTAAATAAAAATGAAGTACCACAGCAAACTGTAAAGTCCGTACTTATTAAATTGAGTTCACAGCATATTGAATATGTAATTGAGTCGATAGAAGAAACCAAGCCTGATATGACATCCGTGCAAGGCTATCTACTTACAGCTCTATATAATGCTGTAAGCACAGAGGGAATGTATTATACATCAAAGCTTAAAGCCGACGGTACTATAACATAATCCCCCACTACACCAAATAGTTAATCACTGCTCGCCAGAGCAGTGATTAACTATAATAGCAAGGAGCGCCTGAACTGTAGTTCACGCTCCTTGTGAGGAGGGACACCCTCCTTCAATCCACCCAAAAGAAAGCAGCAAAGCTGCTTAAAATTCGCCACAGAAAAGAGGTGTAACTTATGGCGAATAAACGTAAAACTCCGCAGGATAAATCTAAACTCGCCCGACCTCACAGACTGGTTGTATATCTGTCGGATTCGGAAATGGCTAAGATACTGTATGTTCAAAAACATATGAATGTATCACGCCGTAAAATAATATCTGCCCTGCTCACTTCGGAAACATTTGTTTTCATCGATAGTCACAAGGAGTTAACGGCAGAACTGAAAAAGCAAGGCTCAAATTTATGGCAGGCTATACAACTTTTCCGTGAACGTCGTATAACACCGCAGGATTTAATTACAGTAAGCCGCAAATGCTCAAGAGCGTATGAACGTGCAAGCATAATTCTGGAAGAAACACAGGGAAAGATAGAAAAGCTATGCCGATAATAATTACAAACGGCTGTAAATCATATCCACGAAAAGCTCTGGAATATGTGCTGAAAAAATCTGTAGCCGCAGATACAAACGGATTGTTTTCAGAGGATTTTTCCGCCGTAAATTTTTCAAACCAGTTTCTTGCAACGTCCCGTAGCTTTGGTAAAAAAGAAAGCTACGATACACGGAAATATTATCACGTTAAAATAAGCTTTGAGCCGAAGGACAGAATCGAAAACGGCGGTAATCTTGATATTGAAACCGCTATGAAGACAGCAGCTGATTTTCTTCAAAATCATTACTCCGATTATGAGTACGTTTTCGCTTGCCATAATGACACAAAACACCTCCATATCCACGCAATCGTCAATGCTGTCAGTTTTATTGACGGCAGAAAAATCCACCACACAAATAAAGACTTATCAGACGAAAAAGATGAAATAAATAAGATTGCCGAGCATTACAGACTAAGCGCATTTGATTGGCGTTCAGCTGTAAAAGATAAGCGTGAAAAAGTAAAAAGAAATGTTCCTGTAAAAAATAAGCTTACAGCTGCTGAAAAACACATCAAAGAAGACAATCCCGAAGATTTCAGAGAAAAATCTTGGAAAGAAGCCTTACGGCAGCAAATAAACGAAGCAAAGAAGCATTCCTACAGCAGACAGGAATTTTCGGAGTACTTGTATAAGCATTATGGCGTAACGATGCCGAGAAATACCAATAAAACCGTTTCATTTCTGAGAAAAGAAGCGAAAGAAAACGAAAAACCTGTGCGTGGTGCAAAGCTCGGCGAAGAATATACCGCTGAAGCAATCGATAAAGCTATTTCCGAAAACATAAGAATCAGAGAGCTGAAAAAATCCGCTGAAGCCAAATCAAAATCAGAAAAAACAGTTGCCGAAAAACTAACGGATAAAATCAAAACCATATTATTACCGAATTCGCCAATGGCGAATAAAGATACAACCAAGAAAACTTCAAAGAAGAATTCGCCAATGGCGAATTCCAAAAGAAAGCCTGTTAAACCGAACACATATAATGGCAGTTCGCCAGTGGCGAATAATTCAAGATCTTCAGTTCTGAAAGATATTGCAATAATTAAAGCTGAACAAAACGCACATAAAAAAGTGCACAATAATGTTAAGGTTAAAGATATTGAGCATTAGTGAAAGGATTAAAAATGAAATTACCAAACAGCTACGGAAGCGTTACAAAACTCTCCGGCAAGCGCAGAAAACCATACATAGTAAGAAAAACAATCGGATGGGAAATAGACAAGGAAACCGATAAGCTAAAAAGAAAAGTAGCAATAATCGGTTATGCCCGGACACGTTCTGAGGGTCTGGAAATGCTCGCACAGTACAATGAAAGCCCATACGATACAATAGCTGCAAAAATGACTTTTGCCGAAGTATACGAGGAATTCAAAAAGCTGAAATTCCCTACTATTTCTGTTTCAAATCAGCATTCTTATAACGCCTCTTACGCAATATGCCAACCTATTTACAACAGAGTTTTCAAAGAGCTTAAACTTGCTGATTTACAAAAAATCATTGATAACAGCGGAAAAAATTACCCTACCCTACGAAAAATCAAGGTTTTATTTGGGCAGCTATACACTTTTGCGATGAAAAACGAAATCTGTAATAAGGACTATTCAAAATTTATTGACATCTCACAGTATAAGGATAAAAATCCAAACGCTTTCAACAGAGAAAAATTTTCCGAAAAAGAAATCAATCACATCTGGGCAAACGAACATAACAGATATTATCAGATTGTTCTTATGCTTATCTACAGTGGAACACGAATATCAGAGCTGCTTGACCTCAAAAAAGAAAATATTAATCTGGATGAGCAGTATTTTGACATAATAAAATCCAAAACCGAAGCAGGAATACGTCGTGTTCCGATTGCCGACAAAACCCTGCCCTTCTTTATTTCCTGGTACGAAAGCAGCGAGTGTGAATATCTTTTACATACAGAAGCAAATTTGCATTTCGAGTACCGCAATTATTATGATAGCTACTGGACACCAGTAATGGAGGAATTGGGCTTGAAACACAAGCCACATGATACAAGACATACCTGTATTTCAATGCTTACCGAAAAGAATGTAAATCCGACAATCATAAAGAAAATTGTAGGACACGGAGGTGCGATGAGCTTGACGGAACGAGTTTATACTCACCTTGATGTCAAGGAGCTGCTTGAGGCTATAAACAAGATTTGATTTCTAAACATTCGAAAACTATTGACAAAATCGCTCTATTTATAAAATTACGAAAAACAGTTGACAAAAGGAATGTTTTTCGATATAATGTAAATAATATAAGTGAGGTGATTTTTTGAAACACTATGAAAAACTAATTGATATGGGTTGTTTTACAAGGAACGAGGTATGTGTTCTGCTCGGGAATGAAGCAGCAACACATTCTTTATTGTACGACTATACCAAAAAGGGATTAATTGAGCGTGTTCGCCGTGATTTATATGTAGCGATAAGCCTTGAAACGAAGCAACCTATCAAAAATCGTTATGCTATTGCTTCAAAAATTTCTGAAGGCTCATATATAACTCATCATTCTGCTTTTGAATATTACGGCTGTGCAAATCAAGTGTATTATGAGGTGTATGTAAGCGGAAATAAGTACTTTTCTGAATTTGATTATGACGGCGTGACATTCAAATATATGAAACCGCATATCAATGATGGCGTTGTTACAAACAACGGAGTGTACGTTACTGATATTGAACGTACTATCCTTGACAGTATTAATGATTTTGAAAAAGTAGGCGGTCTTGAAGAACTGCTGAAATGCATTGAACAGATACCATCTGTAAAGGAAGATAAGCTGATTTCTTATCTTAAGAGTTACAATTCAAAGGGATTATATCAGAAAACAGGTTACATTCTCGAGCATTTCCGAATTATACTGAATTTAAGCAATAGCTTTTTTCAAGAATGTTCGAATAACATTCCTAATTCCAAACGTTATTTATATAAATCTGAATATAAAAAGGATTTTGTTTTAAATCAAAAATGGAATTTATATGTTCCAAATGACCTGTTATCACTGATTGACAAAGGAGTGAATTACGATGAGTGAGTATGACAGAACAGAACTCGGAAAACAGGCAAAGCAGTATGGCTTTGTCCGTGATACATACGAAAAGGTATGCCGCCTTTCGCAAGTATTGGCTTTCATTGAAAACGATGATTTTTTAAGTCAAGCTCTGGCTTTAAAAGGCGGTACGGCTATTAACCTTATGTTCTTTAACCTACCTCGTTTATCTGTAGATATAGACCTTGATTTTATGCATAATCTTCCGAGAGAAGAAATGATTAAGGCGAAGGAATTGATTACAGAAAAATTTCATACTTTTATGAGTAATCAAGGTTATACACTTGAAGAAAAAAATTCCAAGACTACACACGCATTAAATTCTTCGGTGTTTTCGTATATGAATGCAGGCGGAGTAAAAGACAGAATAAAAATTGAGATAAACTATATGCTCCGTGAACATATCCTACAGCCAGAAATGCGTTCTGTAAAGGAGATTCAAGGTTTCTCTGCTTCAAAGCTTCTTTGTATCAATCCTATTGAAATATACGGTGCAAAAATAACAGCACTTCTGTCCCGTGCAGCAGCAAGGGATTTATATGATGTAAACAGTGTGTTGAAAAGCGAAATGTTTTCCGCAAAGGATTTGGAGCTGTTGCGTAAATGCGTGGTTTTCTATAAAACGCTTAATAGTGAAGAAGCATTCAATAGCTTTGACACCTCTGCTGTTGATAAAATCACTTTCAGTAAGATAAAAGCAGACCTATTACCTGTTATCACAAGTTCGGAAAAGAAATATGATTTACCGGGAACAATAGCTTTTGTCAAAGAGCAATTAGAAGGACTGCTACAAATGACACCGAAAGAGACAGAATTTGTAGAGAGATATTTTAAAAAAGATTATCGACCGGAACTGTTGTTCGATTCAGAAGAAATATGCAGCAGACTAAAATCACATCCTATGGTTAAATGGAAATACTCAAAAATGGAGCTTCCCAAAGCAGAAGAAAAGAAGCCGTCTGTTCTCGGTCAAATCGAGGAGATAAAGGCAGAACAGGATAAACACAATCAAGTTCATAAACCAAAAAACATAGGAAAAACTGATATTTCATTAGATTAAAAGAATGCCTGTGAGAATTACACTCACAGGCGTTTTCTTATATGTCCCAAAATCGCACTCAAAAGCCCGTAGAGCTTCACAAAGTAAAAACAAGGGTAATTCTCCTAAAAAGAAACAAGTGGCTAAAAGGGCGGTTTCCGTCGCTCCTGTGAAGCGTTCAGAGAAATCTTTCTTAAAGAAAAAAGCCAAGAACTGTTCAGTGTGCTCGGACTAGAATTCTCCGAGGGCTTAAACAATTTTGACCTTAATGTCATTATACACCAAAACCGCAATATTGTCAATAATTATTGATAATTCGCCAATGGCGAATTAAATTTGTAAAGCCGGCAACGCTTCGTTCCATAGAATGCCAGTCATTCAAGGAGAACACGTTGTCGGCTTTCGCATATCCCGTGTGCTGCAGCTACCATTTGCCGCAGAGCGTGGATATGCAGTAAAAGCGTAAAACGCTGTTACCCGTTATTTTTTCGGCGGATAGTTTTTTAAGAGCCATTGCCCGAAGCCCATAGCAACCGTTTCCTCATATTGTCTGTCGGAAACTATGTTGAGCTTTATCCCCTGCACCTTGCAGGCAGCTTTAAGCTCTGGCGTAACCTCACTTTCTGCAAAAACAAGATCATCCGCCTGTTCCTGTAAGGATTTTTCGTTAATATTCATTTTGAAATAAACCTCTTTTCTAAATAATATTTCAACAATCGTTATTTGTAAATGTTATAATATAATCGCACCGATGAATATCTCGCATTATCAGTATCACGTGAATACCGTTGGAGTCTTTGTAGTAGAGTGCCCGATGTTTGTTTTTAAGATATTTACGAGTCGTTTTCAATACACCTTTCAGCAATATATTAACATCTACCTGCGAAAAATCCCATATGCCCTCGCTGAAAGGGTCTATCCAGCAATTGTGATATAAACCGTGGCAGCAATACCAATACTCGCAATAACTTGTGTGCCTGTTAGATTGTAAAAGATTAATTAATTTTTTGTAAGACATTTGTGCAAACTCGTAATTCTGCGAGAATTTTTTTGAATATTCTCTGCGAGCGTGGTTGAACAGTTTGTATTTTTCTTTAATTTTCATTGTTAAACGCACCTACCTTTCTTCTCCGATATGTTGCAAGCACGTCCTCATGTTCCAGAACACCCGGATCGTCATCATCGTCATACCAGTACATTTTTTCAATATACTTTACAAACCATTCTTCGTCGGACAGAGAAAGAGTTATGCCCCACATAGCGCCGTAGTCCTGTTCGCCGCCGTTATCCTTAAACCATAAACTGCCGTCCGCAGTTTCCATTTCGATAAGATTTTCTCTTGCAAACATAATTCTGATTACACGATAGAACTCAGCAAGCTCATATTCCCCGTCTGCCTCGATTTTTTGCTCGTTAAATCTAAATTCAAGTTTATACATAAGCTGCCTCCATAAGTTGATACCTAATTTTACCCCTGCAACCACAAATTGTCAACGGTTAGCCGTTAATATCCTCGTATTTTTTGTGTTATACTGTTCATAGAATTTTAGCAAAGGGTGATTTTATGAACGTATCCGAAGCGGTTGCAAAGCGCATTACCGAGCTTTGTAAACAGAACGGCATAACCGTCAATAAGCTTTCCACAATGTCGGCTGTGACCCAGTCCACCGTAAATGACATTGTAAACGGCAAGGCGAAGAATATCGGCATTGTCACAATTAAAAAGCTGTGCGATGGACTTCAGATTTCTCTCATTGAGTTTTTTGACACACCCTATTTTGCGGAGCTTGAACAAGAGATTTTTTAGGATTATTCGGGATTATTTCTGAATAATCCTTTTTTATTTTTATTGCAATAGGCAAGCAAATCTTCTTTAAAGGACAAGTCCTGCTCAGAAATAACAAGCTCCCAACCACTCAGCGACGAAACAAACCATTCCTGTTCCGTAAGCTCCCACACTGCCGACCAGATATTAAGCCAGTTGTCGGAGATGCTGTCAAGTGCGATTTTTATTATGCCGTCGGTTTCATCAAAGGAGCTTTGACGGCAGTTTTTAAATACCGATTTCAACTTTTTGCTGTATTCAGGCATGTTATTCTTAAACGAAAATACCAGTTCAAACATACCGCCGACCTCCTTTTTGATTAAAAATACATTTTACTCTTACAATACGGCATACAGTATTGTTGTTTTGCTAAAGTATATCACCTAAATTTCTTTTTGTCAATAGTTTTTTCAAAAAATTATTGCAATTTTTTTCATTGTGTGTTATAATAACTGCATACAGTATTACGATTAAGGAGATTTTGAAAATGGCAGACGAAAAAAAGCCTGTACCCGATTATCTGTACGGGAAATACAGCAATTATCAGAGAATACAGACCAATAAATATAACAAGGCAAATTACAAAACAATAACAATCCGCTTCAGAGGTGACGACACCAGCTGCTTTGACCGTGAGGTTATTCAGCAGGCGGCAGAGCTTTCGGGGATGAGTCTTAATCAGTTCTGCACCCATACCTTGCTTCAAAAATCTTTTGAGATACTGAAAAAGCACGGAAAGCTTGATATTGATTAAGGTGTTGACAAAATTCGTTTTACAGTGTATAATGATTACAAATCAAGAAAGTTTGTTAATTCGGGCAATTGTGGCCCCTATCTTTCAAGTTTTCTTGATTTCTTTATATTTATATTGACAAAACTCAATTTATCGGATATAATATAAGTGATGATAAAGATATCGTCAATGTTCCCGTAAGAACTCGGGAGGATTCAGTATTGAAGTGTGCGTGGGGGGCAGGAGAGTGCACATGGAGCTGTAAGTGGTTGCATAGTAACCAGACCTGCCGTAGGCAGAAATGCTGAAAGAAAATATGATTATCAAGAGCTGTACTTAATTGTACGGCTCTTTTTAATTTGTATTGACAAAATCCGATTTATCGGATATAATATAAGTACCGAAAGGCAGTGTCACTCGTAAGTATTCGAGGGCATTCGGCGTTGAAGCGTATGCTGTTGACAAGGTAGTGTGCGTGGAGCTGTAATATGAATTAAAATATGATTAAAAAGAGCTGTACTTAATTGTACGGCTCTTTTTAATTTGTATTGACAAAACCAGATTTATCGGATATAATATAAGTGACGGTAAAGGTACGCTGATATCGTTAGTGTGGCTGACACTTTAGGGGCACGTTCGCAAGAACGGGGCGTATCCGAAACTCTGTGGCTCGTGCTATTTATGGCGGGTATTAGAAGTTGGTCGACCAGAGCGACTATAAAAATCAGCTATATATGGAAATTAACCTCAGCTAT
Organism: Ruminiclostridium sp.; assembly: GCA_045532185.1. Classification (GTDB taxonomy): domain Bacteria; phylum Bacillota; class Clostridia; order Oscillospirales; family Ruminococcaceae; genus Ruminiclostridium_E. Next base: position 45,151 of record JAZSFL010000036.1, read on the forward strand.
TGACAAAGCTGAGGTTTTTGTTTATAATAATGACAGCAACAGAGTAATCTGTTGAGCAGACGGCAGGAGCTGTCGGGCGCATAACGAAGCGAAAGCGGGAGTATGTTGCTAAGTGATGAAGTTCTGACTTGAGTAGGCAACTCAGAATGGAGCTTATTTCGTGGTTGCATAGGCGCCGAAACCTGCTCAGGCAATTTATTGCTGAAAAAAAATATGCTTATTGAGAGCTGTGCAGTCGCACGGCTCTTTTTAATTTCTGCATAGCTTTCAGAAATTAACGCTATACCGTTGACAAATTTACATTGTTGTGATAAAATAAGTTGACGGTTTAGCGTTAATTGTTTGAAAGGATAAGGAATTAATGGAAAACGAAACTATAACCTCCGCTGTCTGTTCTCAATGCGGTGCGCCCCTTACAGAAGCGGACGAAAACGGAAATATGAAATGTGAATTCTGCGGTACAGTGTCCTTGGATAACCGCCACACCTTTGTTCATACAACCCGTGATTTTGATGCAGAGCTTGCTCATGATATTGAGAACGCAGAAAATCTGATGTCAATGGGTGAATATTCCAGAGCATTGAATAAATTCAACGAGATTGCTGAACAATATTCCAAGGATTACCGTGGCTGGTGGGGAATGGCGAGAGCGTTGACGCATAATTTCATCAAAAAGGATTTGGATACCGAAATCCACACAAAGGTTAACAAGTATTGCAACAATGCCATTTCAAAAGCTCCAGAAGATAAAAAAGAAGAGCTGGAATCAATCTACAATAGATATAAAACTGCTGTAAAGCAGATTAATATTGACATAAAGAAGCTGTACGAAAAATTCGAGCGTGACGAAAAACTTATAGCTCTTTCTTTCCCTGCTTCAATCGTGGTTTACACTATTTTTATGTTCGTGTATTCCATAATTTATATTCTGATTAACTTCCCCGAGTTCGGTAATGCAGGCGGCGGTCTTATCGGCGTTTTGATACCTGCTGTGATTTTCGGAGTTGCATACGGCATATGGGCTATGGTGCAGGATTCTGACAATGCCATATTCGGAATTTATGCAGCAGTTGCATTAAGCGCAATCGACTGGGGCTTAGCGTGGTCAATACTTGGTCAGCAAATAGACCTTACACATCTTACTATAATGCCATTGTGTTTTGCGGCGGCATTCCTGCCCGGGTACTTTATGACAAAGAAAGCCAGAGGGTATTGAGATGTTGCGTAATTCGCCAATGGCGAATTACAGGAAAGGAATTTTTAATTATGAAGAAAATTACTGCAATGCTTATAGCATTAACAATGACTGCACTTACTCTTACAGGTTGTTCAAATGAAGGCTCGTCCTCTGTTACGGAGCAGAATGTAAGTGGTCTTACTTCTGAGAATGAAACTTTTGTGACTACATCAACTACCGAAGAAGTTACTGAAGAAAGCGAGGAAGAAATAATTATTCACAGAAGCTCACCCCATATTGAGGAACTTCTGATAGGTATCATAAATGCTATCGGTAGCCATAATGAGGAAGAATATAACACATATATCTCTCCCGAAAACCATAACCACAAAAAATATGGTTATGAAGCTGTTCACGGACAGTTTGTCGAAGCATTATACAAAGCAGGTCTCGACCATAAAGCGATTTATACTTACGAGGATTTTACAGCATTTGAATATGCTAAATACAACATATACTTTAACGATAATCCGGATGCAATACAGTTTTATATCGGCGGACAAGGTTTAAACTTTGATATAGAAACAGAAACCTATTCTATTTCATCAATCGCATTTTCTTCAGTAGAAGGTTCTTACGAAAATGCGAACAAAAGTGGCACATTACTTGATTTAAGCGCATACGCTACGGAGGTGACAGAATAATGAACGAAACATATGATATTGAATTAGTTCCCCTTAATTCCTAATATTATATATTCTTTACTGGAGCAATTGGCGCTCCGTGTATTTGAATAGAGCATATTCACGCCCTACGGCAAATGGTGGCTGCAGCACACGGAATATGCAAAAGCCGACAGTTGCGAACAACTGTCGGCTTTATTTTTCTTGACAAAATCGGATTTATCGGATATAATACATGTGACAAAAGTTATCCGTTAGCTTTCGTTAGTGCGGCTGACACTTGTGAAGACGTCCGAAAGGGTGAGCTTCCGAAACTCATTGTGGCGCCAGAGGAGATTATATCTCGGCTATGGCTTTCTTTCATAGTTGGTCGGGTGAGCGACTATAAAAATCAGCCTTAATATGAAATAAATCCGACAGCGGTTGCTGTCGGATTGTTTTTATTCGCCAGTGGCGAATTGAAATATAATACACCATACAAAAACGCCTCCCGAAACCGAGAGGCGTTAATATTGTTTTGTTGCACACCTGCTGCACACTTGTTACACACGGGTGAATTTTCTTGACTTGCAATATAAATGCAAACCGCTTTAAATCCACATTTGTGCTGTGCAAGCAGACTAACAAGGATAAATAAATTATCGCTTGGAGAACTGGGGAGCGCGACGTGCAGCCTTTAAGCCGTACTTCTTTCTTTCCTTCATTCTGGGGTCTCTTGTTAAGAAACCAGCCTTCTTGAGTGCAGGACGGAGTTCGTCGCTGTACTGAAGTAATGCTCTGGAAAGACCGTGACGGATTGCACCAGCCTGACCTGTTACGCCGCCGCCTGCTACTGTGCAAACGATGTCGAACTTGTCAAGTGCGCCGATTAAAGATAAGGGCTGACGAACGATGAGCTTTAATGTATCAAGACCAAAGTAATCATCGATGCCTCTGCCGTTGATTGTGATATTGCCGCTGCCGGGGTAAACACGTACTCTGGCAACAGAGTGCTTTCTTCTGCCTGTTCCGTAGTAATAGGGCTTAGATTCGTACATTGTTATTCCCCTCCTTAAAACTTGAATTCTTCGGGCTTCTGAGCAGCATTCTTGTGTTCAGCGCCTCTGTAAAGACGAAGTCTTGTCATTGCCTTGCGTCCGAGTGTTGTGTTCGGAAGCATACCGTATACTGCGAGTTCCATAGCCTTTTCGGGCTTTTCAGCCATAAGCTTCTTGTACTGTACTTCCTTGAGGTGGCCGATCCAGCCTGTGTGCCATCTGTAGTACTTGTCCTGGAGCTTGTTGCCTGTTAATACTGCTTCAGCGCAGTTGATGATGATTACGTGGTCGCCGCAGTCGCAGTGGGGTGCGAATGTAGGCTTGTTCTTACCTCTGAGGATAGCTGCTGCCTGAGCTGCAACACGTCCTAAGGGCTTGCCTGCTGCGTCTAAAATATACCACTTGCGTTCTACTGTTTCTGCTTTGGGCATATAAGTTGACATAGTAGTTGTCCTCCATTAAATTATTCGTGCATGTTTTATGCTCACAATGATGTATTATAGCCGCAAAAAACGAATTTGTCAACACCCTTTATAAAACTTTTTTCAAATATATCTCATTTTCTCTTAAAATCTCTCCTGTTTTCTCCTTTTCTCTCGTTTTCTCTTATATCATTTCACAAAATTTCGGGCAATTTTATATAAATACCAGTTTTCTTTCATTTTCGCTTGTTTTCTTCCTTTTTCGTACGTTTTTCAAAATGTGTATTTCAATTAAAAACAGATGCCGCACAGGGTGTTTTACGCCCTGTGCGGATACTTTTATTCGTCTATTTCCTCTTCGATTGCAACATCTTCTTCAACAGCATGGTCGTCCTCGACTTCAATTTCTTCCATTGCTGTTTCATCTGCATTGGCAGCGATATACTCATTCACCTTTTTAAGAATATCACCGCTTATTTCAAATTGAGAAGCAGCATAAGGACCTACTTTTATATATCCTTCGCAAAGACTGAGAGTCCAGTTCTCCATTATGAAATCAGCATAAAGCCATGAATTTGAATAAATGCTTCCTATATATCTGGTATTCTTAAGCTCACCTGCAACCATTTCTGTGAGCTTTTTGATTTTTTCAGGCGAGGTGACCGTATATGTGCAGGCTACACCGTTTATTTCGCCTCTGGCTCTGATGCTCTTGACTCCGCTGAAGTCAACACCCACATAATTGAGATATTCTTCAGCTGTAACATAGAAATAAGGCTCGGCTACTCCTGCGCATTTACAGATATAGCTGATAATTTCCTGTGCCTTTTTATGCGTGATGTCAACCTTATAAGTATGCCTGTTATCCATAATGAACAACGTGGGTTTGTCGGTATATGGGTCGCACAGAATCAGTCTGAACATACTGAGAGTTTCGGAAACATAGAATTCTATTTCCACCTGACCTGTCCCTGAACCCGGTACACATGAAGACTTTTTCAGATTCTTTATAATATCGTAAAGACCTGCAATTTCTTCTTCCGTATTGATTTCAACTCCGCTGAGACCTATGTCATAGACGTTTCTGATTGTTGCAACGCCGCCTATGATATTTTCAGATGAAATTTCTGTATAGTCGATAATTTCACTTACCGTCGAAGCGTAATCAGGCAATCCTATTTTATCAAAACGCTTAAACAGCTCTTCTGTTGCGGCAGGGTCAAACTGCATAGGTACGGAATTTCCGTAATATGCCATGCCGTTTTCGTAAATTTCAATACCCACACGCAATTCTAAGGTGTATTCTTCATCCTCAACATCTACGTCATCGGAAAATTCCCCTCTGAAGAATTCGCCGTAATTATTACGTCTGGAACTGTCATAGAAGCTAACATTATGGGTGAGCTTGCCTACGCTCAGCTGAACGAAAATGCTTCTCATACCACTCGTATCTGGTACCGTTATATCATCACCTGCAACGGGAACGTCATAATCCTCAGGGTAAGCGGTAGTATCGGTTATGCTATCTTCGGCAGGATTGTCAAGGCGCACTGCGTCAGCCTGGGAGAAGATATATTCCTCTACAAAGGTAAGGTCGTATATACCGCCGTATAAATAAGCTTTTTCCATAAAATCGGCGTCATAGCAGGTTACAGAGAAAACTCTCGTTTCTTCAAGCTTTCCGCTGTTATGTGTTTCGTAGATTTCTCTTAAAGTGTTTCCCTCGGGGAATGGCGGAATATCGCCGCCTGCACCGGGGTTTATATCATCTTCCTCTATCGTTACATCATCCTCTTCCTCAACATCAGCATCTATATCTGCCTCGTCCTCAATTTCAACCTCTTCCTCTTCTTCGGCGTCGGTTTCTGCGTCGCCGCCCTCGTCAGGCAGAACCACACAATCATCGCCCTCGGAATCGATTATTATATCAGCGTCGGAATCGGGGGAGTCTCTGTCGGCGTCAGTATCATCGTCGATTATATCTCCGTTTGCGTCCGCCTGCTCATCATCTGCCGTATCCTCGGTTTCGGTAACCTTTTCTTCCGTTGTGGTTGCGGGGGTTGTGGTAGTTTCGGTGGGAGTGGTTGTAATTTCTGTAGTTGTGACCTCTGAAGTAACCGCCGAATCTGTATCAAGGCTGGTTTCATCGGGAGCTGTTGTTATAATAATAGGTAAGGTGGTGGCTTCAGTGGTAGTTGTGCCTGTTTCGGGGTCTGATTCAACCACAGGAGTTGTTGTCACAGGCGGTTCGGTACGTATTCCGCTGTTTATCAGATTCGGCAACAGTACCGCGCAGCCTATGGCGATACACGCACAGGCGGCGATTGCCGCATATTTTGAATAGTAGAGAAGCTTATCGTCCGTTTTTCTGATGAGGCGCTTCATATCAGCGGTAAAACCAACGCTGAATATGTGCTCTTCATCCTCGCAATCCATAAGCTCGTCATAATATTTCTGAGTCAGCGCTTCATTGAGCGCTTTCTTTATAATTGTGTGGTTCATGTTATGTCTCCTTTCTCTCAGAGAGTAATTCCCTGTTCTTCAAGGATAACCCTGAGCTTCTGCCTTGCACGCTGGAGACGCTTTTTCACAGTTTCCTCCGAAGCGCACAGTGTATTTGCTATATCCTTTATGCTCATATCCTGAACATGATAAAGATACAGCGGCTCGGCGTATTTTTCAGGGAGTGAGCGTATTGCCGAAACGACAGAATTATAATTCATTTCAGACAACACCTCATCGGAAACGTCATCGGATACGTCCCCGAAATTCTCTATTTCTTCAATGGGTGAAGCATTCTGATTCTTCTCCTTACGGTAAATGTCGATTGCGGCATTTTTTACAGCGATTTTAAGATACGCGCCCTGTTGCTGAGATGTAAGGGACGCGATTGTCTTGAAATTCCTTGCGGCTGTAAAAAAAGCATTGCTGACCGCTTCTTCCGCATTGTGATGATTTTTCAGAATACTGTTGGCGAGAGAAAACATCTTACCTTTATATGTATGGTATAAATCTTCAAAGGTTATTTTTTCTTCCTCCGTGTCTATCATTGACAGACAGATAGCAAGCATATTATCAGTCCTTTCCTCCGGTGCTTCATTATATAAAACGAATTGTATTTCAAAAAAGGGACAGAATTTCCGTAAAAATTTTCATAAATTTATTATACAACTTTTTATTATTGTTGTAAAGCGACAAAATGTGGCAAAAACCTCACTTTTATAGCAGAAAATCAGAAAATAAATTGAAAATAATGTGAAATCTGTTGATTATTTTTTTTATTTGTGTTATAATCTTTTCATAATGTTTCGCTTGATAAAGCGGAAAGGAATTATTTATGACAAACGTTGCAATTGACGGTCCTGTTGGTGCAGGAAAAAGCACTATCGCAAGAGAATGTGCGAAGCGTATCGGCTTTATTTATGTTGACACAGGCGCACTTTACCGCACTGTGGGACTTTTCTGCAAAAGAAACAATATTGAAATTTCCGCAGATAACGAGGAAAATATCAATAGCGCAATAACCGCAGGCTTAAAGCTTGAAATAAAACTGGAAAACGGCACTCAGCTTGTTTTTATGAACGGCGAGAATGTTTCCGAGGAAATAAGACTCCCCGAAATGAGCATGGCAGCTTCCGCTGTTTCAGCTATTCCCAGCGTAAGAAGATTCCTTCTTGAAACACAGAGAAGCGTTGCACGGGAAAATAATGTAATCATGGACGGCAGGGATATCGGAACAGTTATCCTCCCCGACGCACAGGTTAAAATCTTCCTTACAGCAAAGGCGGAAATCCGTGCCAAGCGCAGATACGACGAGCTTATCGCGAAGGGTATGGATGTAAAATTCGAGGATGTCCTGAACGATCTCAACACCCGCGACTACAACGACAGCCACCGTGCAGAAGCACCCCTCAGACAGGCAGATGACGCAATTCTGCTTGATACCTCGGAATATGATTTCGAGCAGTCAGTTCAGGCTGTAATAAAACTTATCGAAGAGAGACAGTAAAATGTACTTATTTTTCAGAAAGCTTCTTTCAATTTATTTTCATATAAAGTATAAGATCAATGTTATAAATGAGGATAATATTCCCGACCTGAAGGGCGGCTACATAATCGCCGCAAATCATCAGAGCTATACCGATCCGCCTCTTATTGCATCGGTAATCCGCGGCAAGTTCTCCTTTATGGCAAAGGACGAGCTGTTTCACAAGAATCCTTTCTTTACATTTATCATAAAGGCGTGCGGCGCATTCCCCGTTGTACGAGGCGCAGGTGATGACGCTCCCATGCAGATGGCAAAGGAATCCCTTGAAAAAGGACGCATTTTCGTAATCTTCCCCGAGGGCACACGTTCCAAGGACGGCACTATCGGCAGAGTAAAATCAGGTATCGCAGTTATTGCAGGTCAGTCGGGTGCTCCCGTACTTCCCGTATGCATCCGCTACGGCGAAAAGAATAGGATTGATGTCAATATCGGTAAGCTTATCCCTCCTGAGGAACTTGTAATTGACCCTGACGACAGAAAGAGCATGAGAAATATCTGCAAGCGTATTCAGGACGATTTAGTGTCTCTCCAGCAGGAGATTTTCTCAAATGATTAAAGTTGCAAAAACCGCAGGCTTCTGCTTCGGCGTTACAAGAGCAATCAATCTTACGCTCGAAACAGCGGAAAAGCACGGCAAGGCTTTTACATACGGCCCGCTTATTCACAACAACGATGTTATAGCCGATCTGGAAAAAAAAAGTATATCTGTCACCGACACTCTTGAACAGCAGTTCACACCTGTAATCATACGAAGCCACGGAGTACCTGAATCGGTATACAATGAACTTGCCGGAAAAAAGCTTGATTTCGTTGATGCAACCTGCCCCTTCGTCGAAAAGATACACAAGATAGTTGCCGAGGAATCAGCGAACGGTGCGGATGTAATTATTGCCGGCGACGGCTCTCATCCCGAGGTTATAGGTATACTCGGTCATGTCAACGGAAACGGAGTTGCTGTAAATTCAACAGAAGAGCTGGAAATGTTGGTTAAAACAGAGATTTCCTTTGGGCAAAATGCACTAATTGCAGTTGCTCAAACCACCTTTGATATGGGCAAATGGGCGGAATTAAAAAAAATTATCAAAAAGCACTATACAAAAGTTAAATTTTTTGATACAATATGTTTGGCTACATCTAACCGTCAGACCGAAGCCGACAGGCTTTCTAAGGAATCTGATATAATGATAGTCATTGGCGGCAGTCACAGTAGTAATTCGCGTAAACTTTACGAAATCTGCAGAAGAAACACCAGGACGTTTTTCGTCGAGAATGCCGCGGCACTCCCACTGGAGGAGATCAAATGCCTTTTATCATCCCAGGATGTTAAAATAGGAATAACAGCAGGAGCTTCAACACCTGCATATATAATAAAGGAGGTTCATATTACTATGAGCGAAATCATTAATGAAGCTGTAGACGCTGAGTTTATGGCGGCACTCGACCAGATGGAACGAGTAAGAGTATATACAGGGAATAGGGTTAAGGCTACCGTTGTTGCTGTTAACAAAACAGAAGCTGTTGTAGATATCGGCACTAAGCATTCCGGTTACATACTCGCAGACGAACTTTCTGCTAACCCCAATCTTACACCTGACGAAGTTGTTAAGGTTGGCGATGTTATCGACTGTATCGTTACCAAGATCAACGACGCTGACGGCTACGTTTACCTCTCCAAGAAGCAGGTTGACGCACAGGCTGGCATCGAAAAGATCGTTAAGGCAAAGGAAGAAAACGCTACTATCAAGGGTGTTGTAACAGCTGTTGTAAAGGGCGGCGTTATTGTTACAAGCGAAGAAGGCGCACGTGTATTCGTTCCCGCTTCCCAGACAGGCGTTTCCAGAAACGGCAAGCTCGAAGACATCCTCAAGAAGGAAGTAGGCTTCAAGGTTATCGAAGTAAACGAAGGCAGAGGCAGAGTTGTAGGTTCTATCCGTGCTGCTGAAAAGGAACTCACAGACGCAGTTAAGGCTAAGTTCTGGGAAGAACTCGAAGTAGGCAAGGAATTCACTGGTGAAGTTAAGTCTATGGAAAGCTACGGCGTATTCGTAGACCTCGGCGGTGTTGACGGTATGGTTCACTCCCCCGAACTCACATGGGGCAGAATCAAGCACCCCAAGGAAATCGTTGCTATCGGCGATAAGCTCAATGTTTACGTTAAGGCATTCGATCCCGAAAAGAAGAGAGTTTCCCTCTCCGCCAAGCGTGCAGAGGACAACCCCTGGACAAAGTTCACATCTGAATTCGCAGTTGGTGATGTTGCAAACGTACAGGTTGTTTCTATCACACCTTTCGGCGCATTTGCTCAGATTATCCCCGGCGTTGACGGTTTAATCCACATCTCCCAGATTTCTCTCGAAAGAGTTACAAACGTAGCTCAGGTTCTTTCTGTTGGTCAGGTTGTAGAAGCTAAGATCACAGAAATCGACGAAGAAAAGTCCAGAGTAAGCCTCTCCATCAAGGAACTCCTTACTCCCGCTGAAGCTGAAGAAGCTGTTGAAGAAACAGAAGAAGCTGCTGAATAATTTCAATAACACAGACGCTCCGAACGAAAGTTCGGAGCGTTTTTGTTTTTTAGAAAAGAAATCATTTTAATTTCAGATGAGGCTGCCGCCCCTTGCCCCCGCCAAGCCTTTTATAAAAGGCTTGACCCAAAATTTTTGATACTCGCTTCGCTCGTTTTTTAAGAAAAAAGAATATATTTAAAAAAATTTTCAAAAAGGAATTGACAAAATGACATTTTGTGTATATACTGTTAATATAACACATGAACAGTTAACATAAACACTGAAATGTGAGAGAGGAAAAATTATGAAGAAAGATAAAAACCTGATGTGGAGTCTGAGCTTAATAATAATCGGTGTCAGCACTCTTATTATATGCGGCTCGAATATACTGGGAACTGAACTTCCAGATATGCTGACAAGGACACTGGGAATTGCAGAGCTTACCGCACTGCCCTTCCTTGTATATTCAACACAGAAAATCATTTGGAATGAAAAAGGAGGAAAATGAAATGTTGAAAGAAAAACTTAAACTTAAGCCCGCTTTACCAATCAGCATAGGAGCAGGCTTATGCTTCGACGCCGTTTTCGGAGCAGGCTTCGGAATGATTGCTTTCGCAATCGCTTATTCATCACTGAGTAAAAAAGAAAACAACTAACTGAACACGGAGAGTAAATTATGGAAAACAATAAAAAAGAACCCTGGAGAATTATAGCATTTATAATCGGAGTCATTTTTATTATCTTTTTGTTCGTTACAAAGAACAACGGCGCTGACACTACCCTTACAGCGGAACAGGCGGCACCTGCTATGATTACAAGTGTTGCGGTTACTGTTGTAAAGTTTGCGATAATCGCAGCCGTTGTTTTTATCGGAAAACACTTCATCGGCAAAATCAGAAACAAACGAAAGGAGTGATAATTTGAAAATCTTACAGAATTCAGACATCCCGATCTACAAGCAGATTTCAACCCAGTTCAGAGAAGAAATTATGAACGGCATAATAAAAGAGGGTGAATTTCTGCCGAGTATCAGGGGACTTGCCAAGGACCTCAAGATAAGCGTTATTACCACAATGAAAGCTTATGAGGAGCTTGCGGAAGAGGGTCTGGTTTCCGCAGTTCAGGGCAAGGGATATATCGTAAACCCACAGGACAGAGAAATGATAAAAGAGCAGCATTTAAGACAGCTGGAACAGCATCTGCTGAATGCAATCGAATCCGCACGGGTTGCGGGCGTAACAACGGGAGAGATCATAAATATGATAAAGACCCTCGCAACTATTGATTAAGAAAGGTCTGGTATAAAAACATGAAAGCAGCAATCACAGCAAAAGGACTTACAAAGGAATATAAGACTTTTAAGCTCGGAGAGCTTGATTTTGAAATCCCTATGGGATTTTCCACCGCACTTATCGGCGCAAACGGTGCAGGTAAAACCACACTTATCGACACTCTCTGCGGAATTATAGAGAAAACAGACGGAGAGGTTACATATTTCGGAGAAGCAAAGGATACAACAGCTGAGATTAAAGAAAGAATCGGCTATTGTGCAGCTCAGAGCTTCTACCCTGCTGACTGGACAGCAAAGAATATCGCAATTTCCTGTGAAGCAGCATTCAAGACATTCAACCGTGAGAAATTCGCAAAGCTGTGCGATGAAATGGGTATCGAAAGCGAGCTTTCGGGCAAGAAGAAAAAGAATCTCATGCAGATGTCAGACGGTAACAAGATGAGAATTTATCTTGCTTCCGTTTTCGCAAGAGATACGGATTTACTGGTGCTTGACGAGCCGGGTTCAAACCTTGACCCCCTTATGAGAGACAGACTCTGTGACCGCTTCAGACAGTACATTGACGAGGGCGACGGCGAAAAGACTATTATCTTCTCCACCCACAACATTTCCGATATGGAATATGCCGCTGACTATGTGATTTTCATGTCCGCAGGTAAAATCGTTGAACAGGGCTTTGTGGAGGATTTAAAGGAAAAGTATATCATCGTACGTGACGATATTGCAACCTTTGAGAGCGTAAAAGGTCTGCTTCTTACAAAGTCGAAGAACGCTACCGTTTACAGCGGTCTCTCCCTTGCAGAAAACAAGGAAAAGGCTGAAAGCCTTGGAGCAGGTACAGAAATCCCTACCCTTCAGCAGTTAAGCATAGAGATTTTAAAGCTTGCTGAAATCAACGAGGGCAAGTAAAAGGAGAGGAATTAAATGAAAATATATCAGTCTTTAAAGCCTCAGGGGCTTGCCGCTATTATGCTTTTTGTATTTGTGGCAATGTTTGTGATAATATTGTTATCAGGTGACACAACACTCTTAACCCCTCAGGTGATTCTTCTGGTAGCTGAGCTTGCACTTATTATGTACGGGCTTGCGTTCGGAAGAACTCACCTCAGCTACTGTGCTCCTGAAATACACGGCTACAAGTATTTCCGTTCAATCCCTGACTTTGAAAGCCATTTCAGAAAGCAGTGCATTGCTTCCGATATTGTCTGCTATGGTATCGGCTATGCGGTAACCATTCTTAATTTAATTTTTATGCCTGACATAAGCTTCACGCCAATGATAGGCATTATCTATCTGTTCATAACAGCTCTCTCAACGCTTTTTACCGCTTTTGTAAACACAAGCCACAGAGCATATATCTATACAATGACGTTTTCGATGACAACTCTTGTCTGCGGAACAGTAATATTTGTGCTTGCGGATGATATTCCGAAAAACCTTATACCTGTAAATGTTCAGCTTATTATTCTGGGCTGTGTTACGGTATTTGCGGCGGTTGCACTGATACTCTTCTACAAGCGTCTCGCGGGCAACCTGAGAACATCATACGGGAAAGGATAAAAGACAATGAAAAATACAAAAAATGCATGGAAACTGCTTTTCTCCATGTTAAAGCAGAACAGACTTATATGGATTGCAGCTATCCTTACACTTATGGGTGTGGCTATGCTGGTTCTGGTAGGTATTGAGGGAGAGATGATGGGCGATGAAGAGCATCTTTTAAGTTCTTCCTTTACAGGCTTCGGCTACTATATGAACTTTTTCGGTCTGTACTTTTTATTCACAGGTCTTACAAACAACCGTTTCTTTATATCCTGCCCCGACTCAAAGGCTGTTTTTACAAAAGTTATCCCCACTCTTGGCGGCATAGTCAACCTCGTTATTCTTGCAATTTCCCTGACCTCTGTACTCTTAGGCGGTTCGGCAGAATATATGCTCAGCGATGTGCTTCTTTTCAACGCAATGGGTATTTTATTCACTCAAATCGCAATGGGGCTTGTAAACATTCAGATGAGCTTTTTACTTATATATGTCTGCTTTATACCTTATTTGTTACTTATTTTTACAACAGAAGACAGCACAAACGAATTCCTGCACAGGCTTCACCTGTACGGCTTCGGAGTTCCCGCAGAAATTTCAGCTTTAATCTGCGGAATAGTTTATGTAATAAGCTTACTTATTTCCTTCAAGCTTGCGGATTTCGCATACAGCAAGCGCACGGTAAGGCTTATGAATGCGGTAGCGCAGAATCCTCTTTTAAACAAATAAAAAAATACGGAGTACGTTTCAGAGGAAAGGATACGTACTCCGTTATATTATTTTGAGGGACAAAAGGCTCTGAAATTTTGAAGCAGTTATCGGAGGAATGTCCCTTTCACTATATATAACGAATAAAAACCGCATTTGGTGACATAATTTTTTTAATTATGAAAAATTTTTTTCTGAAAAATAATGTCACAGCTGCGTTTTTTCTTATTCTAAGGCGGATTACGAGGCGTTTGCGCCGTCATCATCTAAGCGAATATTCCGCCTATTCGGTGATGTTTATAATACTGTCATTTGTGCCGTTTTTTATTATCCTGCTGAATATTCTGAAGATATTTCCCGTCTTTTCCGAAACCGAAGGGTACAGAATCACAACTGCTGACCAGCTGACGGAATTTCTGAGAGGAATGCTCAGTGATATTGACGTAAAGGCAAGCGGAGCATTGCTGTCCGTTACAACCATGCTTTCCCTGTGGTCTGCTTCCCGTGGGCTTATCGGTATTATAAACGGCCTCAACCGAATCCATAACGCAAGAGAAAACCGCGGCTTTATACGCATAAGACTTTACTCTATTGTCTACACACTGCTTTTAATGGCGGTGATAATCGTGGTACTTGTTATTCTGATTTTCGGGGAATCACTTCTGAAACAAGCGGAACTTTTATTCTCAGTTTCACTTACCGACGGAAACAATGCCTTTACCCTCAGATGGGTTATCGGTTTTCTGCTGCTGGTGATGTTCTTTACACTCATTTACTGCGCCCTGCCCATACAGAAATCAAAACCCATTACAAAGCTCCCCGGAGCAGTTTTCAGTGCAGGCGGCTGGACAGGCTTTTCGGTGGTGTATGCCATCTATGTGGAGCACTTTGCGGATTATCCGTCCCTGTATGGAAGTCTTCCTTTCCCCGTTACCGCAATCCTCTGGCTTTATATCTGTATTTATATGCTTTTTCTGGGAGAAGAGATAAATATAATGCTGGAAACAGGTTATCTCAAACGCATTTTAAATACCATATCCTTGACAAATAAACAGTGATACGATATAATTTAATTATGTATATATAGTATGCGAAAGGAAAAACTGAGATGAAAATCAAAAATGGATTTTTACTTCGTAAAGTGGGAGAGCAGAATATAGTTGTTGCCATAGGCGACGAAAGCCGTGATTTCAACGGAATCATCAGGCTTAATGACACAGGCAGATTCCTCTGGGAAAAGCTTCAGAATGAAACCACGGAAAATGGTCTTGTTTCAGCAATGCTGCTGGAGTATGACATTGATGAAGCAACCGCAAGAAATGATACCGCGGATTTTATAGAATCCCTTAAAGAGGCGAATCTCCTTGAATAAACAGACATTTTCTCTCAGCGAGTATGCAGATACCATTTCCGAGGTCCTGGAAAGCGGCGGAGAATTCAGAATATATCCGTCTGGTACAAGTATGCTCCCTCTGCTGAGACAGGAGCGCGATTCTGTTTCGCTCTCAAAGCCGTCAGGATATCTGAATAAAAATGACATTGCCTTTTACAGAAGAGATAACGGTGCTTATATACTGCACAGAGTTATAAAAAGCGAAAACGGAATTTATACAATGTGCGGAGACAATCAGATTGTTCCCGAAGGAAATGTCGAGCACCGCAATATTATCGGAGTTGTCACAAGGATTTTCCGCGATGACAAGCCCTTTGATACAAACAGTACAGGTCATAGAATATACCTGTTTATCTGGCGAAACTTTTTTATCCGCAGAGTCTATCTGAAACTCAGATTTATTTTTAACAGGAAGCAGGAAAAATGATAAAACCTGATATAAATACACAATATCTTTTTCAGCTTTTATGCGCTGTCCTTAATAATGAGCAGCCGCCTGAAACCCCTGCAAACTGCGACTTTGAAGCGGTTTTCAGACTTGCTGAGCATCATAGTGTGGCAAACCTCGCCTATTACGGCATCGAAAAGCTGAAAAACAAGCCCGATGCAGAATTGCAGAAAAAATGGGCAGAGATACGCGACCGTGAAATTATGCGTGATATTATCCAGTGTTCAGAGCTTGAGCAGATCACCTCAGCATTCACTTCGGCAGGAATACGCTTTCTTACCCTTAAAGGCGCTATTCTGAAGGCTATGTACCCGCAGAGCGACTTCCGCACAATGTGCGACATTGATATTCTTGTAGATGAGGAAAATCTGAAAAAAGCAGGCGACGCCCTCTCCTCACTGGGATACACCCCGGGTAAACAGGATGAAATCAACCATGATGTCTACTATAAGGCTCCTGTTATGAATATTGAACTTCACCGTTCGCTTTTCAGGGCAACTACTGACAGTTTTGCAGTAATTTTCCAGGATATATGGAACAAAGCCGAGCCTGTCACAGGGACAAGATACAAGCTTGTTCCCGATTATTGCTTTGCCTTTGTAATGGCGCATGCCATGGGGCATTACAAATGGGGTGGAACAGGTATACGCAGTTTTATGGACCTCTATATCTACCGCGAAAAAGCAGAAGATAAACTCAATATGCTGCAGATCCGCAGTCTTTTTGAAAACATAGGCGAAGCGGAGTTGTTCGACAGCTTCCTCGGCTTGTCAGATATATGGTTCGGCGGTAGCGAACTTACCGAAAAGCACGCAGAAATGGCACAATACATACTCCGCGGTGGTACTTACGGAAATTTTGAAAATCAGGTTGCCATAGGAATGAAAGGAAAAAGCAAGGGCAGATTCCTGCTTGAAAGATTTTTCCCGAATCTCGGATATATGCAGGACCAGTACCCTGTGCTGAGGAAAGCACCTGTACTGCTTCCGTTTTTCTGGATTGTCAGAATGGTTAAAGGCGCAACCGTAAACCGCAGACAGAATATGGAAAAATTCAAAGCATTCAAAAATAACTGAAAATAGGTATACAAGCTCAGCTTGTATACCGATTTGTTATTTCTGTGACATTGTTCTGTATGCCGTTTCAGCTGCCTCAACCGAAATATTGCATCCCATACGCCACACGGGAACTGTGACAATAACCTTATCAAGCAGGGTCAGCAGATTATCCATAAAGTCTGCTGTTCGAGGACGTATTGTCTGATTCAGAATAGAAAAAACTGCCTTTCCCTCATCCAACGGTTCAATAAAATTGGTTTTACTCCGTTCAAGAACACAGATTCCCTGTACAGGCACACCTGTATTCACATTAAGGTCGGATTTTCCGCTCCAGGGTGTGCCGTAGGCATATGCTTCTCCATTTACGAAGCGTATGGCAGGCTTATCGTCATTGATAATCCGCGCCCTGTTCCCGAACAGCTTCAGCCATTGGGATGTATGAGTCGATTTGCCCGTTCCGCTGGGAGCAGAAAAGAGATATGCCCTGCCGTCAACTTCCACCGCAGAGGAATGTAACATAAAACCGCCGAATTTAAGCAATGCTGTATAGAAAAAGTCGGCAGTATAGATATTTTCGGCTGATTCTTCCCCTATACCGGGGTTCCCCATAAGCCGTTCAAGTTCAGCCTGAGGCACTGGAGGAATAACAATATCGGCGATACCTTCATCGCACAAATACTTTTCCGAGCGCTCAATCATGGTTTTATGCTGAAAATCGGCACATACGATAAGACCGCAAATATTATACCACTTTTTCATTCCTCACCAATTTCTTCCCACTCAATATCCGCTCCGGGAGCCTCTTCATATACAATAAATCCGCCTACCTTGCCTGTTGTGGTTTCGGAAACAGTCTGTTCTTCAGTCTCAGAAGCAGTTGTGACAGCAGAAGTTGTGGTGGTAGTGGCTGTCGTGGTTGCGGTTGTTGTGGTTGTCTCTTCTTTTTCAGGCGGTTCACAGCCACAAAGACAAATCATTACCGCAGCAACAAATGCAGCAGTCAGTATTTTTCTCATAGTATCACCTTTCAATTCAAAACGGCAGGTTATGAAACCTGCCGTTTCGGT
Organism: Ruminiclostridium sp.; assembly: GCA_045532185.1. Classification (GTDB taxonomy): domain Bacteria; phylum Bacillota; class Clostridia; order Oscillospirales; family Ruminococcaceae; genus Ruminiclostridium_E. The sequence continues at coordinate 62,526 of JAZSFL010000036.1, forward strand.
TATTTCAGATTAACGATTCCATGTATCAGCGGGAATTTCGCCGGGAAGAGTGCTGTTTACTTCCATTTCAACTTCAGCGCTGTCACTTCCTGTTGCACTGTCCATAATGGATTCGGTAGCAAAGAGTGTTACCTCAATTTCGGGTCTTGTGTATTCACGTCTCATTTAAGTATTCCTCCTTTTCCGATTATGCAAGTGTGATGTAGCTGTAAGAGAATTCTGTGGGATCGTCAACACCGCTGATTACCCATGCAATATAGTAGCAGCCTTCGGGAGCTGTCTGACCATCTGCGAGAGTTGTGTAAACACAGTCGGTTGTAAGCTTGAGACCAACATCACCCTTCTTTACAACAATAGAAGCGGAAGTCTTACCTGCAAGATCAGCTTCACTGTATACCTGATAGATGCGGAGCTTCTTTTCGGTTGTGCTGTACTGAATAGAAAGAACGTTTGTAGTTGTGAGGTATTCATCACCTACAGTTGTGATTGTGTTTAATGTGCCTGCAGCTACAAGATCATCAGCGGAAAGCTCTGCCCATGTACCGTCGGAGTATGTGCCTGTTTCAAGAACATCTCCATCATCTGCTGCCTTGAATGTAGGAGTAACCATTACAGCCTTTGCAGGCATTGTAAAGGTGTAACCATCAGCTGTTTCTGTAACTGTAACCGTTGAGCCGTCCTCAGCTGTAACTGTGACACCATCAAGTTCGTATCCTTCTTCGGATATACTATCAACAATAGTTACAGTTTCGTTTTCAGCAAAAAGCTTGTCATCTGTTTCGCCGTCATCGAAAGAAATAATGCCATGTTCAGAGTTATTGTTGAGAGTAACTGCGTAGGTGGTTACGGTTTCGGGAACTGTGAGTGTAAACTTGGATACTACAATATCCTTTCCGTGGAAGAGAAGCGCAGAATCAAGAGGAGATACAGTTGAACCACCAGCAACATAATCTAAAGAAATATCTAAAACGCCTGCTGAGAAATCATTTTTCCAGAAGAACTGGTTTACCCAATTGCTACCATCAGAAGCTAAAACTGCAATTTCCTTTGAAGTGCCTGCTGTAACAATTGTTGCATTTAATGTGCAGTCAGCAATATTATCAGCGGTAACACCTGCAGCTGTAAGTGTAGCAGGCTGAATTACATAGTTAGTACCACCTGCGGGGAAATCCATACCTGCAGGAGCTGTGCTTACATCAAATACTGTAATTGCACTGCCGCCATCAACTGATACGGTGATTTTATTTACCTTTGTGTAGCCTGATATAGCAATATTTACACCAGTTGCTACTTTAAAGTTACTCCAGAATTCATGAGATGTATCGATTGCCACTGTAGGATTATTACCTGAAGTACACTTCCAGGTTGATGTTTCCTGTAAATAGAAATAACCATCGCCAACAGCATCAACGGTTACAGAAAGGCTTGATGTTGCCGCGTTAAGTGCAGCTACAGCCTCACTTGAAAAAGAAGCAGAACTAATAACACCAGGTTCGAATTCATATACAGTATAAACTGTATCAGCCGCACTCGCTGTAAAGCTTGTTACAACAGAGCTTGTGATAGCCATTACACCTGCAAGTGCAGCGGCTAAAATTCTCTTTAATTTCATAGTTAACCTCCTGAAATTTTTTGCATTAATATACATTATTTATTATATATTATATAATATTGCCATGTCAACATTGTAAACGTTATTTTCTACATTTAAGACAAAATGTTTTTTTAATTTTGGTTATTTTCGCCACAGTTTTTATGCCTTGACAAAAGTATTTTTTCAGAGTATCATTATAACGGTGATTTTAATGAACATTTATGATATGACATACAAAAAATTCTGTGACTTTTTGGCTTCAGAAGGCGAGAAGATATCACGTGCCGAAGCTGTGATGACCGCCCTTTACCGCGAAGGTATCAGCAGTATACAGGAACTGACTCTTTCAGAAAAAATAAAGGCCCTGATTTCTGAAAACTTCGAAATTCCTGCCTTTGAATGTATCGACATTGCCGACGGAGAAACCGCTGTAAAATACCTTTTCCGTCTTTCTGACGGAAACCTTGTGGAAACGGTGCTGATGCGCCACGAATACGGCGGAAGCGTCTGCGTTTCCACTCAGGCAGGCTGTAACATGGGTTGTAAATTCTGCAGAAGCGGCCGCCTGAAAAAAATACGTAATCTTACAGCAGGCGAAATCGTACAGCAGGTACTTTTTGTAAAAAAACATACACCAAACCTGACGGGAATTTCCGTTATGGGTATCGGCGAACCCCTGGACAACTTCGATAACGTGATGGATTTCGTTGATATAATGCTTTATCCGAAGGGACTCTCATTTGCGCCCAGAAAAATAACCGTATCTACCTGCGGTCTTGTGCCCGAAATCGAAAAGCTTACCGAAAACCGCTTCCCCTGCAATCTTGCAGTAAGCCTCCACGCGCCCAATGACGCACTCCGCTCGGAACTTATGCCGATTAATAAGGCATATTCCCTGTCCGTGCTGACTGGCAGCATAAAGAATTTTTCCGAGAAGCTGAACAAGAGGGTTGCTCTCGAATATGTGATGATAAAGAACGTAAATGACAGCGTGGAAAACGCGCAGGAGCTTGCAAACCTTATCGGGGAAAGCAAGCTATATGTGAATATTATCCGTTATAACAGCAGCGAAGGTGATATTTACGAATGTTCTGACTTTGAACAGATTATGAGATTTTACGATGTTCTCAAAAAGAACGATATCAGCGTAACAATGCGCAGGGAGCTGGGCTCATCGGTGAATGCTGCCTGCGGACAGCTCAGGAGTGATTATCTGAACAATGGAAATTGAATATATTAAAATCCTTAACCCCTGGGGTGAAAGCTACGGCGGAAATCAGAGCAGCTTTCAGAATCAACCCGACGGAAAACGCATAAAACGTTGCGGCTGCGGCCTTATGGCTGTATGCGATATGACGCTTTTTCTTCAGAAAACAAGCGCCATTCCGTGGGTGGAGTATGTAAAATTCGTATGCGAAAAGGCAAAAAGGCTGAACATAACCGACAGCTTCGGGATACCGACGAAAAAAGTTGTAAAAATGCTTTCCGAAGGCAATCCCGACTATACTTTTTCATTCATCCCGAAGCAAAAATTTACAGAAAATGAGCTGCGTGAGACTATTGAAAAATCGATAGCAACAGGCTTCCCCGTAATCATAAGAGTTGGCGAAAATTTCAGGAAACTGCCCTATAAAATGAACGGCGCACAGCGGAAAATGCGGTGGCATTACTTTACTGTTACAGGTATTATGGATGATAATCTCACCTTCTGCTCCTGGGGCAGAAAGGGAGAAATGAAATGCTCGGATCTGTACCGATTTTTCGGGATTACAGGGGGAGTTATAGAAACGAAGATGAAAAATTAATGATGAGTGATGAAAGATTAAGATGTGCCCTCTGGGTGCGATTTTTAAAATTGCGGCAAAGCCGCCTCCGTAATCATTCATTCTTCATCATTCATCTTTCATCAATAAAAAATCCTGCCTTACGGCAGGATTTTTTTATTCTTCAGTGATTATATCCGTATCCTTTTCAATAACTTTTCTTGAACGCTGTACCGTGCCTACCGCGCTGAGAAGGATATTGTCGGGAGCGTATTTTGCCGCTACACGCAGGAACTTTGTGCCTGTGCCGGGAATGATTATCATCTGCCCGTCAAACATTTTTTCAATTGCATATTCAGCCGCTTCAACATCGGAAATGCCCGCTGTGGCAAACTGCGCGCCTGCAATCTCGTTGAACTCGGTGCGTACAGGTCCGGGGCAGAGTGCGCCGATATATACGTTGGATTTTTCAACACGAAGCTCTTCATGGATTGCCTTTGTAAGGTTTATTACATAGCTTTTTGAAGCGTAGTATGAAGAAAATTCAGGGCCTGCCATAAAGCCTGCGATTGAAGCAACGTTAAGAATAAAGCCCTTGTTTCTTTCCCTGAATTTCTGTAAGAAAAGCTTTGTGAGAATGTGGACTGCCTTGATATTTACATCAATCATTTTAAGCTCATCTTCAAGGCTAGTCTCGTGGAATTTACCAAAAACACCGAAGCCTGCACTGTTCACAATTACATCAACATTTACACGGCTTACTTCTTCAAAAAGCTTCATGCACTCCTCAGTCTTGGACAAATCGTGACAGAAGCAGCGCACTTTTACACCGTACTTTTCCTGTACCTCCTCCTTGAGTTCAAGGAGTCTCTGTCTGCGGCGTGCAACCACTATAAGGTTGAAGCCTCTTTTTGCAAAGCCTACCGCCATTGCCCTGCCGATTCCTGAGCTTGCGCCTGTTACCAAAGCTATCATTGTTCCTGTTCCTTTCTGATTGTTTCAATAAGATTATCAAGGTCATTCATTGTCGAAAGAGTACCGCATTGTGCACGGTATTTCGCCGCACCGGGCATACCTTTCAGATACCAGCCTGTCTGCATTCTTGCTTCCTTCATGCCGATGTATTCGCCCTTGTTTTCTACCAGATATTCAATCTGACGGCGCATTGTGGAGATACGTTCCTCAAAGGTTACGGGGGTGATTTCCTCACCGCTGAAATACTGCTCGATTTCACGGAAAAGCCATGGCTTTCCGCAGGCTCCCCTGCCTATCATTACAAGGTCACAGCCTGTGTATTTATACATTTCGGCGCACTTTTCCGCGCTGTCAACATCGCCGTTGCCGATAACGGGGATCTTCACCGCCTGCTTCACTGCCGCAATTATATCCCAGTCAGCCGTACCGCTGTACATCTGGGTTTTTGTTCTGCCGTGAACGGCAACCGCCGCCGCACCGCATTCCTCGGCTATTTTTGCAATTTCAACTGCATTTACGCTGTTCTCGTCCCATCCTTTGCGGATTTTTACCGTAACAGGCAGGTCTGTTGCCTTAACCATTGCAGTTATCATCTCGCCGAACAGCTTCGGGTTCTTCATAAGTGCACTGCCTGAGCCGTTTCCTGCGACCTTGGGCACGGGACAGCCGCTGTTAAGGTCGATAATATCGGGTCTGAACCCTTCGGCAATCTTTACCGCAGGCGCCACAAATTCAGGCTCACAGCCAAAAAGCTGTACCGCCATAGGGCGTTCAAAATCAGTTACGTTAAGCAGCTCAGCGGTTTTTCTGTCGCTGTAAACCATGCCCTTACAGCTTGCCATTTCGCTTACAACATAGGCTGCGCCGTACTCCTTGGCAACCTTTCTGAAAGCATAATCGGCGACTCCCGCCATAGGTGCAAGAGCCGCTGTTTTCTTTATTTTTACATTTCCAATCTGTAAATATTCCATATCAGTATCCTAAAATTTTTCCTATTACCGCATTTGACAGAAGATATCCCTCTTTTGTAAGTGAAATCCCATTTTCCATAAGGCGGTAATACTCCTTCGGAACCTTTTTAAGCCTTGTTAAAATCACATTTCTGTCAACGCCGAAACGTTCACATTCTGAAAACAGGAGCCCCTCCGAAAGACGGAGCTTCAGCATTGCAAATTCGTCAAAATCCCCTGCATTTTCGTCAGTGATTTCCGTTTTCTGAATATCCGATGCGATAAATTCATGCAGGCTTCTTTCTACGCAGAAACGCTTCCCCTTGTAGTAAGAATGTGCCGCCGCACCTATGCCGATATATTCCTCACACCGCCAGTATTTTAAGTTGTGCTTACATTCATAGCCTGGCTTTGCAAAGTTGCTGATTTCGTACTGCAAAAAGCCGTTTTTTTCAAGTTGTTCACAGGCGAAAAGATATATTTCTTCCATTCTTTCGTCCTCGGAAACGGCAATATTCATCCGGCCGAAAGGGGTGTTCTCCTCAATTTTCAGCAGATAAGCTGAAATATGATTTATGGGCAGCTGTGACAGCTCGCCTATTGATTTTCCTACAGTCTCTTCCGTCTGCTCAGGCAGTCCCAACATTAAATCGGCACTGATATTGCGGAAGCCCGCCTTGTACGCAAGGCTTATTGCCGCCTTTGCCTGCTCTGCGTTATGCCGTCTGCCTAGGAATTCAAGTTCCTTTTCGTCAAGGGACTGAACTCCGAAGGAAATACGGTTCACTCCGCCCGAAAGCAGTTCATAAAGCCGCTTTTCATCGGTAACACAGGGGTTTGCCTCAACGGTAACCTCCGCATTTTCCGCAAGACGGACATTCTTCATTATTTCAGGTATTTTATCGGCAAGCAGAACGGGTGTTCCGCCGCCGAAATATACCGTGTCATAGGTTTCGTTATAGTGTTTTAAGTTCCGTATTACTGCCATCGTATACTGCTCTGCGAGAGTTTCGTCATACCCCTCGGAATAGAAATCGCAGTAGGGGCATTTCGAAAGACAGAACGGAACATGGATATATAAACCCGTCATTCGTCAAGCTTGAGAACAGCCATGAATGCCTCCTGAGGCACTTCAACAGTACCCAGCTGACGCATTCTCTTCTTACCTTCCTTCTGCTTTTCAAGGAGCTTCTTCTTACGGGTAATGTCGCCGCCGTAGCACTTTGCAAGTACGTCCTTGCGCATAGCCTTTACAGTTTCACGTGCGATAATCTTACCACCGATTGCCGCCTGAATCGGAACTTCAAAAAGCTGTCTCGGAATGTGGTCCTTTAATTTTTCGGCAATCTTTCTTGCTCTGGGGTATGCCTTGTCCGTATGGACAATAAAGGAAAGCGCGTCAACTATGTCGCCGTTAAGCATAATATCCAGCTTTACAAGCTTTGAGGGATAGAAGCCAAGCATTTCATAGTCATAGCTTGCATAGCCCTTTGTTCTGGATTTGAGGGCGTCGAAGAAGTCATATACAATCTCATTGAGAGGCATTTCATAATGCAGGTCAACGCGGGTTTCATCAAGATATTTCATATCCTTGAAGATACCGCGGCGCTCCTGACAAAGTTCCATGATATTACCCACATAGTCAGAAGGGCTGAACACATTCACCTTTACCATAGGCTCATATGCCTGCATGATTTCCGCAGGGTCGGGATAATTTGTAGGGTTGTCGATAAATACGGTTTCGCCGTCCATCTTTTCGATTTTATAAACTACCGAGGGAGCGGTTGTAACAAGGTCAAGATTATATTCACGTTCAAGACGTTCCTGAATAATATCCATATGCAGGAGCCCTAAGAAACCGCAGCGGAATCCGAAGCCGAGAGCAATGGAGGTTTCAGGCTCGAATGTAAGAGAAGCGTCATTAAGCTGTAATCTTTCGAGCGCATCTCGTAAATCCCCGTACTTTGCGCCGTCAGCAGGATAGATACCGCTGAACACCATAGGGTTTACGTTGCGGTAGCCCTCTAAGGGCTCTGCCGCAGGGTTGTCCGCAGTTGTTACGGTGTCGCCTACCTTGGTATCGCCGATGGACTTGATAGAAGCGGCGATATAACCTACCTCGCCCGCTTTTAATTCGCCTGTGGAATTAAGGCTTGTAGCACCCATATAGCCAAGCTCAACAACCTGGAACTCAGCACCTGTTGCCATCATGCGGATTTTATCGCCTACACGAAGAGTACCTTCCTTGATACGTACGTATACGATAACACCCTTGTAGCTGTCGTAGTAGCTGTCGAAAATGAGTGCCTTGAGAGGTGCGTCGGGATCACCCTTGGGAGCAGGGATTGCCTTTACAATCTGCTCCATTACCGCTTCGATATTGATGCCCATTTTTGCGGAAATAAGAGGTGCTTCATCGGCAGGAATACCGATAACATCCTCGATTTCATTCTTCACCTCGTCAGGTCTCGCAGAGGGAAGGTCAATCTTATTGATTACGGGTACAACCTCTAAATCCTGCTCAATTGCAAGATAGGTGTTTGCGAGGGTCTGCGCTTCAATACCCTGTGAAGCGTCTACAATAAGGATTGCACCCTCGCAGGCATTGAGAGAACGGGAAACCTCGTAGTTGAAGTCAACGTGGCCGGGAGTGTCGATAAGGTTGAAGGCATAGGTGTTGCCGTCCTGAGCCTTGTAATTGAGTCTTACGGCACGCGCCTTGATGGTGATTCCACGCTCACGCTCAAGTTCCATATTGTCAAGAAGCTGTTCCTCCATATCACGGTGTGCAACCGTTTCGGTCTGCTCCAGAATTCTGTCGGCAAGGGTGGATTTGCCGTGGTCTATATGTGCAATTATGCAGAAATTGCGTATTTCGGAAAGATAATCTCTGTCTGCCAAGGTTTTGCCTCCTGTTATTGGTTGAATTTTAAACATATCAAGATATTATAACATATTTTTTATTTTTTTGCAATATTTTTAAACCGTTTTTTTGTTTGACAGCATACAGAAAATATGGTAAAATAAAATGTTGATTAATACTCACTGAAAGGACGAAAAATCATGCTGATTCTTGCAAGTAAATCACCCAGAAGAAAAGAGCTTCTTTCCCTTATAACAACAGACTTTGAAATAATCCCTGCCGCAGGCGAGGAAAACGCTGACCCTGCGCTTTCCCCCGATATGTTCGTACGCAGACTGGCGGAGCAGAAAGCACAGGAAATTGCCGCTTCACACCCTGACGATACGGTTATCGGCTCGGATACGGTAGTTGCAGCAAACGGAGAAATTCTCGGAAAGCCGAAGGACAGGGACGACGCTATCCGTATGCTGTCCATGCTTTCGGGCACAAGCCACAGCGTTTTTACAGGAGTGGCAGTTGTAAAGAACGGTGAAATTCACAGCTTTACCGAAGAAACAAAGGTCAGATTCTTCCCTCTTACCGAAAAGGAAATCGAAGATTACACCGATTCAGGCGAGCCTTTTGACAAGGCCGGAGCTTATGGCATCCAGGATAAGGGGGCTCTTCTTGTAGAGGGCATTGACGGAGACTACTACAACGTTATGGGGCTTCCCACAGGCAGACTTTACAGACTTATGAAGAAGCTTGAAATCATTTAGTCAGATTCTACAAAAAATGAAGTTGTTCTCTGTAATTTTCGTCAGGAAAAATCACCGCAAATATTGCAATTATATATAAATTATGGTATAATATTATATTGACTCATACGGAGGTGAGAGCGTGAGAATTATCGGTATTGACCCCGGGTATGCCATAGTGGGTTTCGGAATACTTGAATATAACCGCGCTCAGTTTCAGGTTGTGGACTACGGCGCTGTTACCACTCCTGCAGATATGGATTTCAACTCCAGACTTCTGGAAATCTACAACGACCTCTGCTACATTCTGGACAAGTTCAGACCCGATTTTCTGGCGATTGAGCGGCTTTATTTCACCAGCAACCAGAAAACCGCTATTGACGTAGCTCAGGCACGAGGGATTGTTCTTCTTGCGGCGCGGCAGAGGAATATTGAAATTTTTGAATATACTCCTTTACAGGTAAAGCAGTCGGTTACAGGCTACGGAAAAGCAGTAAAGAAACAGGTTCAGGAAATGACCACACGGATTCTGAAGCTTCCCGAAATACCCAAGCCCGACGATACCGCAGATGCGCTGGCTATCGCAATATGCCACGCGCACAGCTATAATTCACAGCTCAGCAATTACAGATAAGAGGTTTTGATATGATATACAGCTTAAGAGGAAAAATCACATTTATGGAGCCTAACCTTGCCGTTATCGAATGCGGCGGCGTGGGCTATGCCTGCCGTACCACGGCTTATACCCTGTCACAGCTTGCAGTGGGCGAGGAAGCGTTTCTTTACACACACATGAACGTCCGTGAGGACGCGGTAGAACTGTTCGGCTTTGCGGATACTGCGGAGCTTAACTGCTACAAGATGCTGACCTCTGTTTCGGGTGTAGGCCCCAAGGCAGCACTCTCCATTCTTTCCGATTTATCCCCTCAGGGCTTCGCATTATGCGTTGCAGGCGGTGACAGCAAGGTACTTACCCGTTCACAGGGTATCGGCAAGAAGATTGCCGACAGAATTATTCTTGAACTCAAAGACAAGATTGCAAAGCAGGACACAAATATTCCTGCGGAAAGCTATGCCGAACTTTCACAGACAAGTACCGTTATGGGCAACAACATGAACGAGGCGGTTTCCGCACTGGTAGTCCTCGGCTTCTCCAACCAGCAGGCACAGAAGGCTCTCGCAGGACTTTCACCTGATATGCCTGTGGGCGACCTTGTGAAGGAAGGCTTAAAGAAATTAAGCAGCTTATGAGAAAGGAAAATAAACTGTGATTGAAACAAGCAGAAATTCAGGCGGTAATGAACAGGCTTACGAGCGTATTGCCGAGCCGTCTTTCAGACCTGAAGATGTTGATATAGAGTACAGTCTTCGTCCGAAAATGCTCACCGAGTATATCGGACAGGACAAGGTAAAGGAAAATCTCAAGATTTTCATAGAAGCGGCAAAGGCGCGTAATGAAGCCCTTGACCATGTGCTTCTGTACGGTCCTCCCGGACTGGGCAAGACCACTCTTGCGGGAATTATCGCAAACGAGATGGGCGTAAATATCAAAATCACATCAGGTCCTGCAATTGAAAAGCCCGGCGACCTTGCGGCGCTGCTGACAAACCTGAAGGACGGCGATGTGTTGTTCATTGACGAAATCCACCGTCTTTCCCGTCAGGTTGAAGAAGTGCTTTATCCAGCGATGGAGGACTATGTTCTGGATATCATCATCGGTAAGGGCCCCTCGGCGCAGTCAATCAGAATTGACCTGCCGAAATTCACCCTCGTTGGCGCTACCACCCGTGCGGGACAGCTTACAGGTCCGCTCCGTGACCGTTTCGGCGTAATACAGAGACTTGAGCTTTATTCGGAAGAACAGCTGTGCGACATTATTATGCGTTCATCGGTTATTCTTTCGGTGCCTACACAGAAGGACGGCGCAAGAGAGCTCGCAGGCCGCTCGAGAGGTACTCCCAGAATTGCAAACAGGCTTTTAAAGCGTGTAAGGGACTTTGCGGAGGTTATGGGCGACGGCAAGATTACAAAGGAGCTTGCGGATATTGCCCTAGACAGGCTTGAAATAGATAAATTAGGCCTTGACAGCCTTGACAGAAGAATGCTGACTATGATTATAAAAGGCTATAACGGCGGTCCCGTGGGACTTGAAACGCTGGCTTCGGCACTCGGCGAAGAAGCGGTTACACTGGAAGACGTCTGCGAACCGTTTTTAATGCAGCTGGGATTTATTTCAAGAACGCCCAGAGGAAGAATGGCAACCGCACTTGCATATCAGCATTTAGGTCTTGAACAGCAGGGTCAACAGAGATTTGAGTAACAAAATTCAGAGAGAAAGCATATATTAAAGAAAAAATGAAAGGTAAAAACATATAATGGGCAGATTATTCGGAACAGACGGCGCAAGAGGTGTTGCAATCACCGAGCTCAGCTGCGAGACAGCTATGAATATCGGTAAGGCGGCAGCAATTGTACTTACAAAGCAGAAGAAAAACGGCGGAAGAGCAAAAATCCTTATCGGAAAGGACACCCGTGTTTCTTCGGACATTCTCGAAGCCGCACTTATGGCGGGAATTATGTCTGTAGGTGCAGATGTGGAGCTGTTGGGAATCGTTCCTACCCCCGCGGTAGCTTATCTTGTAAAATACTATGACGCTGACGCAGGTGTGATGATTTCCGCTTCCCACAACAGTGTTGAATACAATGGCATCAAGCTTTTCTCCGACTCAGGATTCAAGCTTCCCGACGAGGTTGAAAACGAAATCGAGGCGCTTATCCTCGACACTCCCGAAAAAATCACCCTATGCGAGGGCTGTCAGGTGGGCAGAGTCAAGCGCGCGGAAAATGCCGCAGACGACTATGTGAAGCACCTTCTTTCCACCTCAGATTTATCCGTAAAGAAGCTTAAAGTGCTGGTTGACTGTGCCAACGGCAGTGCAAGCGCTACCGCAAAGGATTTATTTACACGTCTTAACGTTGATTTTGACCTTATGTATGATGAACCCGACGGCTGCAATATCAACGAAAACTGCGGCTCTACACACGTGGAAAAACTCTGCGAAAAGGTGGTACAGGGCGGCTACGATTTAGCGGTTGCATTCGACGGTGATGCAGACAGATGTCTTGCCGTAGACGAAAAAGGCAAGGTTGTCGACGGCGACAAGCTTATTGCTATTATTTCAAAGTATATGCGTGACAAGGGTCAGCTCAGGAACGACACAGCAGTTGTTACAGTTATGAGCAACCTCGGTTTCCATACCTACATGAAGAACAACAATTTAAGCACCGTCTGCACAGCCGTAGGTGACAGATACGTGCTTGAAGAGATGCTGAAAAGCGGATACAATATCGGCGGCGAGCAGTCAGGTCACATTATTTTCCTGGACTACGCAACCACAGGCGACGGACAGCTTACCGCAGTTCAGCTTATTACGATGATGAACGAGGTAAAGGCTCCCCTTTCACAGCTTACAGCAGGTATTGAGGATTATCCTCAGCTGCTTGTGAACGTAAAGATCACCGAAGCAGGCAAGAACAAATGGAACAAGAACGAGGCGATCCTCACAGCCATAAAGAACGCCGAAAATGCCATGGGCGACAGCGGCAGAGTGCTTGTAAGAGAAAGCGGAACAGAGCCCCTTGTACGTGTAATGCTGGAAGGCAAAAGTGCAGAGGATGTTGATTACTGGACAAATAAGATTGCGGATGTTGTAAGAGAACAGCTCTGCTGAGAGGAGAATTGCTATGGCTAAGCTTGAATGCGAATTAAGAGGCGATTTCAACACTATAGTAAACACCATTGATCACGGCGTTGTAAACTCAAGCATAAGCGCAACCAAGGAGGACGAATCCGTCTTTTATTCGGAAAGTTCCCGCTGTACCGTACTTGTCTACGAACGCTACAGTATGTTCGGTGATAATCGGGTAAGCCTCAATGTAACCCTCTATGAAGCAGACGGACGAATCTTTCTGAGCGCTATTACTTCGGGCGGCAGTCAGGCTGTACTTTTCAAGCTTAATACTATCGGCGAAGAAGCTTTTCTGGACGTTCTGGCAGGTATTGTAGAACCATTTCAACTATAAAAACAACAAGGAATAACAAAATGAGAATTGCAGACAAATGGCAGGATTACTGCCTTATTGATACATCAAAAGGCGAACGTCTCGAACGCTGGGGCGATATAACTCTTATCCGACCCGACCCACAGATTATCTGGGAAAACCCCTCTCCTTCCCCTGAATGGGCGTCGGCTCACGCTAAGTATAACCGTTCCAATACAGGCGGCGGCTCCTGGGACTATCGTAAAAAATTCGGCGAAAGCTGGACAATCAAATACGGAGACCTTACCTTTATGGTAAAACCCACAGGCTTTAAGCATACGGGACTTTTCCCCGAACAGGCCGTAAACTGGGACTATTGTGATAAGCTTATAAGAGGTGCTGGACGCGAAATAAACGTTCTTAACCTTTTCGCGTATACAGGCGGTGCAACACTTGCCTGCGCAAACGCAGGCGCGAAGGTTTGTCACCTTGACGCCGTCAAGGGGATGGTTGACTGGGGCAAGGAAAACGCTCGCCTCAGCGGACTTTCCGATAAACCTATACGCTGGATAGTTGACGACGCTATGAAATTCCTCGGCAGAGAAATCCGCCGCGGAAGAAAATACGACGGTATTATTCTCGACCCGCCAAGCTACGGAAGATGAACAAACGGCAAGATGTGGAAGCTGGAAGATTGTATTTACGAGCTAATGGAGCGCT
>JAZSFL010000009.1:0-14108 GCA_045532185.1 Ruminiclostridium sp.
CAGGGGCGGCTTTGCCGCCCCTGGGCGTGTTTTATGCGGTGAAGCCGCATAAAACGGGTGCGGCGCACCGACTGAGTGCAGTAACCCGATACTGACGTAAAATATTTCTATACTATTATATCATTCTCCGCAGTAAAAATCAAGGGTGGTAATTATCGGTAAAATTTTGCAGGATTTCAAAAAATCTCTTGCATTTTTTGCCGTATTGTAGTATAATATACCACAGTAGAGCAATAAAGAAACAGGAGGATTCAGAAGATGAATAATAATCTTCTTGCGGACATCGAAAGCCGTATTCCCGAATTTTCAAAGAGCCAGCGTTATCTGGCTGATTTTATTATAAATCACTACGAAAAGGCGGCCTTTATGACTGCTGCAAAGCTGGGTGCGGCGGTAAATGTCAGTGAAAGTACAGTTGTGCGTTTTGCAATCGAAATGGGCTTTGAGGGTTACCCCGAAATGCAGAAGGCTCTTCAGAATTACAGCAAGAACCGACTCACAACCCTTCAGAGACTGGATATCGCAAGCGACCGTCTTGCAGGAGAAAACCTTATCAAAAACGTACTGACTCAGGATATGGACCGTATCCGTACAACTCTTGAAAATGTTTCCGAGGAAAGCTTCAACCGTGCGGTTGATAAGATTGTTGCGGCGGAAAAGATATATATTTTCGGTGCTATGAGCAGTGATATTCTTTCGCGCTTCCTTCATAATTATCTGAGCCTTGCATTTGAAAATGTAATTTACGTTACACCAATAAATTCAAGCGGTATTCTGAAAAGCCTCATCCGTATCTGCGAAAAAGACGTTATGATTTCTCTTTCATTTCCCCGTTATTCGAAGAATACAATTACAGCTACCGCTTATGCCAAAAACCAGGGTGCGGATATTATTGCCATTACTGACAGTATGACCTCGCCTCTTGCGGAATATGCAGATGAACTGCTTCTGGCAAAGAGCGATATGGTAAGCTTTGCAGACAGTCTTGTAGCACCTTTGAGCCTTATAAATGCCTTGCTTGTGGCGGTTGGTATGCGCTGCCGTCCCCAGCTTGATACAACGCTGGTTGCCCTGGAGAATCTCTGGGCAGAGAACGAAGCGTTCAAGAAGGATGACGAGTAAGCGGCGAAGCGCCTTTTGAATACTTACATTATAAACAAAAAAACCTGAAAAGCATAGCTTTTCAGGTTTTATTATTATTCGCAGACTTATGCGGTGGATTCGCCTTAACGGTAATTACCGCCTTTGTCAGAGCGGAAATTATCTCTGATCGGTGCTCGGCGGCAAGCCTGTTCACTTCGTCCGCATCGCTTTTACGTTTTACCTTTACGATAATCGGCGGATATCGCTTCATCACCTCAAGGATCACCGCTGCGGCGCATTTTTCGCAGGTGCAGCAATGAAACCGTTCCATGACCGTACCCAGCTGCTCGTTAAGAAGCAGAAATACCACATTTATAAGCTGAGTGCCGGGGGTAGTCTTTTTAAAAATAACGGGAATTTCTTCTGCTTCGGGAATACGGAGCAGGGGATTTGTTGTTTCGGACTGTTCACCGCCTATGAGGTTAAGGATTTTATCGGTCTTTGCGCTCCTCATTCTTCATCAGGCCTCCGCTGTTTTCTGGGTCTGCCTCTTCCCAGCTTCTTTTCGGTGGTTTTCGGCTTTTCGATGCCTAAAATCTCATATGTAAGGTTCATATATTCTCTTGCTGCTTTGGAACGGGGAGCGTATTCATAGATTGTCTTTGCGTGGGCGGGGGCTTCTGCAAGAATTACGCTACCTGAAATCTTCTGCTCGAAAACATCCGTGTCAAGCTGCTCTGCAATGATATTTGCCAGCTCCTCAACCTCTTTTGTAAGAATAAGGCGGGGATTGTACTTGTTCAGAAGAATACCGCGGATTTCAAGAGACTTGTTATAATATTTCTTTACGGCAAAGATTGTCTCCTTAAGCTGGGCAATACCCTGCAGCGAAAGGATTTCCGCAATCATGGGAATAATCAGATAATTTGCCGCGTTATAGGCATTGATAGTCAGGATTGAAAGCGCAGGAGGAGTATCGATAATAACATAATCATAGCTTCCTGCAATTGTAGCGAGGTGCTCTTTTAAAATATACTCTCTGCCCACGGAAGTAAGCTCAAGCTCAACACCCGAAAGCAGGATATTTGCGGGAATAACATCACAACAGCTGCAATGGCGCACGGTATCATAAATATCCGCATTGCCCTTGAAAACATCGTATATTGTGTAGCCGTCATCTGCATCAGTACCCAGACTGAAGCTGAAATTTCCCTGAGGGTCAAGATCTATGGCAAGCACCTTTTTTCCCAGAGCCGCAAGGCAGCCGCATAGTGAAGCGCAGGTTGTGGTTTTGCCGACGCCGCCTTTCTGATTTGTAACAGCAATTACTTTCGCCATTTTTTCCTCCGTTATGGTTTATCTTTTTTATAAAAGTCACCGCCGCACATACTTTATGTGCGGCGGGTGTTGATGTTAAGCTATAATTAAAGTGTGTGTGCACCCTGTGTTGTTTCTTCGTCGGAAGGATCGTAGATATGGTAGTTAGCCTTACCGTTCTTCTTAACAAAGTACATAGCTGTATCGGAGCAGGCAATAAGGGTTCTTCCGTCTGTGCCGTGGTCGGGGTAAACGGCGATACCGATACTTGCCTTGATATTGAGAGTTGCGTCAACAGACTCTGAGTAGTAGCCGCTGTAAAGATCTTCGATGATATCGTAGGAAAGAACTTCAAGGTTTTCAATCATCTTGGGATCGGAGATACAGAGTACGAATTCGTCACCGCCGAAACGTCCTGCAAAGCCGGTTTCGCCGGCTCTGTTCTTGATAACATCTGCAACATACTTGATTACTTCGTCACCTACAGCATGACTGTAACGGTCGTTGATGAACTTGAAGTCATCGACGTCAAGGAACAATGCTGCAACCTTCTGGTTCTGGTTTCTTTCAAGTTCTGCCTGGAATTCACGTTCAAATGTGTTTCTGTTGTAGAGCTGTGAGAGGAAGTCGTAGCTTGCACGCTCTGCCAGCTTGAGAGCTGCATTCTTTTCCTGGTTGATGTCAGTGAGGACACCGATTACACGGATGATTTCACCGAGACGGTCTGTTACACAGTGAGCCTTCATAGCTACCCAGATATCCTGACCTGTAGCATCCTTGAGCTGATATTCGCCGCCGATATCTTCCTTTGTTTTAAGAAGGGTGTTGATATCCTTCTTGTAGCGATCGGAGTCATCTTCGTTCATGAGAGAATCAATGAACTTACTGTTGTTTACAGTAGCACTTGCATAATCGAGAGAGAACTTTTCCTTGAAGTTGTCGGATACGAACATGGATTCCTTGACGAAGTCGTATTCAAACAGCATATTGTCGGAAAGGTTGGATACTGTTCTGTGAAGCTCATCACTTAAGAGAGCGTCATCCATAAGGTCGTTGAAGGTGTTACCCATTCTTGCGAATTCCTTACCCATTTCCTTGGTGTTGATACGTTCAGAATGGTTACCTTCGTTGATATCCTTCATTGTTGCAATCATGTCTGTAAGAGGATTGATAACCTTTCTTGTCATAAGGATCATGACGAGAACACAGATAAGTGCAAGAGCAACAAGAATAATAAGACCTACCAGGAAAACAGGGAGAATAGCTTCGGTAGCTCTGGAGGAAGCAAAAAGGGAAACCCATACCCAGTCACTGCCTGTAACCTTACCGTATGCACCGAGATAGCCGTAATCGTTGATTTCCTTATAGTTGGAATCAAAGGATTCGGTACTCATGGAAGGAATCTTGTTCTTGAGTCCGTCTGCAATACCGGAAGCGGAGAGGTCGGCAACACCACCGTTGCCGATAATCTTTGTGCCGTCAGAAACAACAAGCGCACCGTAGTCGAGGTATTTGCAACCTGCTATGTAGCTTGTAACAGGAGCTAAATCAACTACGCAGGAAACGTAGCCGCTGCCGCCTGCTGTCATTGCAGTAGTTACGAAAAGGTCCTTACCGTACTCAGCGTTTGCTGTGTAGATGTCGGAAACGAAAGCGCCCTGTCTGTTGTTCCATTCCTCGCTGTATGCAAAGAAGTGAGTGCCTGAAGAAGAGCCGATTCCGTCTGTTACAATAACACCTTCATCGTCTGTAATAACAATATCAAGGATATTTACGCGGTTTGCCTTATAATTGTCACGGATTTCAGAGATTTCATCCTTTACCGAGTTGGGGTCGGATATAGCCTTATCCACAGAGGGCACAGCCGAAAGTGCTCTTGCATCACTGAGATAGCTATCAAGAATGTTGATTACGCCTGCGCTGTGAGCATATCCCGAAACACCCGTCTCGGAAACAATAGTGCTGTTTGCAAAACTGAAGATATTCAGTCCCGCAACAACCATGAGAAGGATAAGCGGAAGTACCGTTACACCTATCAGGACAACACGCAACGCTGTTTTAACCTTAATGTTCATTTGAAAACCATTCCTTTCCCGACGGACCTTCCGTCGGATGATATATTTTATTTGGCAGTTATGACTGTCTAAAGAAGCCGCAGCTTCGAGTTTATGTATTGACCTCGGAATCCTTTACGCGCATAAGGGCCTCTTCGCGCATTTCTTCCTTTTCCTGTTCCTCTATACGCTTCTGGAGCTGAATCGTGTAGACAAAATGACCGAAGATTTCTTCCTGGTTCTGATCTACGTTCTGGAACTGACAACCGTAGCCGTCTATTGTTCCGTTCACACGCTGTACTCTCAGCACCTCGGCATATATATCCACGGGGTTTCCCTCTACGAAGAAACTGAGATTGACAATATCGTGGGGGGAAAAGCTGACGTCCTCGCAGTCCAGATAAACACCGCCTATACTGATGTTCTTTATGACGCCCGGCATGGGTTTATTGAATTCAACGTAGTTATCATCGCGGATATACCCAAGAACCTCGCACTCAATATCCGAATCAACCTTGAAGTACCTGCGCCGTTCCTCCATCAGGGTGCCGTAGTCGCTTCTCAGCTGAACATTCAGCTGGTCGCACAGGGACATTCTCACTGAAGCGGGATAGCGTATGCGGTCGCCGTTCTTCATATACGTTATGACGTATATTGCCTGATCCCTGTCAAGTTCGGGATAGCGCCTGCCCTTCATGATAATTATGTTTGTAACGGGCATATCGTCGATATAGAAACGGGGGAATGAGAACTGATCCTTTTCCGCAACGGCAAGCTTTCGTCCGCCCGGAGAAGTTACTTCGATTTTATAAATCTTATCCCTATCAAGCATACACATTCCTCCTTTTCACCCAGGATAAGTCCTGCCGAAAAGAAAAAATGCAGGAACCGCTTATTATTAATTATACATTAAATTGCACAAAAAAGTCAATAGCACATAGCAAAAATTTTCCCCGAACCGTGAAAAAACGGCAGGTGTGCTATAAGAATTGGCACTCTGCACAAATTTTTGCTTTTAAAAGACTTTAAAGAATGATTTGTTTTATGCAGTTTCACGAAAACGGTGGGAATTTTGACAATTCGGCCTGTTTTGTGATATACTGAAAAAAATAACGACAGGGAGGGCGGTTCATGCGTTGGTTTTATCATTTTTCGCCGGCAAAGCTACGGAGAATAGCTCGCCGTATAATACTTTTAACAGCATGCTTCTGTGCGGAAATATGCATTGCCGCTTTTATCGTGATGTTCTTCAATTTCCTTACAGCGGGAAACGATGAAGTTATTTTTCAGATGTTTGCCATAATCTGCGGAGCAATTCTGCTTGGTATGCTTGTTTGTTTCGGTGCGGCAATGATTTCGGAGCGTATGATAAGCCGCCGCAGCCGTTATACATATGTTGACATTCAGCTCAAAACCGTTATTTACAGTTCCTATGCGGGTGAATACCGTGTGGCGGGCGAAAAGACCGTTATACGCGACATTTACTGCATTCCTTTTAAGTCTGTAACGGGAGCGGAGGTTGCAAAAAACGGAAAGGATGTAGTTCTGACGGGTAAGATACGTCACTACTGCATGAACAGTGATAATCTGGGATATCATGTAAAGGACGGAGAAATTCTGTTCGACAGGGAACTGCTGAATGAAAGCGGCTTTGAATGTCTGGAGACTCTGCGTATTCCTGCGGTTTTCGGAAATCCGCAGCGTCTGTGCCGGGCCATTAATGAAGGCAGGGCAAGGTTCGAGGAAATTCCGGCACCGAAGCCATATGTTTTCAAGGAGGCGGATTTTATCCGCCGTAAGGCAAAACCCAGGGTAATGCCCGAAGATTTCAACTACAGCCGCAAATGGTGACGGCGAAGCGCCGTAGCAGGTTCCTGCCTTTTACAATGTTCTGCAAAATCTGCACAGGTATAACGGCAGGGGTACAACGTAGTCGATCGCGACAAACAGTAACGGCGAAGCGCCGTAGCAGGCTCCTGCCTTTTAAAATGTTACGGAAAGCCTGAACATACGGGACGGCAGGGTTTGCAGAACTGCTTTGCTGAAAAAACTAACGGCGAAGCGCCGTGGCAGATTTCTGCTTCTTTTGAAGCTATGTTCTGTCGAAACGGCAGGGTTTGAAAAATATGGTATCAAAAATGGAAGAAAATACCGGTTTACATGTGAAAATACGCAATCTCACAGCCTGATTATGTCGGGTTGTGAGATTTTTTGTCAAAACAGGAAAAAAATTTGTGAAAACCATTGAAAAACGTTTTAAAGTGTAGTATAATACTATATGTATAATTAAAATATAATATTATATCTATATATTGATGTAATATTCTGTCCTTAACACACAGGAGGCGCGCATATGGCATTGTTCGATTATACCTCGTTCCGCATTATGGAACAGGGAATAAATCTTTTAAGTCAGCAGCAGAACATTATTGCTCACAATATCGCTAATCAGGATACCCCCGACTACAAGTGCAAGTATCTTTATTTTGCAGGCGTCCTCAAGGAACAGATGAACAGCGAGGGCGTTCCTACGGGAAAGAAAAGACTTGAGCTTGAGTCAACGGTGTATGTTGACGACAACACCAAGGACCAGCCTGACGGCAACAACGTTGATGCTGACACACAGCAGGCGCTTTTTGCAAAGAATGCTATTCAGTATGAAGCTATTATCAAGCAGATGAACTCCGAATTCAATATGATGCGTACAGCAATGTCACGCCAGTAATTCAGAAAGGATAGGCTATGGCTTTTTTAAGTAATCTTGATGTTGCCGTTTCTGGTATGATTGCACAGCGTACAAGAGCTGACGTAATCGCACAGAACGTTGCAAACGCAGAAACAACACGTACCGCTGAAGGCGGCCCTTACATAAGACAGAATGTGGTGTTTTCCGAGAATGTTTCCCATGAAACGGACAGAGACAGTCTTATTGATTTCCGTTCAATGGTGGCAGAGCGCCTTAACGAGCTCAAGCCTCTTGCAGGAAAGCCTGACAAGACAACAGGCGAGGGTGTTCTTCTTACGGAAATCGTGGAGGATCCCACACCCCCCACTCCTGTCTATGACCCCTCCCACCCTGACGCAGATGAGGACGGTTATTATTATCTGCCCAACGTTGACGTTGCGGAGGAACAGATTGATATGCTTGCGGCTACACAGTCCTATACAGCAAATCTTACAATTTTCAACAGCCTTAAGGCACTTGCCGCAAAGGCACTTACCATCGGACAGTAAGCTTTTCAGTTGAAAGGAACGTTTTATGTTTATAGTCCCCTTAAATTCAAATATCACACCTCTTCAGCCTCTTGAGAGTATAATTCAGAATGAGGAAACAGCTCCGAAGGCGGAGGAGACTTCCGAACCCACATTCCTTGATGCTATGACATCGCTGTGGGACAATGCGGCGGAAGCGCAGGCAGTAAAGACCGAGGATATGATGAACCTGATGCTGGGCGATACCGACAGCCTTGAACAGCTTCAGATAAACATTACAAAGGCTGAGCTTGCCACACAGCTGCTTGTCAATGTAAAGAATGCGGCAGTTGACGCATATAACGAAATTATGAGAATGAGTATCTGATTATTCCTCAAATAAAATCAGGGAGCATATAAATGGATAAAGTAAAAGAGACGCTGAACAAAATACTGGGCAGCGTTAAAACCAAATGGACAGACATCGGCAGAAAGGGACATATTATTTTCTTCTCCGTACTGGGCGTTGTTGTAATATCGGCGATTATCGCCATTGTTCTTGCGACACGCACGGACTATGCCGTTTTATATCCGGGTGCAAGTCCCGAGGAGGCTGCAGAAATCCTCGCAATTGTGCAGAATGACCTGGGAGCTACCGAGGTTACATATGACAGTAACGGCGATATCGTTGTGCCCAAGGGCGAGGTTGAAAACTTACGTGTTCAGCTGAGCATAATGGGTTACCCGAAATCAACCTTCAACTACGATTTGTGGCAGAATGGTAAGGATTTATTCTCTACCGAGTCCGACAAGCGTGTGCTGGAGAAGCAGCAGCTTCAGGAAAATCTCCGTGCAACCCTTGCAATGTTTGACGGCGTTGATTCAGCAGTTGTTATTCTCAGCATTCCTGAAACCAACGATTATGTCATCGGCGGCAGCAGGGAGGAACCGTCAGCGTCGGTGCTTCTGCAGGTCAGCAAGGAGCTTACCAACGAGACGATAAAGGGTATTTACAACCTTGTAAGAACTGCGGTTCCCGGTCTTGAAGAGGAGAATATCGCAGTAACGGACGGTGCGGGAAATCTGCTTTCCTATGATGATATGCCCGTGCTCGTGGTTGACAACGATGAAGAAATCGAGCTTTACTACAAGCGTCTTGAGGTACAGAACTCCATTACCGAAATCCTCAAGGATAAGCTTGAAGAAATTTTCGACGGCGTATTCTCTGACTACCGTGTAGGTGTTGACGTACAGCTCAACTACGACAGTGAGGTTATGCAGTCCACCGAATATACTCCATCCGTTGACGAAGAAGGCAACCGCGGCGGTATGGTTTCCGATGAAAACTACGTTTCCGCAGGCGGCGGTGTTGCGACCGAGGGTGGTCTTGTAGGCACAACCGTTGACGCGGATATTTCTCCCGATTATCCTACACTTGAAGTAGGCGAGGGCGACGAATTCTACTACGAATGGCAGAAGCAGATAAACTATCTTGTAAACGAAGAAATCAGACAAGTTGAAAAGGACGGTTACAGCTACGACAATATTTCCGCTACGGTAGTTGTTGATGCGACAGGTCTTTCGCAGGCGGAAATCGAACAGTGGCAGGGTGTTATCGCCAACGCTATCGGCGCAGACTTTGAAAAGGTAAGCTTCATGGCTTCTCCCTTCATGCTGGACAGCACAGGCGGTTCAGATGGTCTCGGCGGAGACGGTACTGTTATTGTTTCAGGACAGAAAAACACACTTATATTTGCAATTATCGCACTTGGCATTCTGCTTGTTGTTCTGCTGGTTATCGCACTTGTGGCATCCGGCTCGGGCAAGAAGCGTGCAAAGGCGAGAAGAGAGGGTGCTATGGCTGCTACACTTCATCCAAACCCTGCGACTCCTGTTGATTATGAAGCAGAAGCAAAGCGTGAAGCATATTACGAAGAAGCTCCCGAAGACTTTGAAATCAGAAGTCTTACAGAAGACGACGGAGAAGAAACCCGCGAAGCTATTCTCAAACGCGAAATCCGCGAATTCTCCAAGACCAACCCTGAAATTGTTGCACAGCTTATCCGCACATGGATGAGAAATGAAGAATAGCGGGCAACGCCCGCAGGAAGTTCCCGCCTTTTACGGCCTTGCGATTTATCGGAGGCAGTGTAACGGCGGGGATATGGTGTTGCGGCGAAGTATAAAGGGCGCGAGCGAAGCGAGCGCAGGGGCATTTTTCGCGGAGCGAAAAATGCCAATGGCGAGCCCGGAGGGCTAGCCATTCGGTGCAACCCGTGAAATATGCCGCCGTCAAGAGACATAGTGATTTGCAGGACATTGCAAAAGGCGGCAACGCACAAGACTATTAATTAAGTAATTAAGAAGGAGTGGAAGCAAAGTGGCAGACCAGACGCAGAATACAGCAAGCGCAACTACCATGCAGAAGGCGGCAATGGTTATTTCCGCACTTGGTACGGAAAACGCTTCCCAGGTTTTTAAATTTTTCACTGATGATGAAATCGAAAAGATGACCCTGGAAGTTGCCAAAATGGACTACTGGCCCATGGAAGTGGTTGACGAGGTGCTTAACGATTTCTATGAGATATGCCTTACACAGAAGGTAATTTCCGAGGGTGGTGTTGAATATGCCCGTGAAATCCTTGAAAAGGCATTCGGTCAGCAGGCGGCTGCAGCTTTATTTGAAAAAATCACAAAGCAGCTCAAGACAAAGGCGTTTGCGTTTGTAAGACGAGCAGACTATAAGAACTTACTTGCTATTGTGCAGAACGAGCATCCTCAGACGATCGCTCTCATTCTGTCCTATGCGAGAAGCGAGCAGGCTTCGGCTATTCTTTCTGAATTACCCAAGGAAATCAGAATTGAGGTAGTTGAAAGAATTGCAAAAATGGAAGCGGCTTCCCCTGATGTTATCAAGAGTATTGAGTCCACACTTGAAAAGAAGTTCGCAAACCTTGTTACAACTGAAAGTATGGAAGTCGGCGGTATCAACTACATCGCAGATGTACTCAACAAGGTTGAACGTTCTACCGAAAAGTTCATTTTCGATGAGCTCAATCTCCGCGACCCCAAGCTTGCGGAAGAAATCCGTCAGAAGATGTTCGTGTTCGAGGACATTGTTCATCTGGACTCCATGTCCATTCAGGCATTCATCTCCGAAGTCGAGCCCAAGGACCTTGCTGTTGCTATCAAGGGCTCTACCGCAGAGGTTGCCGAGGTTATCTACGCAAATATGTCCACACGTAGTAAGGAATCCACACGTACAGACGTTGAATATCTCCACAATGTACGTATGCGTGACGTTGAAGAGGCTCAGCAGAGAATCGTATCCATTATCCGTCGTCTCGAGGACGAAGGCAAGCTTACAATCTCCAAGGGCGGCAGCGACGAAATTATTGCATAAACAGACGAAAAACGCTTTCACAGCATATGAGAGCGTTTTTCTGATATATTTGTATTTATTCTCACAGGAGGTATTATGGCAGGAGTAATCAAGGGCGGAAAGGGATATGGTTATATCCCCGTTCAGGGCGACAGCTCATACAACTCACAAATGAAAACTGTATACGGAAATAAGCCTGTGGGTGCGCCTGAGCCTGCTCCCGAGGAAGTGCTGTCTGTCGAGGAGCTTCCTGTTGTAAAAACGCCCATAAGGCCTATTGAAATAGAGCCCGAAGAGGATGATGTTGAGTACATCCGCGAGGAGGACGCCAAAATCGAGCGTGAAAAGCTTCTTGAGGAATATGAGCAGCTTCGTCAGAAATATGAAAAGGACTCGGAAGAATATATCCTCCGTGCCAAGGAGAAGGCTGCGGAGGTTTATGAAAAGACCCGTGAAATTGCGCATCGTACCATCGAGGAAGCGAGAGCCGAGTGTGAAACCCTGAAAAAGGAAGCGGCTTCGGAAGGCATGAAGCAGGGATATGATGACGGTTATAAGAAAGGCTATGACGAGGGATATGTAAATGCCCTCAAGAAGTGCAGGGACACCCTGCTTGAGCTTAAACAGCTCAGCGAGGATGTTGTTGCGCATAAATCGCAGATTTATCTTGACTATGAGCACGCTTTATTTGATGTAATATTTGATATTGCACAGAAAATTACCCTTGACAGCCTGAAACAAAAGGATAAGGCTGTCATTATGAAAATGCTCAAGGAAGCAGGAAAACGCTTCAGAGGCAGCAAGAATGTCAAAATCACCCTTTCGGGACTGGATATCTCTGATGTTTCCGAGGTTGATGAGGGCATTCTGGAAGAAGTATTCAAGGGCGGCAGTAATATTGAATTTGAAATTCTTCAGGATGCGCCTTCAGGCACGCTCATAATCGACAACGGTACTGAAATTACCGATGCAGGCGTTATGACCCAGCTTAAAATGATTGAACAGCTGGGCAAGGGAAGATACCGTGATAAGGCTCCTACGGAAATTCTGAAGGAGCGTCGTGAACAGGCGGAAAAACAGCCCGCCGAAGCGCCTGTGGAAACCGAAACTACAGCCGTGACTGAGCCTGAAGCGGAAAAGGACGCTGAGGAAGCTCCACCCATTGACATAATGGAAGAGGTAAAGAAAAAGGTTACAAGACGCAGAAAAACAACCCCTAAAGAGGAGAGTGAAGGCTGATGGATTTAAAAGGCTTCAGAAAAGAACTGTCCTCTATGGATACCTACCGCTACATGGGTAAAATCGAGAAGATTGTCGGTATGACAATCGAATCCAGCGGTCCTGAATGCAGCATCGGTGATGTCTGCCGTATCTACTCGAAGGATATGCAGAATTATATCAACGCCGAGGTTGTAGGTTTCCAGTCTGAAAAGGTACTGCTTATGCCCTATACGGATATCGAGGGTATCGGACCCGGCAGTATTGTTGACAATACGGGCGACAAGCTTCGCGTCAAGACAGGCGAAGCCCTTATCGGCCGTATCATCGACGCTATCGGCAATCCTATCGACGGCGGCGGCCCTATTGAATACACGGACAGTGTTTCTATAAGCGGCGAGCCTGTAAATCCCCTTACGAGACCGAAAATCGCAGAGCCTATCGAGCTTGGAGTCAAGGCCATAGACGGACTTCTTACTCTTGGCAAGGGGCAGAGAATCGGTATTTTCGCAGGCTCGGGTGTTGGTAAGAGTACCCTTATGGGTATGATTGCCCGAAAGGTTAAGGCGGATATCAATGTTATCGCTCTTGTAGGCGAGCGTGGCAGAGAAGTACGTGAATTTATCGAAAACGACTTGGGTCCTGAGGGTATGGCGCGTTCGGTTGTAGTTGTTGCTACATCCGACCAGCCTGCTATGATGCGTGAGAAATGCCCTATGACCGCAACGGCTATTGCGGAATATTTCATGAGCCAGGGCAAGGACGTCCTTATAATGATGGATAACCTGACCCGTTATGCTATGGCAAAGCGCGAGGTAGGACTTTCAGTCGGCGAACCGCCTATAGCCCGTGGTTATACTCCCTCTATCTATTCGGCAATGCCTAAGCTTCTTGAACGTGCAGGCTGTTTCGAGCAGGGTAGTATTACGGGTATTTATGCCGTACTCGTAGAGGGTGACGACACAAACGAGCCTATTGCGGATACAGTGCGAGGAATTATTGACGGTCATATTATTCTGTCCCGAAAGATTGCGGCGCAGAACCACTATCCTGCTATTGACATTCTGCCGAGCGTATCCCGTCTTATGTCCATTATCTGTGACAAGGCACATAAGGATGCCGCAGGTGAGCTTCGTAATCTGCTGTCTCTGTACAATTCAAATATTGACCTTATTTCAATCGGCGCATATAAAATTGGCACTAACCCGAAACTGGACGAGGCAATTTCCAAAATCGACAAGATAAACGCTTTCCTTTGCCAGGGAACTCACGAGAGTTTTTCGCTGGAAGAAACGATACAACTTTTAAAGGAAGCGGTGTCATAATTTATAAATGTGGTGTAATTATTGAAAAAATTTGTTTTTACTCTTGAACGCCTGAAACAGTACCGTGAGCAGACCCTTGACACGGAAAAAGGCAGACTTGCAGAGCTGAGAGGCGAGCTTAACCGTCTTGAAGCGGAGCTTGAAGATATTTTAGAGGAGTTGGCACGGCTCAACCGGGAGCTGGTGACTCTGTACGAGAAGGGGACTACTCCTCTTGAAATATCAGTTCATAAGCGTTATATTTCTGCAAAGCAGCAGGAACTTCATATGAAGCGTCATCAGATTCTCATGAAGGAGCGCGAGATTGAGGCGCAGCTTCAGGTTGTGGTAGATGCTACCCGCGAGGTTTCAAAGCTGGAAAAGTTGGAAGAGCACCAGATTGAGGAATACAGGGCGCTGGAACAGAAGGAAAATGAGCTTTTCATCGAGGAATTTGTTTCAAATTCAGACTGGAGAAAGGCAAATGGAAGTTAAAAAAAGGCGGCTTTGCCGCCTTTTTTTGTGCGCGCAGCGTAGCTGCGCGCTTAAAGCCGCGCC